>CAJOFJ010000003.1 GCA_905233625.1 uncultured Bacteroidales bacterium | reverse complement strand
GGCCGGCATGATAAAGCCGTTGTTCGGAGTCTCGATAGGAGTTCCATCTGCGGTGGTCACCACAAAGTCACCGAAGGTATAACCGTCAAGGGTCTCTACAGAGAGATTGATCCAAGTGTTATAATCTGCAGTGGCGCTGGTCGTGGTGCTGGTGCCAGCTGTTGCTGAACCTGCATCGCCAAAGCTTACGGTTATCGTACCGCCAGTCACCTGGTTGATTGTGATGTCGTAGCTGTTGATAGTCCACTGAGCATTAACGGTCAAGTCGTTGGCCGGCATAGTAGTAGGCAGTGCGGGATCCCAACCTGCGAAGGTATAACCCTCTTGTGTCGGGTTGGCAATCGGAATGATAGTTGCGCCAAAGGCGAAGGTATCAACATCAAGTACATCGTTACCATCCATGTAAGTGATGGTGTAGTCGTTGACACTGAAGGTAGCGGTCACGGCCGGCATGATAAAGCCGTTGTTCGGAGTCTCGATAGGAGTTCCATCTGCGGTGGTCACCACAAAGTCACCGAAGGTATAACCGTCAAGGGTCTCTACGGAGAGATTGATCCAAGTGTTATAATCTGCGGTGGTGTTGGTCGTGGTGCTGGTGCCAGCTGTTGCTGAGCCTGCATCGCCAAAGCTTACGGTAATCGTACCGCCAGTCACCTGGTTGATGGTGATGTCGTAGCTGTTGATAGTCCACTGTGCATTAACGGTCAGGTCTTCGGCAGGCATGGTCGTCGGCAGTGCGGGATTCCAACCATTGAAGCTGTAACCTTCCTTGCTCGGATTGTCAACAAGCGTGATAATGGTGCCGTATGCGAAGGTGTCAACATCATATACAGTATTATCAACCATGTAGGTGATGGTGTATTCGTTGGCAGTCCACTGAGCGTTGACGGTCAGGTCTTCTGCAGGCATGGTCGTCGGCAGAGTGGGATCCCAACCATTGAAGCTGTAACCTTCCTTGCTTGGATTGTCAACAAGCGTGATAGTGGTGCCGTATGCGAAGGTGTCAACATCATATACAGTATTATCAACCATGTAGGTAATGGTGTATTCGTTGGCAGTCCACTGAGCGTTGACAGTCAGGTCTTCGGCAGGCATGGTCGTCGGCAGTGCGGGATTCCAACCATTGAAGCTGTAGCCTTCCTTGCTTGGATTGTCAACAAGCGTGATAGTGGTGCCGTATGCGAAGGTGTCAACATCATATACAGTATTATCAACCATGTAGGTGATGGTGTAGTTGTTGATAGTCCACTGAGCGTTGACGGTCAGGTCTTCCGCAGGCATGGTCGTCGGCAGGGCAGGATTCCAGCCAGTGAAGCTGTATCCTTCCTTGCTCGGATTGTCAACGAGCGTGATGGTAGTACCAAAGGCGAAGGTGTCAACATCATATACAGTATTGTCAACCATGTAGGTAATGGTGTACTCATTGGCCACAAATGTAGCGGCAATTGTCACATTTCCGTCAGGCATAATGAAACTATTGTCTGACGCAACTTCTACCGTACTGGTGGCAGTCGTCACATTCCATTCGCCGAAGTGGTAACCTTCGTCAGCAGTAGCCGTCAGTCTCACGGTAGCACCTGCGGCAGCGCGAACCACATTTGCTCTTACTGTACCATGTTCAATATTATCAGAGATGGTGACATCATACATCGGCAGTAAGATATATGTTGCGGTAGCCATTTCACTGTTGGTCATATTTTCCATCATGGCAATAGCCTTGATAACGGTAGTGTCACCAAGGGTAAGAGCAATAGGTGTACTGTAGATTGCTGATGCCTCAGTAGGTGTTGTACCATCTGTAGTATAGTGGATGATAGCACCTGTTGTAGTACATTCTAATGTTACGCTCTGCGCGTCATAATATGTGCCTTCGACAGGACTGAAGGTCGGGGTAGCCACAACACCCATAACGGTGAAGTTAGCGGTGAATGCGGTGTCATTGGTGATCTCGAAGTCAAAGATAGCGTCTGTGCTGACTACGGCACCTTGAGCGTTAGTCCAGTTGCTGAAGAGGTATCCGTCAGCAGCTTCGGCTCTCATTTCCACATCACTACCATAGTTGTAAGTACCAGCACCGTTTACCGTACCAGCGTTTACAGGGTTGGCAGTAGCCGTTACTGTGTAGGTATTCAATGTGAAATTGGCAGTCACCGTCACGTCGTTAGCTGGCATCACAAAGCTGTTGTTCGGAGTCTCGATGGTTTCGCCAGAAGCGGTCGTCACCACGAAAGTACTGAAAGTGTATCCATCGGCAGCAGTTGCGCTCAACTGTACCAAAGCGTCATAATTAGCGGTGGTATTGGTAATGGTGCCAGCTGTGGCGCCTTCCACTGTCACCGTAATCGTACCGCCAGTTACCTGGTTAATCGTGATATCGTAGCTGTTGACAGTCCACTGAGCATGAACGGTCAAGTCGTTGGCCGGCATGGTAGCGGGAATTTCACCATCCCATCCACTGAAGGTGTGACCCACACTGGTAGGATTAGCATACGCAGTCACGTTTGCGCCGTAGGCGAAGGTGTCCACATGCAAGGTGTAGTTACCATCCATATAAGTGATAGTGTAGTTGTTGACCTGCCATTGAGCATACAATGTATCATTATGTGCCGGCATTACAGCAGGCTCTTCAGGATTCCAGCCGATGAAGGTGTAACCTTCTTTCACAGGAGCACTCATCGGGTCAATAGTCTGACCATAGTTATATGTAACGGTTTCATACAAGTCTTCACCATTCATATAAACAAGCTCATAATCAATCAGGCTGAAGAATGCTTTGTAAGCGGTATCCGTAGTCAAGGTGAAGATGAGCGGGTTGGCTGTCTCGGTAGCTTCGTAGGTCATAATGTTCATATTCTGCCAGTGGTCGAAGCTGTAACCGGTAGCTGGTGTAGCGGTCAAGCTCACTTCGGTGTTATAGTCGAAGGTACCTGCACCACTTACCGTACCTGCATTTTCGGGATCAACCGTAGCAGTCACAGTGTAAGTGTTCAACGTGAAGGTAGCAGTTACATTCACATCGTTGGCAGGCATAGTAAACTCGTTGTTCGTAATCTCAATGGGGGAACCTTCGGCATCGGTAACTACGTAATTACCGAAAGTATAACCGTCACGGACTAACACATCGAGTCTTACCCTTGTGTTAAACTCAAGGGAGTCACCAATGGTGGTGGCGACTGCGGAACCTTCAGGTATAATCATAACGACACCGCCAGGTACCTGATTAATAGTGACTTTGTAGCTATTGACACTCCATTGTGCGATAGCTCTCAAATCATGGGCAGGCATAGTTGTGGGCAGTTCGGGATTCCAACCGGTGAAGGTGTAACCTTCCTTGGTCTGGTCGGCCATCGGAGTCACCGTTGCACCATATTCAACGGTATCCACACCTAATACCTCGTCGCCATCCAAATAAGTGATGATGTAGCTGTTGATATCCCATTTTGCATACAGGACATCGTCGCCAGAAGCCACGTTCGGGATGACAGTCCTTGGATTATCAGAGTAATCAGCATTGTAGTACCATCCTCCAAAGCTATAGCCTTCACGTACAATATCATTAGCAGTTGGCAACAAAAAGACTTCGCCAAATACGTGAACAGTATCACTTGTGAATCCGTTCAGCAGCGTACCACCCATCGTGTTCAGGGTCACCTGATATACTTGTGGGATGTAATCCACTCTTACTGTGATGTCTTCTGTACCCATGACACCGCGAACAGTATCGATGGTGGGATCAAAGCCTCGCACTGTGGGTGACACCACGCTGTAGCTCTCGCCATTACTCAATGAGTCGATGAAGCTGGGAGCTGCTGTAGCCGTTCCATTTTCATAATAGAAATAATTGATGGTCAGCTGATATTTGTTGATCTGCCACTGAGCATAAACAGTCATGTTGCTGTCGGGCATGGTAGCAGGCTCTTCAGGATTCCAGCCGATGAAGGTATAACCAGCTTTGGTGGGTGCATCCATCGGAGTTACAGTCTCACCGTATGCGAACGTAGCTGACTCATATTCCTCATCTCCATCCATGTAAGTGATGGTGTAAGTTGCCACAACACATTCAGGATTGCTGTTGTATGTGATTGCCGCTGGAGCTGTCGATGTCACATATTTGTACAGCTGGATAGCAGTCTGATTAGATGTATAACAAGCGAAACGAGGACTACTCGAATTATATTTGATTTTACGAGCACTTGTATTGCCATTGGAAATAGTTGCATTTCCACTGTTGTCAAATTCAACAGTCCATGAAGAAGCAGCAACTACATTAGCATTTTTATTCAGACTATTACTATTACCTGAATAAGCTAAATAATCATTTTCATTGGTTTTAAATGCGAATGATTCCTCACCTGCCACAGAACCGGCTTCTACCGTAAGCGGATACAAACCTACCGGTGTAGTAGTATAAGCTTCTACAACACCATAGGGGGTAGAAGCGGTAGAGTTGTAGCTACTCATCTCTCTTTTACCATTAGTACTCTCACAAACCAGAATCACCTGGTCGCCTACTGCGATAGAAGTAGCTTTCTCCCAAGTACCTGCGGGAGTCGTGGCACTGGTTTCACCCTGCTCCATCTTCTGATAAACGGCATACAGTGTAACGTCAGCATCAGGAGCGTAAGGACTGCTCACCAAAACAGGAGCGGTGGTGGTTTCGGCCACTGAGGTCTCACTCCAACCGGCGAAAGTCCAGTTCTGAGCTAAACACTCATCGGAAGGAACAGCGGTTACATTCGACAAATCGAATGTGCCACTCACAAGTTGCTGAACGTTGCAAGTACCGCTGTTACCCGCCACAAAGGTAAGGGTATTAGGTGCCTTTTGCTTAATGGTAAGCAAGTCGGAATATACTCCATCCGGAATCGAGTAAACTTTCATATAGGCCACACGAGGCTCGGAAGTGGTATTTCTATCCATCAGGAAGTACAACTCGATGGCTTCAGGACCATTGGTGAAATTATCGAATAACAACCAATCGGGAGTGTCGGTAGTTTCCACAGTGTCAGCATCGTAGAACTGGATAGCAAAACTGTTTGTATCTGTTGTCGACAGATTTTCTGTAGCCAGAACAACGCTTCCCTCATGTTCATCCGCATCCATCTCAATACCTATTACAGACAGATTGATATAAGGACGCAGGATCGTGTAAGTTGC
The DNA here is from genome assembly GCA_905233625.1 of uncultured Bacteroidales bacterium. GTDB lineage: Bacteria > Bacteroidota > Bacteroidia > Bacteroidales > WCHB1-69 > RUG11690. The sequence continues at coordinate 138,528 of CAJOFJ010000003.1, read as the reverse complement.
GGTAGCCACCTCACTATTGTTCATACCCTCCTTCACCGCAATGGCTTTCAAAGTGGTAGGTGTGCTAATCAGGATTGGATTGGTGTATTCCGTAGCGTTTGCAGTAGGTTCGCTTCCATCGAGAGTGTAATAGATGGTGGCGTCATTGGTTGCACAACTGATTTCCACACGCTGTGCGCCAATGTGGGAACCTTCTTGGAGTGAGAAGGTCGGAGTGCTCACCGTCTCCAAACAAACGGGAGAGGTGGCGTAGGTAGTCACGCTATTGGCAACAGCAACATATAATTGAATAGCTTGCTGTGCAGTGTATGAGTCTGACTTGTAATAACGGAATCGAGTTTGATCAGAAGCAGCATTATAACGAAGATGAGCACCACCTATACCATAGATATCAGCATTCCCATTATTATCAATTAAGATAGTATTGGAGGTTGGAAGGTCTGATGCATACAAACCATTATTTACGCTGGTGTTGCCAATATATTTACCACTTGCCGACATAATGGAATATCCCTGAGTTGCTGGTGCCATGGTAAATTTGGCGGCGTCAGTAATTTGAGTAGAAGCAATGACTCCGTTGTTGATAGTCACGGCAATTGTGTTGCCCACAGCATCCAAAGTGGTCAAACCACCGTTGAAAGCCACATTTTTGTTTTCACAAACAATGAGGTAATCGCCAGTCCAGTCAACAGGATTTTCAGTTACTTTGTTGTAGCTAATAGTTGCATTGCTTGCCTCATCCTGCTCCGTCTTACGATAAACGGCATACAGTGTAATGTCGGCAATGGGGATATAAGGATTGCTTACCAAAGTAGGAGCAGTGGTGGTTTCGGTCACCTCTGTTTCGCTCCAGCCAACGAATACCCAAGCTTGAGAAGCGCAAATATTGGAAGCGGCAGCATACGGCAAAGTGATGCTGCTGCCTGTCGCTGCGGTGTCTGCACAGATACCCGTACCGGCATTGAAGTGAACTGTATATTCAGCAGCAATGGCATCCGTGGTGAAAGAGGTGTGACGCATATTGTTCCAACAAGCGTCACTGTCTATCATTACGGGATATACATATACATAATAGGTGGTGTTGGCAGTCAGATTGTCCAGGTCAAGATTGATGTCATTTACTCTGTTCCAGTCGGAAACGAAGAGATCCATCTCAGACATTTCCGTTGCGCTGTACAGGTAGTTCCACTGGGTTTCGCTGCTACCCGGCATCCAGCTGATATGCGCGCTATTAGTGGTGATATCGCTGGCGGCCAAGTTGGTTACAGCAGGACAAGTGCTTGGTGCGGTGCAGAAGTCAACCTTCGGGAGGAAATTCTGTACAGTACCTGTTACCGTTGCGTAAGAACTACCCGTTGCATATCTACTACCACCAGTGCTACTTATACCATTGAAATAGCAGGACACATAATCATCTGCTACAGGCAATTCAAATTCAACGAGAAGATTGCCACCCGTGTAGGTGAATGCAGCTGGACCATTGAAAGTAATTTCCATGCCTGTAGCTGTACTGGCACTCAGTGTACCCGTATATACGGTGATGTAGTTGTCGGGAGTAACAAAACCAGAAGATAAATTGTCCTCATTGACCGTAGCTAATCTAACCGTGAAGTTCTTTGTTTCCCAATTACGAGTACCATTGTTACTGCTTCCTGATGCTACATAATACTTCAAGCCTGTAATTGTTTTGCCCTCTATCTCAGTGAGCAGGGAAGCAGGATAGATGGATTGTGTTCTTTGTTGGTTGTCACAATAAAATCCATAAACAGGAGTATATGAATTCGTGGTGGCAGCAGTGGTACTGTTGGCCACTGTATAGCAAGCGTCCGGAGTAGCGGCAGTGGTCACGGCAGAAGCGGGTGAAAGGATGGAGAATTGGTTGTCGTCACACTTGGCCTGCACTTTGAACTCGTAGGCTGTCGCTGCATCCAAACCAAAGATGGTGACTACAGTATCTGTCACAACTCTTTCTTCCTCTTGGACACCATTTTTGTATCTGACAATGTTCCACTGGGTCTCTTCACCCCATTCGCCACGGTTCCAAGAGAGCTGGACGGTATTGGCGGTGATGTTGCTGACCGTTACGTTCTGAACTGGCGGACATGCAGCGGGGAAGGTGACTGAACCTGCGGAGGCATACGGACTGTTACCCTCGTTGCCACAGTTGTTGGCCACATATACGTATTGGGTCTGGGCATAACTTCCAGAGAAAGAATACGAAGTGTTTTGCAAATTGGAGACATGAGCTTGTGCATTTTCAAAATCCTGCGCGCTCATTTCCTGATCGGCAAAGAATAACATGTAATTGCCAGCCTGGGTAGTGTCACCACTTTCCCAAGTAACAGTAGCTAACATTTTGCTGGTCAAGCTTACGCTGGCATTTACCGGCACACGGCAAGCGGAAAGCGTGGTAAACGTAGTTTCAGCCCAGTCGCTATTGCCATCGTTCATGTCGCATTGGGTACGCACATACACATAGTAAGTGGTGTTGGGTGTCAATGCAAAATTAGGATAGGTGTTATTGGGTAATTCAAATGTAGTGTCACGGGTTGCTTGCGGGAACTCGCAGTTGCCATTTTCCAAAGTGGAAAGGTCTCTTACCGGTGTGGTGCTCACATGGATGTCATATACATCGGCGGTAGTGCTTTCGCTAGAATTCCAGGAGATGATAGCGGAATTGGTACCATTGCCGGTCAAATCCACATGGAGGTTGGTGACGGTAGCGCAGCTGCCTACAGGGGTACGCTGGCTAACGGTCGTCCACTCACTATAATCATTGCCACCGCAATTAGCTCTCACATGGATGTAATACAGCGAGTCGCTATACAGGTTGTTGATGATACAATATTGACTATCAATAGTTGAGCCACCAATGTACTGTTCGGGATCACTAACAATGCCATAACGCATAGAGTAATTATTGGGTTCAACGCCTTCAGTATGCAACCATAACGCACCAATGGTGTGCGGATCTGGTGCCGTGGCTCCCATACTGAGTAAAGGAGGACAAGTGGGGGCTAAAGATACCTCGATGTCATCGATGTTGCAATACCAATTGCTGCTGTAATTCCAACAAAATACCAAACGGGCTGCTGAATCAGGTACATTGTATAGGTATAAATTGGCCTGCTGCATGGTTTTTGCGGCTGTGGCTGAACTTCCAGGATAACTTCTGATGGTTCGGAAAGTGTTGTAGCTTCCATCGTCTGCATTGGTGATATAACCTAATTTAAGAGTTCCATAACTCTTGTTTTCGATAGCCCATTTGAAGCTGATCTGCAAGGTGTTAATGTCATTGGTAAACTCTGGAAGCGCTGCATAGCCATTGCCGTTGCCATAAAAGAATAGTACTTGGCTGGCAGGAGAACTGAAATTATACGATGTTCCAGCATCGTTTTTAATGAGATGAGGTTTGTAATATGCTGTTGATGATGTAGTAGCACTGTTATGATAATTATCCCAGCAATCGGGTACGGTAATGTCAGCCTCGCTACTGTTGTATGTAGCTGTCACAACAGGGCTTTCAAAATCTTCTGTATAAATATTTTGCTCGGTGATGGTGATGGCTCCACATTCAGTTTTGAAGTTCAACACGGTGGACCAAGCTTCGGTGTTGCATGCTGCCTGCACCTGCACCTGGTAAACGGTATTGGCGGCCAGTCCGGTGAATGTGAAGGGAGAGGACACAGCGTTTATAACGGTCCAGTCATTATCAGCTTCAGCTTTGTAACGCAGGTTGAACTCAGAAAGACCGTAAGTGGCCCATCTCAGCACTGCGGTATAGGCGGTCACTTCGCCTACCGTCAAGCCGTCAGGAGTCTGGCAGTTGCTGCTTGTAGTAAAGTTGATGGAGGAGCTCCATGCGCTGTAACCATCAGCACCGCAATTGTCGCGTACCCACACATAATAGGTAGTTTCAGGATTCAAACCTGTTAACTGACTCCTTGAATCCATGATACCGGTAATCAAACTGTCGTTATTCAACGGTTCAGGTCTGGTGCTCTGGGTGGAGATATACAGTTCGTAGCTTTCATGCAGATCGTTGGTAGCCACGCCTGTCCAGCTCACGATCACGCTGCTGCTGGTAAGGCTGTTGACATCGTAGGCCAAGTTTGTCGGAACGGCGTTGCCGGCGAGGGTGGTGAAGCTAACCTTGGTTTTGCTCCAAGCGCTATAGTCGCCATTGCCGCAGTTGGCGCGCACGTAGGCGTAATAGGTAGTGCTGGCTGCCAAACCGTTAATGGTGGCGGGATTGGTTATCACATCAACGGGAGCCGCAACCGTGTCGGGATTGAAATTGGCATCGGTGGAGTAGGCAAGCTGCCAAGCGTTCTGGTTGGCATCACCGTTGGTCCAATGCAGAGTGGCGGTATGTGCGGTAGTGGCATCCTTGGCAATAGACGAGGGTCTCTTGCATGTGGGAACTTGCTCAACAATAAAGTTGTCCATGTAAGTAGAACTACCATATTGGCTTTCACCGCGCAGGATAATATAGCAGGTACCGCTGAAAGGAATCGGGAACTCATAAGTATACCATCCTTGGGCATTTTCAGCCACGACTACATTACCATCAGTTTGTGTATAGTTACGGTATAAGAAGCCTAACTCGGTGGCACCATTGATTTCGCCATCGGTGCTGGCATAAACTCTGACACCTTCTGAGGTATAACTGCTTCCACTTACATTACGGTACACATCAATAACAAACTGATAATCAGTGCCACCAGCAAGTGTCATTTCGGGCAAGCGCAGTTTGGTTAGGGTTCCATCGGACATGTCACGCAGTCTGAGCTGTTTTGTTGAGTTTGTACCATTAGTACCAGAGTACATTTCGAAGAAATAAGAACCATTACCTGAGATATGTTCATTTACCCAACAAGGAACATTGAAAGTAATACCGGAACTACTAGCAGAGTAGTTCTCGAAAGTCTCATTCCATGGGAAAGAGGTGATCGCTTCGCAGGCGGTATTGAAGGTCTGGACAGAACTCCAGTCGGCACTATAGGCGGGAGCTTGTTCAGTACCGCAGTTAGATTGCATATATACATAGTAAGTAGTTGATGCCGTCAAGTTTTGCAGTGTGGTAGGATTGCTTGTGGCGGTAACGACAGTAGCTGTGGCCAATTCTTCCTCATTGGTAGGATCGAAATTGGTGTTTTTATAGGCAATTCTCCAGAGCGATTCGTTTCCTCCGGCAGTCCAGCTGAGGGTAGCTGTATGGTTTGTGACATTGGCAGGGTCAACTTCGGCAATTACGGGTGGGAAGCATGACGGTTTCTCACGAATCACGAAGTTGTCCATATAAGTAGCACTGCCATATTTACTTTCACCACGCAACACAATATATCTGGCATTGGTAGGAATGTCAAAGGTATAAGTGTACCATCCGGAAGCGTTTTCAGCGGTAACCACATTACTGTCAGTCTGTGTAAAGTTACGGTAAAGGAAGCCCAACTGGGTGGCATTTTCTATCTCACCATCGGTGCTGGCGTATACCCTTACACCTTCTGAGGTAGAAGAGGTTCCACTTGCATTGCGATATACATCAATGACAAACTCATAAAGAGAACCCGGCGTGAATTCCATTTCAGGCAAACGCAGTTTGGTTAGGGTTCCACTGGACATATCTGGTAAGCTGAGTTGTTTTGTTGAGTTAGTACCATTTGTACCAGAGTATACTTCAAAGATTTTAGATCCACTGCCTGAGATATGCTCATTCACCCAACATATATTGCTGAAATTTCCAGAATTATATCCCTCGAACTTTTCGCTCCACGGGAAGGTGGTAACAGCTTCGCACGCAGTGGTGAATTCAACAGCTTGGCTCCAGTCACTGCGATCTTCGTCGCTGCAACGGGCACGCACGTAGGCGTAATAATGGGTGGCAGCGGTGAGGTGGAGAGCGCCAAACCAAGGATGATCATTGGGGGTGTTTCCGACAGAGGGAGTGGTTTCAGCTGTAGGAGCCACATCGCTGGTAGTGATATAGACGTCCCATACGGTCTCGTTACCACCATGAGTCCATGTCAAATTGACATCATGAGGTTCTGTTGCGAGAACTCTAAGATTTGTAACGGGCATACAGCTCGGTGCTTCGGTCACACGCAAAGTATAATCATGAACAACACAATAAGTTTGATTTTGCGGACATGGATTTGCATTGACCGCAGTAACCATAGTATTGTATGAATCATAGTATGAATCAGCACCGGCAATACGCATACGGTAATCGCCTACCGTTGTATTGGCAGGAATGTCAAAAGAGAATGTGTTAACACCGCTTGAAGTGGTTGCATCACCTGCAAATACTACTTCCGACCCTTCAAATGTGAGGTTATTGTTCCAATCAACCCAAATTATTGTAGTATATTTATAAGATGATGTAGAATATGTAACCTTGATATCGGCTGTTGTACCAGCAGCCACGGCTCCAGCTAATACACTGTAATTCCCGTAGAATGGTGAGGATGTAGGATGGTTGCTGTTGTTTACGATGTCATTACCTGTACCGAAAGATACATTTGTAATTGCACCATTGCCACCATCAACACTTGTGGGTGTAGGCTGGCAGTAACCTGTGTAGAAGGCAGGAACATTGACTGCTTCGGAATGGTCATTTGCGCCGCAATTGGCTGTGACAGTAAAGTAACCAGCGGCGTAGTTGGTTTCGGCAGTGAGACCCGTAATCGTATAGCGGGTGATACCTTGCTCAGTAGTTCCGACCACCTCATCACCATGCTTAATAGTGTATGTGGTGGAGGCATCGTTGGTCGAAGTCCAGCTGATAGTAGCAGAGTTGAGCGTTATGCTGCTGACTTCAACATTTTGTGGTTCAATACAGTTGGGCAACGCCTCAATGACCACATCGTCAATGTACCAAGAATACGTAGAATAAGTGGGCTGATGGCGGAATGCTATGATAGCACCGTCAGGAGCCGAAGCCATTGGCACCGTTACCTGAGTGTAACTCTGGTAATCGCTATAGCTAAGTGTACGCACAGCCACAAACGTAGAAGCATCAAACAGATTGGTAAGATAACCTACCTCCATATTGCCGTATGAAGCGTAATTACCACCAGCCTTGGCATTGAATTTCACCTGCATGGTATTGGCCTCAACCGTAAGTGGCGGAGTGACTATCAGGTTATTGGTCGAGCCGTAAAAACGTAAGCAGTTGGGCGCAGTATTTGAATAGGTAGAAGAGCCATTGGGGTAAACACATATTCCATTATTGCCTGGAATACCAGATATCACAGTCCAGCAGTCCGGAGTTCCGTTTGCAGCCATTTCATCAAAGTTGGTGGAGTAAGAATCCACACCCGCACAAAGCGTAGTGAACGCTGGCAAAACTATAATTTCAGAAGGACCATCTCCACCGCAATCAGCGGTAATAGAATAATAGCCCGCAGCATAGTTGGTAGCGACATCGAGGCCTGTGATGGTATATACGGTGTCATTGACATTTGTGGTTCCAATCACTTCGTCGCCATGCTTGATAATGTAGGTGGCATTTGGCTGGCCATTCGGAATGGTCCATTTGATGGTGAGCGTATTGGAGGTCATGTTACTGATGGTCACATTCTCCGGTTCAAAACAACTGGGTATCTTATCAATAGTCACATCATCCACATGCCAGTACCAATTTGAAGTATTGGCCACATGCTTGAACACAATACGTGCATCAGCTGGTGCTGTGTTAAAATATATCTTTTCCTCGGTATATGTCGTTGTGACACTTGAATATTCAATTGTCTTCAACGGAACAAATGTGGACATGTCATTTGCGTCAGTGACATAACCAATATATAATGTACCGCAAGATGAATTAGTATTGCTTTCTGGTCTATGCCAGAATTTCATGTACAAGGTATTGAGATCAGCAAAAGCAGGAAGCATGGCATAATTACCAGTAGGAGTCGAATAATTGAATCGTAGACAATTATTTCCATTATGTACCGTATAATTATAAGCGCCTAAATAATTACTTGTTGAGGTACCAGAGACAGGTTGTGTCCAACATAAAGGCAAATTACCATGTCCAGTACTGCCAACATTTTCAAAACCTTCAACATAAGGCTCATTCGAAACATCTATCACACCACAAGCGGTAGCAAATGAAATCGCATTGCTCCAAGCACCATAATCGCTGCCGCCGCAATAAACGCGCACCTTGACATAATACGTGCTGCTGCCTTGCAATCCGGTCAGGTTGGCAATGGAATCATTGACGGTAGTAGTTGTTGTAACCGTATCAGGGAAAGTACTATTGGTAGAATAAGCCAGCTGCCATTGTGTGGCACCGCCTTTGTTCCATTTCACGGTGGCAGTGCTTCCAGTTATCGCGGGCTCATCTGCCACAGCGAGACCGGTCACCTCATACGGACAGGTCACGCGGGTAATGCTGAAGTTGTCAATAGCAGCAGGAGGATTAGTACCACCACTATTATCATTATGCCACAGAATCACCAAGTTATAATTGCCGTCAGCCGGTACATCAACCACAACAGACTCTCTTTGCCAGCTGCTTTTCCCACTATGATAGGTACCCACGGCAATCCAATTGGTGGGAGTGGAAGTGGATGACAATCCGGAATATAATGTTCCAGAATTTAAATATACATTACTCGGAGATAACAAAACTCTGAAGTAATCCCAAGAGGATTCACCAACACATTTCCAATCATATTCAAAAGTGTATTTATCCTGGGTGAAGTACAAGGGTTTATAGACATATCCAGTAGATGTTGAAGTATTAGTATACGCATTGGTGGTGCCGTAATCGTTGGAAATATACAGACCTTTTGATCCGCCATTGCTGGCAGCTGTACCATATACCCATCTGTTGGTTTGGTTGTAAGAGGCGTATTGCCAATTGGGATATTGGGCTTCAAAGTCTTCACCCCAAGCATCGCCAACGGCCTCAGCCCGGGAGGTGGTGAAGTTGATCGAGCTCCATGCGCTGGTGTCCGTTCCGTTGCATATAGCGCGTACCATTATACTGTGTGTGGTTTCAGGATTTAATCCACCAAAATTATTATAATTTTCTTGCAAATCTTCTATATAATTCAAGTCACCTTCCCAGGCAAACTGCCAAGTGGTAGTGTTCACATCGCCATTCCAGCTGATGCGTGCCGAGGTGGCGGTCACATCCGCGGTCAGCACCGGTGCCTCGCAGGTTGGAGGTGTTGGAGGTGTTGGCGTGGTTGAACAGTTCACTAGATAGGTGTCAATAACACCTCCCTCGTTATAGGCGGAACCCCAGGCATGGGATATTGTATCACCCTTTGTACCAATGATAACCCATGAACATTCTCCCTTAAATCCTCCGTCAGCTCCCCATACAAATGACAGATTCTGTCCATCGGAAACAGGATATATAAAGGTGTTCGTTTCGTTTTGGTTCAGTCCACTGGTACCATCAAGATCTCCATTGGTAAAGGTTCGCAATGTGTTTCCTGTTTGATTATCCACCAAACTGATGTAAGCACCATTCCAACTGTCACCATAAAGATCGGTAAGATAAAGCGTGATTTCACACGGTTGTGGCGCTGGTGTGGCAAAGCAATCCACGGTGTAATCCTGTATTTGCTCCCGGTTGGTAAAGTGGCTGGCATCAGAGCCTCGGGTAATGATATTTCCACCCGCATCTTTGATAGTCCAGGAATATTGCGTAAGATGAGAATTGGAATTATCGTTGTTTCCGTCCATCCATATAAAATCGAGAGAATGCCCGTTCAGGACACGGACGGTGTCATTATCACTGGGCGTTACCGAAGCGTAGATTTCGTTCCAATCAATGGTCCGGTCAATTATACCAATGGCATTGCCATTCCAGTCATCATTATCCGGATCGTTAAGCTCAATGGTAACGAAACAGGCAGAGCAGCTTACATTATAATTGGCAATTACACTACCTGTAAAATCGTCCTGATGATCTTTTTGGGCAATGGTATCACCCGTAGGAGCTATGATAATCCATGAACATTGTTGTGGATACATAAGATATCCGTTCGGGAACCTGAATGAAATATCTTGACCTTCGCTAACAGGAACTGTATAGGTTTCTTTTTCAAATGTCGAAGGAGTGGTTCCTCTGTGTTTAAAAAATCCAAGACTCCGGTTATTGGTGTTATCCCATACTTCAATAGAATCTAACGCCCATCCAGAAATGGAGTTTGAGCTAAGTTCAAGTGTAACTTCGCACTGCGGGGCAGTGAAGAAGGCAAGAGGAAGGGACCAGCCGCTCTCGTCCTGTTGTCCATTACAGTGGGCCTTCACCTTCACGCTGTATTCCGTTCCGGGATCAATGTTAAGGTTGAAGCTGTGTTTAGAGTTTGTAGAAGCATCACCATAATTATAGGTGACCCCATTCACATCGATTTCAAAAACGTTGGCATCAGAAACCCAACTTATCTGTGCGGTTGTGGAACCAGGTAAATAAGTAACTTGTAGGTCTCTGGGTTTAGGGCATGAAAGTCCAGTGTAGTCGAAGGTTATTTTGGGAATCATCGTGCCCACCGAAAAGTTGAAAAGGGGTTCACAGTTATTACAGTATGCACAGTTGCTACAATCGTATCCTTCCCAGTTTTCAGTGTATCCGACCCAGTAAACAGTGTCTTCCACCAACCCGCATGTAAAAGAAACAGCCGCAGGGGCTCCAGAGGATTCACTACTACCACTTTGCCAGAATCCTACAACGAGATTACCCCCGTGGTATTCATACGGTGTATCGAACAAGACTGCCATCTCCGAAGTAGTTCTGTTGGCATTCAAACGCCCATAAAATACCAAGGTTGCACTTGCTCGTCCAATGGTATCCGATACGTTTCGAAATGAGGTGGCCTCTGTTTCGCTAAGATAAACCTTGTAAGGCACATTCCATGCTACATTGACCTGAGGAGAATTAGAAAGATAATACTCATGAATATAAAATGTCATTTTCGAAAATCTTGCCCCTTCCAAAAAATTGAGATATTCGGCGGGAATAATGAATTCGGTCGCACAAGTCCCCTTGCCAAGATAATCGCCCCAAACAGGGCAAGCATAGTTGCCAAAATTACCGGTTTCCTCCTCAAACAGAGTAAATTCTGCGTTTTGCGCACGTGTTGCCCACGGAATGCATAGCAAGGTGAGCATCAGAAAGAATAAAAGTTTTTTCATAATTGTGTTTTTTTAGTTATTGTTATTTTGTTGTTATATCTCTATTTTTCTTCTCTATAATAAATGAAACAGCAAAATTAGAAACAATAATTGATACCACCAAATAAAAACAGCATTTTGTTGATAACTTTCGTATTTTGTTAACAACTTGATGTTAATAACTCATCTTTTCATGGAACACCTAATAAATTTTGACGCTACCCCTGTTTTTGAAGTTTTTGCTCGAATACGCATTGTGGCGCGTCCACATCATACCTCTTCCTCCGCAACATAACAAAAAATCCCCCGGATTTCTCCGAGGGATTTTTAGTTTTGAGTTTCTGTTGAATGACTATGCCAAGCCGCCACCCATCATCGGGATGGTGTCCACCGGACCTTCCTTGATCACGCCGTTCTTCTCCTCAAACTTTGCCACATTGTCAGCCAAAGCATGCAACAAACGTTTGGCGTTCTGAGGGGTCATGATGATACGGGACTTGACAGTACCTTTGGGAAGTCCCGGCAGCATGGCTGCGAAATCCACGATAAACTCGTTATTGGAATGAGTAATGATAGCCAGGTTGGAATATACACCCTGGGCCACTTCCTCACTCAGATTGATATCGATTTTCTGTTCTGCCATAATTGTTTCAGCATTAAAAATTATTACTCTTTGGAAGCCATCAAGGATTCATATTCTTCCATAGAACCCACCTGAATGTTCTGATAGCTCTTCAGACCTGTACCGGCAGGAATCAGGTTACCCACGATAACGTTCTCCTTCATACCTTCCAAAGTATCGGTCTTGGCGTTAATAGCAGCTTCTGTGAGCACTTTTGGAGTTTCCTGGAAGGATGCGGCGGAAATGAAGCTGCGGGTCTGCAGAGCGGCTCTGGTGATACCCTGCAAAATGGGTTTACCAGTAGCGGGCTGAGCATTACGCACCTCAACGGTCTTCATGTCCTTACGCTTCAGCAGTGAGTTCTCATCACGCAAAGCCTTGGCATTGATGATCTGACCTTTCTGGAATACGGTAGAGTCACCTGGATCAACCACCACTTTCTTCTCCCAGATAATATCGTTCTCTTCCTGGAAGTCAATCTTGTTGATCAACTCGCCCTGGAGGAACTTGGTGTCACCCGGGTTCTCGATTTCCACCTTACGCATCATCTGACGAACAATGACCTCGAAGTGCTTGTCATTGATCTTCACCTGCTGCATACGATACACATCCTGAATCTCATTGATGATATATTCCTGAACCTTCATGGCACCCTTGATGTTCAAGATGCTTGACGGGGTCAACGCACCATCGGACAGCGGAGTACCGGCATGAACGAAGTCGTTCTCCTGTACCAGAATCTGTTTTGAAGTCGGAATGAGGTATTCCTTCTCCTCACCCGTACGTGAAGTCACCTTCACAGCACGCTTGTTACCACGTTTCAGTTTCTTGTCGAAGGAAACGAAACCTTCGATTTCGGAAACGATAGCGGGATCGGAAGTGTCACGAGCCTCGAACAATTCCTGAACACGCGGCAGACCACCGGTGATATCGCTTGCCTTACCGAAGGCACGCGGAATCTTAACCAGCACTTCACCAGCTTCGATTTCCTGACCACTGCCCACAGACAAACGGGCACCGACAGGAATGTCGAAGGTTCTGAGCACGTCGTCGTTCTCGTCCAAAATGGAGATTCTCGGGTTCTTGGTCTTCACACGGCTTTCAATCACCACGGCATCCTGAACACCTGACTGGTCATCCACCTCAACGCGGAAGGTCACACCTTCCACAAAGTCGTTGAGCTGAATCGTACCAGCCACGTCAGACAAGATAACAGCGTTGTAAGGATCCCATTCAGCGATCTTATCGCCCTTGTTCACCATGTCGCCATTCTTGAAGTACAGTTTTGAACCGTAAGGAATGTTGGCTGAATACAGTACCACGCCCGTCTTCAAGTCCACAATCTTCATTTCAGCGGCACGGCCGATAACCTCGCAATATTCGCCTTTGTCGATAGCACGCAACTCGTCGATAACCAACTGACCGGAATGAGGAGCATCAATCTGCTTATCAGCAGCAGCGCCACCGGCCACACCACCGACGTGGAATGTACGCAGGGTCAACTGGGTACCAGGTTCACCGATAGCCTGTGCGGCAATAATACCGACGGCCTCACCCATCTGAACCATCTTGCCGGTAGCCAGGTTACGACCATAACACTTCTGGCAGATACCGTGTTTCGACTCGCAGGTAGGCACCGAACGGATTTCCACTTCCTCAATCGGTGATTCCTCAATAATCTTGCAAATATCTTCGGTCAGCTCTTCACCTGCCTTGATAATCAACTCGCCAGTCAGCGGGTGATAGATGTCATGCAGGGTAACACGACCTAACATTCTGTCATACAATGATTCGACGATAGTCTCGTTCTTCTTCACTGCGGAAACGGTCATACCACGCAGGGTACCGCAGTCCACCTCTCTGATGATCACATCGTGTGATACGTCCACCAAACGACGGGTCAGATAACCTGCGTCAGCGGTCTTCAAAGCGGTATCGGCCAAACCCTTACGAGCACCGTGGGTAGAGATGAAGTACTCCAGCACGGACAGACCTTCCTTGAAGTTTGACAAAATCGGGTTTTCAATAATCTCACCACCGGAAGCACCTGACTTGGTAGGCTTGGCCATCAGACCACGCATACCGGACAGCTGACGGATCTGCTCACGAGAACCACGAGCTCCAGAGTCGCACATCATGTACACACTGTTGAAGCCCTGACGATCCTTGGCAATCTGTTCCATCAGGATGTTGGTCAGTTTGGCATTGGTTTGTGACCACAAGTCTATCACCTGGTTGTAACGCTCGTTGGCGGTGATGAAACCCATATTCAGGTTCATGTTGATTTCGTCAACACCGGCATTAGCCTCCTGAATCAAGGTCTTCTTCTCAGCGGGGATAATCACATCGCCCAAGTTGAAGGACAGACCGCCTTCGAAAGCCATGCGGAAGCCCATGCCCATGATATCGTCCAAGAACTTAGCAGTAATAGCGTTGCCAAACTTAGCCAACACGTCACCGATGATTTCTCTCAGATACTTCTTGGTCAGAAGCTTGTTGATGAAACCGAAGCCTTTCGGCACCACCTGATTGAAGATGATACGGCCCACGGTAGTGTCGGTCAGCACCATGTTGCCGTCACCCTTGAGGTCCACACGACACTTGATGCAAGCGTTCAGATGCACTTTCTTTTCGTTGAAAGCGATCAGCACCTCTTCGGGAGCGTAGAACTTTCTACCCTCTCCCATCACAGGTTCTTCGGGGGTTGAATGTAATTCTTTGGTGATATAATACAGACCCAATACCATATCCTGTGAAGGCACGGTAATAGGCGCACCGTTAGCGGGGTTCAAAATGTTGTGGGAGGCCAGCATCAACATCTGGGCTTCCAAAACAGCGGCGTTTCCAAGGGGAACGTGAACAGCCATCTGGTCACCGTCGAAGTCGGCGTTGAAAGCGGTACAGCACAAGGGGTGCAGACGGATAGCCTTACCTTCAACCAGCTTGGGCTGGAAGGCCTGGATACCCAGACGGTGCAAGGTAGGAGCACGGTTCAGCAATACCGGGTGACCCTTCAGAATGTTTTCCAGGATTTCCCAGATCACGGGTTCCTTGCGTTCCACCACCTTCTTGGCGGATTTCACAGTCTTGGCAATGCCTCTTTCAAGGATTCGTCTGATGATGAACGGCTTGAACAACTCGGCAGCCATGTCTTTCGGCAGACCGCATTCGTTCATGTGCAGTTCGGGACCTACCACGATAACCGAACGACCTGAATAGTCGACACGCTTACCCAGCAGGTTCTGACGGAAACGTCCTTGTTTACCTTTCAAACTGTCTGACAGAGATTTCAGTGCTCTGTTGGATTCAGTCTTGACAGAATTTGATTTTCTTGAATTATCGAATAATGAATCGACAGCTTCTTGCAACATACGTTTCTCGTTACGCATAATCACATCAGGAGCCTTGATTTCGATCAGTCGTTTCAGACGGTTGTTACGGATGATTACTCTACGATACAACTCGTTCAAGTCGGAAGTGGCGAAACGACCACCATCCAATGGCACCAAAGGACGCAAATCGGGCGGAATAACGGGAACAATCTTCACAATCATCCATTCCGGTTTGTTCACGGCGCGGCGACGGCTGTCTCTGAAAGCTTCGAAAACATGCAGACGTTTCAGGATTTCCTGCTTTCTCTGCTCTGAAGTCTCATTATTGGCTCTGTCTCTCAATTCAAAGGATTCTTTGTCGAGGTCGAGTTTCACCAATAAATCGTACAATGCCTCAGCACCCATCTTGGCGATGAACTTGTTGGGATCGGTATCGTCCAACAGTCTGTTTTCTGGCGGAAGATTGTCAATTACATTGTAATATTCCTCTTCGCTCAGCAGCGTTCTCTCTTTCACCAGCACATCGTCCTTTTTCTCTTTGTCTTTCTTCTCTCTGAACTGGAAACCTTCGGCGGCACCCGGCTGGATGACGAGGAAGTTCTCGTAATAAATCACGGATTCCAGATTCTTGGAGGACAAACCGAGCAAAGAACCGATTTTGTTGGGAGAGGACTTGAAGAACCAGATGTGGGCAACGGGCACCACCAACTGGATGTGGCCCATACGCTCTCTACGCACCTTGCGTTCGGTAACTTCCACACCGCAACGGTCGCAGACGGTACCTTTATATCTGATTCTCTTATATTTACCGCAGTTACATTCCCAGTCCTTGACCGGTCCGAAAATCTTTTCGCAGAACAGACCGTCGCGTTCGGGTTTGTAAGTACGATAGTTGATAGTCTCGGGTTTCAGCACCTCGCCATGGGACTGATCCAGGATTTTCTCAGGAGAAGCCAGACTTACGGTTATTCTTGAAAATTCTTTTCTTGTATTAGTATCTTTTCTAAATGAAGCCATAATTTCTTTCAATAAAATTAAAGATTAATCGAATTGAACATCCAATGCGAGTCCGCGGAGCTCGTTCACCAATACGTTGAACGATTCGGGCAGGCCTGAAGCGGGCATGTTGTCGCCCTTCACGATAGCTTCGTAAGCTTTGGCTCTACCGATGACGTCATCAGATTTAACCGTAAGTATTTCCTGGAGCACGTTGGCGGCACCGAAGGCCTCTATAGCCCAGACCTCCATTTCACCGAAACGCTGACCACCGAACTGGGCTTTACCTCCCAGAGGCTGCTGTGTAATCAATGAGTAAGGTCCAATGGAACGAGCGTGCATCTTGTCGTCAACCATGTGGTGCAGCTTAATCATATAAATGTAACCGACCGTAATCTTCTGGTGGAATCTCTCACCCGTCTCACCGTTGTACAGATAGGTACTACCATTCTGCGGCAGACCGGCTTTTTCCATCAGGCCATTGATCTGGTCGAGGGTGGCACCGTCGAAAATCGGGGTAGCATACTTCATGCCCAGCTTTTTACCAGCCCATCCTAAGATGGTCTCGTAAATCTGTCCCAAGTTCATACGTGAAGGCACACCCAGCGGGTTCAGCACGATGTCCACCGGACGACCGTCTTCCATGAACGGCATATCTTCGGGGCGGACAATCTTAGCCACAATACCCTTGTTACCGTGACGACCTGCCATCTTGTCACCGATGCGGAGTTTACGCTTGTTAGCCACGTAAACCTTGGCCATCTGGACAATACCGTTCGGCAACTCGCTACCCACGGTGGCGTCGAATTTCTCGCGGGTCATCTTGGCCATCAGCTCACGCTCTTTGACCAGATAATTGCGGATGATTTCAGACACCAGTCCGTTAATCTTGGCATCATTGGTCCACTTGGAAACGGCCACATTGGCAAAATTCACCGTCTGTAACAGTTTCTGAGAGAACTTGGTACCCTTGGCGATGATAATATTCTTGGTATTATCATATACATTGTGTGAAATCTTGCCTTCCAGCACGCGATACAGCTTGGTGACAATCTTGTCCTTCAGTTCCTGCAGCTGCTTGTTGTAGGTCTTCTCAATTTCGGCAACAATGTCCTTATCTTTCGATTTGGCTTTTCTGTCTTTGATGAGGCGTGACAATGATTTGGCGCCAATCACCACACCCTTCATTGATGGGGGTGCTTTGAGGGAGGCGTCCTTCACATCGCCAGCCTTGTCTCCGAAGATGGCGCGGAGCAGTTTCTCCTCAGGAGTGGGATAAGACTCGCCCTTAGGCGTGATCTTACCGATCAGGATATCGCCTTCGTTCACCTCGGCACCGATACGGATCAAACCGTCTTCGTTCAGATCCTTGGTAGCTTCCTGTGAAACGTTGGGAATATCGTTGGTCAACACTTCCTGTCCGCGTTTGGTGTCGCGAACCTCCAAAGTGAATTCTTCGATATGGATAGAAGTGAAGATATCTTCCTTCACCACTCTGTCTGAAATCACGATAGCATCCTCGTAGTTGTAACCCTTCCATGGCATGAAGGCCACGAGCATGTTGCGACCCAGTGCCAACTCGCCCTGACTGGTGGCATAACCTTCAGTCAGCACATCACCCGCCTTCACCTTGTCGCCTCTTCTGACGATAGGTTTCTGGTTGATGCAGGAGTTCTGGTTGGTTCTTCTGAACTTCTCCAGCATATAGGTCTTCACGTCGGTGTCGAAAGAAACCAGTCTCTCGGCATCGGTGCGGTCGTAGCGGATGACGATCTTCAGTGCATCGGCATATTCCACCACGCCTTCACCCTCGGCGCGCAACATAGCGCGGGAGTCGAGAGCCACACGGCGTTCCAAACCGGTACCTACGATAGGCACTTCGGGATTTAACAACGGAACAGCCTGACGCATCATGTTCGAACCCATCAACGCACGGTTAGCATCGTCGTTTTCAAGGAAAGGAATCAAGGATGCAGCGATAGAGGCAATCTGGTTGGCGGCCACATCGATCAGGTTCACCTGTTCCTTCGGAACGATAGGATAGTCGGCCAGGTAACGCACCTTCACATTGTCTTCCAGCACATGGTCCTCATTCATCGGGGTGGTTGCCTGAGCAATATATTTGTTCTCCTCTTCCTCGGCGCTCAGATAGATGGGATCCTCGTCGAACATCACCTTACCGTCCACCACGCGGCGGTAGGGAGTTTCGATAAAGCCCAGATGATTGATCTTAGCGAACACGCAGAGAGAGGAAATCAGACCGATGTTCGGTCCTTCAGGAGTTTCAATGGTACACAGACGACCGTAGTGGGTGTAGTGAACGTCACGCACCTCGAAACCGGCACGGTCACGGGACAAACCGCCAGGACCCAAAGCGGAGATTCTTCTCTTGTGGGTCAGCTCTGACAGCGGGTTGGTCTGGTCCATGAACTGTGACAGCTGGTTGGTGCCGAAGAAGGAATTGATGACGGAAGACAGGGTCTTGGCGTTAATCAAATCCATGGGGGCGAACACCTCGTTGTCGCGCACGTTCATCTTGTCGCGGATGGTACGTGACATACGGGCCAAGCCCACGCCGAACTGGTTGTACAGCTGTTCACCAACGGTTCTGATACGTCTGTTGCTCAAGTGGTCGATATCGTCAACTTCAGTTTTGGAGTTAATCAGCTCAACCAAATAGCGTATAATGGAAATGATATCCTCTTTGGTCAACACCTGGGTTTCCATGGGGATATCAAGGTTCAGTTTCTTGTTGATTTTATAACGACCCACAGCGCCCAAATCATAACGCTTGTCAGAGAAGAACAACTTCTCGAAGGCGGTACGGGCGGTTTCCTCATCGGGTGGGATGGTATTTCGTAATTGCTGATATATGAATTCAAGTGCCTGCTTCTCGGAGTTGGTCGGGTCTTTCTGCAAGGTGTTGAAGATGATGGAATAGTCGGTCTGTTTACCGTCGTCCTTGTGGAACATCACGGTTTTCACACCCGCATCAACGATTCTGTTGATGTGTTTCTCTTCCAACACGGTCTCGCGGTCGATGATCACCTCGGTACGTTCGATACTTGACACTTCACCGGTTTCCTCATCGGGGAAGTCTTCGTTCCAGGTTCTCACAACAGCGGCAGCGAATTTCTGGCCCACGAACTTCTTTAAGTTGGCCTTCGTTGCTTTCACTTCTTGGGCGATGTCGAAAATGTCGAGGATGTCCTTATCGGTCTCGTAGCCGATGGCACGCAGCAAAGTGGTGACCGGCAACTGTTTCTTACGGTCAATGTAAGCGTACATCACATCGTGAGGACCGGTGGTGAACTCCATCCATGAGCCCTTGAACGGGATGATACGGGCTGAGTACAGCTGGGTACCATTGGTATGGAAGGAAGAACCGAAGAACACACCGGGGGAACGGTGCAACTGGGACACAACCACACGCTCAGCACCGTTGATGATGAAGGTGCCGCGGGGGGTCATATAGGGAATCAGTCCCAAAAAAACATCCTGAATACGGGTTTCGAAATCCTCATGCTCAACATCATTGCATGAGAGTTTCATTTTGGCTTTTAAAGGAACGCTGTAGGTCAGGCCCCTTTCAAGACACTCTTCCATCGAATAGCGGGGACCGTCGATATAATAGTCCAAGAATTCGAGGACAAAACTGTTTCTCGCATCCGTAATGGGAAAATTCTCCGTAAAAACCTTGAAGAGCCCTTCGTCGCGGCGGTGTTCCGCGTCGGTGTCGATTTGGAAGAAATCCTTGAAAGACTTCAATTGGATATCAAGAAAGTCCGGGAATTCCACTGGCGTGGTGGATGCAAAGCTGAATCTTGTGTTATTTGTTGTTGCCAAGGTGGTGATTTTTTAATTACGAAAATAAGAACTTTCTAAGCTAGGAATGAGCGTTGAGTAGGGGGCAGTGAGCTTTAGCACAAGGAGTGGGGGCAGTAAGGGACAGTCATCTGCGGGTGACTGAGTAAAAGCGTGTTATTTAAAACACATAAATACAACAATAAGTACAAGGCTTCCACCGGAGTGAAAGCGTTGTACTGATTGTCGTATTAGCGGAGTAAAATTATTTAACTTCTACTTCAGCGCCGGCTTCTTCCAATGATTTTCTCAAGCCTTCAGCTTCGTCTTTGGAAACGCCTTCCTTAACAGCCTTGGGAGCACCGTCAACTAATTCCTTAGCTTCCTTCAGACCGAGGCTGGTCAGTTCTTTCACCAATTTAACAACGGCCAATTTGTTGGGGCCAGCTGCTTTCAGGATAACGTCGAATTCGGTTTTTTCTTCAGCTGCTGCTGCGCCAGCGCCACCTGCTGCGGGAGCTGCTACTGCTACTGCTGCGGCTGCGGGTTCAATACCGTATTCTTCTTTCAAAATTTGAGCCAATTCGTTAACTTCCTTAACGGTCAAATTTACTAATTGTTCTGCAAATGCTTTCAAATCTGCCATAATTGTATTTTTTTAATGGTTTTTTACTAAATTGATTGATTGTTTGTTTTTTAATTTCTTTCTGACAAGGTCTTTACGATGCCTGCGAGTTTGCCACCGCCAGACTGCAAAGCAGAGATGACGTTGCGTGCAGGTGACTGCAACAGACCTACGATGTCACCGATCAGTTCTTCTCTTGACTTGATGTTGCAGAGATTATCCAATTGATCGTCACCGAAATAAGTTGCCTCTTCGATGAATGCTGCCTTCAGGATGGGCTTTTTGTTTTTAGCGCGGAATTCCTTGATAACCTTAGCGGGAGCGTTTCCCGTGTTGGACAGCATGATTGAAGTTGTGCCGGCTAATGCGGGATAGATTTCCGAATAGTCAACTTCGGACTGGTCCATAGCGCGTTTCAGCAGGGTGTTTTTCACCACTTTCAGCTTAATGTTGCGACGGAAGCACAGTCTTCTGAGCTGGTTGACGGTCTCTACCGTAAAGCCTGAGATATCGGTTACATATACATGGGAATACTCAGCTAAGTCCTTCGCGATGGCATCAATGATAACGCTTTTCTGTTCTTGTTTCATACTTTAGCTTTTTTTAGATTATAATGTAACTGATTTCACATCAACTTGTACACCGGGACTCATGGTACTGGAAAGGTAAATGCTCTTTACGTATGTTCCCTTTGCGGCAGTCGGTTTCAACTTGATAATGGTTGACATCATTTCGCGAGTATTCTCCACGAGCTTGTTAGCGTCGAAGCTAACTTTGCCGATACCGGAGTGGATGATACCGAATTTGTCAACTTTGAAGTCAATCTTACCGGCTTTCACATCAGCAACAGCCTTACCGATTTCCATGGTAACCGTACCGGCTTTGGGGTTCGGCATCAAGCCACGGGGACCCAGGATTTTACCAAGGGCACCGATTTTCGGCATAACGCTCGGCATAGTGATGATGACGTCAACGTCGGTCCAACCTTTCTTGATCTTGTCAACGTATTCGTCCAGTCCCACATAGTCGGCGCCAGCTGCTTTTGCCTCATCCTCCTTGTCGGGGGTGCAAAGAACAAGCACTCTCACCACCTTACCGGTTCCGTGGGGAAGGGTCACGATACCTCTCACCATCTGATTGGCCTTTCGGGGGTCAACGCCCAGGCGGACGTCGATGTCGAAGGAGGCGTCAAATTTGGTGTAGGTGATATCCTTCACAATCTGAACAGCTTCGGCAACGGGATATACTTTGCTCTTATCAAATTTAGCAAAAGCTTCTTTGCGTTTTTTTGATATTTTA
Source organism: uncultured Bacteroidales bacterium (assembly GCA_905233625.1). Lineage (GTDB taxonomy): Bacteria > Bacteroidota > Bacteroidia > Bacteroidales > WCHB1-69 > RUG11690. Next base: position 116,711 of record CAJOFJ010000003.1, on the reverse strand, counting down.
GCCATGTTGTTTTGGTTTACTTGTTATTAATTTTGTTCAAAAGGATTGGTTCCGCCCTTCACGTTGATACCCATGCTTCTTGCGGTACCGGCGACCATGCTCATGGCAGATGGCAACTCGAAACAGTTCAAGTCGGGCATCTTGATTTCCGCGATGGCTTTCACCTGGTCCCAAGTAATCGTGGCAACTTTGCTACGGTTAGGTTCCTTGGATCCTTTTTGAATTTTGGCTGCTTCCAACAACTGTACAGCAACCGGCGGCGTTTTGGTGACAAAATCAAAAGATTTATCCTTGTAAACAGTGATGATGACAGGCACTAACTTGCCGGCCAGATCTTGCGTACGAGCATTGAACTGCTTACAAAATTCCATGATGTTCACACCCTTGGCACCCAAGGCAGGTCCTACTGGGGGAGATGGATTGGCGGCGCCACCTTTGATTTGTAACTTAATAAGTCCAGCTACTTCTTTTGCCATTGTTTGTTAATTTTTTTGTTTGTAACTATTTGCGGTATTTAGACCTTTTCAACTTGCATAAAACTCAGCTCGAGCGGAGTCTTACGTCCGAAGATTTTCACCATAACCTTCAGTTTCTTTTTCTCGGGATTGATCTCTTCGATAATGCCGTTAAAAGTGCTGAAAGGACCGTCAATGACTTTGATTTCTTCGCCCACGATGAAGGGGAGAGAGAAGGACTCGTCTTGCTCAAGCAATTCGTCGGCCTTGCCTAACATGCGGGTTACCTCGGCGGGACGGAGCGCGATGGGAGGATCAGTTTTCTTCTTGCAGCCTACGAAACCCAGCACGCCGGGGATGTTCAACAGGACATGGTGCACCTCGCCCAACATCATTGCCTCGACAAAGATGTAGCCGGGAAAGTAGTTCCTCTCCTTGCTGATTTTCTTACCGTTGCGGATCTGATAGTACTTCTCGGTCGGAATCAGGACACGCGACACGAAATCCTTCAGATGGGAAGCCTCAACCTCGCTCTCGATGTTCTGCTTCACCTTCTTCTCCGTGCCCGTGACCGTCTTGATCACATACCACTTGTGTTCGATCTCTGCCATTTCAAAATCGTTTACGGTTAAATACCTATTTTAAAATACTGAAAATTAAACAGTCGGGAAGAGCAAGCCCATCCCTGCGTTGAAGATAACATCCATCAAAAACACAATAAGTGCTATGATTAGGGAAGCAATGGATACTACCAAAACGCTACTCTGAAGATCCTGAGCTGACGGCCAGGTCACTTTGTGTACCAGTTCGTCATAACATTCCTTGATGTAATTTACTATTTTCATTTTCGAGTAATTTTTTCTATTTTTGATTCAATTTTTTTCATTTTTCAACGGGAAAATTCCCAAATTTCGCCTCCGCCCCACACTGAATTTTTCCCGATTTCGGAATTTTTCTCCCGTTTTTTGCACATTTTTCACCTCTCGCGGAAAATTCAGAAACCGCTCCATCGCTTTGTAACTTGCATAATTTCAAGCAATTACACGCGATTTTCTCCGTCATTCGCTTCTACGCAACGTTACATTTTATACGGTCGGCAAATATAATAATTTTATTTACACAAAAAACATTTCAAAAAAATTTTTTTTCAACGCATTTTATATATAAAAAAATTGTATTTTTGCACCCTCAAAAAATTACCGATTATTATCCTTTAGGTTAGAAAAGGAAATTAAGTAAAATTCGAGATGATGTGGGTGAAGACATCATCTCACAAACAAGAAAAAAAAATGGATCAAGTAAGTTACAGAACAATTTCGGCAAACGAAAAGATCGTAAAGAAAGAATGGGTTGTTGTTGACGCCCAGGAGATGATCGTCGGTAGACTGGCCACCGCCGTTGCCCGCATCCTCAGAGGCAAGAACAAACCTTACTACACTCCTCATTTCGATTGTGGTGACAACGTCATCATCGTCAATGCGGACAAAATCAGATTCACCGGCAAGAAAATGACCGACAAGGTTTATGTGCGCCACACCACCTACCCCGGCGGACAGCGTTTCGCTACCCCGAGAGAAGTGCTCGCTAAGAACCCTATCAAGGTCGTTGAACACGCCATCAGAGGCATGCTCCCCAAAAACAGACTCGGAGACCAGCTCTTCCGCAACCTGCATGTCTATGCCGGCCCGAACCACCCGCACGAAGGTCAGAATCCCAAAGTCATCAACATTAACGAAATCAAATAAGAGAGATGGAAGTAATCAATACAATCGGTAGAAGAAAAACCGCTGTCGCACGTATCTATATGAAAAAAGGCAGTGGCAACATCACGATCAACAACCGTGACTATAAAGAATATTTCAACTTGGCTACCCTGCAGTACGTAGTCACCCAGCCCCTCGCCATTTCACAGGTGGAAGGTGAATACGACATTAAGGTGAACCTCGACGGCGGTGGCATGACCGGCCAGGCTGAAGCCCTGCGCCTCGCCATCTCACGCGCCCTCTGCGAAATCAACCCCGAGTATCGTCCCGCCCTCAAATCCAAAGGCCTCCTCAAGAGAGACCCGCGTATGGTGGAACGTAAGAAACCCGGTCAGCCGAAAGCTCGTAGAAGATTCCAGTTCAGCAAACGTTAATATATACTATTATATATATTGCGCATGTTTAGTATCGAAATTGCGAAGACTTCTCGCAAGAACTACTCCGCAATTGCTTATTAATCAAACGAAAGTAAACAAATTAAACAAAAACAACAATGACAAATCCAAAATTTGAAGATTTATTAGAAGCAGGTTGTCACTTCGGACACCTCAGAAGAAAATGGAACCCGGCAATGGCCCAGTACATCTTTATGGAGAAAAACGGTATCCATATTATCGACCTCTATAAGACTATGGACAAACTGCAGGAGGCTTGCGCCGCTGCTAAACAGATTGCCAGATCCGGCCGTAAGATCTTATTCGTGGCTACCAAAAAACAGGCTAAAGACACCGTTGCCGAAATCGTTAAAGGCGTGAACATGCCTTACGTAACTGAACGTTGGCCTGGTGGTATGCTCACCAACTTCTTCACCATCCGCAAGGCCGTGAAAAAAATGGGTGACATCGACAAACTGATGGCCAGCCCCCAGTTCGCCAACATCTCCAAACGCGAAAAACTGCAAATCCAGCGTGAAAGAGCTAAACTGGAGAAGAACTTGGGTTCTATCGCCGACCTGTCCCGCCTGCCCGCAGCTGTCTTCATCGTTGACGTACTCAAAGAACACATCGCCGTGGCTGAAGCCCGCCGCCTGAACATCAACACCTTCGCTATCGTTGATACCAACTCTAACCCCAACCTCATCGACTTCCCCATCCCCGCTAACGACGACGCCTCCAAGTCTATCGCTATCATCGTACAGGCCATCTGCGACGCTATCGCCGAAGGTTTGAACGAGAGAAAAATGGACAAAGACAACATCGACGTTGAAGAGGAAGAAGAAGATGTAAGAAGAACTGAGGCTAACGACGATGATGACGAAGAAACCGCCCAGAACGACAACAAACCCGTTGTGAAAAAGGTAAAAGGCGTTGAGGAAGAAGAAGGCTCAGAAGACGACAAGCCCAAAAGAAAAAGAACAACGGTGAAGAAAAACCCCGTTGCCTAATCATCACAAAGTATTAACAAAATAAAATATTGATATTATGGCTATTACAGCTGCTGATGTAAATAAACTCAGACAAGAAACAGGCGCCGGTATGATGGACTGCAAGAACGCTCTTGTAGAAGCTAACGGCGATTTCGAACAAGCTATTGACATCCTGAGAAAGAAAGGTCAAAAAGTGGCCGCCAAACGTGCCGACCGCGCTTCCAACGAAGGCCGCGCCATCGCCAAGACCAACGCCGACCATACTTTCGGTGCTGTTATCGTGGTGAGCTGCGAGACCGACTTCGTGGGCAAAAACGCCGACTTCGTCGCCTTCGCCGAGAAAATCCTGGATAACGCCATGGCCGCTAACGTGAAAACCAGAGACGAACTGATGGAACTGTCTATCGAAGGTCGCAAGGTTTCCGAATTGCTGCTCGACATGACCGGCAAAACCGGTGAAAAGATTGAGCTGCCCGCTTACAACACCATCGAGGCTCCCTGCGTGGCTTACTACAACCACAATGGCAACCGTCTGGCTACCATCGCCGGTTTCAATATCGCTGGCGAAAATGTAGCTGAAGCTGGTCACCACATCGCAATGCAGATCGCTGCCATGAACCCCATGGCCGTTGATGGCGACAGCATCGCTCAGGACGTGAAAGACCACGAATTGGCTATCGCCAAAGAAAAAACCGTGGCCGAACTCATCCAGAAAGCTGTTGAAGTGGAACTGAAGAAAGCTGGCATCAACCCCAACTTGGTGGATTCCGACGATCACATCGCTTCCAACATCACCAAGGGTTGGCTGACTGAAGAAGAAGCTGACAAAGCCCGCGAAATCAAAGTTCGCGCCGCTGAGGAAAAAGCCAAGACTATTCAGGACAACATGGTCAACAACATTGCTCAGGGCCGTCTGAACAAGTTTATCAAGGAAAACACCCTCATGGGTCAGGAATACATCATGGACAGCAAACTGACCGTGGCTGACTTCATGAAACAGATTGACAGCAAGCTCGTTTGCACAGGTTTCTACCGTCTGCAACTGGGTGCCTAAGCTTTAGGCTCTAATCTAAAAAAGGACGACTTTTGGTCGTCCTTTTTTTTTGCCTATTCGTAAGGAATTCATAGTTCAAAATCCAAAATTCAATTTGGATTCTGAATTTTGAATTCTACATTTTCACATTCATCATTTGCTAATTTACTAATTAACGAATTTGCTAATTCAATACGATTGTATCATTTTTTTTATTATTATTGCATATTCATTATTGTGCCTTAAAATATATTCGCCATGATCAAAAAATACGCCTTCGTGCTGATTATTTTCTTATTATCAATCAGCAACTTATCCTTCGGTCAGATGGAAAATCCCTATGTGGATTTCAATCCTGAAAAGTTGAAAGCCAAGACCGAGTATACCAAAAATTTCAACCCTGGCAATTACAAGAGCAATGTTCTGTATAGCTGCATGCTCGACATGATCAACCTTGCCCGCGAGGAGTATTTCTTCCTCGACCCGCTGAAAACCGACAAGGACATGGACGAATGCGCCCAGATGCAGGCCGACTACCAGGCACTGAAAGATGAAAAAGGCGTACTGAACGAACCACCCTACCGTACCACTTTTTTCCGCCTGAAGAAATACGGCTTGACCTATCATGCCATCGAGCTGGTTTCCAGAGCCAAAGCCACGATGGGCACGCAAGAGTACAGCTACTATGACCTCTGCTACGAAATCATCAAACCTCTTCTGAAAAATATCAAAACGGCCAAACAACTGTTGGACAAACAGTACACCTACATCGGCATGGGCTTTGAATCCGATGAGTACATGAAGAACATGTACACCTCATTCATCCTCGGAAATGACCTGAGTTTCAATCCCGACAAACCCGACCCCATGGAAAAAGATCTGCCTTTCACCAAGGGAAAATCCGGCATGACCTATTCGGATGAGAAAATATGCTCCAAATGCAATGCCGACAAAAACCTCGAAGCCTTATCTGAATACATACAAGTAAAAGACAATGAAGTGTTCGTCAACTGCGGAGACCATAAATACCTGAAAAAACTCATTGGCAAGGAAGGCGATGCCATTGTGTTGGATTTTGTGCAACACAGCCAGTATGACTGCGACGGCAATGTGATTGATAATGACCGTATCAACCGCGGTTTTACCACCAAACCCATTGCTTTTGAACAAATGCTGGAAAACAATACCATCAAGGATAAAAAATCGACCAAATTATATGCCAAAATCGCCACTGTCCCCGAGACCATTGAAAGCGATGCCGAATTTGACGTCAATATCATCGTGCTGAAAGAAGGAAAATACGCATGCCGTACCATCATCAAAAAAGCCATCGAATGCAAAAAAGCCTCTTATCAAGCCAAAATCAACTACAAAACCGATTACGCCAGCATGAAAAGCGCAGGCGAATGGGTCGCCGCTGAAGAAGAAGGCACACACGAGCTGAAATTCCCCTTTGCCCTCACTCAGCTGGCCTATACCCAAGCCGACATTGACTCCAGCATACAGGCCATCGACGCTCCCGAATACACCGTGAAAAGCATTGATATCATCGCCCAAAACTCACTGAACTACAGTACCGACCAGACCCAAATCAACAACCAGAAAAAACGCGCCACAAGCATGCAGAAAGTGTTGGCACAAATGTACCCGGGAGTCACTACCACCATCACTTACGACGACGGTTGGGAAGACTTCAAACGCGATGTGAACAACAATGCTGAACACTACGACCTTACGCTGTATACCAAAGCCGAAGCTGTCAAAAACTTGAAAGCCAATAATAACGCTATCGCCAAAGAGCTGGAAGAGGAGTACCTGTCCAAACACAGATACATCAAGTTAGTGTTCCATGTGGTATATAAAGCTGGCAACAATGCCGAGGCCGAGAATTTCTCCGTATGGAAATTCAATCAGGCCATGAAAGAGAAAAACTATTCCTTGGCCACCGCCATCGAGAATTTCATGGTCAAAAAAGTAGAAGCTGGCGAATATACCATCAGTGCCGTCAACCAGCTCGAAATCCCCGCCGACAAGAAGTTCCAGCAATTGCACAACAACAAACTATACATGCAATACTACTTGTCCGATAAACTCAATGACAAATTAGTCAATGGGATGAACAAAACGCTGGCTTACGAGCCCTCCAACCCTGTGGTGCTGTACAATGTGGCTGTCGGCAAAGTGTTCCATACTCCCATCAGTTCATTGGCAGAAATCACCAAAACCCAGGCTGAAATCGATAAGTTATACACCCTGCCTGTACTGTCCAAAGAAGACGTCAACAATCTCAACCTCGAATATCAGTTTAAGATTATTGAATACATCAACGCCAACCCTCCCACATCGGAAGGTACAACACTATACAATGCCACTTTCGAAAAAATCAAAAGCATCACCAACAAGAAACTGGAAAGCTGGCAGAATGCCTATAAGCTGGCCTCCTATTTCGTGAAGAACTACGACTACATGTATGCTATGAACATCATGGAGCCCTTCCTCTCCGACCCCGACATCTCCAACGACTTCCTCTTCTCATACGTAAGTCTGGCTGCCCACCGCGAAGAAACCTACTTGAGCAGTTTCTTCACCAAAGCGGTCAAAATGGCTGCCGAGCGCGACGGAGCCCGCCTGTGCGGTTTGTTCGACAAGTTGCCCATTTGCGTGTTCGACAACGTCGAGGTGAAAAAGAAGGTGTGCAAGCTGTGCGGAAGATAGAAAATCAATTAGCAAATTAGCAAATTAGTTAATGTGCCAATGTGCTAATTGAAATTAAGAATTCCCCTTCTTTTAGAATCGACGAAAGAGCGAGAAAATAAAATTCCCCTTCTATTAGAAGGGGTGGCCGAAGGCCGGGGTAGTGGAAAAAGTGTCAGGTCACAATAGTATCAATTTTGAATTAATACATGCGGTGTAACCGCAACCCCGCATAGACGAACGAACAATGGACAATTTAGAGGTTACAACACAGGACACACCCAACACGGAAGAAAAAGAGGAATTATACGAGCATTTCCGGTTCGTGGTGGACAAAGGCACTGAGATGCTGCGCATCGACAAGTACCTGATGAACCTCATCCCCAATACCTCACGCAACAAAATACAGCAGGCGGCCAAGGCCAACTGCATTGTGGTGAATGGCAAGCCCGAAAAACAGAATTACCGTGTTCATCCCCTGGATGTCATCTCCATCCTGATGCCGCAGCCGCTGCGCGACATTGAAATCATTCCCGAAGACATTCCGCTCAATGTACCCTACGAGGACGACGACCTCATCATCATCAACAAGCAACCTGGTTTGGTGGTACATCCCGCCTACGGCAACTACACTGGCACTCTGGTGAATGCGCTTACCTTCAGGTTTTTAGGAAAGAAAGACAAGGACGGCAACGACCAGCGGCCTATGCTGGTGCACCGTATCGACAAAAACACCTCCGGCATCATGATTGTAGCCAAGAACGAACTGGCACAGATGACCTTGGCCAAGCGCTTCTTCAACCACGACCTGGAACGCAAATACTGGGCGCTGGTCTGGGGCGATTTCAAGGAAGACGAAGGCACCATTGTGGGCAATGTGGGGCGCAACCCCAAGGACCGTTTGGTGATGACCGTTTTCCCCGAGGGTAGCGATCAGGGCAAGCACGCTGTCACCCACTGGAAGGTGATTGAACGCTTTGGCTACGTCACCCTGGTGGAATGCCAGCTGGAAACCGGCCGCACCCACCAGATCAGGGTCCACATGAAATACATCGGCCACCCCTTGTTCAACGACGAGACCTACGGTGGTGACCAGATTTTGAAAGGCACCACCTTCAGCAAATACAAGCAATTCATTGACAACTGTTTCCGCCTGATGCCAAGGCAAGCGCTCCACGCCAAATCCTTAGGCATCGTGCACCCCAGCACCGGAAAATACATGCTGTTCGACTCTGAGCTACCGGAGGACTTCGCCGCCGTCATTGAAAAATGGCGCAACTACGCCAAACATAGGGAGTTGGAGGAAGAATAGAACTGAAAGTTGAAAACTGAAAACTGAAAGTTGACAATGGTTTTTTATCATTTTATGATTATCACTTTATGATAATCATTTTATGACAATTGTTGTATTACTTTCTGGGACTATGGTTGAAAAGACAAAAATAGCCCCACATTTCATAATAGATAAACGAAACCAACACTGAACGTAGTATTTCCATGGAAAAGACCAATGTAATGCGGATATTGAGCCAAAAGGGCATTGAGTTCACCGCACATGAGTACGACAACAACATGACGGACGGCGAGACCATTGCGCAGATATTGCAAGAGCCTGCCGAATCGGTATTCAAGACCTTGGTGACGGTAGCCAACACGGGCGAGCACTATGTTTTTGTCATTCCCGTCTGCTGCACTTTGGACCTCAAGAAAGCCGCCACTGCAGCCGGTGTCAAGAACATCGCCATGATCAAGCAAAAAGAGCTGCTACCACTCACGGGCTATATTCATGGGGGCTGCTCCCCTATCGGCATGAAGAAGCCCTTCCCCACCTTTGTGGAAGAAAGCGCCACCCTCTGCGACAAAATCTATTTCAGCGCCGGCAAAGTCGGCTTTCAGGTGCAAGTCGCCCCCAACGACCTCATCCGACTGATTGGAGCAAAATACCAGGATTTGGTGTAATTGTATTAGAACAAAACAAAAGGCTCTCTCCCGATTTTCTTCCCCAATTATTAATATAATTGGCACATTTGCACATTATCTAATTAGCACATTGTTTTTTTTTGTATCTTTGCAGATTATCTAAAACTATAACCTATGAAAGTAGTTATCCTGGCCGGAGGCTATGGCACACGCATCAGTGAAGAAAGCCATCTGAAACCCAAGCCAATGATTGAGATAGGCGAAAAGCCTATACTTTGGCACATCATGAAGATTTATTCCCATTACGGATACAACGATTTCATCATCTGCTGTGGATACAAACACTATGTCATCAAAGAGTGGTTCGCTGACTATTATTTACATAACAGCGACATCATGTTCGACTTTACTGAGGACAATAAGTTGACTGTATTAAACACTTCGGCTGTAGAACCATGGAAAGTTACCTTGGTGGATACCGGACTGAATACCATGACCGGAGGTCGTGTAAAACGCATCCAGAAATACGTGGGCAACGAACCCTTCATGCTCACCTACGGCGATGGCGTAGCAGACATTAACATTGCCGAACTGGTGAAATTCCATCAAAGCCATGGTAAAATTGCCACCCTCACAACCGTAAACGTCGGACAACGTTTTGGTGTAATTGACATGGGTGATGATAACTTTGTCCAATCCTTCCGCGAGAAACAGGATGTGGACAGTAGTGTTGTCAATGGTGGATTCATGGTTTTCCAACCCGAAATTTTCGATTTCATCAAGGGTGACGATACCGTTTTCGAAAAAGAACCGCTTGAAACAGTGGCCAACAAACACGAGCTGAAAGCATATAAGCACAACGGTTTCTGGCAATGCATGGACACCCAACGCGACAAAATGCACCTTGAAGAATTATGGGCAACCAACAAGGCTCCATGGAAAATATGGAACAATTAATAGTTAACAATTAATAGATAGGGTTATACATTGTGATTGACAACGTATTAAACAACAAAAAGGTTTTCTTGACAGGGCACACGGGCTTCAAGGGTGCTTGGTTAACCTTGATGCTCCATCAGATGGGAGCGGAAGTGACAGGCTATTCCTTGACACCAAACACCAACCCAAGTCTCTTTGAAGTAATTCATGGTGAGACGCTCTGCCATTCCATCATCGGTGACCTGCGCGACACCAAGTTGCTGCACCAAACCATGGCCGAGTGCCAGCCCGACGTGGTGTTTCATTTGGCGGCGCAGCCGATTGTGAGAACCTCCTACCAGATTCCCGCCGAGACCTTTGAGATCAACGCTATTGGCACCGCCAATGTGTTGGATGGCATTCGCATGTTGAACAAGCCTTGTGTGGGTGTGATGATTACCACCGACAAGGTGTATCAAAACAACGAGACCGGACAAGCTTACAAGGAAGACGACCGCTTCGGTGGCTATGACCCCTATAGTGCCAGCAAAGCCTGTGCGGAATTGGTTATTGACTCATACAGAAAATCTTTCTTCAACCCAGCCGAATACAACCAACACCATAAAGCAATTGCCTCTGCCCGTGCCGGCAATGTTATAGGAGGTGGCGATTGGGCTGCCGACCGACTGGTTCCGGATATTGTACGGGCTTTGTCCAAAAATGAGGCCATCCAGATCCGCAACCCCAAAGCGGTCCGCCCCTGGCAATATGTGCTGGAGCCACTTTCCGGCTATATCCTGCTGGCACAGAAACTAATGGAAGACCCCATTCGCTATGCCGAAGGATTCAACTTCGGTCCCAACCCCTCCGACACCCTGACCGTAGAAGAAATGACACAGATGGCCACTGAAATATGGGGCAGCGGAACGTTTGTTTTTCCCAAACTCACCAATCAGCCGCACGAAGCAGGCTTATTGTCATTAGATATCACCAAAGCAGAGAAAGTGCTCGGCTGGCGCCCCCACCTCAACGCCCATCAAGCTTTGGAGATGACATTGGAGTGGTATAAAACATACTACAAAAATCCTTCCGCCATCACAGAATTATCCAGAAAACAAATCAGACAATTCGAGAACATTTGACTCTCTGAGACAACACTATAGAAAAAACATCTTGAATGAAAACACTAATAGTTATTCCCTGTTATAATGAGGCCAACAGACTGAACAAAGATGCTTTTTTGTCTTTTGTATTAAATAATGAAGACATTGAATTTCTATTTGTCAATGATGGCAGTACAGATGATACGTTATCAATGTTACAGACATTTTCTACAGAAAACGACAAAATCCATTATTTAGATTTGGAAAAAAATGGTGGCAAAGCGGAGGCTGTAAGGCAGGGAATAATCCAAGCGGTTTCACAATATGATTGTGCTTATGTTGGATTTTGGGATGCAGATTTAGCGACACCTCTTGAAGAAATAAAACATTTTGAGCGAATAATTGACCATCACCATTATGATTGCGTCACAGGACTAAGACTGATGAGATTAGGGGCACAGGTTCGAAGAAAATACTCAAGGCACTATATTGGACGTTTCTTTGCATCCTTGGCTGCCTTTGTATTAGATTTACCTGTCTATGACACCCAATGTGGAGCAAAGTTATACAAAGTTGAAATTGCCGGGAAACTATTCGAACAGAAATTCATCACCCGTTGGCTCTTTGATGTGGAACTATTAGCTCGATACATTAATTTATATGGGAAAGAAGAAGCCAAAACAAAAGTATATGAAAATCCGGTTATGAAATGGCAAGATGTTGGCGGTTCACGACTCAAAATGAAAGACTTTTTCAAAGCCCCCTACGAACTTTGGAAAATCATGAGGACTTATCATAGCAGAAGAAAATAGAAACGAATACAAATATAAATAGCAGGAAAAAATAGCCGAAGGCCACATCAACTACATCAATGAAAAAATAAATATTGACCAATAATCAATGTGTATTGTAAATTTTCGAGGCAATGACTTGTGAAGAATTAGAAGAAATCGTAAGTTGTGGTGAAACCAGTAAGGTTCAGTTCAAGCAACAATTCTCGTCGTCAAAACAGATTGCAGAAGAATTGGTTGCTTTTGCCAATAGCCGTGGTGGAATTTTATTGTTCGGCATCAAAGACAAGGATGGGGTAATAACAGGGCTCAGCTATTCAGAAATTCAACATATCTCTCATGAAATCAGCACAATTGCCAACGACTCCATACGACCCGTCATTTATATACAAACAGAAGTAATCAAATATAAAAAGGCGCATGTACTGATTGTCTATGTCAATGAGGGGTCTAATAAACCATACAAAGATTTAAATGGACATATTTGGATTAAGCAAGGACCTGACAAACGCAGAATCACTGAAAACAGTGATATACTTGCTCTTTTTCAATCATCTGAAAACTATTTTCCCGAAAAACAAAGCATTACCGGAACTACCATAGAAAATATTGACACAAAAGCATTAGATTCTTTCTTGGAAAAATTATACGGTAAACGACTTAGAGATTTCAGAATCCCTCAAGAAAGACTGCTCTACAACTTGCATATCATCAATACAAAAGGAGAACTCACCCTAGCCGGATTACTTTTCTTTTCTGATGATCCGCAAGCTTTTATGCCGCAATTTGTGATTAAAGCAGTGTCTTTCTATGGGAATTCTATTGGTGGAAACAAATATCGGGACAGCAAGGACATATCTGGAACCATCCCTGAAATGTTCGAGCAAGGAATGGCATTTCTCAAATCCAACTTGCATAGCGTGCAGGCTGGACAATCCTTTAATTCCATTGGCAAATTGGAAATTCCCGAAACGGCATTGGAAGAATTACTTCAAAACGCATTAGTTCACCGAGACTATTTACGTTCGGCTCCCATTAGATTAATGATTTTTGATGATCGTGTAGAAATTGTTAATCCGGGATGTTTGGGAGGAAATCTTTCCATTGATGACATTAAAGAAGGTAGCACATTCCAAAGAAATCCTCTAATTGCCCATTTTTGCAACAGGACAATGATTTATAGAGGATTAGGATCGGGCATCATTCGTTCTCTGTCTGAAGGCATCCATGTTGATTTTGTCAACAATCTATCTTCCAATCAATTCTCTGTCATTATATATAGGCCAACAGTAAATTACTCGCAAGAGCGCAGCACAAGCTTGCCTGTAAACTTGCCTGTAAACTTGCCTGTAAACTTTAAACCTACCACATTAGACCTGCAGATAATAAACCTGTTACATTCTAATTCAAAATACACGTACAAGGAGTTAAGTGAATACACCCAAAAATCAAGAGAGACAATCAGAATCCATTTAAAACATTTGCAAGAAAACGGAGTAATAAAACGGATTGGATCTGACAAAACAGGCTATTGGCGACTCAACGGGCTTGAACCTGCCCCCTCCTGTGCGGAAAATGGTGGTACAGACAACATATAAATTTTGATAAAAGGAATTTTTATTAGCAGAAGAAAATAGAAAATCATGGAAAATGTTATTATCACAGGCGCAGATGGCTTTGTAGGCAGCAATACGGTTAATTATTTTGCCAACAATGGTGTAAACGTTTTGGCTATTGATATCATAAAACAACCCAAAAGAATACACCCAAATGCGAATATCACATATCTAACATTAGACATTAACAACATCTCCAATATACAATCCGCATGTGAAAACAATAAATACGACACCTTTATTCATTTTGCTTGGGCAGGATCTGCAGGTGACAGCAGAACAGATTATAATCTACAACTAAAAAACGCATTAAACACTGTAGAATGTCTGAAATTTGCAAAACAATTGGGATGTTCCCGTTTTGTATGTGCTGGTAGCATTATGGAAAAAGAGGTAATCTCAGCAGTCTTCACTCCTGGAAATAAACCAGGCATGGCATATATATATGGAATGGGCAAATTAACTGCCCATATTATGTGTAAGACTGTCGCAGCACAAATTGGCATAGACCTTTTATGGCCCATGATTACAAATGCGTATGGAGCGGGTGAATATTCTCCTAGATTTATCAACACAACCATTCGGAAAATAATTAACCACGAACCCTTACAATTCACAGCCGCTACACAAAACTACGATTTCATATACGTTACAGATGTTGCAAAAGCATTTTACCTGATCGCACAAAAGGGTAAACCGTTTAATGAATATATCATTGGAAGTTCACATGCACGACCTCTGAAGGAATTCATAATTGCCTTGACCTCAAGCTTAGACCCCACCAATCCACCCATATTTGGAGACATTCCCTATACTGGAACCAACATGTCTTTATCAGACTTTAACACAGACAATCTGCAAAATGACACAGGGTTTGTTCCTGAAGTATCATTTGAGGAAGGAATTTTATTAACAAAACAATGGTTATCAGACATCCAATAAACACAATATGATTCAGAAATTTGAATTCAAAGAAACCACATTATCTGGTGCCTATTTGATTAGCCCTTTCATTGCATACGATGAAAGAGGTGCCTTCATTAAAGACTATAACATTGACACTTTTCAAAGCAATCACATTCAGCACGAACTTAAAGAAGTATTCTATACAAAATCAAAAAAGGGAGTAATCAGAGCTATACATTTTCAATTGGGAAAGCAACAGGCGAAACTCGTCCGATGCATACATGGTCACATTTACGATGTCATCGTTGATCTAAGACCTACATCTCCCACTTTTGGGAAATGGGTTGGTTTTCATTTATCAGAAGAGAACTCCCTTATGCTATTCGTACCTGAATTCTTTGGGCATGGTTATCTTGTTTTGGAAGACTCCATCGTTTCCTATAAATGCAACCAGGTTTTTTATGCAGAAGGTGATTCTGGCATTATTTATAACGATCCACAAATCAACATACAATGGCCATTCGAAGAAATCGGAGGTCAAAATAATCTCATCCTCTCTGAAAAAGACAAGAATTTGATGAGTTTTGATAGCTATAAATCCCTGATGAAACACTGATGTCTATACAAGAAACACAAAATATTATCCTAGGAGCTGGTATTGCTGGACTTGGAGCCGCTTATGCATTGAATAAGCGAAATGAGAAATCCTTGATTATTGAAAAGGACAAAACCTATGCTGGTTTATGTGGCAACTTTTCTATCAATGGTTTTCGTTTCGACAGATTCGTTCATTTTTCATTTACAGCCAACGAACAGGTAAATCAAATCTTTAAAAAATCATCACCTGAAATTTATAGACATATACCAAATCCATTCAATATATATAAAAACAAATGGATTAAACACCCTGCCCAAAACAATTTATACCCTTTGTCTGAAGAGGAAAAAACGCTTATAATCAACGATTTCAAAAAAAGAAAAAAAGTAACAGACAAAGTTCCGGATAATTACGAAGAATGGTTGCGTATCCAATATGGCAATTATTTTGCAGAACACTTCCCTATGGTATATACCCGTAAATACTGGATGTGTGAAGCAAAAGATTTAGAGACAAAATGGATTGGCAATCGATTATACCAGCCATCAATTGAAGAAGTTATTGAAGGATGCAAAACGGCCGAAACTCCTATCACATACTACTCTAAGGAAATGAGGTATCCTAAATATGGTGGATATAAACAATACCTCAAAATTCTCGCCGAAAATCAAGACATAATATACGGTGAAAATGTTACCTGTGTTGATGCTATAAATAAAACTATAAAGACCTCAAAGAATAAAGTCTTTAAGTATCAACATCTTTATTCAAGCATACCCCTCCCCAACCTAATAGGTATACTTTCCCCTACTCCACCTGATGTGGTCATCACAGCTAGTAAAAAACTGAAATGCACCTGTGGCTATCAAATTTCGATCGGATTTAAGACCAACAGAATCCCCCCTTATTTATGGTGGTATATTTATGACGAGGATAATATTGCCGCTCGTGTTTATTCCCCCTCACTAAAATCCCCAGATAACGCCCCATCTGGATGCACTTCACTTCAACTGGAAGTCTATTGTGATCATGGACTTTATTCTGATAATGAATTAATCCAAAAGACCATACAACCACTTCTAAATCAAAAAATCATTTTCGAAGAAGATATTTTATTCATAGATATACGATACGAAGATTTCGCCAATGTTATTTTCGACCATGAAATATACACAAATCGTCATATTGTACGCGATTATTTAAATTCAAATGGAATAACAACAATCGGACGCTTTGGAGAATGGGATTATTTATGGAGCGACCAAAGTTTGTTAAGTGGTTTAAACATATAAAACAATGGAACATCTTGTAAGCATTTGTATTCCCTGCTATAACGCAGGTGAAACAATTAAAGAGACAATGCAGTCACTGATTAATCAAACATATTCAGACTTTGAAGTGATTATTAGTGACAATCATTCGACAGATAACACTATCGAAATAATCAAATCATTCCATGATGATAGAATAAAAATTTTTGAAAACGAATCAAATTTAGGAGTTATTCAAAATTACCATCTTGCATTGTCTCGTGCAACAGGAAAATATGTCAAACTATTATGTGCAGATGATATAATAACTCCTGATTGCATTGAAAAACAGGTTAATGTGTTTTTATCTCACCCCAATGATAATATCGTCATGGTGGCAGCCGAAAAACATGTCATTAACAAGGATAATAAAATATTGTTCCGGAAACCATTTCCAGGAAAAGCCGGCTTATATGATGGCAAAAAAGCCATAAAAAAAAGTTTTCTTCATGGAACAAGCATTTTTGGAGAACCTGGTTGTGTCATGTTTGACAGGGAATGCTCAAAGAAAACATCTGAATTCATAATAGATCCTTCCCTGACATACATCATAGAATTTGATTTTTACTGTCAACTACTTCAATTTGGTAATCTTTTTGTCATTAAAGAACCCTTATTCTCTTTCCGAGTCATCAATACCTCTGGAACTGCCGGGTTCAAATGGAACCAGGCTCGCATCTTCAACTCCTTGATTGACAAATATCATAAAGAAGGCGTAATCAATTACTCATGGTTCACTCGAATATATTGCAAAACCATGGCATGGATAATGTGTATCGCTAGAAACTTAGTATTCAAATTCGCATAATCAAAAACATAATAACATGAAAAAAATCTCACAATGGATCAAAGACAATCCATGGAAATTACTATTCATCCT
Source organism: uncultured Bacteroidales bacterium (assembly GCA_905233625.1). Classification (GTDB taxonomy): domain Bacteria; phylum Bacteroidota; class Bacteroidia; order Bacteroidales; family WCHB1-69; genus RUG11690. Next base: position 99,358 of record CAJOFJ010000003.1, on the reverse strand, counting down.
ATTCTTGATTTTCTCTTTATGTACAGGTATCCGTTTATGCCTTGATGCCGGTTTTAGCGGAGATGAGGGATTTCAGATGAAACAGGCCAAGGCCGTTTACGATTTCTATGCCACAGGAGGTAAGGACACGGTCGCCATTGACGCCCGTCCCGACTGGAATCTTCCGCATTACGGACAGGCAGTGGATAACATAGCGTATTTCATAGCACACATTTGCTCTATCGAAGACGAGCTGATGGTTCGCCACATCTGCAATTTCATCTGTGGCTGGCTTATGTTGCTTTTCGGAGGATTAATCGCCCATCGAATTACAGGCAACTGGCGTTCTGCCTTTTTTGTGGCCGTGCTGATGTTTTTATCGCCACGACTATTAGGCCACTCATTCAATGACTTGAAAGACGTGAGTTTCGCCATGGCCATGCTATGGGGCATTTATGCCATTATCGTATATCTGCAAGAATTTCCCAAACCTAAAATCAGCACTTTCATTTTATTAGGTGCCAGTATCGCCTTCGCCATCGCTGTTCGTATCGGAGGACTGTTGTTAATACCTTATCTGGGCATGTTTAGTGTTTTGTATCTATTCAAAATCCATCCTAAGAAAGATGTTTTCAAGAAAAAATCCATGCAAGACTTCGGGAAGATGGTCCTATATGGAATTATCGTTTCGGTCGCCGGATATTTTGTCGCCATGCTCTTATGGCCATACGGCTTGGTAAGTCCTATTGACAATCCTGTTGAGACATTCAAGGCCCAAAGCCAATTCGCCACCGCTATCCGCCAGCTGTTCGAGGGATCACTACAGTGGTCGGATGTGCTGCCGTGGTATTATACGCCGAAATATATTTTCATGACTATTCCTATTGCGGTCATCGTGGGACTTGTCCTGTTTTTCGTGTGCTGCTGGCGCAAGAAAGAAGACCGCTTCTGGGCGTTCTTTGTGTTCTTCACTTTCTTCTTCCCCGTATTCTGGATTGTGTTCACCAAGGCCAATGTTTACGGCGGATGGCGTCACGCCATGTTCGCCTACCCGCCTATGGTGGTCGCCGCCGGCTGGGGCTTCGATGCACTGGTAACGTGGATTGAGGAGAAAATGGGAAAGAAAACGGAAAAACGGGAAGACGGGGAGACACTCACTACGTTCGTTCGGGAAGACGAGAAGACAAATACAAAAGGGATTATGGTGAATATTGCTGCCGTAGTGCTGCTGCTGGCCCTGCTCATTGGTCCCATCCGCCACATCATTGCCAACCACCCCTACGAATACGTGTATTTCAACGAATTGGCAGGTGGCATTGACAAGGCTTACGGCAATTACGAGATGGATTACTATTACCATTCCACCCGCGAGGCTTCCGAATGGATTATTGCCAACGCCGAACCCAATGCAGATGGTTCAAAAATCAGGGTAGCTACCTGGCATACCGCCTCCGTCAGCTACTTCTTTCGCAAAGACACCGCCCGCTTTGCACCCGATTTCAGCCGCTGGTACGAGAAAGGAAACAACAATTGGGATTATGCCATCTTCACCATCACTGGCATGGCTCCTGAACAAATTAAGAATGCAGGTGCCTTCCCCCCACCCGATTGTATCAAGACCATTGATGTGGATGGCAAACCTATCTGTCTCATCCTTAAACGACAGTCTAAAATAGACATGCTGGGAAACCAATACAAATCTAAAAATCAAGTGGATAGCGCCATCATCTGCTTCAAAGAGGCTTTGGCCATCAACCCATACAACGAGGCGGCCCTCAACAACATCATCGAATGCTACCTGATGAGAGGCCAGCTCGACAGTGCCAAGACATACATCGACCACGAACTAACTTTCCTGCCTAAATACGAGACTGCCAACTACTTCTTAGCTCATTACTATATGACCAAAGGCGAGATGGACAAGGCCATTGAGACCTGTAAGTACATTATCGACTGCAACTTCAAGTTCACGAGCGCCTATCATCTGATGTGCAATATCTACCTCCGCCAGAATGATGTCAAAAATGCCGAAAAAGCACTGGTACAGCTCATCGATCATGACCAACTGGACAATGCCGGCGTACAGCAACTCATCAATATCTATAAAGCCGAAGGCCTGGACGACAGAGGCGCTTACCGCAAGCTCTATAAAAAGATAGCCAAGAGCATGGAAAGCAGAGGCAAGAAAGAAGAAGCAAAAACTTATTGGGATTTGTATAAGCAGCTGAGATAATAATACGGGGAGTCTCGCACTGCATGCTCGAGGGGAGTTTCGGTCTATGCCCTCAAGGGGAGTCTCGCGCTTCGCGCTCGAGGGGAGACTAAAGATTAACTAGGTTCAAAAAAAAACATAGCTCATAGCTCATAGCTCATAACTCATAGCTCAAAGCAAAATAATTGGCACATTAGCACATTAACTAATTGGCACATTAAAAAAAATTTGTATCTTTGCAATTTGAATTAAAAAAAAAGTATTATGAAATTCATTGTATCAAGAGACGTTTTGTATAAGAATTTGAGTGCTATCAGCGGTGTGCTGGGTAGCAACAGCACCATGGCCATCCTCGACAACTTCCTGTTCACCGTCAAAGGCAACACCTTGACGCTGACGGCATCGGACTTGGATTCCACCATGACCGCTGTCATCGAGCTGACCAACGTGGAAGGCGAGTGCTGCGTGGCAGTACCCTCCAAAATCATGTTGGAAACACTGAAATTGGTAGGTGAGAATCCCATCGTTTTTGTGATCAATGAAGAGAATAACGAGGTGAAATACACCATTGCCAATGGTGAATACGAAGCTCCCTGCTTCCCCGGCAACGAATATCCGCAGATGCCCGTCATGCAAAATGCCGAATCCTTCGAAATGGAACCTGCAGTACTGCAACGCGCTATCAGCAAAACCCTGTTCGCTACTGGCAACGATGAACTGAGACCCAATATGATGGGTGTGTTCTGCGAACTCAACAGCGACTGCATCACCTTTGTGGCCACCGACGCCCATAAGCTGGTCCGCTACCGCAACACCAAGAACACCAGCGAGAACCCGGCTTCCTTCATCTTGTCAAAGAAACCTCTCGCCCACCTCAAGACCATTCTGTCGGGTGTTGACACCCCTGTGAAAGTTGAATATTCAGCCGACAACAACCATATCCAGTTCTCCTTCGGAAACCTGCAACTGTTTTCTTCACTGAAAGAAGGCAAATATCCGAACTATGAGAATGTAATTCCGAAAGAGAATCCCAACACCTTGGTGGTTAACCGTGAAGAGTTCCTGCGCTCCATCAAACGTGTGGGTAACTACTCCAACCAGTCCACTTTCCAGGTGCGTGTTTCCCTGTCGGAAGAAGGCACCAACATCACCGCCGAGGATATTGACTTCTCCAACAAAGCCGAAGAGAGCATCGCTGGTCTGTATAGCGGCGAGAAAATGGATATCGGCTTCAACTCCAAGTTCCTCCGCGAAATGCTGGAGAACATGGACGGCACCGAGATCCGCCTCGAGATGTCTCGTCCCGACCGCGCAGCCTTGATTCTGCCCGTTGAGGAATTCTCCGCTGAAGAAAGTCTGCTGATGCTGATTATGCCGGTGATGTTGAATTATTAATTTACGTGGAGGCGTCAAGACGTAGAGACGTAGAGATGTAAAGACATAAAGACGATTTATAATTGTAGAGACGGGGCGCGCCCCGTCTCTACGACAATAATAACAACTAACAATTGAAATAACGGTGGCCGTTCTGTCGCTGCCTCCCCGTGGGAGGGAGAGGAAAGTCCGGGCAACACAGAGCACCATGCTTCTTAACAGGAAGGGACTCCGCAAGGAGTCACAGACAGGGCCACAGAAAACAACCGCCTGAGCAATCAGGTAAGGGTGAAAACGCGAGGTAAGAGCTCACGACGCCGGTAGTGATACTCGGCGGGGGTAAACCTCATGGGTTGAAAAACCAAATAAACCGGGGCTTGAGGGTGGCTCGCCCGATCCCGGAGGGTAGGTCGATGGAGCATTGCGGCAACGTAATGCCTAGATAAATGACAGAAGATTACAGAACCCGGCTTACAGGTCACCGTTATTTTATTTCCAAAGATGAGATTGTAAACAAAAGGACGCATCGCATGCGTCCTTTGATTTATCGGGTAAACACGTATTGGATAATATTCGCACCCATCTGCAATGCCTTGGTGCGCGTGGCCTCGCTGTCGCCGTGCACAATAGCATCCTCCCAGCCATCACCCAAGTCACACTCATATGAGAAGAAGCACACCAGTCGTCCTTCCCAAATCAGTCCAAAGCCCTGGGCAGGCTTGCCGTCATGTTCGTGAATCTTCGGCAAACCCCTCGGAAAATCATATTTCTGATGATAAATCGGATGGTTATACGGCAATTCCACGAAATCCAGTTCAGGAAATACCGCCTTCATCTGCGTCCGGATAAAATTGTTCAAACCATAATTGTCGTCAATATGCAGAAAACCTCCTGAAATCAAATAAGCGCGGAGATTCTGCGCCTCATCGTCGCTGAATACCACATTGCCATGACCCGTCATGTGGACAAAGGGGTACTGGAAAATGTCGGCACTGCCCACCTCCACTGTCGCTGGGTCTTTGTCAATCGAGGTTCCCAGATTCTTGTTACAGAAAGCGATCAGATTGGGCAATGAAGTAGGATTGCCATACCAGTCGCCACCGCCACGATATTTCAACAAAGCGATTTTCTGACCCTGTGCCATGCCACATGACAGCAGCAGGATCATCATCCAAAGCACTATATGTTTTATCTTCAGCATATTAAATTCCTCCATTCCATTTTCTCAAGAACCATTCCACTGCCAACAGCAGCACGATGCAGGCGAAATATACCCATGAACTGAGCAAAAGGCTGTATTTCTTGCTGTAATTGGCTATCGGTTTGATATTGTCGTTGGCTTTGATTTCCTGTTCTATCTGCTGCATCTCCTGTGGCAAAAAGAACTTGGCGTTAGTGGCTGTCGCGATACTCTGCAGCAAACTGTGGTCCGCCACCAAGTTGGTGGACTCCAACAGCACCTCATCCACCGAGAAACTGCCGGACTTCGAATAACTGTTCCGGCCATACTTCGTCGAGCATAACCAACTATAGCTTCCCACAGGCAACTCTCCCATATTCAGCACATACTGGTTGTTCTGCTTCGACAGTTGCTGCTCATATTTCTTGCCGTCCTCGGCAGTGATGACAATCGACACGTCGGCATCATTCACCAACTCATAGCTCTCGTTGTACAATTCCGCTGTAATCACCACGGGTTTGTACTCCTCATACACATTCTTCGCCGACACACGGAACAGGCTCTTGTCAGCTTTCACCGACAGGTAAGCAGCTATCTTATTGATAATTTCGTCAAATTCGCGATGACCTTGCGTATAAAGATAATCGTACAATTTCCACTGCCAGATACCCGTACCGCAAATCACACCGGTCTTCACGCCGTTGCGTTCATTGAACAATATCAGCGGATATTGAGTGTTGACATTATTGATTTTCTGATAAAGGAAAACATTGGAGGCTACCATCGACTTATAATCTCCGAAAATGGTGGTCATAGGCGGCAACTTCGGCAGCAGTTGACGAGCTTCTTCCGAGAAAGTAAACGCCGTGAAATTCTCATTGTACAGCGGCATCGCACTATTAAAAAGATTCTTGTTCTGCTGAATACTGATGCCCGCATTCAGGTTGTTGAAAGCGGACAGATTAGTCTGACTGCCCACAATAAACAGGCTGGAAGTTCCTGTCTTCTCAATCTGCGCCAGCAAGTTGGCGGCAGGCTGTCCCGCCGATGGCAACTGATGCAGGATTATCAACGAGTAATCGTCCACCGAAGCCCTGAAATCCTGGATAGACGAAACAGTAACCTCATAATTCTCAGCACTTTCCAATGCCGATTTGATAGCTGCCACATCGGGGTGCGGACCGTTGTAAACGATAGCGATTTTCTCGCGCGAGTCAATCACTTCCACATAAAAATATGCGGTATTGTTCACGTGTGTCAACTCGCCGTCCAGCTCCGTCAGCGTAAGCTTATACTTGTGCAACCCCTTAGTAGTAGCCTGAAGATTGGCCGACACGGTCTCAAAGAACTTGCGGCTGTTGATGGTCATATTTTTGCTCATCAGCACCTCATTGCCTTCTGTTAGCGTCAAAGTTATATTATTGTTAGCCAACTGATTGGCGGCCACTTTAATCTCAACTGGGAAATAATTGCCTTTCAGCGCCTGTTTGTTGTGATTTACCCCTGCAAAGAACAGGTCGGTAGTGGTTTCCGTACTTCCAAGCCCCACGGTATATACAGGATATTCTACAGAAGAGGCTTTGTAATACGGATTGCTGCCCGTATTGACAATACCATCGCTCAGCAGAATCATCGAACCGATATTCCGATTGCCATACAACGTGGAGATGTCATTGAAGACAGAAGACAAATCCGTAGATTTTTCCGAAAAATCCAGAAAGTCAACATTATCATTCTCTTGCAACTGACTTTTTCCTCCTACGGAATATACTTTGACATCATATTTGTTTCCAAAGGAATTCACCAATTGCTTCAGTTGCTGGGGATAATCCGTGCGGTAATAGGCCGAATCCTTCGACAAGACAATAGATTCGGAATTATCCACCGCAAAAATAACCAGCGGTTTGTCCAATTCCTTCATCATCATTTTCAGCATCGGGGCCAAAAGCAGGAAGCATATCAGAGAAACTGCCAAGCCACGCAGGCAAGACATGATGATGCGGCTTTTTTTGTCAAGGTCCAGGGTGGTGGACTTGTAATACAGCAACAGCGCGAAACCCGCCCCAACGAGCAGGCACAAAGGCAGAAACCAGAGAGAGTATTGAGTGAGCAGCGACATGATTCAGGGTTTAGAAATGCTTGATACCAATGATTTCGCGCACATCCTTGATGGTCTTTTCTGCGCTGGCACGGGCTTTCTCGGCACCCATACGGGCCACCTTGGCGATATAGTCATCATTGCTACGCAACTCCTTGATTTTCTCATAAATAGGAGCGGTAAACTGCACAATATCCTCAGCCAGCTGCTTCTTCATGTCGCCATATCTGATTTGGCACTTATTGTATTGCTCTTCGAAGAAAGCTACCGTTTCGGGAGCGGATACCGCTTCCATCAAGGTAAACAGGTTCTCGATAGCCTGAGGTTTCGGCTGGTTGGGTTCGGTGGGACCGGAATCTGAGACGGCCTTCATCACTTTCTTGCGGATCACAGCCGGATCATCGGACAGATAAATGCAAGAAGCCTCGTTGTCTGACTTGGACATCTTGGTGGAACCGTCCAAACCTGGAATCTTAACCAGCTGTTTACCAAAATTATAAGCTACTGGCAGTTTGAAATATTCGGTCTCATATATGCGGTTGAAGCGCTGGGCGAAATCGCGTGTCAACTCCAAATGCTGCTCCTGGTCCTTGCCCACCGGAACCTTGTCGGCACGATGGATCAAAATATCCGCAGCCATCAGGACCGGATAATTCAGCAGACCGGCATTCACATTGTCGGGCTGGCGGCGCACCTTCTCCTTGAAAGAGGCCACACGCTGCAACTCGCCCACATATACGTTCATCGACAGCAGCGTGGTCAGTTCACACACCTGCGGCACATCGCTCTGCACATAGATGGTGGATTTCTCAGGGTCAATACCGGCAGCGAGATAGTCAATCAGCACATTTTTGATATTCTCATGCAAATCGGCCGGATGAGGATGAGTGGTCAAGGAATGATAGTCAGCGATAAAAAAGAAGCAGTTGTTGTCGAACTGCATTCTGGTAAAATTCTGTAACGCACCAAAATAATTGCCGAGGTGAAGGAAACCTGTCGGTCTGATGCCACTTAAAACAGTATCCATAGTAATATTTTTCTACATTAATAATTAATCTGCAAAGATACACATTTTTTTAATGTGCTAATTAGATAATGTGCTAATGTGCCAATGAGGGCTATGGGCTATGAGCTATGGGCTATGAGTTATGAGCAATGAGCAATGAGCTTATGGGCAATGTTTTTTTGTATAATGTTTAGGGGTTATGTTTAATGTATAGAGTTTAGTGTTTATGAATTTTGGATTTTGAATTTTGAATTCTTAATTAGTACAGATGCAATAACTGTTAACCTTACCTTGATTTATCTTGTAGAGGAAGCGATATTAGTGATAATCCCAATTTATAGTTGCGTGCTGAAAGCACGTTATTCTATTAACCCCAAACTGCGGCCTTCGGTCTTGTTAGGGTTAAAAGGATGCCGTACCTTCGGTACTTTATTTTTTCCTTCATACAATATTCACACCTTATTCTGCGTTATAATGTCTTATTCATTAAATTGAAATCATAAAAAATGAAAAAGGCATTTTTGTTTCTCGCTTTCGCATGCATCGCCATGCTGTTCTCTTCCTGTAACAAGGAAGGTGTCTTCAATCCCAAGAAAAAAATCAACAAAATCTACACGTACAGCACCTACACTATAGATGGAACCACCACTTCCTCCAACAAAGTTCTCAGTGAGATATGGAACTGGAACAAAAACATTTTGGAAAGAATAGACCATTACGACTCTGACGGTGGAATCAGCGGCGTCACCACTTACACCTACGACAAGAAAAGAGTCGTCCGCATTGACGAGTCGTATCAATCAATGTTTTCAAACTACAGCACCCATACTGAATTCATTTATGATGGAAAATATTTAAGCGAGGCCAAAATATATGATGGCAACGATTTGGAAGCAACGCTTAAATTCACCCATCAAAATGGCAAGATTTCCCAAATTGTATTCATTGGTGAAGAAGTTTATGATGAAAATGGCAAATCAATCAGAACAAGAGCATTACAGCATATTCTTCCTCCTCAAATATGTCAAACTCTCCAGCAAATTGAGAAGAAAAAACAAACGAAAAACGCTGGGAAAGGAAGTGAAACAACCACAATGACACTTACATGGAACAAAGACAATATCACGAAAATTGCCTGTGTGGATGAATTTTTCGGAGAACGCCAAGAGTATAGCATGGAAGCGGAATATGACAACTACAACAATCCATTTTACGGCTTATTTGATACAGAAACGTTTTACGGGGGCGGCAACTTGTGCAAAAACAATATCGTAAAACAGACCTGGATATTTCCTGACGAAGGAGACCATTCAACAGACACCTACCAATACACGTACGAGGGGAGATATCCCGTAAGCTGCACTCACACAGACCCATTCTATGACGACACCCATACATCTACAACTGAATACGAATACAAATAAATCGACTATAAAACTAAAAGCACCTCCTTTTCGGGGGTGGTTTTTTTTTGCAGAATGGGTGGGGGCGTCAATTAAGAATTAAGAATGTGCCGAAGGCACAATATCCTATTAACCCCGCACAAGCACGATAGTGCGCAGTGTGGGGTAGTGAGAACGAATGTGTGATATGCGTGCGGAAGGCACGCTACAAAGATTCCCATAGTAGCGTACCGTTGGCACGCTGTATACCACCTATGGGCATCGCCACCCCAAACTGCGGCCTTCAGCCTTGTTAGGGGTTAATCGGATAACGTGCTTTCAGCACGAAACTATAAATAGGGATTATCACTAATATCGCTTCCTCTACAACATAAATCAAGGTAAGGTTGACAGTTATTGCATCTGTACTAATTAAGAATTCAAAATCCAAAATTCATAAACACTAAACTCTATACATTAAACAAAAAAATATTACCCATAAGCTCATTGCTCATAGCTCATAGCTCATAGCTCATAGCCCATAGCCCATAGCCCATAACCTCATTGGCACATTATCTAATTAGCACATTAAAAAAATGTGTATCTTTGCCGTTCAAATTTTTTAGCATGGACGATTTATCATTAATCAACGACTTTATCAATAACGAATCCAATTTCATACCCCTGTTTTCACCGGATGACGAGGAAACGCTGAAACGCGAGCAGGTGCCAGAGCAACTGCCGATACTGCCACTCCGCAACACGGTATTGTTTCCCGGCATGGTGATACCCATCACTGTAGGCCGTAACAAGTCCATCCGTCTGGCACAGGAATACAGCCGCAGCAACGAACCCATCGGTGTGGTAGCACAGAAGGACAACGAGGTGGAAGAACCTCAACTGGAAGACATGTACTCCGTCGGCACCCTCGCCCATATCCTGAAGTTTCTCTCCATGCCCGATGGCAGCGTAACCATCATCGTGCGCGGACTCAAACGCTTCGAAATAAAGCAGTTAATCCAAACTGAACCCTACTATAAGGCATTGGTAGCCGAATATCCCACCAACGATTTTGATCCGGTTATCGCACATAAAAAGACGTTCAACGCCCTCATCAGCTCCATCAGGGACACGGCCATCACGATGATCAAGAAGTCACCGCAGATTCCGCAAGAGAGCACTATCGCCTTGCGCAATATCGAAAGTCCGACTTTCCTGCTCAGCTTCATCGCCTCCAACCTTTCGGTGGCAGTCGACGAAAAGCAGCGTATTCTGGAGATTGCCGACATTGAGGAGCGCGCCAAACTGATTCTGAAACTGCTCAACAACGACCTGCAGATGCTGGAACTGAAGAACCAAATCCAGTATAAGTCAAAACAGGAACTGGACAAGCAGCAGCGCGAATACTTCCTGAACCAGCAGATGAAGACCATCCAGCAAGAGTTAGGCGGCTCGCCCAGCGAAAAAGAATACAATGAGCTGAAAGAGAAAGCGGCCAAGAAGAAGTGGAATCAGGAGACTAAAGAGCTGTTTGAGAAAGAGTTGGAGAAGCTGCGCCGCACCAATGCCATGTCCCCCGACTACTCCGTGCAGCTCAACTACCTGGAATTGCTCGTGGAATTGCCATGGAACGAATACAGTGAGGACAATTTCGACTTGGAGCGCGCCCGCAAGATTCTGGACCGCGACCATTTCGGTCTGGACAAGGTGAAAGAGCGTATCATTGAATATCTGGCAGTGTTGAAGCTGAAAGGCGACATGAAATCTCCCATCCTGTGTCTGGCAGGCCCTCCGGGCGTGGGCAAAACCTCTTTAGGCCACTCCATCGCCGATGCTCTCGGCCGCAAATATATCCGCATGTCATTAGGCGGTTTGCACGATGAGTCGGAAATCCGCGGACACCGCAAAACCTACATCGGCGCCATGCCCGGCCGTGTCATCCAGAATATGCGCAAGGCCGGCTGCTCCAACCCTGTCTTTGTGCTCGACGAAATCGACAAGGTGACCGGCATGACCGTCCAAGGTGACCCGTCGGCAGCCCTGCTCGAAGTACTTGATCCGGAGCAGAATAACGCCTTCTACGACAATTACTTGGAGACTACCTACGACTTGTCGAAGGTGCTCTTCATCGCCACAGCCAACAATCTGGGCAACATTCACCCTGCCCTGCTCGACCGTATGGAAATTATCGACATACCCGGCTATCTGCTGGAAGAGAAAGTGCAAATCGCCAAGAAGCACCTCATTCCCAAGCAGTTGAAAGAACATGGCATCAAGAGAACAGATCTTTCATTTTCAGAAAAAATCATAGAACAGATTATCACCGAATACACCCGCGAGTCCGGTGTCCGTCTTCTCGAAAAGACCATTGCCCGCATCATCCGCAAACGGGCAGCCCAGCTGGTGAAGACCGGTGAGATGGAGAAGAAAATTTGTCCCGACGACCTGCAAGAACTTCTGGGCTCTCCTATCTTCCAGAAAGAAAAATCGTTCAAGAACGACTGCCCTGGCGTGGCTACTGGCTTGGCCTGGACCGCAGTCGGCGGTGAGATTTTGTTTGTGGAAGCCATCACTAGTCCTGGCAAGGGCGGTCTCACCATGACCGGCAACCTCGGCGATGTGATGAAAGAGTCAGCCACCATTGCCTACGAGTACCTCAAAGCCCATGCTGCCGAATACGGCATCAGCGATGAGGAGTTCGAAAAGCGGAAGATTCATGTGCATGTGCCCGAAGGCGCCACCCCAAAAGACGGTCCCTCCGCCGGCATCACCCTGCTCACCGCCATGATCTCCGCATACACGGGCCGACTGGTGCGTGACAAGATTGCCATGACCGGCGAAATCACCCTCCGCGGAAAACTGCTGCCTGTGGGCGGTATCAAGGAAAAGATCCTCGCCGCCAAACGCTCCGGCATTTATGATATTGTGCTGTCCTCCGACAACAAAAAAGATATTGACGACATCAAGGAGAACTTCATCGAAGGCATGCGCTTCCATTATTTCGACTCGATGAAGGAAGCACTGGAATACACTATAAATTAGCAAATGTGATAATTATTACTACCCCGGCCTTCGGCCACCCCTTCTTAAAGAAGGGGAATTTTATCATTTTGAATTCAAAATTCAGAATTCAAAATTCAAAAACACTCCCCTTGAACGAAGTGAGACTCCCCATTCATGCGTAAGCATGACTCCCCTTGAGGGCATCGCCCGAAACTCCCCCAAAATAAATTGCTAATTCATTGGCACATTAGCACATTTATTCATTAGCACATTGATATTTTGTGTATCTTTGTACTTTCAAAACTAACAAACCAAATATCTGATTGTGAGAAAGTTACATTTATACACAGGACTATTTTTACTGATTTTTCTTCCATTTTTCTCCCAAGCGCAGGAGGTGGACAGTACCAAAAAGAAAATCAAGCACAGTTTCACCACCTTTCATATAGAAGCACGCGCCGACTTGGAATACCAAGGCACCTACCAATGGCTTGATTCTGACAACCCCGGCATGTACCACATGGACGAAAGCGGATGGAAAAGCCATTACGGTTTTCACGGCCAATACTTTAACTTCGCCCTCGGTGGCGACATAGGCCAACACATCTCTTATTATCTACGCCAAAGAATCATTCCCAAAGCCGGTTCCGTCAACTTTTTCGACAATACCGACTTACTCTATATCCAATTCCGTTTCAAAGACCAATGGGCGATCCGTTTGGGAAAGGAGGCCTTATATGTGGGTGGTTTTGAGTACGATGCGGCTCCTATTGATGTGTATTTTTACACCCATTTCTGGGGTCAAATATACTGCTTCCAACTTGGCGTGTCCGCTTCCTATACCGACAAACAGAAAAAAAACAAGATAGTCTTCCAATTCGCCAACTCTCCCTACGTTCATTTTGCTGGCGTCGGTGACGAATGGAAGAAAGGGCTTTTCTCCTATAATATATTCTGGAATGGTAATTTCGGTCCCTTTTCCACATTATATTCTATCAATATGATGGAATACCAACGCGGAAAATTCGTCAACTACATCTCGCTGGGCAATAAACTGTCCTTCCCAAAATGGTCAATTTATCTGGACTTCCAGAACCGCACCGCCAGCTTCCGGAACATTCTTCGCGATTTTACCGTTGTGGGCCGTTTGGACTGGCATGTCAGTCCCAGTGTAAACCTTTTTGCCAAAGCTGGTTACGATCAGAATTTTGCCGAAGAATTCCGTACAGAAAACCTCATAGATGTCATGATAGACGCTGGCCACAATTATCATTTTTACGGTATCGGCCTTGAATTCCGTCCACGGAAATATCGCGACCTGCGCATCCATGCCTTCGTGGCCAACAGCGTTCTGCATCATCCCGCTTACACACAAGATCATTACTATCCGGAAGAAGGCCACGGCACCCTGCAAGTCAATGTAGGAGCCACATGGAAAATCGATATCATGAAATATTTACCTGAAAGATTAAAATAAAAAGCTATATGGCACCTTTCAATTTCAGAAACAACAACATTCTGCATCAGATATACAGAGTCTCCAGAAATAATGTCATGCATTATTTGGTGAGGGCATACCGCCGCACCCACGAGCTGGTTATCTTTCTGATTATTTTCTTCGGATTCTTCATAGGGCTCTCTATTCCGATGGGACTGCCCAATATGCTGAACACCTTCATGAACACGGCCTATCATCTCTTGCTCGAGACCGTGTTCTACATCATGGCCATCACCGTGATGACCGGTGCCATCAGCAAGTTGTTTGTGGAGTTCGGTGTGGTCGTGTTGTTGGAAAGGATGCTGAAGCCGCTGATGAAGCCGCTTTACAACCTGCCGGGCGTAGCTTCTTTGGGAGCGGTGATGACCTTCCTGAGCGACAACCCCGCTATTATCACACTGTCCAAGGACAAAACCTTCAGCCGCTATTTCAAGCAATATCAGATGGCCTCATTAACCAATTTCGGCACCTCCTTTGGTATGGGATTGGTAGTTGTGGCTTTCATGACTGGTCGTGGCTATGGTAACGGTGCATTGGTCGGGTTGGCTGGTGCCTTTATCGGCAGTATTGTCACCACCCGTATGATGCAGTACTTGACACTGAAATCCTTTCCGGAGCTGGATTCCCCGATGCCAGGTAACCTTACGGAACCGACGACTGAAAAAATTGAGAATATTGAAAATATTGAAAACGCGCAAGCTGTGTCTGTCGTCATAGAAGAGGAGAAAAAAGGCCCGTTTTTGCGCACGTTGAACGCTATGTTAGACGGAGGCAAGAGCGGTGTGGAAATCGGCTTGTCCATCATCCCCGGTGTGCTGATTATCTCCACCATTGTGATGATGACCACTTTCAGTGCCCCTGCTGGCGGCGTTTACACAGGTGCCGCCTACGAAGGTGTACCCGTATTGCCGTGGTTGGCTGCCAAGATAGATTTTGTCTTCCAGTGGCTGTTCGGTTTCGACCATCCCGAGTTGATAGCCTTCCCGATTACCGCGTTGGGAGCTGTAGGCGCTGCCATCGGTTTGATACCCGCTTTCGATGCCTCTGGGCTGATCACTGCCAACGCCATTGCCGTGTTTACCGCCATGGGCATGTGCTGGAGCGGCTTTTTGAGCACCCACACCGGCATGTTGGATTCTCTCGGCTATCGCCAACTGATTTCCAAAGCTATCGCCTCTCACACCATCGGCGGCCTCATCGCCGGCATCTCCGCCCACTGGCTGTTTGTGCTGGTATCGTTGATATAGGTTATAGGGGTCAGGTTACAGGGGACAGAAGGTAGCTGGTAAGAATTCAGAATTCAAAATTCAAATTATACTCCCCTCGAACGAAGTGAGACTCCCCTCATGACTACCCCGCCCTTCGGGCACCCGTTGGAGGCTACGCCTCCTTCTCCTCCTCGCTCGGCAGAGGCAAAGCATGCTTTGCCTCCTGCTCTCGCTCCTTCGTCGATTCTAAAAGAAGGGGAATTTAGACTCCCCTCGAGGGCGAAGCCCGAGACTCCCCCTAATTCATTGGCACATTAGCACATTAACTAATTAACTAATTAACTAATTTGCTAATTATCCCCACAATCCGTTCCGGTGGAATATTCGTCAGACAGCGGTAGTCACCAAAGCGGCAGGGCTTGTTGCCATAAATACTGCAAGGACGGCAAGGAAGGTCCTCCTGAATCACATTGTCCATGGACTGGCCCCAGCCAAGGAAACCCGACAAGGGATGCGTGGCACCCCAGATACTTATTACGGGAACACCCGCCAACGAAGCCAAATGCATATTGCCACTGTCCATCGCCAAAACCAGTCGCAGGCGGCTCATCAAGTGCAACTCTTCCCCCATGTCTGCCAAGCGGCCTACAACAGACTCCACATTGGGATATTTTCGCTCCCACTCTTCCATCAAGGCTTTCTCCTCTGCACCTGCCCCAAACAAATATATATGGGTGTTCTGCGACAACTGCGCTACCACCTGTTCCATTTTGTCCAATGGATAAATCTTGCCCTTATGGGCAGCGAAAGGCGCCACACCAATGGCATTCTCCTTGGCGGAAAAAGCTTCTTCCTGCTTTGAATCAGTGCCGAACTGAGTATCGGATTTTGCTGAAGCATTTGTTTCAGCTGATGTACCCATTCCTAACCGGGATACATTTCCGAACAACGAGAACGGCTGATGCCAGTCTATCTGCACCGAATAGCCCAACTCTGCCAGCACATGCTGATAGCCCTCAAACGAGGTGCGTTGCTGGGTCTTCACTGCCGCCGCAATAAACTTTTTGCGTTGACGGCGGTCCTTATTTAAATAGGCTGTTGGTATTCCATTCAGCTTAAAAAGAAATCTTAAATAGATAGTTCTCAACACATTGTGAAAATCCGCCACTGCCGTCGGCTGCAAGGCCTTCAGTTCCGCAAACAAGCGTTTTAGACCGGCTAGACCTTGATACTGCTTCAGATTCACCCCCACAAAAGACACATTTTCCGGCAGCAGGCACATCACACTGCCCACATACGGGCGGCTCACCACCGTAATCCGCAAATCAGGATATTGCCTCGCCAGCGCGTCAATTACCGGCACCGACATCAGCACATCGCCCAAGGCGGAAAAACGGATAATCAGAAGGTGCGGTTTCACTTTTTACCGTATAGTATAGGGTTGGTACTGGGGTCGTTGTACATTTTCATCTGCTTGTACACACGCATGTATTTGCGACCTGCCTCGAAGTCCGCTAACAACTGGTCGATGGCGGTACTCAAGTCCATCTGCTGCTGCAACAGCACCTCCAGTTTGCGATGACAAGCCGTGCGGTGCTCGTCGGAGGCGTCGGCACGCTCCACCTGCTCCCGCATGTGGTAAATCTTAAGCGCCAGAATACTGAGCCTGTCTACCGCCCATGCAGGACTTTCGGTATTGATAGTGGCATTCTCCAAAGCCTTCACTTCGTGATATTTTGTATAAAAATAACTGTCAATCGTCTCCACCAAATCGGTACGCTCCTGGTTGCTGCGGTCAATGCGGCGTTTCAGAGCCAAAGCTTCCACCGGGTCGATATTCGGATCACGAATAATATCTTCCAGATGCCACTGTACCGTGTCAATCCAGCATTTCAGGTACAAATCCGCCTCAATACTGCCTGCGGAATAGGGATTATTAATCGGGAAATCTACATCATCTGTACGATGATAGTCTTTGATAACCCGCTCGAAAATAGGCATCGCCAATGCGGTGAAAGTCATATCGTTCAGTTTTATTGATACAAAAAAGCAAAATTACAAATAAAATCGATAAGTCATAACAAAAATTGCCGTACATTTGCAACAAATTTTTATCTATGATTACTATTCATATTCAAAACACTAACAAAGACCTGACTATACCCTTTGGTATGACGGTTCTAGAATTGGCCAAACAAGAAAAGATTCAACTGGAATACCCCGTCATGGGGGCTTTGATCAACAACAAAGTCCGCGAATGCGCCTATCGCATCCACAAACCCTGTACGGTGCAATTCTTCGACATGACCTCATCCTACGGGCATCTCATGTACACTCGGTCTGTATATTTTATTTTGTATAAAGCAGTTAAAGAGATACTCCCCAAACAGGTGCGTCTCAAAATCCTCCATTCTATTTCAGGAGGAAAATATTGTGAATTGGACCACTTGAATCAGGCATTGGATCAGAATCTGGTTAACCGCTTGTACAAACGCATGAGGGAAATTGTGGAAAGCGATATGACATTCGAACGTATTGAATTGCCTTCGGAAGAAGCCGTACTCAAATTCAAAGAAGAAGGTTTGGAGGACAAGTTCGAGCTGCTGCGCCATCGCACCCGTATTTACACTTCTATATACAAGTTAGGCGATACAGTAAACTACTATTTCGGCAATTTGGCACCCTCAACGGGAGTTATCCATCTGTTTGGACTGGAATTATACGAATCCGGCTTGCTGCTGAAAGTACCTCAGCCACAACATCCTACCACGCTTTCGCACACACATCGGGTACCTAAATTATTTTCTGTATATCAGGATTACAAAAAATGGGCTAATACTATTGGAACACCATACGTATACAACCTCAACAACAAAATCGCCGAGGGTAAAATCCAGGAAATCATTATGATTACCGAGGCCTACCACGAAAAGCTGTTGGCTCGCCTGGCCGACCAAATCTACGAACGACAAGCCAAGGTGGTGCTGATTAGCGGACCGTCAAGCTCAGGCAAAACTACGACCTGCAAGCGTTTGTCAGTACAACTGGGCATCCTCGGCTACGACCCTGTACAGATTTCCGTCGACGACTTCTTCGTGGAGCGTGAGGAGACTCCGAAGGATGAAAACGGACAATACGATTTTGAATCTGTCGAAGCCATTGATTTGAAGCTCTTTAACGATACGTTGAAAAGATTGATCAATGGAGAGGAGGTGCCGCTACCCACCTTTGATTTCACCCAGGGAAAGAAAGTGTGGAAAGGCAACACCATCAAACTGAAATCCAATTCCATCATGGTGATTGAGGGTATCCACTGCCTGAACCCGCGCCTGACCGAGCAAATTGACGACAGCATCAAATTCAAACTCTTTGTGTCTGCCCTCACCTGTATCTCCATTGACCAGCAAAACCCCATTCCTACAACGGATAACAGACTGATACGAAGAATTATACGCGATTATAACTATCGTGGCTATTCGGCTCAGGAAACCATCAGTCGCTGGTCCAGTGTGCGCCGTGGCGAAAACCGCAACATTTTCCCCTTCCAAGAGAATGCCGACGCCATGTTCAACACCTCACTTATCTGCGAAATGGGTATGCTGAAACAATATGCTATTCCGATTCTGGCTGCCGTGCCCGAAAACTGCGTGGAATTTGCCGAAGCATACCGTCTGCTGAAATTCCTATCTTATTTCAAGGTGATTCCCGAGAAGAACATCCCCGGCACCTCTATCCTGCGCGAATTCGTCGGCGGCAGCAAATTTAAATACTAAATTTTTCCATTATCACTACCCCGCCCTTCGGGCACCCCTTCTTCAAGAAGGGGAAATTAAACTCCCCTCGAACGAAGTGAGACTCCTCCTTCGGTGAAGCCGAGCTCCCCCTTATTAACGCCTTAACGTCTCCACGTCTTAACGTCTCACCTCCACATCCCACACGATAATCTTCCGCTGCAACACCGCCTGGCGCCCATAAACAGCATCGCCCTGCATTGCTTCAGCCTTCGAACTGCCGTATGGTAACTCATTGACAACCAATTGTCCACGAGTCATCGCAGGTCTAAATATTCCTCCCTTGTACGCCTTCAATTCATTCACAAAGGATACGATTCTGCGCTGCGACAAGTGGCGGTTATAATCACCACTGTGCAATGAACTCGCATAACCCTCCACTTTAAGAACAACCCGTTGTCCCTGAGACAATTGCTCTTCGACAAACGAAAGCAACTGTTGCATTTTACCCCGACAAGCCGACAAACTGTCTTCAAAGAAAGTTTGAACCCATTGCTTGTCTTCTGGCTCAGATGCCTGCGAAAGATACAATTCCCCTCGCTGAGCATATTCTGCCTGCAGGCTCAAATAAAGGGCCGTTGTGGTATCTCCGAGTGTTTTAGGATTCGGCTGATCATTATCAAAAAACAAGTTGATAGGAAATATCTTTTTGATGGCTATCAAAAATGTATCTTTCTGAATAGCAGTATCTTTCTGCGGAAGAATCATTTCCCAACGGAAGATATCATTACAGCAGGTATCCTCCAAATGATTTGCATCAAGGGGGCGGTTAGACGAGAAATAGCCACTTGTATTATTCTGATTCACAGAAAAATAAATATCATTTTCTTCCGAATTGAGCGGCACGCCCATATTGACTGGCGCAGTCCAACTGCACAAACCTCCCTTACTGCTGAAAATATCGTAGCCACCAATGCCCAGCCACTCGTCTGAGCTGAAATACAGCACCCCGGAGTTCGCATCATAAAAAGGGGTCACCTCATTGCCAGCCGTATTAATGCCACTACCCGCATTGATCGGCACCTCGTATTTTCCATTCTTATACACGGAAAACCAAATGTCATTCTCTCCCTGTCCCCCGGGACGATTCGACACAAAATACAGCACCGCATAATCCGCCAGCTCAGCCAGAAAAGGCTGGGTACTACTAAAAAACTTACCATTAATATCACTGCCCAACATGCTGGGCTTGCCCCACTTGCCCTTCTGCTTGTGACTCTCGTACAAATCACACACAAGCTCCTCATTCACCGTTCGATAGCAACGGGAAAAGACCATATAATCCTGAGCCTTGTTGAAACAAAAATTCGGATGGTAATACTTTCCTTTATTAATCACGGTAGATAAAGCATGAATATTCTGATAATCATCATCCTGATAATCAGTCTGATAAATCCTACTGGACCAATGGGTATCGAAAAAAGACTCATTGTCGTCATCCACCTCCGAGCGCATCGAAGTGAAGAAAAAAAGCGAGTCGGTCAGCAAAAGCGGATTATATTCTGAGAAAGGACTGTTGATCCGATCGGGCAAACGATTCACCAGATATGGCAATGTGTCTTGTCTGATTTGCTTCGCAATAGCCTTCCTCTGCGCCAACGACAAACTATTCTGGGCACTCAGCAGGGCCATACAGAACATGCACAGCGCCATGCAAACCAATACTCTCAACCTGTTAACCATATTTATCTGTACGACTTATGCTGTTTTACAGCATGAATTCAAAATTCAAAGTTCAAAATTCAAATTTGATAATCTATCATTTCATTCTTAATTCTTAGTTCTTAATTCTTAATTCTTAACTTTGAATTCTGAATTTTGAACTTTGAATTCTAATCACTATTCCCTAACCACTAACCCCTACATAATATCAAACGGACAGGGTTCCTTGCCGATTTTGGCAATGCGTTTGCGCTTAAACGTATAATTCAGAGATAGTTCCAGACCTCCACGAGCACGATTAGCCGGCAACAAACTCGACAGCGTAATGTCGTAGCTGATTCCTAAGCGCAGCCGCTGCCATTCGAAAAAAAAATCCACAATCAGCGCGTCATTCCATCGGTAAAACAGTCCCCCACCCAATGAAAACGCTGTGGTATAACTGTTCTTCATCTGAAAATACTCCACATTGGTACCGAACACCACTTCAAAAAAATTCCTTTGAAACTCTGTGTATACCGCAGGTTGCAACGCCACTTCGTCAACAACATGAATCGTGGAGATAAAATAAGCATCCAAATTGATGGGCAGTCGAGTGGCTTGGTCACTAAACGACTGGTTCGGCTGAGTCAAGTGCCTCGCACTGAGCCCCACCGTATAGCGATCGGTCTTGTTAGGGGCAAAATTCCACAACGCCCCTACCCCACAGTCGAAAAAAAAGATCTTTTCTTTTCCAAAACTCTCTGACACAGGATTATCGGCACTGAAAATATTGTGGACAAACTGCTCGTCAAAGGTCATTGCACTGTAATTGATACTACGCTGGATAAAACCCAAATACAGTCCCAAGCCCAGTTTGTGCTGGCTCTTGTGCCCCAAAGCTTTCAGATAGGACAGCGACACGTATGGCTGCACGCTGTTGTAGCGCGAGTCGCCCGTATAGTCACAATTGACATTTATACCGATGCTGAACTGCTGTCGGTGATGCTGATCACGCACCACCGGCACATCGCCATAGAAGCTGAAATGAACGTAAGGCTTTGTGACAGAAAGCCATTGGGTCTTCTGATTTGCCCCGAGACGAAACAGACCATCGTAACAACCCGTCTGAGCCGGATTAATCTCAATCGGGGCCTGATAGAACTGCGAATAATGCAGATCCTGTGCCCAGCAAAAACGAAAACTGAAAAGAGAAATCAGTAATAAGATGATATACTTGTACTTATCTTTCCAGCAGTTTTTCAGATAGCGGCGCAACTCATTCTCACGGGCATTATTCCCTGGCTCATAAAACTTCTTACCGCTAATAGACTCCGGCAAAAACTCCAAATCCGCGAAATTGCCGGCATATTCGTGCGCATACTTGTAGCCATCGTGATAACCCAACTCCTTCATCAGTTTGGTGGGGGCATTGCGCAAATGCAAGGGAACTGGCAGGTCGCCCGTCTTCTTTACCCACGAAATCGCCTCATCGATAGCCATATACGAGGCATTGCTTTTGGGCGAGCAGGCCAGATACACTGCGGTTTGCGACAAAACAATCCGCGCCTCCGGCATACCGATATGATGCACCGCCTGGAAACAGTTGTTGGCCAAAAGCAAAGCATTGGGATTGGCATTGCCGATATCCTCCGATGCCAGAATAATCATACGGCGGGCGATGAACAAAGGGTCTTCACCGGCCACCAGCATCCGCGCCATCCAGTACACCGCCGCATTGGGATCGCTGCCCCGCAACGATTTGATGAACGCCGAAATGATGTCATAATGCTGCTCACCCTTCTTATCGTACATCGCCAGATTCTTCTGGATAATTCTAGTTACCAAATCATTGGTAATCAACACCTTTCCATCCACTGGCGGGGTAGCCATGGTGACCAGTTCAATGGCATTGATAAGCTTACGGGCATCGCCGCCGGAATAGCGCATCAGCGCCTCCGTCTCCTGAAAAACGATGGTGCAGGACAAATGCTGTTCCAAATAAGCTTTCGCTGACTGGATAATCTTCTCCAAATGTGTCTTGTCTAACGACTTCAGTGTATATACCTGACAACGAGAGAGTAATGGAGAAATCACCTCAAACGAGGGGTTTTCGGTTGTGGCACCTATCAAAGTCACCACCCCACGTTCCACTGCTCCCAGCAATGAATCCTGCTGCGACTTGCTGAAACGATGGATTTCATCGATGAACAATATCGATTTTTTCTCGGATTTCTCCGCCTTGTCCAGGATCTCGCGGATGTCCTTCACTCCGGAACTGATAGCGCTCAGCATATAGAAATCCGCGCCTGTCACCTCGGCGATCAACAGGGCCAGCGTGGTTTTGCCCACGCCAGGAGGACCCCACAATATCATCGAATAGATGGTGTCGTTCTCCAGCGCCTGCCGCAATACCCCACCTGGCCCCATCAGGTGTTCCTGCCCTATGTAAGCCTCCAAAGTCTTGGGTCTCAATATTTCAGCAAGGGGCTGGTTCATTGTTGTTTTGTTCTTGAGGTGTTTTATTTTTGAGGGGATGTTTTGCAGGGGGAGTTTCGCACTTCGTGCTCAAGGGGAGTTTCACTTCGTTCAAGGGGAGTCTCGTACTGCGTACTCGAGGGGAGTGGACTTCGTCCAAAGGGGAGTTTCGGGCTTCGCCCTCAAGGAGAGTCTCGCTTCGCTCGATGGGAGTTTATGGTGAGGTACGTTTTTTCTTCAGCTTTGAAAATGAATTGATACCAATTCTCAGGGAGAAAATATGAGAATACAGGGCGATAGACACATCCCCGATATCCGTGAAAGCATAATCAATAGCTACAATATCTTTGATATTCACCCCTATACCCAAATTAATCTGGCAGGTAACCTTGGTTTTATTGTCAAAATCCGTTTCGCGCTGAAAATTGCCGATACCGGCACGAATAGCCACAATTTTCTTGTAGGCGAATTCCATTCCGAAATGCGGGTTAAAAGTGAAATATTTGGTACTCAGAATATTGTCTCTTCTTCCATCGAAAGTAAAATCCGTATTCAAGGCGAAGGTGGCATTGAAACCCTTGCCAAACTCTACATGCTTGGCGCCACCCAGAATCAGCTGGGGGACCGTAACCTCGAGACTGTTTTCAGGAATTTCGTTCCCGGTTTGCAGAAAGACCTCCTTCACGCGGTCGTTCAGGGTATAGCTCCACGCATTGAACGTGCCAGTACCATCCTGCAGCATCGCTCCCACCTGCCAGCCTTTGCGCTCATACTGCACACCAAAGTCCAGACCGAAACCCCAGGCACCTGCAAAATTACCAATACGGCGGCGGATAATCTTGGCATTACCACCCACCGACAAACCCTTCACCTGCTTAAAATTATAGGCAAAACTCAGCAGAAAAGCATTGTCAGCGGCCGAAAAATAACTAATGCGATCATAATCAATATTGCCATAATTATCGATTAACTCGGTGGTATTCATAATGTTATCCACACCGAAGCGGATATAGCTGAAAGCCACGGTAAAAGAGGAATCAATCTTATAAGCGGCAGCAGCATAGTCGTATTTGGAAATTCCCGCGAAATATTCGGCATGCATGGCGGCCAATTGCAACTTTTGCTGCATCCGGCCCAAACCGGCAGGGTTCCAATAGGCGGCGGTCACATCGTCGGAGATGGCGACCATAGAGTTGGACAGTGACAGTCCGCGGGCGCCAACACCCAGCGACAAAAAGGCATTGCTGTACTTAACCGTCTGGGCGAAAACCGCCAACGACAGCATACAAAACAAACACAAAGCCCCTATTCTTCTCATATAAAATATCATTTCATATTAACGGCAAAAATACGGAAAAATTATTACTTTCGCACATTATTATATATAGACACGAAAAAAAACTTTATTTTTCAACCATCGTATCAAAAAAATTATTACTTTTGCAAATCGTAATGTATTGGATGAAAAAGTAAAAAAATAAATCTATGAAAAGTTCAAAATGTTTATTATCACTGGCTTGCGTTTTAGCATTTGTTTTCTGCATGTCAAACAGCTTTGCTCAAAACTGCAAGGATGAGAACGGAAATGTAAAAAAAGGCGGTATTGCATTGACACGCGCTGACGAAAACGGCAACCACACCGCCCCGACAGCCGCATTGTCTTACCCCAAATTCAAAGGTGGCTCAAAGGCCATGTACCGTTACATTTACAAAAACCAACAGTATCCCCAGAATCTGAAGAGCCGTGGTATCAGCGGTCAGACCCAAGTACAGTTCATGGTCAACACCGACAGTACCATCACCAATGTGGAATTGTTCAAAAGCTCTGGCTACAAAGAATTTGACGATGAAGCTATCCGCTTGGTCAAATCTTTCCCGAAGTGGGTTCCCGCTAAACAGGATTGCCAGGACATTCCTTTCAAAACGGTAGTGACAATTCCGTTTGATGCCGACAGAGAGAAGAAGAACTAAGAGTTAAGAACTAAGAATTAAGAATTAAAGGAAAGAGGCTGAGAAAACTCAGCCTCTTTCCTTTTTTTACTCTAAGTTTTTAGTTCTTAGTTTAAAACAAAAAAAAAGACGACCAGTTTGGTCGTCTTTTTTTTGTTTGCGAAAGTGGAGCGGAAGACGGGTCTCGAACCCGCTACCTACAGCTTGGAAGGCTGTCGCTCTGCCAAATGAGCTACTTCCGCAGTGGGATGTGGGAGGGGGAGGATTCGAACCTCCGAAGGCTTCGCCAACAGATTTACAGTCTGCCCCATTTGACCGCTCTGGTACCCTCCCATTTGAGCCGATAGACGGACTCGAACCGCCGACCGGCTGATTACAAATCAGCTGCTCTACCAACTGAGCTACATCGGCTTGAGATTTTTACCCTTTCAAATAACTTTTACCGTTTCGAAAAATCGGTTTGCAAAAATAGAGTTTTTTTCGATACAAAACACAAGATGGTTTTATTTTTTTTCAAAATAAGCATATCCATCTCATTATCAATGCAATAATTTCTACCATCAAGCTGTGTTTTGAAGCAAAAAAGTGATCAAGTTAAGCACTCATCCAAGAGTTTTTCGGATTATTTTGGAAAAAAGATGAAATATGGCATCAGCTACAGCTTTTCCCTTTCGCGTCGGTAAGATGGTATGCTTCGGTGCATGCGACCCTCGCGACGCGAACAAAAAGCGCGACAGCGTCCAGTTCACTTTTGCCGCCACTGTAAGGAGGTGGACAGAGCGGGAGGCATTCATGTCGGCGAAAAAGCCACTTTTCTTTGCCTCTTTGCATAAACTGCTATCGCTCGAAAAAGAAAGCAAGCTTTCTCTTTACTCGCTTACCGCAGTTTTCTTTTGTGGCAGCAAAAGAAAGAGGTATAAAAAATCATGCGGTAGTCATGAGTTACAAGATTAGAAGAGATAATCCAAAAAAACTAAAATATTGTATCCCAAAACCTTGCGCTTTGTCACTAAACCTCTATCAAAAAAAACAGTCCTTAAACGTCATAAAAAATATTAACAACGTGTCATCGTCCATTTTTTTTTTGTATTTTTGCACTCTTAAATATAGAAGATAAGCGACAAAAACAACTTTTATTATTAACCAAATTTTTTTACTATGAAGAAACTTTTTACAACAATGGTGCTTCTGCTGGCGTTATTACTGGTCGGCAAAGCACAAACCCCGCTATTCAGCGAAGGTTTTGAAAGTGGTATTCCAACTACTTGGCGGAATCTTAGCTTTACCTCATATCCGAGTGAAGCCAACAATCTGTGGTTTGTTTTCAGCCAGTCGGGGTATCCTTATTCTGGAAGCCGTTGCGCTGCATCTGCTTCATACAATAATAGTACCGCCTTACATCCTGACAACTGGTTGATTACCCCTGCCATTCAAATTCCACAAGGAATTTATGACTTGACATACTGGGTGGCCCCTGTTCATCCAAACTATCCCTTTGAACATTATGCGATAATGATCACCACCAATACTGCGGGAGCCGACAACCCCAACAACTACACTATGTTATATGAAGAGACCATAGATGCCAGTACTGGTGCAGGATCTCTAGGAACTTGGAAGCAGAAAACGGTTTCTTTAGCTGCCTACGCAGGACAAACCGTGAATATCGCCTTCAGACATTACGACTGTACAGATCAATACTATTTGCTTTTGGATGAAGTAAAAATTGATCTCGGTTCCACTGATCCAAGAATGGAAGTAAGTGCTACCAATATTCATTTCCCATCCGCTCCTATCGACAGCACTTTCAGCAATGAACAATTCAGTGTTACTGGCTTTTTCTTAACTGATCCTGTCACCATCACGATGCCCACAGGCACCCCCTTTAGCATCTCTTCTGATGGCACTAACTACAGCAATAGCATTACCCTTACGCCCAACAATGGTACTGTAAATGGTACTATTCGAGTGAAATTTGCTCCGACTGTCGCCAACTATTATGCAACCGAAATCACTGTTGCTGGAGAAACCGGCACTTGGATTATCCCCGTAGATGCTATGGTGGTCGGTTCTTGCGATCAGCCTCAGAATATTTCGTGGTATGAAACTTTCACTACTACTGATTTCCCCGCCAACTGCTGGACGATGACTTCTACCGATACCAACGATTACGTATCTGAGGGACAGACATATCCTGGCGTTAAACGTTATACATGGTATCACAGTGTCAGTTCCCAATATGCAGCTGTTATTGGTGATGATGATGCTTATCAGGACGAGCATCTCTATACCCCAACCTTCACGCTGAGCAATAATACGGGGGCTGCTGACTTCGCCTTTGACTTCAGAACCAACCCGAACATTGACGCTATGGTTGAAGGTTTGGTAAAACTGGATGTAAATATGAGTCTTGACGGTGGTAACACCTACACCAACGTTTGGAGTTCTCAGGACATTCGCGCCGAATTCGCTGAAAACTGGTCAAGCTGGGATGACATTTGGAATGCACATATCAATATGGACCAATATCTTGGTACTAACAACCAGATTAAATTCGACTTCCACTTTGTAGCTGACAGTGGTGCTGCCGACCAAGTTATTATCCAGAACGTCAGATTCCTCAACTACCACGATCCGAGAATGGCAGTGAACGCTGAGGACACCATGATTCTCTTCACCTACGTTAATTCACCCGAAGCTATTGTTATTCCTGTTGAAGGACGTAACCTGACTGCAGCCATCAATGTAACCGCCACCGCTCCGTTCGAAGTATCCAACAACGGCACTTCTTTCGCCACAACCGCTACTCTTCCCACTCCGGGCGGCAATGTGTATCTGAGATACAATCCCACCGCAACAGGCAGCAACAATGGTACGTTAACCATTAGCAGCAATTATACAGATACTGCTCATGTATATGCCGACACTACTCTCTCTTTCAGCTTCGTATTGATTGGTAACGCATACGACTGCTCCGTAATCACCCTGCCTCTTACCGAAAGTTTCGAAAGCAACGCGGAAGACATCTATGCTCCTAATACTACCGAATATTGCTGGAGTGCTATCAAAGGCAACACCGCAGATGCCAACAACAACCTCATCAACGCTGATGACAACGCCTACACTGGCAGCAAGTCATTCCGTTTCTCTTCAATAAGAATGAACAAAGATGGTATTTACGACCAATACCTCATCACTCCTGAATTGCAAGCCACCTCTCCCATGACGGTGATGTTCAACTATGCCAATTCATCCACACTGAAAGACGAAGTATTCTGCGTAGGTTACTCTACCACTGGCAAAGAAATCAGCGACTTCACTTGGGAAGCTGATATCAACAATACCGCCAACTACGAATGGCAACTCTATCGTAAAACTGACGTTCCCGCCAACGTGAAATATGTTGCCGTTCATTACAAATCTGTAAATAAAGAATACTTGTATATCGATAATTTCCAGATCAAGGTGACCCCCTCTTGCATTGCTCCTGTCAGCGTAAGAGCAGAAAGCACCAATACCACCTCTGCCAATATCACTTGGACTGCAGGTGCTAATGAAAACGAATGGGAAATGGTTTATGGCACTGCTCCCCTGAATGTTGCCAGCGCTACTACGGTAGCCGTCAACACCCTGGGTACAACCATTAACAATTTGACCGCCAACACTCATTATCAGGTTGCATTGCGTGCCGTATGTGGTACAAACACCAGTGACTGGTCTGAAGTTGCGGATTTCTGGACCACCACTACACCCGCAACAATTCCTTATACCCAGACATTCGAAAGCAGCGATCCTGACCGTGCAAATTGGGTACTGGTTAATGGCTCTGAACCCAACTATTTCATGTTTGGTACCATCCCCGCTTCTACATCAGGTGCTGGCTTGATCATCACCCGCAATGGTACTACCAATGAATACATATTCCAGAATGGTGAACAACAAGTTTCTAACTACAGCACCGTATGGGCATACAGAGACATTCAATTCCCCGAAACCACCGCTCCCAATTTCATCATTTCTTTGAACTGGAAGTGCAACGGTGAAGTTGACTATGACTTTGGTGAACTCTTCATCGGCAACGCTACCGAAGTGACGAATTTCGAAAGAGACAACGAAAAGCCAGGTTATGTGGATGTTAATACCATGCACTATGTTCCTGCAGGTTTGACCAAATTAGGCAGATTCGTCGGTACTACCTCTATGCAGGCCTCCGCTTTTCTTATTCCCGCAGAGCAAGTTGCCGGAAAAGTACAACGTCTGTATGTATTATGGACCAACGACTCATTGAGTGGTAGCGATACTCCTCTTGGCATTGACAATGTCAATATTAAAATCCCCGAATTCTGTAATCTTAGCGGCACTGTTCTTCATGACATGACTCAGAATCCAATCGCTGGTGCTGTGGTTACAGCTGTAAACTCTGACAACGGTTTTTCTCAAACCACCGTTTCAGACAATAATGGTCATTATTCATTCCAGAACCTTGTTGCCGGTTTGTTTGAAATCAGCGCAAGCGCTAATGGCTATGTCACCACTACCCTCACTCAACCCCTCATGAATGGTGAAAACACCCTGACCATCGAGATGTCTCTCGAACCCTGTGTAATCATGCCCGCCAACATTACCTCAGAAATCGAAGCCGACAACCTGATTTTGTCATGGGATGGTATCAGCAGCGGTGTGATTAAGAAATGTAATAGCGAGGCAAACGTTAACGCTATTGGTGGTCCAAGTGAATTCGGTTGCTTCCACCGCTTTACCCCTGGAAATCTCGCTCAATACAACGGCGCTTCCATCACCAGTATTGGCGCATTCTTCAACGCCCTTGCATCTGAAGGTGTAACTTACAAACTCCAAATCTATATCGGTAATGCCAACACGACTGGACCTTCTTCAGATATTCCCGTATATGAACAAGATGTAGATCCCACTTTGATAACTGGAGCCGGTTGGGTAGACGTTCCATTGGAAACTCCCTACCTCATTAATGGATCTCAGTATTTATGGGTTGGTTACATTTTATATGATGAAGGTGACGGCAATCACCCTGCTGGTGTTACCGACAACGGCAGTCCTGCAGGTGACGGTAATATAATGTTGGCTTCTGGTACTTGGACTAACTTACCGACAATAGCTGAATCATTGACGTACAACTGGCAAATTCGCGCCACTGTAGTTGCTCCCGATCTGCACTATAACATCTTGGAAGATGACGAAATCATCGCCAACAACATTTCAGGTACTGAATATGTTGTAGCTTCTTACGATCCCAGTGCATGCTACCAAGTAGCTACTGTTTGCGAAAACGGTATGGTATCCAATCCTTCCGATTGTATCTCAGTAGGTATCAACAATGTGGATAACAACACCACCTTCGAGGTTTATCCGAATCCTGCTCACGAGACCGTTAACGTAACTACCACCATGGACGTTCAGAAAGTTGAAGTATTGAACTACTTAGGTCAGGTGATCTACTCACAGAACACCACCAACAACAACTTCACGCTGAATGTAGCTAACTACGCTGATGGCGTTTACTTCATCCGCTTGAGCGGCAATGACGGTATCGCTACTCAGAAACTGATCAAGAAATAATTTTTCTTAATCATAAACTCCAAGGCGACCTTCACGGGTCGCCTTTTTGTTTTAAACGTTACACCATATCCATTGTCTATATTATTATGTAGAGACGTTTCATGAAACGTCTCTGACAAATAAACGACTCAACAATTCAACAATTCAACAAAAAATTGTAATTTTGCAAATCCATTAAAAGAATTGAGATCATGAAAAGATTATTCCTTGCAGCAATCCTCTTGCTGGGTGTCACCGCCCTGAGTGTGGCACAAAATGACATTGACGCTTTCCGTTTTTCCCAAAGCGACTATGAAGGCACCGCACGCTTTATGGGTGCTGGTGGAGCTTTTAGCGCTGTAGGCGCAGAATTCTCTGCCCTGAATGTCAACCCCGCTGCCATTGGTCTTTACAAAAAAAGCGAGATCACTTTCACCCCCTTGGTGATTTCCATCTATAACGACAATGCCCTGTATAACGGACATAATAGCCGAACCAGCAATGTGAAATACTCTCTGGCCAACGCAGGCGGTGCTTTCCGTATCGGCCTGAATCAGGAAAACGGCTGGAAAGCCATCCAGCTGGGCTTCGGCTATAACCGCACCTACGACTACAACAACATTTACCGAATCGAAGGTCCAAGTTACAACAACTCCAGAATTAATCCGGTTTTAGCAGGAATGCAAGGGAAATACCTCAATCAATTGACTGATGAAGAATATTGGTTCTGGAATTCCTGGTTGGCAGATACAATGTATGGAGGCAACCACTACTTCTCAGATTTTGCGAGTCACACGAAAAGTCAGAAACTAGTGGTGGAATCTTCCGGTGCCAACGACGAAATGAACATCTCTCTCGGTGCAAATTATAATGACCAAATATTTATCGGTGCTACCATCGGGGTTCCTGTCATTAAATACGATGAAAAAACAAAATACATTGAAACCTCAGATGAAACTATGACTGGAATTAACAGTTTTGATATTACCGAAAATTTGCGCGTACGAACTACCGGTGTCAATTTGAAATTAGGTATTATTTACCAACCTGTTGATTTTGTCAGGGTAGGTGCAGCCTTTCACACACCCTCTTATTTTGGTCGTGTAAAAAACACTTATTCCACAACCATGTCATGTGACTTCACCCAGGATCCTGATCCAAAATCGTACGAATCAGCCATATACTCCTTCAATTACACCCTGACCACTCCTTTGAGAGCTATTGGCAGTGTGGCGTTCCTCATCAAGAAAAGAGCCTTTGTGAGCGCTGAATACGAGTTTACGAGCATGGGCATGGCTCGCATGAGTTCCAACGACTACTCCTTCGACGAGGAAAACGAGGCTATCCAGGACAAATACGGAGCCTGCCATACTGTTCGTGTGGGTGGCGAAGTATATATTACCAACAATTTCCTGCTGCGTGCCGGCTATAATTTCAAGTCATCGGCATACCGCAAAACAGTAAATAATAGCAATGCCATGCATACCGCCACCGCTGGCATTGGCTTCAGAAGCAAATACTTCTTCTGCGATTTCGCATACGTCTTCAAAACCAAAACCGAAAACTTTTGGATGTACGACTCCGATTTCGTGGATCCAGCTTCTCTGAAGACCAACACCCACCGTGTGGTAGCCACTATCGGTTGCAAGTTCTAAGGATAAACGACAGTTTTTCCTCTTCGGGCCACTCCACATCCAGCCAATGGATGTTGAATCCATCCCTCTCCATCTTCCTGAACCAGGTCATCTGGCGCTTGGAGAACTGATGGATGGCCACATTCAAACGCTTGAACATCGTATCATAATCCATCTGGCCCTGTATATACAGGGTCAGAAATTTATATTCCAAACCATAGCGAATCAGCTGGCTCTGGCTCACACCCTTATCGATGAGAGCTTGCACCTCCTCCACCATGCCATTCTCCAATCGTTCTTTCAAGCGGCGGGTAATGCGGGAACGTATCAGGTCGCGGTCGCCCCGCAGACCGAAAATCACCGAAGGCACCGCCTGACAGGCTTCCTGCAATTCAGGATGCTCTTGATAATATAATTCAATCTCTATGGCTCGCAATAATCGTGGCCGCTCGCAGGTATCGGTGTGATTGTGCAACGCCTTGAACGAGGCCAGCATCGCCGTCAGCTGTTCATCGGACTGCTGTTCCAATTTGGCACGCAAGGCAGGATTTTCAGGTACAGGGAATAACTTATATCCTTTCAGTAACGACTCAATATACATGCCGCTGCCCCCGCAGATAATGGGTATATTACCCCGCTGTTCTATCTCCTTAATGGCCTGCTGAGCCAATTGCTGATACTGTGACACATTATACTCGATTCCAGGATCCACAATATCGATGAGATGAAAAGGTATCTGCTGACCATCGATGGTGTAATCTTCCAAATCCTTGCCAGTACCAATGTCCATACCGCGATACACCTGGCGAGAATCAGCGCTGATAATCTCTCCTGAGATATGCTTGGCCAGCACTGCGGCCAGTCGGGTTTTGCCTGTGGCGGTCGGTCCGAGAATGGTTATCGTCATTTCTTTTCCTGATAAATGTCTACATTGGAAATCTCCTTGCCGTTCACATCGAAACGTACAAAGGTAATCATCTGGTGGATGCCTTGCTTGCCTGCCGCACCCGGATTGAGAAACAAGAGATTATACTGGGGATCACGAATGAGGCGAAGGATATGGGAATGCCCCGCCACTAACAAATCAGGTTTTTCTTCCTGTATCAGTTTGATGATTTCAGGCTCATAATGTCCCGGTTTGCCCACAATATGGCTCATCACCACCTTCAGCTCTTCACAGTGGAAAATCTGAACTTTAGGGATATTGTGTCCCCGTACATCCCAGCCATCGCAGTTGCCATACACTGCCCTTACCGGCGCTATGGTTTCCAAAGCATACACAATCTCATCACTCAGCATATCACCGCAATGCCAGATTTCATCACATTTCTCAAAGAAAGTGAACAAATCGGGATGGATATAGCCGTGGGAATCGGAAAGGACACCTATCTTCTTCATAATCTTTGTTTTACCGTTTCAAACAGTACAATACCTGTGGCCACCGATACATTCAGGGATTTGATAGTGCCGACCATAGGGATGTTGATAGCATCGTTACAAATGCGCTGGTAATCCCAGGCGATACCCTCGTACTCGTTGCCCATAATCAGGCAAATCGGACCCGTCAAATCCTTCTGATAATGGAAATGCGAAGCCTTTTCCGTAACCGCAATCACCTCAATACCAGAATCTTTCAAAAAATTAATCACTTCTACCAAATTGGAGTGGCGGCAGATGGGAATTTTATGGAGAGCTCCGGCGGAACTTTTCACGGCATCCTCATTGAGCTGCGCCCCGCCTTTCAGCGGCAGGATGATGGCATCCACACCGGCACATTCGGCAGAACGGGCAATGGCCCCGATATTGCGCACATCGGTAATCTTGTCCAATATCAGCAAGAAAGGCACCCTGCCTTCCTCGAAAATCTGAGGAACAATATCAAAAATACTCTGGTATTCTATGGCCGACATAAAGGCGACCACCCCTTGATGATTGCCACGGGTGAATTTGTTCAATTTTTCAGTCGGCACATACTGAAAAGGTATCTTATGCTGACGCACCTGATAGAACAGTTCCTTGAACAGCTCTCCTTGTAACCCTCTCTGCAATAATACCTTATCTATAGTTTTATCGGATTCTATCGCCTCCATCACCGGACGCAAGCCGTAAATGATATTTTCGTTTGTCATACTTTTCATTTTCTATCTGCAAAAATAGCAATTATTTTCAAATGGGCAATGTGCTATGAGCAATGAGCTGTGAGTTATGTGCAATATTTCTCCCTTAGCTCATAGCTGATAGCTCAAAGCAAAAATTCAGCACGTTTGCTAATTAACTAATTGACTAATTGATTATTTTTGTATCTTTGTAGATTAAAAAAAAATATCACCTTGAATTCATTAGACATTTATTTTCAGAGCATTGCAAAAGAATGCGAGCCTTCCAATCTCTATAATCCCATCAATTATATCCTATCACAAGACGGGAAACGCATCCGTCCGAGACTGGTAATACTGGCAGCGGAATTATTCGGCATTCATCCCGAAGAAGTGAAACATGTGGCCACCGCCTTCGAGATGCTGCACAACTTCACCCTGATTCATGACGACATCATGGACCAGGCGCCTCTGCGCCGAGGGCTACCCACCGTCTATAAAAAGTGGAACAGCAATATTGCCATTCTGTCCGGAGACGCCCTGGCCATCATGGCTCTGCAAGAACTGTTGAAAGCCCCGTGCGACGATGCCACCAAAATCAAAATCAGCGATTTGTTTGCCCGAACCTCCCTGGAAATCTGTGAAGGTCAGCAGTATGATTTGGATTTTGAGACCATGGAAGAGGTCTGCATTGAGGACTATATCAAGATGATACGACTGAAGACAGCGGTGATGCTAGCCGGTTGTCTGAAATCGGGAGCTATTTTCGCCCATGCCTCAAAGAAAGACCAGCAAGCCCTGTATGACTACGGCATCAATATCGGCATCGCTTTCCAACTGAAAGATGACATTCTTGACTTATACTCTGACACCCAAGTTTTTGGAAAAATCACAGGCGGAGACATCAAGGAGAACAAAAAAACCTTCTTGTATCTCACGGCCTTGAAAGAAGCTAACGAACAACAGCACAGCGACTTAACACATTATTTCTCTTCCACTGATTTTGACGATGCGCAAAAAATCCAGGAGGTAAAAAAAATCTATGAAGCCATTGGCGTAAAAGAAAAAACTGAAATTCTGATGAACCAATACGTTCAAGAGGCATGTCGCTGTCTTGATGCGGTTTCAGTTACCGAAGACAAAAAAGGAAAATTATACGAATTAGCCAATGCTTTGGTAAGCAGGGACAAATAAAAAGCAACGGCCATGGCCATGAACAGTCAAAGAACATCCAAAAAATATGCCATCATTGTGGCGGTGATGCTGATTCTGGCAGCAGTCTATATGGTCAAGCTGTTCAGTTTGCAAGTGATCAGCAAAGACTACAAAGAAGCCGCCAAAAACAATGCTCTCCGTCAGATTACCGAGCATCCTGACCGCGGACTGATATACGACCGCAACGACTCGCTGCTCGTATTCAACGATGCGGCCTACGACCTGATGGTGGTGCCCAAGGAGCTCCGCACCTTCGACACTGCCGACCTGTGCCGTATTCTGGACATCACCAAAGAGGACCTGATCAAGCGCATTGAAAAGGCCTCCAAATACTCGAAGATCATCCCTTCGCTTTTTGCCCAGCAGATGTCGAAGGAAGACTACGGCTACTTACAGGAAAAGTTATACAAATTTCCCGGTTTTTTCGTCCAGTCGCGAACGCTGCGCTCCTACCCGGAACCTATAGCCGCCCACATTTTAGGCTATGTTGGAGAGGTGAACGATAAGACCATAGAGGATGACCCCTATTACAAAATGGGCGACTATATTGGCATCAGCGGCATCGAGAAGGCCTATGAGAATGAGCTGAGAGGGGTGAAAGGGCAGCGTGTGGTGCTGGTGGACGTGAACAACCGTGAAATTGGCAGCTACCATAATGGGGAGGAAGACATCCGAGCCATTCCGGGCACTTCCTTGTGGAGCACGCTGGACATGTCACTACAGCGATACGGCGAGAAGCTGATGCAGAACAAGCGGGGCAGTATTGTCGCTATTGAGCCCAAAACCGGCGAAATCCTGTGCATTGTGTCCAGTCCCAGCTACGACCCCAACCTGTTGGTGGGAAAGGCACGTAGCAAAAACTATACCATGCTGTGGCGCGACTCCATCAAGAAACCTCTGTTTAACAGAGCGTTACAGGCTATGTACCCCCCGGGATCCACTTTCAAACTGGCTAATGGACTCATTGCCGAGGAAGAGGGCATATTGGACGCCAACACCATCTACAACTGTCCCGGCGGTTACCAAGTGGGAAGCCACCTCATCGGCTGCCACCACCGTGGCGGCACCAATTTGGTGGCAGCGGTGCAGCACTCCTGTAACACCTATTTCTGTAAAGCTTTTTACAACATTATCAGTAACAAGAGGAAATACCCCACCATACAACAAGGTTATACGGCCTGGCGCAACCACATTGTCAAGTTGGGTTTTGGTACCACCTTTGACACCGACCTGCCTTACGAAAAGAAAGGTATTCTGCCCACCTCCGAATATTTCGACAAACATTACAACGGCTCCTGGAACGGCAACACGGTGGTGTCCATGGGTATCGGCCAAGGCGAGGTCTGTGTGACTCCGATTCAGATGGCCAACATGCTGGCAATCATCGCCAACCGGGGATATTATGTCCGTCCGCACGTCATTAAAGCCATTGGCAGCAAGGACAATCTGAACACGCAATACATGGACAAAATCGACGCCGGCATCAAGCCAGAATATTATGAACCCATCATACAGGGCATGGAGATGGCCGCCATTGCCGGAACCGCCCGTAGAGCGCAGATTCCGGGCATCCGCATAGCTGGCAAAACAGGTACAGCGCAGAATCCCCATGGCCGTGATCACTCGGTATTTGCCATGATCGCCCCCATTGAGGACCCTCAGATTGTAGTGTTCTGTCTGGTAGAAAACGGAGGATGGGGTGCATCTGTGGCTTGCCCCATCGCCAGTTTGATTACCGAATTGTACCTTACTGGTGAAGTGAAACGAAAAGACTTAGAAGAAAGCATGCTTAACTTATCAACCAAATAACTATGCCACTGTCCTATAAACAAGCCGCCACCAAAGGATTCGACG
The DNA here is from genome assembly GCA_905233625.1 of uncultured Bacteroidales bacterium. Classification (GTDB taxonomy): domain Bacteria; phylum Bacteroidota; class Bacteroidia; order Bacteroidales; family WCHB1-69; genus RUG11690. Next base: position 62,188 of record CAJOFJ010000003.1, on the reverse strand, counting down.
GACGACTCATTCTGTATTACAGTCTGCTGGTCACCATCGGTTGGCTCACCATATTCTCCACCTCATACAATCCAAGTGCCAATCTGGGATTCAGTCTCTCCCTGCCATACGTCCGTCAGCTGATATGGATCGGCACCTCCATCGTGTTGGCGGTAGTAATACTGCTTTTAGATTCCCGTATCATTCAGCATTACTCCTATCATATATACATTTTATGCCTATTGCTCGTCATCTCCACTTTCTTTCTAGGCTCCGAAATCAACGGAGCCAAATCCTGGATTAAAATCGGCAGTTTCAGCATCCAACCCGCGGAATTCATGAAATTAGCCACCGCCATGGCCCTGGCCAAGTTTTTCAACGAAGGAAAAACCCTCGTGGAGAAGCGCAGTATGTGGTTTATCGCTTTCGGACTGATTCTCACCCCGGCTTTCATCATTCTGTTGCAAAAAGACACCGGTTCCGCATTGGTTTTCTTCTCGTTTATAGTACTTTTCTACCGAGAAGGCATGACAGGCTTCGTTTTCATCCTCGGAGCCATAGCGGTCTTTCTCTTTGTTTTCACCCTGTTAACCAACGAGATATACGCCATTGCCCTGTTGACTCTCATTTTGATTATCGCCTGGATTATCAATCGGAATGATAAGAAAAGTATCATCAGAATCATCATTGCATACATCATCGCCATCGCTTTTATCGGAGCGGTCAATATTGGCTACAACAAGGTCCTGCAACCTCATCAGAGACAACGTATTGCCACTCTCTTGGGCAAGACATCCGACCCGAAAGGTGCCGACTTCAACCTGATCCAGTCCAAAATCGCCATTGGTTCGGGCGGCTTCTTCGGCAAAGGCTATCTCAATGGTACCCAGACCAAGCTCAACTTCGTGCCGGAACAAAGCACCGACTTCATCTTCTGCGCTATCGGCGAGGAATGGGGTTTTATGGGCAGCTGCGCACTGGGAGCACTATTTCTGGCCTTGGTCATACGCATTCTGCGACTATCGGAAAAACAACGCAACCCCTATACCCGCTATTACGGCTATGGTATTGCGGGAATCATAGCCTTCCACTTCTTTATCAACATCGGCATGACCATCGGCCTGGTGCCCATCATCGGTATCCCCTTACCCTTTATCAGTTATGGAGGCTCCTCGCTCTGGGCTTTCACCGCCATGCTCTTTATTTTCATCAAACTAAATGATAATTAGAAAGTTATGAATAAAAAAATCGGGCTTTTCTTCGGTTCTTTCAACCCCATTCATATCGGACATCTGATTATCGCCGAATATATCGTCGAGCACACCGATTTGAAAGAGTTGTGGTTTGTGGTGTCGCCCTGCAATCCGCTGAAGAAAAAAAAGAGTCTGCTCAATGACTTGCAACGGCTGTACATGGTCAACATCGCTATTGAGGATGACCCCCGTTTCCGCTCCAGTGACATTGAATTCAAGCTGCCACAGCCCTCATATACGGTAAATACCTTGCTTCATTTGGCAGAAAAATATCCTGACAAGGAATTTTGCCTGATCATGGGCGAGGATAACCTGGATTGCATCGAAAAATGGTACAATTACCAGTATATTCTGGATAATTATCAAATATATGTTTATCCAAGAGATGATTATAAAACCGAAAACAAGCGAGAACTGCCGAACATCCATTATGTTGACGCCCCGAAAATAGGAATCTCCGCCACCATGATACGACAAGGCATACAGGGGAAGAAATCGGTGAAATACCTGATGCCGGAGAAAGTGGCGAAATATATAGATGAGATGGGAGTATACAGGCGATAGTAGTTGAAAACTGAAAACTGAAAACTGAAAATTAAGAATTAAAAACTAAGAACTAAAAACAATTCAACTCAACATTCTTAACTCTTAATTCTTAGTTCTTAACTTAATTAGCACATTAATAATATGAAGTACTTCACGATAGAAAACTTGGAAATCACAGATGCGGGAGCGGAAGGGAAAGCCATTGGCAAACACGAAGGGCTTACCGTTTTTGTCCCCTATGCCGTACCTGGCGATATTGTTGATGTTCAGGTAATTAAGAAAAAGAAAGGCTACGCTGAAGCCTATATCACCGCCATCAAGAAAGCTTCTCCGGACCGCATAGAACCGGTATGCGAGCACTTTGGACTTTGCGGAGGTTGCAAATGGCAGATTATGCCTTACGAAAAACAGCTGTACTACAAACAGAAGCAGGTTTTCGACAATTTCAAGCATTTGGGAAAATTTGAATTTCCTGAAATACAGCCCATTATCGGTTCAGAGAAGCAGTATTTCTATAGAAATAAATTGGAATTCACCTTCTCTAACCTACGATGGCTGGATGATGAAGACCGTAAAAAGCAGGAAGCAGGTGAACAGATTGTGCCAGAGGGACTTGGCTTTCACATCCCCGGCAAATTCGACAAAGTGCTGGATATTCGGAAATGTCATTTGCAGGCCGATCCTGCCAATGCTATCAGACTGGCTATCAAGGAGTACGCCCTGCAGCATCAGATACCCTTCTATAATGTGCGCCTGCACGAAGGCGTGCTGCGCAACCTCATCATCCGCAACAGCTCCACCGGCGAACTGATGGTCATCGTCATTATGACCGTCAAAAACGAGCAGACCATGGCGCTGATGCAGTTCATCGCCGACAAATTCCCTGAAATCACCTCACTGCAATACTGTATCAATACAAAGCTCAACGACAGTATCACCGATTTGGAGATTATTCCATACAAAGGCAAGCCATTCATGATGGAAGAGATGGAAGGACTGAAATTCAAGGTGGGACCGGTATCTTTTTACCAGACCAACAATCCGCAGGCATACAATCTGTATAAAACCGCCCGCGAGTTTGCCCAAATCGGGCCCGATGACATTGTGTATGACCTCTATACGGGTAGCGGCACCATTGCCAACTTTGTGGCACGCCAGGCCAAGTTGGTGGTGGGCATCGAGTATGTGGACGAGGCCATTGTCAATGCCAAGGAGAACTCGCAAGTCAACGGCATCACCAACACCCGTTTCTTTGCGGGCGACATGGCCAAAGTGTTTACGGCGGACTTTATCCGCGAGAACGGCACACCCGACATCGTCATCACCGATCCGCCACGTGCCGGCATGCACGAGAAGGTGGTGGAGCAGCTGCTGAGCATCGCTCCCAAGCGCATTGTGTATGTGAGCTGCAATCCCGCCACACAGGCCCGCGACCTCACCCTGCTCTGTGCGAACTACAAGGTGACGAGAGTTCAACCTGTGGATATGTTCCCGCACACGCATCACGTAGAAAACGTTGTTTTGCTGGAAAAGAAGTGATAGAGAGCAGGAAAAAATGTGCCAATTATCAATGTGCTAATGTGCCAATGAAATTAGCAAATTAGTTAATTAGCAAATGTGCAAATAAATTAACCAGATAAAGAGGGGAGTGCTGCGCAGGGGGAGCCAAAGGGGATGATGATTTTGATTTTTGGATTTTGAATTTTGAATTAAAAAAAGCACATGCGGTGAAACCGCGACCGACACATAAAATGGGAAACGTACAACAATTTTGCAATAAACAATACCAGCAGCACCGCAATTTCATTCTGTATGGTGTCATCGGCTGTATCACCACCGCCATTGACGTGGGGATTTTCACCCTGCTTGCCCATTGGAACATGCACGAGCTGCTGGCCAACACCATCAGCTACCAGGTGGCCATGGTCGCAAGCTTTTTCCTGAACCGTGAGTTCAACTTCAAAATCAAAGACAAGGTATGGCAGCGTTTTCTGTCGTTCTTCATTGTCAACCTCATCGGTTATGCTTTCAGTCAGCTGTTGGTATTCCTCTTCATCACCAAATTCGGCATGCATGACTTTATCGGCAAACTTTTGGCTACCATTTTAGCGGCGGTTTGCCAATTCCTCTTCATCAAGCATCTGACATTCAGGGTGAAGAAGACAAAAGATTGTGCATAAAAAAACAACTGACAAATCCCTTCGGAAAACTCCATAAACAAGATGAATAAAAACAAAAAAAGCACTTACAATTTTTTGTAAGTGCTTAATTTCAGTCGAACCCTGGACCCATTGATTAAGAGTCAATTGCTCTACCAGCTGAGCTAAGGAGACTTGTTTTTTGGGACTGCAAAAATACAAAAATTGTTGATAGAAAACACATATTTTCAAATTTTTCTTTTTTAAAAAATTTAATGTACATTTGCAGAATGAAATCTGATAATATATAATAATATGAAAAAATTATTAATCAGCATCTTAGCACTATCCTTCACCCTGTATGCAAGTATGGTTTTCGCCCAAGTTAATCCCGAAAAACCGCTCATGACCATAGGGGATGAGGCTGTTTCGAAGGCGGAATTTCTCAATACTTTCTCCAAAAACAACGATTTGAAGAAGACAACGGCACAAGAATTGCGCGATTATTTAGATTTGTATGTCAATTTCAAATTAAAAGTCAAAGAAGGAAAGGCGCTCAAAATTGACACCTCCGCCGCTTTCCAAGCCGAACTGTCGTCTTATATCAACCAGTCGGCCCAGCAATATCTGACAGACAACGAGATGACCGAGCGTCTGTATCGCGAATGTGTGGAACGCGCGAAAAAACACATACACGCCTCCCACATCCTCATCAACTGCGCTCCCGATGCCAATCCCAAAGACACTATGGCAGCATACAAAAAAGCCCTGAAAATCAGAAAACAGATTCTTAAAGGCATGGATTTCAACGAAGCGGCTGTCAAATATTCAGAGGATATTTCCGCCCGTGACTATATCAACCCTCAAAACGGGAAAAAACAAATTGGCAACAAGGGTGATATCAGCTATTTCACCGTTTTCAACCTGATATACCCCTTTGAAACAGGCGCTTATAACACTCCGGTGGGTATGGTTTCCATGCCTGTAAGGACACGCTTCGGCTACCATTTGATTTACGTTCAGGATGTGGTGCCTGCTATCTCGAAAATATACGCTTCGCACATCCTGATTTCCGACACAAATGCCAAGAACGGCATCATGAGCGAAGAAGCCAAGGGCAAGATTGAGGAGATACAGCAAAAACTCAATCAAGGAGTTCCTTTCGCCCAGCTGGTTGTAGAATATTCTGACGATATCGCCACCAACATCAAAGAAGGCCGTATGCAAGCCTTCGCCCCCAACCAGCGCGCCGGCAATTTTGTTTCCAGCACCATCCACTTGAAAAAACATGAGACATCCCAGCCCGTTGCCTCGGTTTACGGCTGGCATATTATCAAACTTGACTCTATAGACTATCTGACAGTAAATGAAGACTATGAGTCAACATTGAGAATGAAACTTGGCCGCGATAACCGAAGCTATATCAGCAAGGAATCTTTCATTGCCAAACTGAAACAACAATACAACTACGAAGAAAGCGGCAAGAATCAGGATATCAAATTCTTATGCGACAATATCCCGACGGAATATTTCCAGTCCACCAATACCGACATTACTACTCTGCCCGGCATCACCAGTTTGCCCCCGATGGCTACATTCGCCGACCAGCAACTGACAACGCAGAAGTTTGCGAAATATATTTCACGCTTCCAAGGAATTGATTTGACCACCTCTCTGGAAAAATTCCTTAAAGAGAGATATGAGAAATTCATGGAGGAAGAACTGTATAATTACGAGAAAGAGAATCTGATCAACAAATATCCGGATTTCAGAGAATTGGTCAACGAATACCACGACGGCATGATTCTGTACGAAATCAACTCGCAAAAAGTATGGACTCAAGCCATTACCGACACCGCTGGTTTACACGAGTATTATGAGAAAGTGAAAAAGAACTACCCTATCGACCCCAACGCCAACCCAGTGGAATACAAGCCCCTCAGTCAGATTAAGGCTGTAGTAATCACTGAATTCCAGAATCATTTGGACGAAATGTGGCTGCAAGAGTTACGCCAGAAATATCCCGTCGTCATCAACGAAGATGTTTACGCTACCATTCTGAAAAAATAATCTCCCTTATGAGCGCCTGTAAGAAGCTGGTATTCTTCCTCTTTGTTGCCATTGGACTTGCATCTTGCGGCTCCAAAGACCTTGTGGTAGCCGAAGCCTATCATGCCAAGCTGTACCAATCCCAGCTGGCGCAGATGATTCCTGACTCATACAGTCCCGCTGACAGCGCACGCCTTGCCCAGCTTTTGATTGAGGAATGGGTACAACAGCAGGTTCTGCTTCACGAAGCGTTGCAAGTTCTCCCCATCAGCCAGAAGAATTTCGAGAAAGAGGTCGCAGAATACAAGAATTCTCTGCTAATCAACGCTTATTACAACTACATCACCGCCGACAGCACACTTTTCGAAGTAAGCGACGAGGAATTGGAACAGTTCATCAAGAAATATGAAAGCCGCTACACCGTCAATCGCGAAATCATCAAAATCAATTATGTAAAAACCGCCAAAAATTCCAAAATCATCAAAGATCTGAAGGAATTACTGTTTGATGACGAACGAAGAGCTGAGGAAAAACTGCGGATTGAGGAACTTTGCGCCGACTCCATCGAGTATTTTTTAGAGGACAATACCTGGCTGTATCTGGACGATATCCAGAATGAATTTCCCATTGAAATCAAAAACAAGGAATCTATTCTGACCCAAAACAAATATATTGAAACGGAAGATCAGGATTACCACTATCTGATTGTATTCCTGGACTATAAATCCCAACGTACCATTAACGAAACGGAAGAGGAGATTGCGGCAGCCCGCATGATGCTGACCCAGCAGAAAAAACAGGATTATATCCAGCAGAAAGTGGATGAACTATACAAAAAATCGCTGGAAACAGGCCTGATCGCGCTGCCGGGTAGCACGCACTAATCAAACCATTTTTCTATTTCCGCCTCCCCGATTTGGTGGATGATTTTCTTGCCACCGGGGCTTACATTAGACAGCTGGCAATCGAAGAGTTGTCGCAGGAAATCCCTGATTTCACACATTTCGGTCATCGGCTTGAACTGGTTGCATTTCTGTTTGGCCATGCTCATCGCCATATTCGACTCTTTGTCAGCACGATGCAGAAACATATTCGACTGATAGCTTTCCAGAAAGGCATCTATCACCTGCTGCACATCCTCTTCCTCATCTACAGGTGTTCCGTTGACCGCAAAATGCGTGCCATCAATGGATTCGAGGTCATAACCCAGTTTCAGCAGTTCAGGCTTCAGTTCTTTCACCATTTCAGCTTTCGCCGGTGACAAAGTGATGGTCTCCGGAAAAAGCGACTGCTGTACCGTTATCGGCTTCTGCTGCATCGCCGTCAGATACTGCTCGTACAAGATGCGCTCACGGGCATGGGCAATATGAATCACTGACAAACCTCCGGCAATATTCGCCACAATATATTTTTTATTGATAGACAAGCATTTAACATCATCAACCGGAGTCTCTTCTTGTGTTTCGGCAACAGGTTGAAGGTCCAAAGTCGGGTGTTCTGTCTGTTCCTGCTGCACGGTTTCCGTCTTCAGCGAGTGCAAAAAATCACTCCAACCGGAAGTGTCGAAATCGGCATTATGTGAAGAAGATGGCTTGTTGTAAGAACCGCCTCCATAAGACGAATGTCCGCCGTTACTTGCCGAATGTGAGTGGAACGGGTTGAAATTGGGATTATGCGTCACCGCAGGCTCCTTCAGTTCCATATCTTTCGGCATATTCGACACATCCATACCCGGCTCGTAGTCAAAATCAAGGCGTGGAGTCAGCGACATCTGTCCCAGAGACTTTTTCACTGTGGAATTGAGGAAACCGAACACCAGACGTTCGTCTTGCAACTTCACATCCACTTTGGTGGGACTGATATTGATATCAATAGTGGCAGGATCCACCTCCAGATTGATGAAATAGGCGGGCTTATAACCATCCGGAATCAGCTCTGAATAAGCCGTTTCCACCGCATAATTCAGCAAAGGATGGCGCACATACCGTCGATTAATGAACATATACTGCTCACTCTTTTTCTTTTTGGCGTTTTCAGGCTTGGCAATAAAACCTGAAATATTGATAAAATCTGTCTGTTGCTCCACGGGGAACAGCTTGTCTTGGAAATGGGCCCCGAAAACATTGACAATCCGCTGCTTGAAGTTAGACGGCTGCAACTGCAGCACCAATTTGCCATTGTGATACAGCGAAAAGGCCAGTTCCTGATGCGTCAGCACCACCCTATTGAACTCCTCTTCAATATGGCCGAACTCCACACTGTCGGACTTGAGAAAGTTGCGTCGTGCCGGCACATTGAAAAACAGATTCTTCACCGAAATGGAAGTCCCGTCGGTGGTAGCAGTGGGAGTATGCTCTTTCACTTCCGAACCCTCTATCAGCAGCAAGGTGCCCGTGCTATCCTCGGCCATTTTGGTGCGTAATTCCACATGGGCGATAGCGGCAATAGAAGCCAGTGCCTCACCACGGAAACCCTTGGTAGTCAAGCGGAAAAGATCGTCAGCAGAGCTGAGTTTGGAGGTAGCATGCCGTTCGAAGCACAGGCGGGCGTCGTTAAAACTCATGCCTTTGCCATTATCCACCACCTGTATCAAGGTGCGTCCTGCATCCTTGACAATCAGCTGGATATTGTCAGCACCGGCGTCCACAGCGTTTTCGAGCAACTCCTTCACCACGGAGGCAGGCCGCTGGATGACCTCACCGGCCGCAATCTGATTGGCCACCGCATCGGGCAGCAGATGAATGATATCAGCCATTATAATTTCATGAATTTAACAAAGAAGAAAACGAGTATGACCACGATAAACATCAGCCAAATCACCGTTTTGAGCGGGAATTTGTTGCGATCCTGCTGACTCATGCGTTTCGAAGCCCAGCTGCGGTGCAGTCGGTCCGCGAACTTGTCGGGATCAAAATCCTCGCCTGATTTATCCACAGGTTTGTCCTCCTCGGCTTGGTAAAAGCGAGGTTTGTAGCGGAATTCTCTTTTTTCGGGTCGGTCTATCCAGTTGAATGCCATATTTTTGTTGTTGATTTGTTGATTCGTTAAAACGGACAGACGCTCACTACGTTCGCTCGGTAAGACACTCGCTGCACTCGTTCGAGGAGACGCTCGCTGTGCTCGCTCGGTAAGACGAAAATCGTCTTCCCGTCTCCCCGAGTGCACGCAGTGCACGTCTCCTCGTATAACCGAGTACACGTTAGTGTACGTCTTCCCGAATGCACGCAGTGCATGTCTTCCCGTCAAATAATAACGTGCAAAGATACAATAAATTTCCGTAATTTTGCCCTTTAATTTGAACACATGATCAAGAACATCATATTTGATTTAGGCGGAGTGATTTACGACATCCGTTACGAGAATATCGCAGAGGCTTTTGCACGGATGGGGGCTGGCAATCTGATCGCCCTGTACTCCAAGGCACAACAAACCGACTTCATCGATAAGTTTGAAGAGGGACTGATTTCGACGACTGAATTCTGCGAGGAAATCCGTCGCCTGTCGGAAGTACCGCTGACCAATGCGCAAATTGAGGAAGCCTGGAACGCCATCCTGATAGATGTGCCCGCGCCAAGAGTGGACTTTTTGTTGAAACTGAAAGAAAAGTACAAGCTGTTCCTGTTCAGCAACACCAACCAGTTCAACTATGACTGTTTCACGGCTCATCTGAAGAAAAAATTCGGCTTCGACTTCTTCGACACCATCTTCCAGGCCGCCTATTTCTCGCACATTCTACATATACGCAAGCCCAAGGAAGAGGGGTTCCTGCGGATTTTGCAGGAGCAAGGGCTTCAGGCCGACGAGACCCTATTCATTGACGATTCGCCCCAGCACATCGAAGGCGCCCGCCGCTGCGGCCTGAATGCCTATCATCTAAAAGAAGGGGAAACAATTGAGACGCTGGGAACGTTGTAGCGGTAAGGCGTGGAGACGTGCACTACGTGCACTCGGTTATACGAGAAGACATGCACTGCGTGCATTCGGTAAGACGTGCACTACGTGCACTCGGGGAGACGGAGAGACGATAATCGTCTTACCGAGCGAACAAAGTGAGCGTCTACCCGAACGAGCAAAGCGAGTGTCTACCCGAGCTCACATAGTGAGCATCTCCCCGTCTTAACGATTCAACAAATAAAAAAAAAAACAATTCAACATTTTTTTGTATCTTTGCACCCCAAAATTTTAATGAGTAATATTAATATTAAAACCTTATAAGAATGAACATTAAAAACGAAAAAGTAAACGGAGACGTTCAGGAACTGACGATTGAAATTACGAAAGAAGACTATGCTGGCAAGGTGGAAACCGCGTTGAAGAAATACCGCCGCACCGCCCAAGTGCCGGGTTTCAGAGTAGGCAACGCCCCTATGGCCATGATTAAGAAGATGTACGAAAAGAGCGTCACTTACGACGAGGTCAACAACATGATGTCACAAGAGCTGTACAAATATCTCAGCGACAACAAGATTGACATTATGCTCGAACCCATTCCCGTAGAGGACAAGTCAAAAGTGGATTTCGACAATCCCGACAATTTCGTTTTTGTATATGAATACGCCCTGCAACCGCAGTTCGACATCGACTTCAACAAGCAGGTGACCAACTTCAAAATCACCGCTTCACAAGAGGAAATCGACAATCTGGTGAACCAGATGCAGCGCAGATATGGCGAATATACTTCTCCCGAAGAAGTTGGTGAAGACGACTACATCTCCGCCAAAATCGACGATAAGGACAGCTTCTTCTTCACCAAGGAACTGAACGAAGAAGGCCGCAAAGCTTTCATGGGCAAGAAAGTTAACGACACCGTACATGTTGCGTTGAGAAAGATTTTCGAGGACGAGCAGAATGTGCTGAAAGTGCTGAAGATTGTGGACCAGCCCCTGGAAGAAGGCAACCAGTACGAATATGATGTGACCATCACCAGCATCGGCCGTATCACCCCTGCCGAACTCAACGAAGACTTCTTCAAAAAAGCTTATCCCGATGGTAACATCACCACCAAAGAACAACTGGAGAAAAGCTGCGCAGAGCAAATCGAGAAACAGTGGAAAGACTATACCGACCGCCAGTTCATGAACGACGCAATCGGCGTGCTGCTGGACAGCGTCAACATCAGCTTCCCCGATGAATTCATCAAACGCTATATCCTTCTGACCCAGAAAGACATGACCGCTGAAAAACTGGAAGAGAAATATGCTGACTATCAGAAGTCTTTCAAATGGCAGCTGATTGAAAACAAGCTGGTAAAGGACAACAACATCAACGTAAGCCAAGACGATGTGAAGAACTACGTTCGCAACTTCTTCATGGCCAACTATTTCAGCAACTTCAAAGAAGAAGATGTGAAAGACAGACTGGACAGCCTGGTGAACGACGCCCTGAAGAAAAAAGAGGACGTGAAGAACATTTACGACCAGCTGTATGACGTGAAAATCATGGACGTGCTCCGCAACAACTTCATCATCGTGGAGAAGAGCGGCAGCTACGAAGATTTCATAGCTTTCACCAGCGGCAAGGAAGTTGAAGCCAAACCCGCCAAGAAGAAAGCTCCTGCCAAAGCCAAGAAAGCTGAGGAAAAAGCCGAAGAGGCAAGCGCCGAAGCCGAGGCCAAACCCAAGAAAACCAGAGCCAAAAAGGCCGAGGCCACCGAAGGCGAGGAAAAACCAAAAAAAACCACGAAAGCAAAAACCACTAAAAAAGCCGAGTAATCCATGAACGAATTTCAGAAATACGCCGTCAAACACAGAGGCATCAGCAGTCTGCGCCTCGAACAGTATTCCTCTGTTCTCAACGACTATATCACTCCGTACATCATCGAGGAACGCCCGATGAACATTACCCAATTGGACGTGTTCTCCCGCTTGATGAAGGACAGAATCATCTTCCTGGGAGTTCCCATTTATGATGACGTGGCCAATATCATCCAGGCCCAGCTGCTGTTTCTGGAATCACAGGATTCAGAACGCGACATCCAGATTTATCTGAACAGTCCTGGTGGCAGCGTATACGCCGGTTTGGGTATCTACGACACCATGCAGTACCTGAAACCCGACATTTCCACCATCTGCACGGGTATGGCCGCTTCCATGGCCGCTGTGCTGATGTGCGCCGGTGCACAAGGCAAACGCTATGCCCTGCCCCACTCCCGCATCATGATCCATCAGCCGATGGGCGGTACCCAGGGACAGGCTTCCGACATTGAAATCGAAGCCCGCGAGATCCAGAAACTGAAAAAGGAACTGTACGAAATCATCGCCTTCCACTCTGGCAAAGATTACGAACAGGTTTGGAAAGACAGCGACCGTGACTACTGGATGACCGCTGCCGAAGCCAAGGAATACGGCATGATTGACGAAATTCTGAAAAACGACAAAGGCGCGAATGGCAAAAAATAGCAAAGGCGAAGACTATTGCAGCTTCTGCGGCGAACAAATTCCTTACAACAAAGTGCTCATTCACGGTTTGAACGGAGCGATTTGTGAGAAATGTGTCCAGGCCGTCAATGACGTCTTGCTCGACATCCGCCAGGAAGAGGCAGAGAAAGAGCGTAAGGAAGTCAAAGTCAAGCTGCTGAAACCCAAGGAAATCAAGGCCAAACTGGACGAATATGTTATTGGACAGGACGAGGCCAAGAAGGTGATTTCCGTGGCCGTTTACAACCACTACAAACGTATCCTGTATGACCAGCAGGATGATGTGGACATTGAAAAATCCAACATCATCCTGGTGGGCGAGACGGGTACAGGCAAAACCCTGATTGCCAGGACTATTGCCAAGCTGTTGGACGTGCCTTTCTGCATCGCTGACGCCACCGTCTTTACCGAAGCCGGTTACGTGGGCGAGGATGTGGAAAGCATTCTGACCCGCCTGCTGCAGGCCGCCGACTACAATGTGGAGCGCGCCGAACGCGGCATCGTCTTCATCGACGAGATTGACAAGGTGGCACGCAAGGGTGCCGACAATCCCTCCATCACCCGCGACGTGTCGGGCGAAGGTGTACAGCAGTCGCTGCTTAAGCTGCTGGAAGGTTCCTTGGTAAACGTTCCCCCACAGGGCGGCCGCAAACATCCCGAACAGAAATTCACGGTGGTCAACACCAAAAACATTCTGTTTATCGGCAGCGGCGCCTTCAACAGCATCGACAAGATCATCGCTGAGCGCATGAACACCAACGTTATCGGATACAACAAGAAAAAACACGATATCGACAAGAAAAACATGATGCAGTATATCTCCGCCCACGACCTCAAGAGTTTCGGACTCATCCCCGAGTTGTGCGGCAGATTCCCTGTCATCACCTACATGAACGCCTTGGACGCCGAAGCGCTGAAACGCATTCTGATTGAGCCCAAAAACGCTTTGGTGAAGCAGTACGAGCGCCTGTTCCAATTGGACGGCATCGACCTCAGCTTCGACGACGAGAGCCTGGATTACATCGTCAGCAAAGCCGTTGAGCTCAAGCTCGGTGCCCGCGGACTCCGATCCATCATCGAGAAAATCATGACCAACGCCATGTTTGAGTTTCCTTCTTCCAAACAGAAGAAGATTTGTATTACTGCCGACTATGCCAAGCAGCAGTTCGAGAGTTCCATTTTTTCATTCTTAGACTGATTTTAGTTTCTTATCTTTGAAATTCTCCATCAGTTTAATGAGCAATTCCGAATCTATCGGTTTGTCTAAAAATGCCGAGATGCCCTTGTCTATGTGATGACAGATACTTTCAGCATACTTCTTCATATTACCCGTTATCACAACAACATACGGCAATTCCTTCAGCTGCTCAAAGATCTCAAATCCAAGCAAATCCGGTAATACAAACTCAAGGAACACCACATCCACCTTATTCTCCTTCAGGTAACAAATCGCATCTGAAAGATACGAGAAGTTCTGCTCAAAATGAATCCAGCCATAATCCTGCAAGGTACAATTAATAAACTTGTAAACCGACTCATTATCATCCACCACCACATAACGAAGAAGAACCTCATCAGAAAGTATATCTTCCATTATACTAATGAGTTTGATTATGTTTGAAGTTCATACAGCAAACTTACATTTTTTTCGGATAACGCGTTTCGGACTGCATGAAAATTATACAAGTTCAATAGTTGAAAAGTATTTTTCCGTATTTTTGTAAGCTTAAAACTAGACAATGAATCCAATTCAAAACATACTTGAGCAGTTTGATTTCCCTGTGTATCTGGCACCTATGGAAGAGGTCACAGACCCGCCATTCCGCCATATCTGTAAGGAATTTGGCGCGGACATTCTGATTTCGGAGTTCATTTCGTCGGACGCGCTCTCGCGGGAAGTGGAGAAGAGTATCAAGAAAATGCACTTTGAAGAGGGCGAAAGGCCTTTCGGCATACAGATTTTCGGACATGACGAGGATTCGTTGATTGCGGCGGCGAAAATAGCGGAAAGTGCGTCGCCAGATTTCATCGACATCAACTGGGGTTGCCCCGTGCGCAAGGTGGTCACCAAAGGCGCAGGTTCGGCTATTCTCAAGGATATTCCCAAGATGGTGCGCCTCACCAAGGCTGTAGTGGATGCGGTGAAGCTACCCGTGACGGTCAAGACCCGCCTGGGCTGGGAGGATAGCGACAAGCCCATTGTGGAGGCCGCAGAAATGCTGCAGGACGTAGGCATCAACGCTATCACTATACATGGCCGCACCCGTGCGCAAATGTACGGAGGAAAGGCCGACTGGACCTTAATCGGACAGGTGAAAGACAACCCCCGCATGACCATCCCAGTGATTGGCAATGGCGACATCGACAGCGCCGAAAAAGCGGTGGAATACCGGCAGCGTTACGGAGTGGACGCCATTATGGTGGGACGTGCCGCCATTGGCAATCCATGGATTTTCAAGCAAATCAAAGACTATCTGCAGGGCAAGGAACCCGTCCTACCCGACTACGACGAGCGGGTGAAAGTGTGTCTGCGACATCTGAGACTGGAGATGGAGTGGAAAGGAGAGCGCAGTGGCATCCTGGAAATGCGCAAACACTACGCCAATTATTTCAAAGGCATCCCCCATTTCAAGGAGAAAAAGATACGCCTGATGAGTGCGATGAGCTATGAAGAATGTCAAAATATTCTTATAAATAGCTAAATATCAATAATTTAAAACTAACTCAAAGAAAAATATCAAAATATAGGGACTGAAAACGAAAATTTTTGTATTTTTGCAGTCTCAAACATGGCGATTGTAGCTCAGTTGGTTAGAGTACCGGATTGTGGTTCCGTGGGTCGTCGGTTCGAATCCGACCTGTCGCCCAAAAAGATTAAAAAAACAGCGATTTGCAAACTCAAATCGCTGTTTTTTTTGTTCCATTCGGGACAGAAACAGGACAAAACAAATTTTGGGACTTTCAGAGAAAGACTCAAAAAAAAATGTCTACTCATTACAACAGGTTAGCCGTATCTTCGGCGTATTCTGCCGCCAATTACCTGCCGGCAATGCTAAAAACCAACAAGTCTGGTTGGTTGATTGAGTACTATGTGGAAAATCCGCAAACTCAAGAATTATCCAGGAAAAGAATCAAACTCCAAAGGCTTCTCAGTGTAAATAATAATCGAAAAGTATACCACTTCGATGGTGCTGCAAAAGTACAAAATTTCCGATTTTGTATTTCTCACTTCTATGTACAAATGCCATAAGCTGTCTGCAACCAACTCTAAATGACATCCTTGGGATCAGCCTCCCAATATGTAACATGTTGTTATTCAGAATGATGTCTTATTCCATAAACAACAGTACATCATTTTTGTCAAAATATATGATTTTTTGACAAAAATGATGTATTTTTGCAGTAATAAATTAAACATGACAGTAACAGAAAACATATTAAACTTCGCTGCAACTCGTGGAATGACTTTCCGACGGAGAGACCTTCTTCATGATTTGTTAAGCAAACAAAACACTATCAAAAAAAGGGCAGTAGATTTGCAGATTAGCCGTCTTATTGACTCTGGCATACTTATTCGCAAACGCTACGGCGAGTACCAGTTAGCCCAAAACAGCCTGCCTGAATTTGTATTACGACTTTCCGAAACAGAGAAAAACATCTATCAAATGCTTAAAGAGCAATTCCCTTTTCTTGATATGTGCATCTGGAGTCCAAAGGTACTGTCGGCATACATGCATCATGTCCCAAATGTGGGCTATGTCTTTATAGATGTCGAGAAAGACGGTATGGAACCTGTTTTTCACGCTTTGCAAAACATGAACCTTAAACGGGGTATTCTCCTCTCCCCGACTTCCCAAGAATGCGAACGATACCTAACGGGAATGGACACTATCGTAGTACGTCAATTGATAGGTCAATCACCCTTAACAGTTGTGGACGGCTGTACTGTGCCTCGCATAGAGAAAATTCTTGTGGATGCCATTGACGACAACGAACTGTTTTTTGCCAGTGGTTCAGAGATATACAATATCTTTAAAAATGTTCGTGAAAACAACAATGTTAACATGAGCAAACTTATGCGTTACGCCTCACGTCGCAACCGAAAAGAACAAGTAGAAAAAATATTACACGCCATAGACCATGATTAATCCAGCTAGCAGATCACTTGAATGGATCACAGAAGCTGCCCATCAATTTGGAGTACACGACATCGCTCTGGTTGAGAAGACCATACGGGCCTTCTCGCTTCTTGAAGCTTTGGCTCGTTCTGGATGCCCCTTCATATTTAAAGGCGGCAGTTCGCTCATGCTACACTTAAAAACCAGCAAACGTCTGTCAATTGATATTGACATTATTTGTCCTCCTGGCACAATGATTGAGAACTACCTCGACCAGTATGCTGAGGAATACGGTTTTGGCAAGGTGGAATTGGTTGAACGAGTTTCACGCACGGACGTTCCAAAGCAACATGCCAAGTTTTATTACGAAGTAAGTTATCCAAGCCATGGCGGACAAAACAAAATTCTGCTGGATGTGCTATTTGAAGAAGCTCATTATTCCCAGATTTTATCACTACCTATACAAAGTCCATTACTTCTCACTGACGAGCCACTCGTCATGGTCAATCTCCCAAGTCATGAAGATTTACTGGGCGACAAGCTGACAGCCTTTGCGCCTCACACCACAGGCATTCCATTCTTTAAAGGCGAGAAAAAATGTTCGATGGAAATCATCAAGCAACTCTTCGACGTGGCATCATTGTTTGACATCACCGATGACCTTTCCATCACTCGAACAACCTTCGAAAAATTTGCTTTGATAGAACTTCAGTATCGCCATCTGGAACCAAACAATATACAACAAGTGCTTGACGACATCTATCAAACATCCCTATGCATTTGCTTAAGAGGTAAACAGAATCCTGTTGAATACAAGTTGTTGCAAGAAGGTATCAGTCGCATTGGAGGATTCTTGATTGGCGAGAAATATACGCTTGACTCCGCCATTGTGAATGCTGCAAAGGCAGCCTACTTATGTAAACTCATAGAGAAAGGGCAAAACGAGGTTTATCATTACAATCCAAACAAAGCAGATGAACTGCTCAACCAAAACCTTCTGCTACCTATACCGACCAAACTCAACAAATTGAAGAAGACCCATCCAGAGGCATTCTTCTATTTTAATGAGACACAAAAGATTCTGTAAAATTGCACACAATATAAACAATATACTTATTTTCAATGAATTACAAAAACAAAATGCACCAATCGGTAATTTTTCATATTCTAAACTGCACTAATTCTCGTCCCCAATATAGACAATCCATCAACAGCTGAAATTGGACTTCAGAAGAGTATTCATTATAAGTGAGACAGTATGGCATAATCCAGGTAGGAAGCTTTACAACATTGTATTAATTGCACCGAGCCGGCTCAAGGATTTCTTTAATCAAAGAATCCTAAGCCACTGATGGCACTCAACATGCGATCAACGTAATCCCATGTTGTGGGAGACCATTTGAAGCCCAGACGGTAGAGTACTTGGGTGGTGTACGGGTTACTAACGGCCACCTCCGATACTTTCATGCCATGGGCCATGTCCTGGTAAGCGAGCAGGCTGGAAAGCGTCTTGGCCTTCTGCGGATCGTTGCCCGCACTTTCCATGATGGCATTGTACTCCTCATCCTCCACAAGACGAATATCTGTACCCAGCTTGTTAAATCCGCTGAGAACGTCGCCGAGGAACTGCGTATGGCTGTTGTAGGAATGGAACAGACAGCACTCCTTGGGTGTGGAGCTGAGCAGGATAATGGCGTGCGCCATTTCGTCGATGGGCGAAAATTCCACCTTGCTTTCGTACAGGGAATAGGGGAAACATCCCAGCATGTTAAAGACTTTGATACGTCCCATAAAGGAGTTCGTGGAGAAGTTGATCTGGAATTCACCATCGCTGGTACGCGCCGCCAAATTACCGACACGGATTACCTTAGCCGACAAACCATTTTCAGCAATCGACTGCAGCACAATGCGTTCTGCCAAGAACTTGGAATGTACATACTGGTTGCCAAGGTATTGTCCGTCATAAAGCTTCTGCTCGGTGAAAACGTAGTCGGGCGCCATGGTATCATTGACATTAAGACCGCTTGTACTGTACGTGGAAATGTGCACCAAGCGAGCGCCGGTCTTCAGACAGAGGTCAACGCAACGTTGAGCACCACCCACATTCACATCTTCGATCTCCGTGCCTTCGCTGAAGTGTTTCACAACCGCAGCGCAGTTGAACACCGTGTCAATCTTCACTTGAACGAGATTAGTCAGGTCGTTGGTGACATCTCCCAGGACAATGTGGAGACGTTTGCCGAACAGTTCATCATAGGTGGATTCGAAATAGTAGAACAACAGGGTTTTCAGTCTGTGCTCGGCGGCATCCATGTTTTTGTCGCGTACCAGACAGTAGATGTTATCTGCATCCGATTGGATCAGTTCTTGGAGAACGTGAATGCCAAGGTAACCCGTGGCACCAGTAAGCAGCACATTGCCCAAAGATTGGCGTTCGCCATTGCGGAAGCTCTCCAATGTATTGTTACTTAACAATTTGTCAATGCCAGAATAATCGAATTTGGTGATATCCTCATCATCGGTATCGACAACCGTACTACCCGTAACAAGCGCGGCGAGTTTTCTCGGGGTGGCGTTGGCGAAAACATCGCCGTAGGCCACGTGCATTCCCGCCTTGTCGGCCTCGATGATGACACGGGTCACCATGAGCGAGGTACCGCCGAGATCGAAGAAGCTGTCGTTGGCACCGATCTTGTCCATGGCGAGAATCTCGCTGAAGATACGGCAGAACAGCGCTTCCGTGTCGTTGGCTGGTGCTGCGTATTCGCGGTCTGAAGCCTGCATGATGGGCGTAGGCAATGCTTTGCGGTTCACCTTCTGGTTTTGGTTCAGCGGAATACTGTCAATCTGCATCGTGGAGGCAGGAATCATGTACGGAGGTTTCCGCTCGCCGATGAAGGCGTTAAGTGCCTTGATATCTACCTGCTGGTCACTGACAATATAAGCGGCGATGAATTTTCCACCATTCTCGTAATCAAAGGCCTGCACGGTAGCGTCCTTGATGCCTGGAAATTGGCGAATCACGGCTTCCACTTCCTTGAGTTCGATACGGAAGCCACGGATTTTCACTTGACCGTCTTTACGTCCCACAAACTGGATGTTGCCGTCGGGAAGGTAACGCACGATATCGCCGGTACGATAGACGCGGGCGTGTTTCGGGTCGTCGCTGAAGGGATTCTTCAGGTAGGTTTCAGCGTTTTTTTCGGGACGGTTCAAATAGCCGCGGCTCACCTGCGGACCGGTGACCCACAATTCACCTGCGGCTCCGAGAGGCAATCTGTTGAATTGTTTATCAACAATATAAAGTCTAAGATTATCAAGGGGCTTGCCGATAGGAATGTCCAACTCATAATCCTTCACCCAATAATTAGTGGTGAAGATGGTACACTCTGTCGGGCCATAACCGTTGTACATCTTGTACGTGGTAGGCGGATTGAGGGCAGACAACTTTTCACCGCCCACAGCGAAGCAACGCAACGAATGATTCTCCACATTGGTGACAAACTGGTAGCCCACCTGCGTGGTGATAAACGAGTGTGTAATGCCTTGTGCATTAAAGTAATCGTTGAGATCAGGCAAGTTGAGTCGTATGTCTTCCCCAATAATGTGGACGCAAGCACCGCAGGTCAATGCCGGATACAGATCCATCATGCAGGCATCGAAACCATAGCTGGCATACGCTGCCACACGATCAGCCGCAGTCAAGCCATAGTGTCGCTGATACCAATGGCAGAAAGCCACCAAGTTGCCGTGTTCCAGCTGACACCCTTTAGGTGTTCCCGTGGAACCGGAGGTGTATAGCATGATAAAGAGTGAAGAAGGCGTAATAGGAGTTGAAAGCTGAAAACTGAAAACTGAAAGTTGATTAATTTCGTTGGTTAACAACACTTGGCCTTTGTATTCGTCAACGATAGGACGCAGTTCTTCATCGGCGATGAGCAGTTTGGCGCTCGCATCTTGCATCATAAAGTTCAGACGTTCAGCAGGATAGCTCGGGTCAAGAGGCTGGTAAGCACAGCCGGCCTTCAATACGCCTAACGAAACGATAGCCATCCATTCGCAACGCGGAATCAACACGGAAACAATATCTTCATTTCCAAGACCTTGCGAAACAATATATCCTGCAATGCGCTCCGAAATCTCATCCACCTCGCGATAAGTGTATTTGTGGTCGTGATAGACCACAGCCATGTTGTCGGGGGTCATTTGCGCTTGACGGCGGAACAGCGAAACAATGGTCTGAGTATCGTCGTAGGGCACATCCGTCTGGTTGAAACTGTCGAGCACAGCGGTTTGGTCGGCATCCAGCAAAGAAACCTGCAGCAACGCCACCTCAGGATGATGGATAAAAGCTTTGACGGCATTGCACACCGACTGCGCCAGACTTTGCATCAAACCATGACTGTACCGACCATTGTCGTATTCGACCATCACACCTGGCACTCCTTCTTTCTCTTGAATGTAGAAAGCAATGCGGAATTTCGGCGTATCCAGCTCAAGAGACTCTATTTCAAGCTTTTGACCATTGACTATATATTGGTCTATTACTCCCATCTGATAAGCAAACATGATTTCGGCCGACAGGTCGTAATCAGCGGCTATCTGTGCAAAAGGATACTTCTCGTGAGTCAAAGTCTCGTCAAAGTTCTTGCCGGTCTCTTTCAGGAAGTCCATCACCTTTTGTTCGCCAATCTGGGCACTCAAAGCCAAGGTGTTGACAAACATACCCGTCGTGTTGCTTATGCGCAAATCAGAGCGGCCGTTACTGATGGTGGTGATGCAGATTTGTTCGTTGTTGGTAAAACGCGAGAGTACATAGAACACCGCCGCTAAGGTGAGGTGTGAAGATGAGAGATTGTTTTTCTTGCAGAATTCCTCCATTTCGTTGAAGTCCATCTTGCAGAAGACCTCGCTGACGGTACCTTGATCCAAAGGATTGGTCAAGTCACTAGGCACTTCGGTAACCCCTTCCACTTTGCCCAAACGCTCATTGAAGAAGTTCTTAGCCTCGATATAACTCGGTGTGTTTTCAGCCGCTTTCTCATCGGCAACGAAACCGGCATAGCTGATAGTCTCGGACTCGATTTCCTTGCCGTTCATCAGGTCGCACAATTGGGTCAGGAACAGGTCGAGGGAGCCACCGTCAAAAATCAAGTGATGCACATCAACCAAAAGATATACATCTTGCTCAGTAGTAACAATTTCCATGCGATACAAGGGTCCTTGTCTCAGGTTGAAAGGTCTTACGAACTCTACCTTGTATTTCTCCAATTCCGCTTCGCTCAACTGGTTCTTGGTGATAGCAAGGGCTTGATTTGTGTCAACAATCTGAACGATTTCGCCACCTTCACTATCGAAATGCACAAAGAACTGCGGATGCGCCTTGATGAGGGTCACAATAGACTTTTCAAGCAACTGCACATCAGTACCTTTGGGAAGACGAATGAGGGATGGGATGTTGTACACCGTAGAGGTGGGCTGTTTCATACAGTCCACATAGACGCCCATCTGCGCGTAAGACAACGGAACGTTTTTGGGTTGAACGTTAACCGTTGAGGCTTGCGTGTCATCGGAATTCTCAGCAGTTTGGCTAGTGGCAGGAGCATTGAGGAGATAATCTAATATTTCATTCTCGATACTTTGCAGAGTACCCGTCTTGGCCAATGATTTCGAGTCAAGGGTAACTCCGAAACGTTTGTTGATCTGGATAGCCAACTTAATGGCCATGATGGAGGTGAGGCCGACATAACCCAACACTGTTGTTACACCAAAGTCTTCTGTGTTAATGATCTTGGCAATGATGCCATGGATTTCTTGCTCCAGTACATTCATTGGCACATTACTTTCCACCACAGCCTCTGTCGCTTTCTTTTCGGGTTTGGGAAGGGCTTTCTTGTTCACCTTCTGGTTTTGGTTAAGCGGAATGCGTTCGATTTGCATCGTCACAGCAGGCACCATGTAAGGCGGTTTCTCCTCTAAGATGAAGTTGTTCAACGCCTGGATATCAACGATCTCGTCGGAGACGATATAGGCTGCGATGAACTTGCCACCACCCTCTTCGTCAAAGGCTTGTACCGTAGCATCTTTGATGCCAGGGAACTGAAGGATAACACCCTCGACTTCTTTTAATTCGATGCGGAAACCACGGATTTTGACTTGTCCGTCCTTGCGTCCCACAAACTGGATATTGCCATCGGGGAGATAGCGCACGATGTCGCCGGTGCGGTAGATGTGGGCGTATTTCTCACTGGAATCGAAGGGGTTGTCGATATAAACCTCAGCGGTTTTCTCGGGACGGTTGAGATAGCCGCGGGTCACTTGCGGTCCTGCAACCCATAGTTCACCCGCCACACCCACAGGTAGACGATGACCCGCCTTATCGACGATATATAGCTTGACGTTGTCCAACGCCGCGCCAATCGGGATGTCCTTCATGGGCTTTGTCACGTCGAAGGAGGTGATGCAGACAGTGCTTTCGGTAGGACCGTAAAGGTTCACCAACGTGTAGTTCGTGGGCGGAGTCAGCGGGGCCAACTTCTCGCCGCCGGTCAACAGGTAGTGCAAGCAATGATTATCAATGGAAGTGGCAAACTGATAAGCCACCTGCGTTGTCATAAATCCATGAGTAATCTGCTCTTGTTCAAAATAATCGTTTAACGCTATCATATCCAAGCGCAGTTCTTCAGGGATAATGTATAGTGTGGCACCAGCGGTAAGACATGGATACGTTTCCATCATATTGGCATCAAACCCGTAACTGGCGTAGGCCGTAACTTTACAACCGGTGGTAAGGTTAAACCTGCGGTGATACCACTCGCAAAATGCGACGATGTTACGATGCTCTAACTGACATCCTTTGGGCGTTCCCGTGGTGCCGGAAGTGTAAAGCATGATGAACAGAGACTCGGGTTTGGGCGCACAGGCTGTTAGCTGTTGGATATTAGCTGTCGTCAATTGATGGATGTCTTTCGTCAGCAGCACGTCGCCTTTGTAATCGTTCACGATGTCGCGCAACGATTCATCGGCAATGAGTAACTTCACGGAGGCATCTTGCATCATGAAGTTGAGACGCTCCGAAGGGTAGGTTGGGTCGAGGGGCTGGTAAGCACAGCCGGCCTTCGACACGCCCAAGGAGACGATGGGCATCCACTCGCAACGTGGAATCAACACGGAGACCACATCCTCTTCTTTAAGGCCTTTCCCGTGGATATAAGTGGCAATACGGTCGGAAATCTCATCCAATTCTTTGAAAGTAAACCGCTTGTCCTGATATACCACTGCTATATTGTCGGGGGTTTTCTCCACCTGCCTACGGAACTTGGAGATAATGGTCTCATCCATATCCAGTTCTTTGTCGGTCTGGTTGAAACTATCCAGCAAGGCGCGTTGGCGCTCGGTGCAGATGTCAATGTCGCGCAAGAGGGTTTGGTTGAGGAATCCTTCCAATACCGCCTCGTAACTCTCCAGGAACTGGTCTATCAGCGTTTCAGAGTATTCGTTGGCATTATATTCCGCCTTGATATGATATTTTTTGCCGACATAGAAAGCCATCAGATAAAACGACACTCCCTCGTTGTGCTTGCGGAGTTGTATGGCCTGCATGGGTTTACCCATCAGCTCGGTGTAATCAAACAAGAGTCCTTGCCATGCAAATATGGAGTTGGTTTGCAGGTTGAGGTCGTTCATAACGTCGGTATAGGCATAGATATCGTGCTTGCGGCAGCCGATCATTTGTTCCTCACCAGCTTTCAAGAAGTCGAGCACAGAGGTTTCTTCCGTAAACTTGGCATAGACAGGCAGCGTCTTCACCGTCATGCCAACAGAATGTTGGAACTTCGGCTCGGTGCGGCCGTTAAAAACCGTGGTGAACAGCGATTCCTGCTCGTTGTTGTACTTGGCCAACAGGAAGGAATATGCCGACGTAAAGAAAGTGCTTTTTTTGATGCCGTTGGACTTGCAGAAGGCATCCACCCGATCCATATCGGTGCCGAGAATGCGGAGTTTATGAGCATCCCTGTGTTCGGGAATCTCGAGGTCGGGCATAAGCTGGGTGAAAGTGTCGCCGCAATCGAAGTTTTGGGCATACCACTGTTTGCCCTCCTCGAAAGCAGGCGTTTTGCGCATCTCAACTTCGGCAAGGGCAAATTCCTGCATCGACATCTCTTCGGGAGCAAGCGTACCTCCGTTGTAAGCCGTCTCCACATCGCAAATGATAACATGGTATGAGCCTCCGTCACTGATGATATGGTGCATGTCGAAGAACCAATAAACATGCTCCGCATCACGCATCACTTTGGTGTGAAACAACCTGCCACCATGGAGTTGGAAAGGTTCGATGAATTTTTTCTTCTCAGCCTCAAGGTCCGTAACCTGTTCAACGGAAAGACTAAATTCCTCTTTTTCCAAATCAATAGTCTGCAACGCTTCTCCCTCATCACTCAGCTCAATGCGTGTGAAAAAAGTGGGATGGGCCTGTACCGTCGCTTCTATGGCGCGGCACAAACGGTCGGCATCAAGACTGCCATCAAAGACATAGAGGAAAGGGAGGTTATAAAAGACTTCATTTTCGTGATGTACGCATTCGGCATAAATACCTAATTGCGATTGAGACAAAGGAGCGATATTTTTCATATATGTGTTGTTTGATTTTATACGTTTGTTTGCTGAAATTCCTTCAAAACTTTATTGCCTATAATCGTTGAGCTTTCAACAATTAATTCTTTTTATCACGTTTTTTCTTATCATGCCAAGTTGTGGTGAAAATCGTCGGGGTGACTGTCAGCATCGCCCAAGCCCAGTGAAGCTGGCGTTTTTCGGAAACACGCTGGAGTATTTCCATCGTCTTTGTTCCATACATAAAAGTGTAACCAGCACTCACTGTGACAAACTTTGCGAAAGTGTAGCCTATATTGAGTTCCGCTTCATGTCCCAAAGCTTTCTTCAATTTTTCATTTCTGCCATAACTAAGATCGGCAGAAATGGCGAAAAAGTGGTAAGCGGCATTGATTTTCAATCCTGGAATTGGACTGACATTACCACCGACATAGAGGTTCTGCAAACCGGGGGAGAAATTACTCACATAACTGTTCATGTAGAAAAAATCCATGGCACCATAAAATTCGTGATGTGAACCGAACAAGGGGGCGAAACCTCTGGCCTCTTGATGATAAATAAGGCCAAAAGTGCCCTTAACGGGGATAGGGAATTTTTCACCACTCAGATAATCATAACCAGCATAAAAATTGTAAATTTCGCTAGGAGTAACCTTGATTTTCGCACTTCCCATGAAAGCGTTCAACTTCATGCCGTGTTCCTCCTTGCCCATCTGGTAGTAGAAGGAACCCTCCATAGAGACTATGCTGGGATTTATCTTCACGTATGTTCCGAAAAGTTGCTGATAGAAGATTTTATTGGGTTCATCATCTCTCCGGCTCTGCATCCCGATATTCATGCCAATCACAGAAAATCCAAACAAAGATTTCGGGGTTTCATAGTGATACCAGAGGGTTTGCATAGTTTTGTAAGGTTGTAATCCTCCGGCATAATATGTGGTGCCGGCATCTATGTTTTCTGAATTCTGGTTGTAAGCAATTAAAACATGTACCTTATGACCGTGTCCTTCATAGCCGAATTTCAACGCGTCATGGGTAGGAGCTGTCATTGTCCAGTCATCATAACCCAAGATACGTTCATCGTCATATTCAAAAACCTGGCGACCGATTTTGCCGAAAATCCCCGACTTGTGTTTCATGCACAGCCAGCCTTCGGACAGGCTCAAGGTGCCACCGGCTTGCCCCCAAACTCCAGAGAATTGCGGTGAGAGTCTTATTTCTAACCAGTCGTCACGTCTGTATCCTAAATTGAGTCGGTATTGCCCCTTAACAAAATGGGCCCTGCCCACTTTTTCTTCGTCTTTCTTGGGGTCGAACCCTCCAATACGAAGTTCCCATCGGGTGTTCAACTTGGTGTCAATAAAGAACTCGTTGTTTCCTTTAGTCTCTTTGTTCTCTTCATTTTCTTCGTTGGCCTCCTGCGCCCGCATGTTTACAGGCAACAGTAAGCCAACAAGCAAACAGATTCCGAGGAGGAATCGTTTTGTGTAAATACTCATGTGGTTAATCTTATTTTAAATAATTTCGAAAATATCATCCAGTTTGGTCATCTTGAAGACCTGTTTCACGTCATTGTTGACGTTTCGCAGGAACATCTTACCACCCTTAGCCACCGTTTCCTTACGGATTTTTATGAAGATACGAAGTCCTGAACTGCTGATAAACGGCATTTTCTCGCAGTCGAGAATAAGGGTCTTGTCCGCATTTTGCATTAGGGGTTCAATAGTTTCCGAAATCTGTTGTGCAGCCACCGTATCCAAACGGCCATCGAATGTGGCAACAAACTGGTTGCCTTCTTCAGTAATGGTAATATTCATAATACTTAATTAATTTGGTAGTTCTAATTATTTTAATTTGCAAAATTATAAAAATATCCTAATTCCACAATAGAACAAAAGTTAAATTTTCTTGGTCATGGTCAGCATATTTTTCCCGTCTTTATACTGATACTCCACCTGATCCATAATTTCCTTGATCAAATGGATGCCCAGTCCGCCGATGGGGCGTTCTTCTATGGAACTGGAAAGCTTGGCTTCTGGCTGCTGAAGCGGGTTGAATGGTGTGCCGGCATCGATGATGTGCGTTTGAAGAAGGCCTTCCTTCACCTCAAGAGAAATCTCCACCGGCCCATTCTTCCCTTCCGGATAGGCATACATGATAACATTGGCAATCGCCTCCTCCAAGGCAAGGTCCATTTGCGGCAGAAGAGACACATCAAGGTTCTTCCGTTCAAAAAATTCATTCAGAAACGGCTCCAGTTTATCCATCTCCTGAATATAATTATCCAAAACCAGGATATCGCTGCAGCTCCGGAAACGTATGGCCAGCATGGTCAAATCATCGCTTTGTTCGGCCTCTCCCACAAAACGCTTCACAGCTTGATGCATAATACCTATCTGCTCTTCTGCTGATATTTCACCAAATTCATTCGCAATACCCAAGGCTTTTTCCTCTCCAAAGAGTTTTTTCTCAGCATTTTCAGCCTCTGTCAGTCCATCGGTATATAAGAAAAGCGTATCGCCTGGATTTAATTGCAGCGTTTGGGAAGAATACTTCGCATCGAGTTCCACGCCAAGTATAAGATTCAGAGCCAAATCCATATATTGGGCCTGCCCCGAACGAATAAGCATAGGTGGATTATGTCCTGCATTACAATAGTTTATAATTCCAGTCTCAATATCCAGCACCCCGATAAACATAGTGATGAACATGATATCTGGATTATTTTCGCCGACAGCGCAGTTTAACTCTTGCATAATATGTTCAGGACGGTCACTGTGGGCTGACAATGTACGAAACAAGCTATGGGTAATAGACATCAGCATAGCACCTGGCACCCCTTTGCCTGAAATATCACCGATACAGAAAATCAGTTTGTTGTCACGTACATAAAAATCGTATAGGTCCCCTCCCACAAATCTTGCCGGTTGCAGGAAGCCACTGATATCCAATTTTGAAATCAGCCCATCCCCTTTGATATTGGAAGGCACCAACGACATCTGGATCTTTCTCGCAATAGCCAATTCATCTTCAATATGCTGGTTTTTGAGCCGTTCCTCGCCCAGCCGCCATACATTCTTCACCGAACTGTAGGCAATCAAGAAAATAGTCACAAAAATCCCCAGAGCCATAAGGAAGAATGCTAAACTGGCTTTACGCAAACGACTATACATGTCGGCATTGGTAATGGTAAGCGTCAACACCAAATTTTTCCCTTCGATGGGTTCCGTATAGGTATGACAACGCCCCCTTACTTTGTCTATGGCAGACGGTCCCACAATAAGCTCACCCGTCGATTCGGAAACAAGGGTGCAATAACTATGGGGGTAAAGCCGTACGCTTTGGACAATGGCGGCCAACGAGTCCAAGGTGAAATCGACAGCGATCACCCCTACCCTTCTGCCAGTAGTGTCATGTATTGCCCGCACGTATGTCATCATTTCCCCACAGCCACCATCCTGGTCATAATAAGGATTACTCCAGTCGCCATTTTCAGACTCCATGCCCTGCTGAAACCATTCCATTTTAAAATAGTCATGATTTTCACTGCCCAGTTGCTTCATGACCAATGTATCACTATTCCAAGGATAACCTGCGAATGCCAAAAACCAGCGACCTTTTTCGGGGTAATAGTTTTCGATGAACGCAACACCAGCACTGGTGACCTGCACGGTGGATTCCACCATATAGCGAGAAATGGTGTACATTACATCGGGATCGTCAAGGGAGTGCTCTGCGTAAAGATGCATAGCATCCGCAATAGTCTCTACTCTTCCCATATGCGAACTGATAGCTTGCCCTGTCTGCTCCAAAACACGATGAGCACGCATCTCTGCATCGTTACGAATTTTAGACCTCAAATACAAATAATAAGACGTGCTGACTGCAACCATCAGGATAGCGGCAATGATGATCTTCCTGATTTCGCGTTTGGCAAGAGTGTCTCTAAATTCTGTTGACATAAGTTTTATTTTTTTATTTTGAAACAACATCGTCTTTGGCCCGGCTGGTGGTTACCAGATAGACACCCACCGCAATCAGCACCAGCGCCACAGGCTTGTTCCAGGTAAAAATATCCTGACCCAAAGCAATGGCCACACAGGCAGTCACCACGGGCTGCAAATTGCTGTACATACTGACCGTGGTGGGCCGCAACACCCGCAGAGATAGCGGCAGCAGGAAGTAGGACACCACCGTGGCAAATATCAGAATGGTCAGCAGACTGAGCCAAGCGGAGACAGGCACCGCTTCATAAAAGATAGGACAAGTCTCCCGCGAGAAGTGGTATATGGCCAGCGGAGCACATATAATGCTGCCGAATAAAAACATCCACTTCATCATCGTCACGGGACTGTATTTCTTGGAAACGCTACGTGTAATCAGCAGATAAGCTGCATAAAACAGGATGTTAACAAAACACAGAAACAAGCCCAGCGGATGGGCATTCGCATCGATTTTCCACGAAAAAAGCACAATCATCAGAGCACCGCTAATACCCACAAACACACCGGCGGATTTGCGCACGGCAGAAAAATAGCTGCCAGTATCATCACCACCAGCGGACTGGTAGCGGAAATCAGCGACACATAGCTGGGCGAAGTATAGCGGAAAGCCTCGGCAAAAGCAATTAGCGTGCCCGCCAGCACAACTGCGCCCAAAACAAACAAACCCATATCTTTTTTCTCCACCTTTTCACGCTCGAAAAACAAAGACAGTAGCCAGAAACCCGCTGCCCCGAACAGCATACGCACTTCTGTAAACACCTCCGGATGGATATACTCCGGAATGATGGCTTTGGAGCAATTGGGGTTGATGCCAAAAATAATATACACCGCCAGCGCCGCCAGGTGTCCGACCCATTTCGGAGGAGTATAGGATGAAGTATTCAAAGTCATTTTTCCCTTCTGCTTATATCTTGCAAAAATAGTCAAAAAAAAGAAATTACGGCACAGATTTAACAAAATAAAAGAGGTACAACCCTGTGATTGTACCTCTTTTTTTAGTAGCGGGGGCAGGACTCGAACCTGCGACCTCCGGGTTATGAGCCCGACGAGCTACCACTGCTCTACCCCGCAGTATTGTTTTGCAAAAGTACAATTTTTTTTTATAAACTGGCATTTTCGAGAATATTTTGCACGTCATACTAAATATTTGAATATCAGAATTATATACAAACCATCGTTTTATTTTTACTTTTTTTATGATATGAATTGCGCCATTTTTCGGAAGAACAAAGACGTTTTTTTACAAAATAGTTGTATTTTTGTAGTCTTAAACTCAATTTTATGTTCAAAAGATTCCTATTCTTCATAGCGGTGATGTGCTCCATCGTCCCCCTCTTCGCCCAGGTGGACGACAGCATCGACTCTTTCTCGGAGGACACCGTCTCGGTCAACTACGAGTCGGCCATCACTTGCCCTACCATCGACTCCATCATCCAGCTGGCCTTCGCCAAGAAAGCCACTGCCATTTACAAATACGGTGCCGCAGGTCCCAAACATTTTGACTGCTCAGGTTTCGTCTATTACTGCTTCGGGAAACATGGCATCAAACTGCCCCGCAGCTCGCGCGACATGTTCCTGGTGGGCCAAAAAGTGGCCAAAGAGGACCTTATTCCCGGCGACCTGGTATTCTTCAGCCGGGGAAAGCTGGAAATCGGCCATGTGGGCATCGTGGTGGAAACCAATGTGGATTCGGCCCACAACTTCCGTTTCATCCACTCTTCCACCTATAAAACGAATGTCAGGGTGGATAATTCCTCCCGTCCTGGCTATGTCAACCGCTACAAAGGGGCCCGCCGCATCATCAGCTGCGAGGGTATTGGTGGAAACGCAACCATTCTGCCTTCTGACACTGTGTTTTCGGACACCATTCCTTCTATTCCGACAACTACAGTAGTTACACCTGTTAATTCCGAAGTAACGACGGCCACACCCCAGAAACCCGCTCCAGTACCTCAGCAATCCACTGTCAAATATCACAAAATCAAGAAAGGGGAAACGCTGTCAAGTATCGCCCGGAAATACCACACCACCGTGGCGAATCTGAAGAAGTGGAACAAACTGAAGTCCGATTTTATCCGCGAGGGACAAAGGATTATCGTTAGCAAGTAAAATATACAAAAAAAGAGGCTACCGAATGGCAGCCTCTTGCAAAATATGCTTAAGAATGATTATTTCTTCTTAGCAGCGGCTTTCTTGGCGGGAGCTTTCTTAGCAGCCGGTTTTGCAGCAGCTTTTTTAGCAGGAGCTTTCTTGTCCAAGAGTTTGTGTTTCTTCACGAACTCGTCCAAAACTTCTTTCAAAGTAGGAGTACCGATTTCCTGAAGTTCATAACCAACTCTCACGCAAGGCTGTTTGATCTTGATGAAGCGCTGCAGGTCGATAGGAGTACCGATAACAACGGCATCGCAAGGAGTCTTGGCGATGGTCTTCTCGAGATCTCTCATCTGTTTTTCGCCGTAGCCCATAGCGGGAAGCAAAGTACCGATGTTGGGATATCTTTCGTATGTGGTGGTCAATTCACCAACGGTGTAAGGTCTCGGGTCGATCAGTTCGGCAGCACCGTATTTCATAGCGGCAACAGTACCGGCACCAATCTTCATTTCACCGTGGGTCAAAGTAGGACCATCTTCGATAACGAGAACTCTCTTGCCTTTCAGCAACTCGGGTTTGTCAACGGTCAGGATAGAAGCGCCGTCGATGATTTTGGCTTTCGGGTTGATGCGAGCCAAGTTAGCTCTTACCTTGTTGATGTTCTCCAATGAAGCGGAGTCGATCTTGTTGATAACGATAACGTCAGCCATACGAGCAACTACTTCACCAGGATAGTAGCTAACTTCCGCACCGGGACGCAATGGGTCGGCAACGCCGATGAACAGGTCGGGTTCGTAGAAGGGGAAGTCGTTGTTACCACCATCCCACAGCACGATGTCGCAACCATCGGGATCGTTTTCAGCACCAGCCATTTTAACCCACTTGCCTGTCTGAGGATCTTTGGTCATACCACCCTTGAGGATAGCTTCATAGTCAACACCGGCGTAGATCACATTTCTCTTGGTCACTACATGGGGTTCGTATTCTTCCATCTCTTCGATGGTGCAGTTCTGCTTTTTCAGGTCAGCAACTTCTGCGAAACGCTGGATAGCCTGTTTGTTTAAATCGGGATCGTATGGCATGGGGTGACGAACGGCAACAACCTTGAGGCCCATTCCTACCAAATATTCAATGATACGACGTGAAGTCTGTGATTTACCGCAACCTGTACGGGTAGCACCAACAGCGATAACGGGTTTTGATGATTTCACCATGGTGTCCTTGGGTCCCATGAGAACGAAGTTGGCACCAGCAGCATTAACGATAGCGCTAACACCCATCACATAGTTGTAAGGCTTGTCGCTGTAGGCGAAAACGCATTCATCAACGTTGTACTTCTTAATCAGTTCGGGCAATTTTGATTCGGGATAAATCTTGATTCCGTTCGGATAGAGATCCTTACCTGCCAATTCCTTCGGATACAAACGGTCGTCGATACCGGGGATTTGTTCAGCGGTGAAAGCTACAACATTGTAATCTTTGTTACCACGGAAATAGGTGTTGAAGTTGTGGAAATCTCTACCTGCAGCACCAATAATAATGACATTCTTTTTCATAAAAAATTGTGTTTTAGGTTATTATGTAAAAAAGATATTGTTTTCCTAAAAAGCGGTGCAAAGATAGTAATTTTTTCTATACAAAAAAATGATTTCCATCGTATTTGAAAAAAATTTACGATGAATTTCCCTTTTTTCAACCAATGATTTTCTGGAATCTTTAATTCAAATCAAAACACAACGACAGGATGTCTTTCCACATCATGTCGAGCTGTTCAGCAATGGTGCGATTGCACAAGATACCTTTGTAGCAGAAAACACTCTGCAGCAAAGCAGGGTTGGTTTGCACCACCACCCTGAAATTCTTGGAAAACAGGACAGACTCCACCAAGGGCAGAATGAACATGCCCAAGCGCTTGTTCATAATCTCCGCATTGGCCGACGACATAAGGATATTATCCAACTCGCTCCAATTCTCCTTGTCGGTAATCAAGTTGATGGCAATCGCATACGCCTGTTTTTGTTGAAGAAGTTGTATGTATCTATGTGTCAATTCATTAAATATAATCCTTGAAATCAGAATCTGTCCATCTCTCACCAATTCCAGTTCTTGCTCGGTAAAAGGAGAAAATTTCACCAGCACCTTCGACACTTCCACCAGGGGAAAGAAGTCATCAATAATCTCGGCTCCCGCATCGGCATAATCCATATTTGTAAAACTGGTGTGCACGGCATAATCGCGCTGTACATAGACCTTGACACCCTGCTCTACTATTTTTCCGACCAGTTCAGGCGTAAACAGCACCACATCGGGAATCGGACGATCACCCCTGACCAAACCCAAGGTCACAGGCTGCTCTATCTCTTCGAGATAAATCGTCTGTTCCTGCGTTTTCGCATCTGGTAAATAGTGCATTGCCAAATCCATATCCCTAATTTTACAAGAGTCTTCTCAATATTTAAATTCTCTTTTCCCATCTTCCAACACCTTGATTTCCACCCGCACATAATCATCTGTCAGCAGTTCCTCAACCTTTTCCGTCCATTCGATAAAACAATAATTGCCGCTGTATAGATAGTCGTCAAAACCGATTTTTACGGCTTCGTCAATCGAATCAATCCGATAAAAATCAAAATGATAAACAGGCTCATCATCTTCTGTAAAATACTCGTTCACAATGGCAAAAGTGGGACTGGAGGTAGTAGCGGTAACACCCAACTGGCGACAAATTTCCTTGATCAGGGTTGTTTTGCCCGCGCCCATCTCACCGAAGAAGCCGAAAACCCGCTCATCTGCATGTTTTTGCAGCAAATCCGCTGCCACCGTTGCCAATTCTTCCTGACTATTGATTACCATTATTTTGTTGAATTGTTGAGTTGTTGAACTGTTGAAGTGTTTGATTTTGCATCTAATCGATTAAACATTTAAACAATTAAACGCTTAAACAATTAAACATATTGTGTATGATACTCTATCAGCTTCGGCATAGGAGAACCTATGATGGTGCCCAATACAACATTTTTCTCTGCTGCCACCTCGGCAATGATATCCTTAAAATGAAAGGCCACAGAACCCATCAAACTTACAGTGGTATAAGTGGTTTTGTCGTAATAGCCAATCTGATTGTCAAAAAACTCAGCGAAGGCTTCCTTACATAAGTCTTTGATTACAGGATCGTTGGCATATTTTTGAATAAACGGAGCGAAAGAAGAGAAAAATCTGTTAGGACTGGCCTTGCGATAGATGCGTTGTATCACTTTCGGAGGATTGATATCAAATGTTTTTTCGATTTCATCCAACAGATACATTGGCAGCTTCTCCATCATGTAAGCAGAAACTAATTTCTTGCCGAGATGTGTTCCACTGCCCTCATCGCCAATTAGATAACCCAACGAAGGCGCGCGTTTCACAATCTTGCTGCCATCGTACAGGCAGGAACTTGAGCCCGTCCCCAAAATGGCTACCAAACCAGGTTGATTACCACACAAGGCATGGCATGCTTCCATCAGATCCGAATAAATTTTGAAAGACGCGGAAGTGAAGTATTTGGCGATAACCGCAGCGATGCGCATGGCGTTCTGCTCACCGGCACAACCTGCCCCATAGTATGTAACATATTCTGGCTGAGCATATTCCGCTGGCAACGAGTTCACAAAGTGCACAAAAACCTTGTCAATCTGCTCATCCGAGGAGTAGTTGGCATTGATGCCCGTAGCAAAGAACTGATGTACCAACTCCTTGCCCTGCATTACCGCAAATTCGGTTTTGGTAGCCCCCGCATCAATAATGATATGTATATCCGTTTTCTCTTTCATCACTTCAAAATAATGTACTTTGCAAAAATACGAAATTTTCAATTAGAAAATTAGTTAATTAGCCAATGGTAAATTCAAAGTTCAAAATCCAAAATTCAATTTATTATTGCTATACCCTTCTGAACTTTGAATTCTGAATTTTGAATTCTTAATCATCACCTTTCGGCTCTTCCTTCGGCTCTGGCATGGGCATCTGGCGGATATATACATCCCTCTGCGGGAAGGGGATTTCAATATTATTCTTGTTCAACGTATTGTATATCACCTCTTTGATTCTGGCCACTACCCCAGCTTTCTCTTCCACCAGCACCCAACAGGTCACAAACAAGTCCACACTGCTGTCGCCAAAGTCGTTGAATATCACATTGAATCCCTGTTTGGGATCCACGACATTCTTGCCCGAATCATTCTTGATAGTCAATGAATTAAGGCTTTTTATCATCACATTACGAACCTTCTCCACATTCACGCCGTAAGCCACGCCCACAGGTATTTTCACCAAAACATAGCCATGGTTACGGGTCAGGTTTTTGAAATTCTTGCTGAATAATGATGCATTCTGGAACGCCATTACACTGCCGTCGAGAGTTACAATCTGGGTGCTCTGATAATTGATACTTTCCACCCTACCCTGTATGCCGTCACACTCAATATAATCGCCCACACGCAGACGTCCGGTCATCAGCGAGATACCGTAGACGAAGTTCTCCAGCAAGTCTTTCATGGCGAAACCAAGACCAGTAGCCAAACCTGCCATCACAATAGAAATACCGCTGCTCGGCACCTGCAGAATCACCAATGCGGATATCGCATACAAGCCCCATATCAATATGGAAATGATATTGTTGGCCAGCGTGATGTTTCCCTGTGCTTTGCCCTCTTTCTTACTGCGTTTTTTCAACAACTGGTAAAATGCCTTGATGGCATAATTCAAATAGCGGAAAATGAAGAACAGTTCCAACACCAGACATATCTTATACAAAGAAAGCTGGATAAGGCCCGGTTTGTCCAAAAATACATAGAAGAAAATCTTGCGGCAAACGGAAGTCATTTCAAAGATGGAGGAGGCCCAATAAACACCTAGCGGAATAGTCATCACCGCCATAACCGGCAACAAAGCCTTGAGCAGAAAATCATAAAACCAAGTCTGTCCGATAAACTCTCCCTTGGCCATCCTGGGTTGGATTTTCCTGTAATACTTTTGCAGTTCGCCATCATTTCTGATTTTCTCGCCTTTCGCATCAGCGATCTTGCGAACCAGACGACGTGATTCATACATCTTGTCCAAATCGTACAGACAAGTGATGGTCTGGATAGCCGTCAGCTGTATCATCCACCAAACCATAATTTGAACCGCCAACAACACATAACCCTGCCATGAGGCTACACACGACACTACCATCACGATAAACGACACCACCGTGTAAATCAAATCACTGTCGGGCAACTTGGCCACCCTTTTCTTCATTACCCTGAACTGCCAGATGGTAAACAGCAACAGAATAGGCGGATAAATCAGGTTGACCAGATTATTGGGGATCAAGATCATACGGAAGACAATCACCACAAAAGCCATAATCACAAACGGAGTGTACGAGCGCACACCAGCGCGTATCTGCTTGTCATCCAGCCTAATCAAAAGTGAAATCATAATAACCTCCACCAGCCACGAGAAGAAAATCATCAGGTTGATGGCCATCCTCACAAAGTTCTGCTTCACAAAGAACATGGCGATAGTGATGGAAATGGCAAAAATGGCGACACCGAATGCCAGCATCACGAAAGGACGCTTGTTGTTCTCCTTGAAATAATTGCGCCATTTCTTTGGCAATAACCAACGTACTATGATATAGCTAAGGAAGCTGGCCAACACAATATAAAACAGCATGAACACGCTGATACCAATCACCACAGGGCCTCGCCATTCCGACCTGGTATTGAAAGGTTTGTACTTGCCGTCCACATCCTGCTTGGCTATCGCCATATTCATTTTCAGTCTTTTCAGCGTCTGAAAATAATTTTGTCCGCCGTTCACGAAAATGCTTTTTTGTATGTTCTCGTATTTCGACTGGGCATAATTGTACAATTCCTTCACCCTGTTGCTCACCCTTTCGTAATGTTCCCTGTCGCGTTCCACATTTTCAAGCATTTTCATGCAGTTGTCACGCAAGGCAGTGGCGTAATCCAAGCAAGCCTCGCGGTCTTCCAATCCCTGCTGGTCAAGTATATACAGCAGGTTTTTGGCGGTGTCGAGCAACATTTTGGGCATGGTTTCCCGAATCGAGTCGGGCAAGCCAGCCAGCTGTCCGTTAGGCAGCACTCGTGGAGGCAGATTCTGCAGGGTCTTTATCAGGGCATCATAGCGTTCAATTTCAGACTGGAGGCGCTCTATCATCCTGTTATAGGGCATATTGCGCTGTTTCAGCCGGTGATACT
Organism: uncultured Bacteroidales bacterium; assembly: GCA_905233625.1. Classification (GTDB taxonomy): domain Bacteria; phylum Bacteroidota; class Bacteroidia; order Bacteroidales; family WCHB1-69; genus RUG11690. The sequence continues at coordinate 24,734 of CAJOFJ010000003.1, read as the reverse complement.
GCTCGGTAGCGGCCTGGCAGGCGTATGCTATATCGAAAGTAAAATCCGCATTCTGAGAATACAGCATCAAAGCTATCTGGTTGCTGTTCTGCATCATCCTGATCAGGTTGGCATGCTGTTCCACATTGCGCTTCTCGAACATGTCCATAAAAATCTGTTGCTGGTTATAGGCCTGTTCCAGCTCGGCGCGCAGCACGCCCAAGGTCTGTGGCAAATCCTTCTCCTTCAGCACCGCATGGGCCTGAAACACCGTCACCATACACAACAGCACGAAAACTAATATTTTCTTCATACCTTTGATTTTTATCTCTTGAAATTTAAAAAATTGAACTGGCAAAAATACGAAAAAAAAACTGTATCTTTGCCGAACCAAACTGAAATACCATGTCAAAGAGAATATTGATAGCCACGGGCGGAGGCGACTGCCCAGGATTGAACGCCGTCATCAGAGGCGTTGTGAAAAGCGCTGCACGCGAGGAAGACTGGCACGTATACGGAAGCATCGAGTCATTTAACGGCATTCTGAAAGACAACGTGGAAGTGGTGGAACTGACGGAGAAGAGCGTGAGCGGCCTGCATGTGAAAGGCGGCACCATCATCAAAACCACCAACAAGGGCGGCCCATTCTATTTCCCTGTCAAAAAAGACGACGGCACCTGGGTGACTGAAGACCGCTCGGAACTGATGAAAAAAAGGCTGCAAAACATGGGCATCGACGCGGTTATCAATATCGGTGGTGACGGCTCACAAGCCATCTCTTTGGAATTAAGCAAAATAGGCATCAATGTGGTGGGTGTACCCAAAACCATCGACAACGACCTGTCGTCCACCGACTTCACCTTCGGTTTCCAAACCGCTGTGCAAATCGCCACCGAATGTTTCGACAAGATTGTGACCACCGCCGAGAGCCATAGCCGTGTGTTCATCATGGAAGTGATGGGCCGCGATGCCGGCTGGATTGCCCTGCATACCGCCATCGCTGGTGGCGCCGATGTATGCATCATCCCGGAGATACCTTACGATCCACGCAAAATCGCAGAGAAGATAGAAGAACGCTACAACAATGGTGACGGCTTCTGCAATATCGTTATCGCCGAAGGAGCCAAAGCCCTCGACGGCAAGGTAACTGGCACCAACCCCACCGCCATCGGTGACCGCCATATCAAATTGGGTGGCGTAGGTGACAAACTGAAACAGGAACTGGCGGACCTTGGCATAGAACACGACATCCGTGTAACCGTATTGGGACACCTGCAACGTGGCGGCACGCCTATCGCCTTCGACCGTATTCTGGCCACCGAATTCGGCGTAAAAGCCTTCGAGCTGGTGAAGGAAGGAAAATTTGGCAACATGGTCACTTACCGTCACCCGAACATCTTATATGTGCCTCTTGAAGAAGCCTTGAAGAAACCTCATCTGGTGAATCCCAACAAAGACTTTCTGGTTCACACCGCACGCCGCATCGGCATGTGCTTAGGAGATTAATGACGTCTTAATTTGAACGTGATACACAGACTAATTCCAAACGCCAGTGATTACCATAAGCATCATCATATTCGTATATTAGATCGCTTTTACTCAATTTCTTAATCCTCGCAACATAGTAATATTTCTGGGTTTTCAACTGAAAATCCATTATCAATTCCTTGCAATTATCCTGAAATTTCCACCAACCGTATGACGCCCGTTGGATGGCATTGTTTTGATAAAAGACAACATCCAAAGGACCATCATAATTAAACAAATAATAGGTGTTAGGATTGTTGGCCAAATAAGAGGTTTCAGTGATTTGTGTTCCATTCAGAAACACTTTTTCAAGATTCCAGTTTCCCGTAATACGATATTCAGGTGCAACGAAACTGATTCCCGGCCCCTCCTCGTAACGACAAGCTGTGCAACATACCACAGTCACAGCCAGCAAAATGATGATTCTTTTCATTCTTCCATATTTTTTGCAAAGATAGTAATATTTGTTGAATTGTTGAAATGTTTTTATTTGTTGAATTGCTTTTAACTAAGAACTAAGAGTTAAAAATTAAGAATTCTTAGTTCTTAATTCTTAGTTTTTAATTTCATTGGCACATTAGCACATTTTTTTAATTTGCTCATTTGCTTATTATTTTTCGTATCTTTGCACTTTCATATTCATTGCCAACTATGGATAAAATCACTTTGTTAGACAAGACTTTTGTCAAGTATATTTCTGAAAAAGAAATAGATGAGGCCACTGATCGTGTAGCCCAACAGATTAACGAAGATTACAAAAATGACACTCCCTATTTGATCATCACCTTGAACGGCGCCATCATGTTCGCCGTCGAGCTGATGAAGAAACTGACCATACCCTGCCGCATGAGCTGTGTCAAGCTCTCCTCCTATAGCGGCACCACCTCTACCAACCATGTTAAGGAATTGATAGGGCTGAACGATGACCTGACAGACCAGCGCGTGCTGATTATCGAGGATATTGTGGATACTGGCGTCACTTATGAGCACATGCACAAAATGCTAATGGACGCCCATGCCAAGGATGTGCGTATAGCGACCATGTCCTTCAAACCCGATGCCTATAAAAAGGAATTGCCCGTGCATTATGTGGCACTGTCCATTCCTAACAAATTTGTGGTGGGCCATGGCCTCGACTACGATGGCTGGGGACGTAATTATGTCGATATTTATCAATTGAGCGAATAAAAAATAAAAATATGAACAATCAATTCAACATCGTGCTGCTGGGCGCACCCGGTAGCGGCAAAGGCACCCAAGCCCCGAAAATTATGGAGAAACACGGACTTTTCCACATCTCCACCGGTGACATGTTCCGTAAGGAAATCGCATCACAATCTCCCATCGGCCTCAAAGCCAAGGGCATCATCGAACGCGGCGAGCTCTGCCCCGATGACGTTACGCTGGACATGCTGAACAGCTTCCTGTCCAAGCTGGGCGAATGCAAAGGCTATATCCTCGACGGCGTGCCCCGCACCATCGAGCAGGCCCACATGATGGACGGCATCAACTACGACAAGCCCGTCAGCATTTCAAAGGTTATCTATATCAAGATTGAAGAAGAGGAAATCATCAAGCGCATCCTGAAACGCGCCGCTGAGCTGGGCCGCACCGACGACACCCCCGAGGTGGCCAAGAACCGCACTGCCCAGTACTTCAAACTTACCCATCCACTGATTGAATACTACCAGAAACAGGGTAAATTGATTGAAATCAACGGTATGCAAACCATCGACGAGGTCTTCGCGGATATTTGCAAAGCGCTGGAAATTTGACAGTTAACAATTAATAGCTGTTGCCGTTCGCTGGATGTGCTGAAAGCACATCATCCTATTAACCCCGCACAAGCGCAGCGCAGTGTGGGGTGGTGGTAATCTACTTCGCTGGTGCGTATCGAAGATACGCTACTACGTCACTTTAGCGGCGAGGTGAAGAATTGGGAGCCTTCTTCGCAAAAAACCAACCATTCTGCTCTCTTTTCTCCCTTAAGTCACGGGCTACGTGTACCTTCTCGCCAGTGTAGGGGTCGAAACCGAGGTAATACATGGCGGTGGAATAGGTCATGGGCGTGGGCGTGAAGTCTTGCACTTGCTCCGTCATCAAGTGGTTCTGGTGCGACAATTTAGACAACTCCTTCATGTCTTGCATTGTACAGCCCGGATGTGAGGAAATGAAATAAGGTATCAGCTGCTGGTTCTTGCCCGACTGTCGATTGGCTTGGTTGAATTTCTCCAGAAAACGATGGAATTGCTCAAACTCGGGTTTGCGCATCTTCTGCAGCACATGAGAGGCGGTATGCTCCGGTGCCACCTTCAGTCGCCCCGACACATGGTGATTTACCACCTCACGGATATAGTCGCTCAAGCCGTTTTCCTTATCGGTCTGCGCATCACTCAAAAGCATGTCATAACGGATACCGCTACCAATCGTGATGTGTTTCACTCCCTTGACTTTAGCCGCTTTCCGATAGAGTTCTACAACTGGTTTATGATTGATATTCAAATTTTTACACACCTTTGGAAAGATGCAGGAAGGACGCGGACAACGCTCGCACAGTTCGGGATTCTTGCCCCGCATACGGTACATGTTGGCCGACGGACCTCCCAAATCGGAGATGTGCCCCTTGAAATAGTCACGATGCGCCAAGTCCTCCACCTCAGCTAAAATAGACTTTTCAGAGCGTGAGGCCACATACTTTCCCTGATGAGCGGCGATGGCGCAGAAACTGCAACCACCGAAACAGCCCCGATGGATATTGATGGAATTCTTGATCATCTCGAAAGCCGGAATCGCACCACGCTTCAGATATTTTGGATGCGGAGCGTTCATCATCCGGTCGAAAAAGGAAAATTGGTCCATTTCCTCCTCTGTGGGCGTGTCAAATGGCGGATTCACCACCAAAAACTCATTTCCATACGGCTGAATCAGCATCCGCTGCCGACGCTTGTTGCTTTCTTTTTCGAACAGCACAAAATCCTCGGCGTATTTCCGTTTATCCTTTCTTTCTTCTTCAAAAGAATGCAGAAAAACAGTTTCCGCATTTTCCCGATAAGCCTCCACTTCGGACCTCATATAGCCGATTTGCGGAATATCGGGCAGTCGCGAACGCCAGTCGCCCTGCTCTATCGCCTGCGCCACCGCCATAATTGGCCTTTCGCCCATACCATATATTAATATATCCGCCCCACTCTCCTGCAGGATGGACGGCTTGAAACTGTCGCTCCAATAATCGTAATGGGCCAGACGGCGCATCGAAGCCTCCACCCCACCGATGACGATGGGCACATCGGGAAACAGCTGCCGCACAATTTTCGAATAAACGACAGTCGCATAATCCGGTCGGAATCCTGCCTGGCCTCCAGGGGTATAGGCATCATCACTACGCAAGCGCTTGAAGGCGGTGTAATGGTTGACCATCGAGTCCATGTTGCCGGCGGTGATGCCAAAGAACAGCCGCGGCTTTCCCAGCTTCCTGAAATCGCGGAGATCGTCCTGCCAGTTGGGTTGTGGCAGAATAGCCACCCGATAACCCTGGCTTTCCAAGGTACGTCCTATGACCGCGGCGGCAAATGAGGGATGGTCCACGTAGGCGTCCCCCGAAATCAGGATCACATCCACCTCGTCCCAACCGAGATAGTCCAGCTCTTTCTTCGTTATCGGCAAAAAATGTTTCATCATGCAAAAATAACACATTTTTTTGAAATCATCTGTTGACGTATTGCGAAAAACAAATCCGAATGATTTATAATATTTTTATTGTATATTATGCAATAATTATATTTATGTATCGTTTCTCTTATAATGTACACAAATAATGATTCGAAGGCACAATGTCACCACAAGCAGGATTACGCAACTTCAAGATATGAGGAAGAATTCGCAACACCCTCGTGCCAAAGGCACGACATCCTATTAACCCCTCACAAGCAACGAAGTTGCGCAGTGTGGGGCACACGACAAGCAACCCTAATCCTGCGTGCCAAAGGCACGCTACAATCACAACATAAAACTTAAACTTATGAGTTACACAACATCTTATTATCACATCGTCTTCCGCACCTTTCGCAGCGAAATGACAATCTTAGCAGAGTATGAGCGAGAGCTATATGCCTACATATATGGCATTGCCAAAAATCTCCACTGCCAAACCTACCGTATAGGCGGTATGCCCGACCATATTCATCTTTTCGTATCACTACCGTCTACATTGTCGTTGGCATCTTTTGTACAGCGAGTGAAGACCGACAGTTCCAAATGGATGAAAGCCAACGCTCACTTTCCAAACTTTCGCGGCTGGGGTCACGAATATGCTGGCTTCAGCTACAATCTTCAGGACAGAGACAAAATAGTAAACTATATCATTCGACAGAAAGAACACCATCAAGGACTTTCCTTTGCGGAAGAATACAGGACTTTCGTGGAAAGTAATGGAATAACTATCGATGAGCTATACTTCCTGCAAGACAAGTAGTAGCGTACCTTCGGCACGCTGGTTTTCCACACACACCACTCTACCCCACACTACGCGCTATCGCGCTTGTGAGGGGTTAATAGGATATCGTGCTTTCAGCACGCATCAAAGTAGATATCACACAGCAGACATCGCAGCATATGTCTCACCGCACATCAAAGACCCTAAACCCAAGAAATCCAGCTTGTATCAATTGAGTGCCGAAGGCACGACATCCGCACAAGCACGATAGTGCAAGTCCTAGGTACGAAGATGTGCAAGCAACACACGCGTGCCGAAGACACGACAGTGCATGTCCAAGGCACGAGGATGTGCAAGCAACACATACGTGTCGAAGACACGACATCCTATTAACCCCTCACAAGCAACGAAGTCGCGCAGTGTGGGGCAGACGGCAATCCGTAATAATCCGCGTGCCGAAGGCACGCTACAATCACAAAGTAAAACTTAAAAATTCGAATTAAACCACATCGCATTTCCCGTCTATAAACAAGATGATATTAATACCCTTTTCATCAGTTTTTTCCTCAAAAAAAATTTCTTATAAATATATGTTGATGATAACAAAAAAAATTGTACTTTTGCACCCCGAAAAAGAATTGTAACAAAAAAGTTTAAAAAGAGAAATTTATTATGTACTTATCAACAGAAGTTAAACAGAAGATTTTCGCAGATTACGGACAAAGCCAAGTTGATACCGGCTCACCTGAAAGCCAGATCGCTCTTTTCACCCACCGTATCAAACACCTTACGGAACACATGAAAACCAACAAGAAAGACCTTGTTACAAAACGTTCCTTGATCGCTCTCGTGGGTAAGAGAAAAAGAATGCTCGAATACTTGAAGGAACAAGACATCGAACGCTACAGAGCTATCATCAAGAAGTTAGGTTTAAGAAAATAATTTGCACCGCATAATGTAAAAATGAAAGGCAATTTCTTCCAAATTGCCTTTCTTGCTATTATTTTATGCTCAGTTTTATCATTTTAAAGAAAGAAAACAATGTTAGGAATAAATACAACTTTTGACTTGGGTGACGGCCGTCAGGTGACGATTGAGACCGGCAAGTTAGCCAAGCAGGCCGACGGCTCCGCTGTCGTGAAAATGGGCAACACCATGCTGCTGGCTACAGTTTGCTGCAAGAAAGACGCCGCCGAGAATGTGGATTTCATGCCACTGCAAGTCGAATACCAAGAGAAATACGGAGCTGTCGGTCGTTTCCCCGGCGGTTTCTTCAAACGTGAGGCCCGTCCCTCCGAATATGAGATTCTGATTGCCCGTCTCGTTGACCGCGCCCTCAGACCTTTGTTCCCCAGCAATTTCCACGCTGAAACCCAGGTGCTGGTTACCCTGATTTCCGGTGACACCAACAACCTGCCCGATGCCTTGGCCTGCTTGGCAGCCTCTTCCGCATTGGCAGTTTCCAACATTCCCTTCGAAGGTCCTATCTCCGAAGTGAGAGTGGGTCGCGTGAATGGTCAGATGCTGATTAACCCCACCGTGGAGCAGATGGAGAACTCTGACATCGACATGATTGTAGCCGCTTCCATGGACAACATCATGATGGTAGAAGGTGAGATGAAGGAAATCTCCGAACAGGATATGGTGGATGCGCTAAACTTCGCTCACCAGGCTATCAAAATCCAGTGCCAGGCACAGTTGGATCTGGCAGCTAAGGTAGAAAAAGCCAATCCAAAACGCGAGTACTGCCATGAGCACAACGATGAGGAATTACGCGAACGCGTAAATAAAGAAACCTACGACAAGGTTTATGCCATCGCCAAATCTTTCATGGGCAAACACGAACGCAACGATGCTTTCGACGCTGTTTATGCCGAATTTCTGGAAACCATTCCCGAAGAGGAACGCGAAGAGAAAGAACCCATGGTGCAGCGTTACTACCACGATGTTCAGTATCACGCCATGCGCAATATGATTCTGAACGACCGCGTACGTCTCGATGGCCGTAAAATATCTGGATTGAGACCGACTACCTGCCTTCAGCTCATGGTTCAGCTATCTTCACCCGTGGTGAAACCCAGTCATTGGCCACCTGTACCCTCGGTACCAAACTGGATGAGCAAGTGATTGACGGTGCCATCATCGAAGGCACTAACCGCTTCTTGCTCCACTACAACTTCCCGCCATTCTCTGTAGGTGAAGTGAAGCCCATCCGCAGCACTGGCCGTCGCGAAATCGGTCACGGCAACCTGGCCAACCGCGCCCTGAAGCCGATGATCCCGTTCGACGACCCCGATTTTCCCTATACCGTGCGTATCGTTTCCGATATTCTGGAATCCAATGGTAGCTCTTCCATGGCTACAGTTTGCGCCGGCACCTTAGCACTGCTGGATTGCGGTGTGAAGATGAAGAAACCCGTTTCTGGTATCGCTATGGGTTTGATTACCGACGAAGAAACTGGCAAATACGCCATCCTGTCCGATATTTTGGGTGATGAAGACCACCTCGGTGACATGGACTTCAAGGTCTGCGGTACCGAAGACGGTATCACCGCTTGCCAGATGGATATCAAAATTAACGGTCTTTCTTCTGAAAGAATGGCCGAGGCATTGGAACAGGCCAAGAGAGGCCGTCTGTTCATCCTGAACAAAATCAAAGAGGCCATGCCAGCACCGAGAGAGGATTACAAGCCTTTCGTGCCGCGTATCGTCCAGATGAAGGTGCCAAAAGAATTCATCGGCGCTATCATTGGCCCTGGTGGCAAGATTATCCAGGAAATGCAGCGTGAGACCAACACCACCATCAACATCGAAGAAGTTGGCGAGTTTGGCGTGGTAGATATCGCCGCTGCCAATGTCGATGACATCAACGCAGCTGTTGCCAAGATCAAGGCTATTACCCAGGTTCCTGAGGTGGGCGAAACATACAAAGGTGTGGTGAAGAGCATCCTGCCCTTTGGCGCATTCATTGAATTCCTGCCTGGCCAGGACGGTATGATGCACATCTCCGAGATGGAATACCGCCGTTTGGAAAGCTTCGACGGCATCTTGTCTGTTGGCGACGAAATCGAAGTGAAGCTGATTGCCATCGACGAAAAGACCGGCAAGTACAAGCTGTCTCACAAGGCTCTGCTTCCCAAGCCGGAAGGTTATGTAGAACCCGAGCGCAAGCCGAGACCCAGCGGCAATGGCAACGGTGGTAACCACAATGGTGGTCCCCGTGGCAACCATCCCAGAGGTCCAAGAAAAGCCGAAAACAAATAATTCTCAATAAAAAAAGGAGGTTGGTCTCAACCTCCTTTTTTTATTACCAATAATGCCGAAAGCATGACACGCGCCGTCAGGCGCAATTAACACCATACAAGCGACGCAGTCGCGCAGTGTAGTGAGCGCGCATGACGTAGCCCGACACCGACATGGGACTACATGCCGGAGGCATGACACGCGCCGCCAGGCGCAATTAACACCATACAAGCAACGAAGTTGCGCAGTGTGGTGAGCGCACATGACGTAGCCCGACACCGACATGGGACTACATGCCGGAGGCATGGCATGCGCCGCCAGGCGCAATTAACACCATACAAGCGGAGCGCAGTGTGGTGTAACGGGCACTATCGGTATAAGCATCTCGAAGAGATGCCACTAAAACAATAATCCAACCATCTCCTCGTTACTTCTCAAAAAACAAATACCCATGAGCTACACACAGACATCTTATCATATTATCCTCCGCACCCATCGCAGCATTCCCGCCATAGTGGAGGAGCACGAGCGCGAGCTTTACTCCTATATCCTTGGGTTCATTAACAACAAGGACGGCCACCTTTACCGCATTGGAGGCATGCCCAACCATGTACACCTTTTTGTATCCCTGCCTGCAACCTTGGCTATGTCCAAATTTGTCCAAGAACTCAAAATTGCCTCCAGCAAGTGGCTCAAGGCCAATCCTGATTTCCCGCTTTTTGACGGATGGTCTAAGGAGTATGCTGGATTTTCCTACAATCTTCGAGATAAGGACATGATAGTCGGCTATATTGCCAAGCAGAAGGAGCATCATAGTCAGAAGACGTTTGCGGAAGAGTACAGGGAGTTCCTGACGGAGAACGGGGTTGCCATCAGGGAAGAGTACTTTCTCAAGGACTGATTGTCGCATCTCTCCGAGATGCCCATAGTTTGTGCACTCTCCCATCACCACACCGCACTCCGCATCCTCTTGCACCACACTGCGCTTCGCTTGTATGGTGTTAATTGCACTGCGTGCGTGTCGCCTCTCCGAGGCGAAGAATGTCGCTGCCATAATGTTCAATCGGACGCATCAAGTTCTCAATAAAGGCAATCACCCTCTACACGTTCACCATCCCCTCAATGGGCACGGTGCTGTCCATCAGCCCGATGCGGGTGTCGGAAGCGTGGCGGTTGACGCCGGTGTAGGCGAGGGAAGCGTCTTCGTAGCGGCGGAACTTCAAGATGGCGTCGTTCATCTGGGCCCGGTTGAATACACCTACTCGCAACAGCAGGTCAAAATCGTCAATGGTTAACCCCGTGACACGCTCAAACAAACTTGGTTCTAACTTGCGGATGACATCCTCCAAACTCTCCTCGCGGTAATCGGTGAGATACATGAAGATGGGGATTCTTGTGGCGAACTTCATCAGTTTCTCCTGCACCTCGCGCCGTTTGGAACGATACTCCTTCTCCTCCTGCGTCAATTCTTTCTTCTTGCTGCTGCCACCGCCTTCGCCAGCCTCCCGTTTAAGCTTCTTGATTTTCTCGGCACGATTGACAATGTTCTCTATAATATCGCTGCCCAAGGCACGGAAACCCTCAATTTTCATGATGGTAGCCAAAGCTTCGGGGTTGTCAAGCACTCGTTGTAAAGTAGCATTATCGACATTGACCAGTTGTGCGCTGTTCCAACGGCGTGCCAGCAGCGTGCCGCTGGTGCCATTATCCACAAAGTCAAGGATTTCGGTGGCATCCACCCGCTTCATCGAGCTGCCGTCGAATTGCAGGATGGGCAGGAAATTGATGAACTCATCCACCTTGTCGGTGATACGACGATTGCTATCTACATCCAGCTGGTTGGCGTATGTCACCACCTCGCGCAGGGCACGGTTGGGCGCGAAATCGAAGACATAGCAGGTGGGCTTGAGGATGGTCCGTTTCGAGGGGTCTTCCTCGTCGGTGGCTGTCCATGGACTTTGCACGCGGAAAGCAGTCTGGAAGTATGTTTCCGGGCTTGAGCAGTTGCGTAACATCAGCAGTCCTCCCAGAGGACGCAAAGTGACTCCAGTGGTCAGTTTGCCGCAAGTCAGCGTGATGGTGCGTGTTTTCAACGGATTGTCGCCCATGGCTTCGCGTACTGGACCGAGGGCATCCACCCCGATACCAGCTTTGATACCGCTACAGTTGATGATAGTGTAGTTCTGATAGAATCCGTTGGCAGGACGGTGCAACAGCGCTTCCATGGCATTGCACGAAGCCACATTAGGCAGGAACCACATTGTATGGGCACAGAGGTCAAGCAGGCGAGTGTCCTCAAAAGGCAAAGCAGGACGCACATTGAGGGGTGAACTTCCATCACCGAAAATAGGAGCTTTGCCACGGATAATGTCAAGCCATTTCTGCACCGCCTTTTCATGGACGAAAGTCTTGCCTTCGGCTCTGAAGAACTCGTTTAGGTCGAAGCCGTCCATACCCCATTGCTCAATCATCGCCCCAAGGTCCTGCGGCATCTGGTAGGTCATCATCACCATGGTGGGCATCTCCAAATAAGGACCGCCGATAGTTTCTTTTCGTGCCTGCTCGTCCTGATAGGTCCAGTTGAAGATCTGGCTTTCCATGAATTCGCCCGTGGCAAGAGCGCGGAAAGGGGTACCGCTGAGGTAGAGGTAGTGTTTGCCCGTGATGGGCACATCGCTGTCGTCCCAGGCGCGCCCGCTTTCCACATCGATGCCGCTCTCACTCATCACCTCATCCTCCTCTGCCTGCCGCTTTTTGGCCTCAGCATCTCCGAGGTCGAGCAAACTCTTGGCATTGTCATTCCATGCGCCAAAATGGTACTCATCCAGCACAATCAAATCCCAATGGATGCTGTGAACCCACTCGTTCTTGGATTTGATGTTTCCGTAGCGGTCCCTGCCGAGATAGTCTTGGAAGGAGCCGAAAACAACCAAAGGAAGTTGAGAGTTTAGGCTTGAAAGTTTAGAATTATCAGTATCACGACTGCTGTAGTATTGCCAGCCTTTGAAATCACGATGGCGCAACAAATCATCGCGCCAAGAGTCCTCCACAGCAGGTTTGAAGGTAAGCACCAGCACACGTTTAGCACCCATGCGTTTAGCCAACTGATAAGTGGCGAAAGTCTTGCCGAAGCGCATCTTGGCGTTCCACAGATAGTGGCTGGGACGGTCAGGTTCCTCTTCGTCCATTTTGGCAAAATAGTCTGCCGTCTGCTTTACAGCCTGTGCCTGTTCGTCGCGCATTTTGTAGTCAAGGTCACGTACTGTTTCCACGACTGTGTCGCGGTGGCGCACTGCCACGTATGCCGCTTGTGCCTCTCGCAATGAGCAACGGCACCACTCACCGATAAGTTCCTTGCCCATACGACGCAGGCACTCGTGCAGGTCATGGTCACTGAAGCTCTCACCGCTGCCATCGGCATAAAAAGCATTATCGTGCCACAGCAGGTGGTAGGTCTTGTGCGGTTCAGTGATTGGGTGCTGCTCGTCAATGCGTTTCCGCACATCAGCACGGGTGGTCTGTCCTATTTTGATCCATCCCGGAAACGATGTATCGTCATACATGTATATCTGCGGCACCGCTCGCCGGCTGTTAGGAAGGATTTGGTCTATGGTCTGCATAATCAAGTTTTTTATTATTCCATTGGGCGTATCATGCTCTCAATAAAGGCAATCTCATCCTTGTCTAAGTCATATTTCTTGTACAGCATTTCGTCTGTCCAGGGATGGGAGAAGTCTTGAAGGGGAACAAGTTCATATACCTTTTGCGTAGTATGTTGAGTTATTTTTTTTAAGCCAAGCATAAAGTGGAAAAACTTTGTCTTTATGTAAGTAATAGCATTCATTGCTTCCTCTTTTGATTTGAATGGCCCATTCATAATATAAGTCTCTGTATTTATTGTATTAGGTTCACATAAGATGGGTTTTACAATGTCTTTCCCCATTTCTCCTGAACCAATTGCTTCAGGTACAATGACCTTCCACTTATCAATGTACTCTTTTCCACTCTTGATTTCAGAAGTCTTTATATAACCCATCGTTCTCTGAGCAAATACTTTTGTATATCCTTTTGCTGCATCATCTCTTTCAAAATCCTTCACATAACTTCTTAGTCCAAAAGTCATCGCTGGATGAATAATCGTGCTATAGGGTTTCTCTTTGTTTTTTTGTACTTTATGAAGAATGCTTATAGCTTCATTTTGTCGGATAAACGTATCACATCCTTTTTCAAGCAATTGTCTTGACATTGATGACATTTCCTCCCTTTCTCTAAATGTCTTTACTATCACATTTCCTCTCTCATCTCTATTCCAAAGGAAAATACATACACCACCTTTTATTTCTACCCCCGGGAAACAATCCGAAGCATTAGGCATATCATGAATCACACGTATCCTATTATCCCTTAACATATCGTCTCTAAAATCATTTAATTCTTTTCCTCCCGCATACCAACGTGCAGGTATAATCATACAAATATACCGTGGATTAACTTTTTTTGCTTGTTGAACAAAATGTGGATATACTGGTCTCGCACTGGCACCATAACCACCATCATCTAACTGGTACGGCGGATTACCTATAATTACATCGAATTGCATATCTTTATGGAATATTTCATTGATACTTTTGTGAATAAACGGATAGGCGTAAGTTTCACGAGAGTCTGCACGAAGATACTCGCTTTGGCTGGCACCGCAGTACTCGCAGCGGCCTTGCACATTCCATGTGTGGCGGCAGCGATCATAGCGCAAGTTCCCTTGAGTGTCACGAAAAACCGTACTGACACTATATTTGCCGTTGGCCTGCTTGGTGCAGTAAAGTGTACGGCGGCTCATCTCGGCAGTGAGGTCGGTGCACGCAATACCGAAGACCTGCTTCATCATAATGTGGTTGATGCGTTGTTGCAAGTCGGGAATCTGCTCTTCGAGACCAGCCAGCAGTCGTTTGGCAATCTCGCGAAGGAAAACACCGCTTTTGCTACAAGGATCGAGAAATCGTGTCTTGGAACTGCGGAACAGCTCCTGTGGCAACAAGTCAAGCATACGGTTAGCCAACTCTGGAGAGGTAAAAACCTCATCGCTGCTCAGGTTAGCCAAACAATTGAGGATGTCGGGGCTATAGTAAGTCATATCTATAAAGTTGGGTATAATGCAATGGAGGATAAGTACGAACAGGCTCGTCAAAACTTTGCGACTCACCCTGCTCATCGAAGAGACTATACTGGTGGCTTTGTGTAACAAGAAAATCAAATTGAAAGTCACGTCGTGAAAACTGCATACTACCGGCAATAGGTGTCCACTCGCAGAAGCTGATAGGCTTGTTTTCTGCAGTACGATAGGTCAACGCATCACCGCAGACAATGTTCTTTTTTAGCATGTATCGGAGGCTTTCTTCATAGCCATCCGAGGACTCCTTTTTGCCAATTTGACCGCTTATCTCGACAAACAGTCTCTCTCGACAAACCTCAGCATTGTCGGGCAGGAGGTCGATACCATAGCAAGAGCCAACTGCAATGAGGCTTTTGAACTCCCATTCGGTTTGGGATTTGATGTCTTTCAAAAGGGAGAGTTTGCGGCGCAGAATCTCAATGAGGAAATTGCCGTCGCCGCAGGCGGGCTCGAGGAAGCAACTGTCGAGCCGGAAGGACTCGTCGCGCACCAGATCGAGCATGGCGTTCACCTCGCGTGGATTGGTGAACACCTCGCCATGGTCAGCCACCCGCTGGCGGCTTTTGATTTGTTTTGGGTTTTCGTTACTGGGCATAAAAAATCGTGGAACTTTGCTTACGACTTCTTAGGTGTTCCACGACCTGCCCAGTATATAAGTAAAGCCCACGATTGCTCGTGAGCGTTTACCGCTTTACTAAACTGGACTCGATTTGTGGAACTTCAAGAAGTCAGTAGGAGCGAAAACGCTTTATAATATGTTGGTTATTTTTCTATTCTTTTATTGGTTTGTTATTGATTATTTGGTTTTAGTTTCTGTTTTTATTTTAGGGTGCAAAGATACGATTTTTTTGGAGATGGGAACGTGGTGTTTTATAAACAATAGAACCTCATGTCATTTATTGTAGTCGTCTTTTCTCAATCCAGAAAGCTTCGGTAGGTTTTATCACAAGAATATCAATAGGTCCCCCTACGGTTTTTACCCTACTTTGAAATTTTATAGTATCAATAGTGGTCTTAATAGCATAACGAGCAAAATCAACTGCATCTTGTAATGTAAAATATTGCCACAAGATAGGATAAGAAACGATCTCGTCATACTTGTTTTCACCCGTTTTACTGTAAACCGTTGTTAAGACCCTACTCATCACATCAATTTCCCCACTCCACAATGCACCTTGAGTAGAAGTGTCAACATCCTCCACTTTCTTGGTTTTTGTGTTAATCCTATATAGTTTCTGCTTAATACCGCCTTCTTCATTTGCGTATCCACCTATAATAAAGGTCGTATTCAAATTCGCTACCAGTTCAGTGAAATATGGAATCACTGCATCTTTAATTGTTTTCACCGTATCATCTTTATGTTCTTCTACAAAACTTTCTATATATCCAGTTATAGGTTTATTATTAATAGAAGAATCACCACAATATGAAATACCAACATTTGATGATGTCAGAAAAGTTTTTGGAGTAGAATTAGAGAAATGTATCCCTAATTGTATAGATTTAACACCATTAACATCATTTGACGTGGTATTATAAGTGATACGACTATCACTTGCCATCACAAGTCCTTCCCCTATATGTAATGCAATAATAAAAGACATATCTATTCTTATATCAAATTAAATGTTAACCATAAAATTAAATCAAAAAGCAAAATTATAAAATAATTATAACAAAAGCAAAATTATTCTAATCTATGTTGTTGAGATTATTTTGCTCTTTCTTTATCTAAAGAAACCATGTTTTGATAAACCTCATCAAACCATTTTGTTTTTTTCATCTCGTATCCTTTCTTTCGTGCTTCCTGAAACAAAAACTTATTGAATGGGAATACTTGATTCAACTCTGACTGGCTCTTATAGTCAATGTATGAATTAATTAACGTCGCAAGCTTCAATTTGTCATCCGCGAAGAAATCTTCCAGCCTCATTAATAATTCAATATTAATCATTACCAAATCTTTCACTTCATAGTCACTATTAATAATTTTTCCTTTAATGATACGCTTTAATTCCTTATCAAGTAAGTAATTTGGACCTTCCAAATCAAAACAGTCATCAAAATAAACGATTATTGGAAAGATGTATTTCACACTCTTAGGTGCGGACATATCTAACCTGCATAATATATCTGGCAGCTTATCAATAATAACATTGGCCAGTTGCGCAACACCTTTACCATGTCCTTTTGAGTTCTGAACATATTTTTCATAAATAGCATCCTTAATAACCGTAATATCACCACTAAGTTTTTTGCTTGCAGCCAATTGGGCATCCTTACACTCAAATAATAATATCCGATTACCTCTTCTTAAATAATAGTCGGGCATCCCTTCTCCAAGGTTTTCTTCCATAACTTCACCACAATAATTCACATACTTTTTCCCAAAACATCTTTTCATCAAATTATAAAAAAAGAACCGCTCCGAATAGTCTTCTCCAAGCATCGACTTTAGCCTTTCGTACCCATTCCGTTCATCCAATAGACCTCTTTGCACCAGCGCTTCCTTCATGTCAAAAATGAAACCTGTATACGCCTTATCCATAAACATCTTCATAAATATAAAGTCATATCTGTGTATCCCAGTCCTAAGTACTGGTTTTTCTCGGATCATTTTGAAGTCCATATCATGCTGATAATGTTCAGTGTCAATGGAAATTTTGTCAAGGAATTTAATTGTATCCTGACAAACAGGATCAATATCTATCAAACTAGTAGAAATATCTCCTCCAGACGAAAGATAAAAAAAAACATGAAATAATTGGTCCAAGTAGTTCTTAGGTGAAAGCAATCCTTTTTCTTTGCAAAATTCATCAAGATAGTTAGCAAATTGAATATGAACCTTTGGAAACTCTATCAGAAGACAATAACACTTAATTAGCATTAGCCTATAGTCGTGAGGAGATTCTATATCATAAGTTTTTAAAGCATACGGCAAAAAAACATCCACAAATTCTGCTGCATTCATCTTGTTATTTGGAAGTGTTTTGCACAATGCAAGGCGTTCATCACAACAAATCATGTAGGAAAGAAACAAGTCTGATATATTATCTTTTGTCAACTCATCATGTCTTCCATTATAAGACGCTAACAACTTGCTTATTAACAATAGCATAGCATATGGGTCTATCGTTGCATAATTGGCAAGATTATGTTGCATGGCATAATTTCCCACAAGATTCTTGACATCGCTTCTTGTCTGCATTAGCCATGGTATCCATATTTCAAAATCATGCTGACCTGTTAATTGATTCATCTTTTGTGAAAGACGATAAGATAAAACTTCAATAGCTGTAGCAGAAGGAATATCAGACAATAAATCCTCCAATCTATCATGTCTATCAGGAAATATAACACTATAAGAAAGCAATTTCTGAACTTTTATATTCATATTCTCCATATACCAAAACTTGTTATTTTCTCATGTTTTTTAGGTATATCATATTTTGTATCAGTCTGTCCTATTTCACATCAACGCTCCAATAAACCCAACAAACCCCTCAATATTCCCCTCCACACTGGCCTGCTCTAATGCCGACATATATTCTTGCCGACGCTCCACTGGGATTACGACCCAGGGGTAGCCTGCTGTCACTAATTGACTATTCATCACAAATCGGGCGGTGCGGCCGTTGCCATCCATATAGGGATGGATATAGACAAAGAAGAAATGCCCTAAAATGACGCGTACCAAGGCATTTTCTTCTTCCATCATCAAATCCGACAAAGCACTCATCGCATCCAACAAAGCATCCGGATTCAACGGAGTATGCTTGGAATTCTTGATGTACACCTGATGTCTGCGGTACCCTACCAAATCCGAAGCCTTCACGATGCCCGCTTGAATGCACGGCTCAAACAGCTGGAAGTGCCAGTCTTGATGTCCTTTCACGTACAATTGTGCGGGTGCCTGCCCAGAAAAGCAGTCGGCCACACCCTGCTTCAGCAGCTCGTATGCTTGATAATATCCACGGGCGGCTAACGCATTTCTGCGCTCCTTGTCTGCCTCGTCTTTCTCGGGATCCCAGTTTCCACTCTGAACTCGTTCCAACAGCCCCTCCGTAATCTTATATCCCTCTATCGACAAAGAGTTGTAACTGTCTTTCACATACGTAGCATCCATCATCGCCAACACTGATGCCGCATCCTGTTGCACAGGCTTCACTTTTAATTTCGCCAGCACCACCTTCCGCATCTTCATCCACATCAGTCGGATGCGCGATGCGTGTGGCGATACCGCAAAAGTCTCCAACCGCACATTTTCCTCAAACGGATTCTCTTCCGTCACCGTATGTCCCACCCGGCGCATCATACGCAACAGCTCATCTGCCATCTCCTCGCGTCCGATGGAGCGCAACGCGCCTGCCACACGCCCCGCCCGAGTGGTGTGTCCCCCGTCAATGGCCACCGATACAAGTGGCGAAATTTCCCGCAAACTTGCCAGACAGGTTCTCGCCTCCAACGCATCACGCCGGTAATAATCGGGACCCACCATCAGCAAGGCATATTCCATCGGATACAATCGCACCCCATAGCGAGGTTCTCGTTCCACTTCCGGCGGCAAAGATGCCTTGATGTCCACAAGTGAAGTTCCAAAGGGCATTTGCAGGATGTTGTTTGTCCCCGACTCGCTACGCACAATCAACTGCTTGGGTATCACCGCATTTCCACTGTAAAAATAGAGTGACAGTTCCGGAGAAAGACACCATTTACCATTGAACCTATTGTCTAAATAAGCCGTAATGAAACTCCAGTACGACACATACCACACTGTGGAATCGCCCTCACTCCCCGGCGACGACGGAATATACCATCCTTTGATAACCATCTGTAGATACCCATTGTTCACCAACCTCTCCGTGTGTGTCCGTCCTAATGTATCCGCTCCATGAATCACCAAATTGTCTCCATGGGCGTCCTGATACGCCTTCAGTACCTCCAGCGACTCTGCTAATTTCTCCTGTATTGTTGCCATAATATATCCTGCTCTTTCTATTAGTTTATATTGTCCTTTTTTTATTAGTTTGTGCTGTCTTGTAACGAGTGGTTTATATTATTATATAATTATTAGTTTGTACTTTCCAAAGGTTATTGGTTGATATTTTCTTGTAATTATCGGACAATATTTTTCTTTTATTAATTTTCATCGTTTTACTACTGTTAGTTTTTATCGTTTTACTACTATTAGTTTTTATCGTTTTACTATTATTAGTTTTTATTGTATTACTATCATTAGTTTTTGACGTTGCAAAGATACAAAACATTTCAATATCACACATATAGGCACTTCTTTTTTTTGGAACTATTTCTTATAGTTTTGTTGACATTATACGGCTACAGGATGATTTTTCGCATCGGCTAAGATGGATTCGTTCCGCGGTGGTTTGGTTTAGTGCTTCGGGGCAGTTTTATAGCGCACCGCGGAGGAGAGCACAGGCTTTCACTACCCCAGATTACGCTACGCTCATCTGGGGTTAATAAGATTTTGCCTCTTCGAGGCAACGAGCGAAGCGCAGTGTAGTGAGCGCGCATGACGTAGCTCTACACCGATATGGACAGCATGCCGAAGGCACGGCACGCGCCGCCAGGCGCAATTAACACCATACAAGCAACGAAGTTGCGCAGTGTGGTGAGCGCGCATGCCACGTAATCCTACAGTGTGGGTTTGCAGCAACCCTCACTGCCCTGCGTGTCGAAGACACGCTACCCAACTGTATATTTCTTGCGGTTACTGTAAAGCGCGACGATAATCACCGCACTGAATATCAAGACAATTCCGAAAGCCAAACGGACAGTGAACACCTCTCCGAACAGGAACACCCCGATGAGCACCGCAGTAAGTGGCTCCAGCGCCCCCATGATGGCAGTGGGCGTAGAGCCAATGTACTTGGCCGCATACACCATCATCACCAAGGCAAGGATAGCTGGCACTACCGCCAACCAGCCCACATAGAACCAGCCGGTGGCGCTGGCAGGCACTTGCAGTCCCTGTCCCGTACACAACGACATCAGCAAATTGCCCATGGCGCAGTATATCAGCACATAGAAATTGATCTTGAACGACGACATCTCCAAATGGGCACGGTTCATCACAATAATATAGATGGCGTAAGTAAGCGCGGAAATCAGCACCAGCAGCACACCCAGTGCCGACAGCCTCCCGCCATCGGGACTCCAATACAACAGCATGACTCCGACAAACGACAACACAATCGCCGACACCGTGGACCATGTGAGCTTTTCTTTGAAGAAAACAGCCATAATGACCGCGGTCAGCACCGGATACACAAAAAGCAGAGTGGAAGCCACACCGACCGCCATCAACTGGAAACTGACATAGAGCGTGATTGACGAGGCCCAGAATAGCAAACCCAAAGCACTTAAGGTGGCAAACTCCTTCTTGCTAACAGCCAGTTTCTCCTTCCGAAACAGCATCACCACCGCAATGATGAGCCAAGCCAAACCAAAGCGCCACAAAAGCACATTGTTCGGGGTCATGCCCTCTTCGTACAGGCGCGCACCCAAAGGATTGGTACCGTAGCAAACCGCAGCACCAATCCCGCATAAAGTGCCAAAAAACTTTTTGTTTTTACTGATAGATATTGTCTCCACGAAATCTACAAATAATTATTATCGTATTAACCAGAATATTTCCTGCGATTATTGAGTCATTAATTTTAATTGACTAAATCATATACTCCCGCATATCCAAACTCATGATACGGTCAAAAGCCTGTAAATTTTCCGTCTCAATCTTCAGGAAAACGGTAGCTGCCACGCCAGAGGTTTTGTCGGGCACCAAGCGCACATCAATGACGTCATGGAAGTCCGCGCTGAATTTCTCCGCATTGAAGGCCTTATCCTCACAGCCCGACGGCAGGTCAAGCACAGTGAAAGCGTAGGTAAGATTTTCCTTGCCTTTCCACATTTCCTCTTTGGAAACACGACGGCCTCTCAAAAACGAAAGCATCGGATGCTGGCCGCTGATAAACACCAGCAACTCATTCAGGCAGAAACCGGTAAAACGCAAGGGATTAATCTCAATCGGCACAGCCTTCTTTCCATCGTAACGGAACTCAATATGCATCGGGAAATTTTTCAAATGCAATGTTGCATTGAGGTTAGTAAGAAAAGTGGTAAAGGGAGTCTCATACTTGTCGAACAATCCTTTGTTGGTCATATACAAGCGGTCGGAAGTGTCGGACTCATCCATAAATTTGTGATGGAAGATATTCAGTATCACAGGGTTCTCGTTTTCATCGTAATAAGCATCCACCGCATATTCCTCTCCATGAATGTATTCCTCTATCAGGAAGCGGCTTTTCCCAACCACAAATTCCGGAAAATCAGCGCCAGCTTTCGCAAAGTCACTCAACAGCGTAGCAACAGCCGCTTTATATTCCTTCGGATCATGCACCACAAACACACCCTTGCTCAGGAAACCCACCGATGGCTTAATAACACATGGGAACACAATACTATCAGTGTCCAATTGCTCCATCTCATTAATATTCAATTCTTTAAAAAAGAAATCAGGATAGATGTTCCGGCAAATTTTTCTGAATGCATTTTTATCCTTTACGATGGAAATGCTATCCAGAAAGCGTTTATCTTCAATATGCTCATAAATCCACCCCAAAGCGTTTTCAGACACAGTATATAACTTACCGGTCTTTTTATACTCAGCGGCAAATTCAGCATCCGACAGCACCACGCCGTTGGAAACACGTTTTTCCGACATTTCATTTTTCAGCACAGGAATGCTGTTTTTCTCTATGGTGTCAACCATCATGTCTGATGCGAAAGGTCTTTCTAAAATTACCATAATAGTTTGTTTTTGTAGTTATTTGATATTCAATTATTTATTTCAAATCGTCTTCATAAGGCGGCTTCGGTCCTTTCCCCTTTGGAGGTTTCGGATAGCGACGGGCACGTTTAAGAGCATCGGCCAATATCCACTCTATCTGCCCGTTGACGCTGCGGAACTCGCTGGCAGCCCATTTCTCCAGTGCATCATACACCTCCTCATCAACTCTCAAAGCGAAGGACTTTTTCATAGTTTACAGTTAACAATTAAGAATTAAGAACTAAGAATTAAAAACTAAAAACTAAGAACAATTCAACAGTTCAACAATTCAACAATTCAACATTCTTAACTCTTAATTTTTAGTTCTTAATTTCATTAACACATTGATTATTGATATAAAGTTCCCGTATTAATCACCGGGCTGGCGCTCTCATCGGCACACAGCACCACCAACAGATTGCTGACCATGGTAGCTTTCTTTTCTTCGTCCAGTTCCACAATATGGTCGGCACTGAGTTTCTTAAGGGCCAAATCCACCATCGAAACAGCACCTTCCACAATCTTCTCACGGGCAGAGATAATGGCATCGGCCTGCTGGCGACGCAGCATCACACTGGCGATCTCGGCAGCGTAAGCCAGATAGTTGATACGGGCCTCAATCACCTCGATACCAGCGATATCCAAACGATGGCGGAGTTCTTCCTCCAGGCGCTCGTTGATTTCCTCACCCCCGCTGCGCAAGGTAATCTCGTTGCTTTCCTTATCCATATTATCGTAGGCGTACATACCCGCCACTTTACGCAAAGCAGCGTCGCTCTGCACATTCACAAAACTGTCGTAGCCGCTCAGCAGGTTCTGGTTGGAAGCAACCGCTTCGCTTGAGGCAGCACCCTTCATCTGGGCATTGATAGCTATCACCTTCGCCATGGTGCTTTCCTTGCTGATATCAATATTGAAACTGGCTTTATAAGTGTCCTGGATTTTCCATACCAGCACGAGGCCAATCATAATCGGGTTGCCGTTTTTGTCATTCACCTTGATGGGCGGCACATCCATATTGCGGGCACGCAGTGATAATCTGCGTTTTCCATAGAAAGGATTCAGCCAAAAGAAGCCATTTTCGCACACGGTACCGCTGTATTTTCCGAAGAAAGTCAGCACCCGTGACTGGTTCGGCTGGATGATGGTGAAGCCAATGCAGTGCAGCATATACACCACACACAAAAGGAAAAGCGACAGTGCTATCAATCCATCATCATCCTGATTCACAGCATTGACCAGCAGGGTTATAGAACCAATCAATATGGCCAGATTCACAAACAGATGCAGAAATCCATTGTTGATAAAACTCATTTTTTTCACATACTCTTTTGTTTCCATTGTTTCCATTTTTTATTGGTTTTTGTTGATGTTGATATGATATTATTTTGATATTATTCTGACGGCAAAAATACAAAAAATTTTGTTCGGTAAACAAAAAAAGAATTTTTTTTCACTACCCCGCCCTTCGGGCACCCCTTCTAGAAGAAGGGGAATTAAAGTTCTGCCTTAATTTTCAGTACAATTACTGTAAACCAACTCCACTGATTTTGACAATATCTAACACACTTTGCTCCCTACTACCTAAAAAAACTATCTCATACTTTCTTTCTATAGTGAACGCAAAACCATACTTCCCCTTCTTTTAGATTTGACGAACGAGCGAGAGGAGAGCCGAACTTGTTCAAGCTATCCCAAGCGAGGAGGAAAAGGAGACGCAGTCTCCAACGGGTGGCCGAAGGCCGGGTATGACGGGAAAATGAACCGATGATAATTCCCCTTCTTCTAGAAGGGGTGGCCGAAGGCCGGGTATGACAGAAAAACAAACCAATGATAATTCCCCTTCTTCTAGAAGGGGTGGCCGAAGGCCGGGTATGACGGGAAAATGAACCGATGATAATTCCCCTTCTTCTAGAAGGGGTGGCCGAAGGCCGGGGTAGTGAAAGATAGAAAATAAAAATATGTTATCAAAAACACAATAATACCATAAATTTCTCGTTCTTCAAAATAAAAAAATGCCTATTCTTATTGACAATATTCAAATTAAGACCCATAAAATCAAAAACATACCTCGAAACAAAGAACTAAACTACTATGCCAAACGGAATCGCCATAAAGGAAATATTGCTGAAGTAGTCTTTTGGAAACATGTTAACAAGAAACAATTCTTTGGAATTGATTTCAATCGACAATATGTCATCGGAAAATATATCGCTGATTTTTTTGCAAGGTCACTTTGTTTAGTGGTAGAAATTGATGGAAGTTCTCATAATGAAAAGATGAATTACGACTCGGTGCGTGATTTATACATGCAATCTTTAGGATTAAAAGTGTTCAGAACCACAGATTATGATGTGATGAACAATTTAGATATTGTGCTAAAAGAATTAAAAGAATTCATTATCAAGAACTATGAACATGAGACAGAGGAATTTATAAATGACAATACAACGTTCTATCAAGAAGCTCCAATGGAGAATGGTGACTCGTAATGGCTCATTTTTCACTACCCCGCCCTTCGGGCACCCCTTCTAA
>CAJOFJ010000002.1 GCA_905233625.1 uncultured Bacteroidales bacterium | reverse complement strand
ACTCATTCTTTTAGCGGTTTCCCTTGCCGTTTCGGCAGTGGGTTGGAAGTATTTCATTTATTTCTTCAGTGTCGGTTACGGTTATGGCATCTCGGCATTGGCTGTGACGATAGCTATCCTATTTCACGCCAACCTGAGCCTACCCACCATTCTGCTTCTTATCTTGCTGTTTATCTTTGGCTTGCGCCTGGGCACCTACCTGCTCATACGAGAACGCAAGGCGGCGGAGTATCGCAAGATTCTCTATGCCCCGTTGAACCAAAAGCAGAAACCCCTTGGAGTCATTATCACAGTATGGCTGTTTTGCGCACTGCTGTATGTAACCCAAGTGAGTCCCGTGGCATTTCGTTTAGCCAACGGCCCTCACGCCAGCGAACTGTGGGCGTGGATAGGAGCAGCCGTGACATTGTGCGGCATTCTGTTAGAGGCCGTCAGCGATGCGCAGAAGGCTGCCGCTAAAAAGGTCAACCCCAAGCGCTTCGTCGATACTGGACTGTACCGCATCGTCCGTTGCCCCAACTACCTCGGAGAGTTGGTGATCTGGACTGGTGTCCTGATTAGTGCTATCGGAGCCCACCTCAGCTGGTGGCAATGGATAGTGGCCGGTATTGGCTATATCGGCATCGTATTTGTCATGTTCAGCGGTGCACGCCGGTTGGAACTTCGACAGAACGAGACCTACGGCAACGACCCCGAATACCAAAATTACATCAAGAATACCCCTATTTTGATTCCTTTCTTACCCATTTATTCCGTTGCGCGTTATGAATGGCTCAAAGCTTGATCTCTTTTCCAAAAACGGTGTACTCGTCTCCAAGGACGTAAGTCCTTTCCAGACTTTTTCCGGCAAGGGGATGACATTTCAATTGCAGTCATACGACTGGAATAGTTGTGCCTGTGTGTCGTATCTTACCATGCGGGCTTTCCTCGGCCTGATGAAGATGGACACACTGATATGCACACCTTATGCCAAAGATATGCCTCTTCTATCCTACGACTTCATCTCCGCTATGTGGAAGCGAACACTGATGGTGGAGACGTATGACACCCTGGTGAATCCTGTTGACCTTTCCGCTATGCTGGCGGTGAAAGAAAAGTATCAGGACTTGAAAGACAAAGCAACAAAACCTGCATGGTACGATTCACTTAAACTCCCGCCCACCGTATGCAAAGTGGGAGACAACAAACGTCTGTCTGCCCTAGCCACAGAGATGATCACCACCTATCTGGATCTCTTCGCCTCCGCCCGCGACATAGACCGAACAGCCAAGACCGCACGCAACAGCGCCTACGTGGAAGGGCTCATCAACGATGGTCCCACCTTCAAGCTTGTCAGCAAAATGATTGGCACAGAATCTGCCCAAACTCTTTTCCGCTGTTTCCTCTTCGGAACGAAGTAGAATATTTACTAGAATAGAACTAAAATATCATCACTATGAAACAACATCCCATTAGAGAAGGATACATGCCCTATCTGGGCTTTCAGACCTATTACCGCATTGTCGGTGAACCTTCAAGCAAGCCTGCCCTACTTTGTCTGCATGGCGGTCCGGGCAGCACACACAACTATTTCGAGGTGCTCGACCGCATCGCCGACACAGGCCGCCAAGTGATTTCCTACGACCAAATAGGCTGCGGCAACTCCTATCTCGACGGCCATTCCGAACTGTGGACCCAAGAGACCTGGGTCAACGAGCTCATCGCCCTGCGCGAGCATCTGCACATCGACCAAGTCCACCTCATCGGCCAGTCTTGGGGTGTTATGTTAGCTATCGCTTACCTCATCGACTGCAAGCCTCAGGGTATCAAGTCGGCGATACTCTCCTCGGGCCTCGCATCCAGCTCTCTCTGGGCCAGCGAGCAACACCGGCTCATCAAATACATGTCGGAAGAGGACCAGGAGTCCATCCGCCGCGCCGAAGCCGCTGGAAAGTGGGACGACCCCGACTATCTTCGTGCCAACGACCACTATTATGAGCGTTACGTCATCAGCATCGACGAGAACTCGCCCGAATGCCTCCGCCGCCCTAAACGCGCCGGCAATGAAGCTTATCTCTACGGCTGGGGACCCAACGAATACCAACCTCTGGGCGATTTGTCCGATTTCGAATACACCGACCGCCTCAACGAAATCAAGCAGCCCTGCCTGATTTGCAGCGGTACCCGCGACATCTGCACCCCGGTGGTGGCTGCCTCGCTCTACGAGAATATTCCCAACAGCCGCTGGGAGGTCTTCAAAGGCGCACGCCACACTTGCTTCGTCGAACAGACTGACAAGTATTGCGAAATTTTGGAGAAATGGTTGGAGGAAAATGATTAATCAAATATTTGATTCCATTAAATCATATCCAACCGCGGCTTTTTGAGCTGCGGTTTTTTTTTCGTATTTTTGCCGCTTCAATTTTCAAAGGGTTTTCTCATGAAAAATCTAATAAAACTCTTAGTTTGTTTGTTTTTTCTTTTATCAAATTATTCCATCAATGCACAGGAACAATACGATGCACACCTTGTGGGACACGTGGTGGATGAGAAAACCGGCGAACACCTGCCCTACGTAACGATACAGATCAAAGGCACCGACATAGGCACCATCACCGACGAAACAGGACACTATTTTCTCAAGAACCTGCCTGTCGGAAAACAGACGGTTGTGGTTACCTATGTGGGCTATGAGACCGAGGAACTGCCTGTGGTAATCAAAGAACACATTACCACCGAACTAAAGATTGTCATCCGCGAGATATCGCAACAACTGAACGATGTGGTGGTGACCGCCAACCGACATGAAACCAAACGTCAGGAAGCGGCTACGATAGTCAATGTGATTTCCCCGAAACTGTTCGCGACAACGGCAGTTTCCTGTGCAGCCGACGCGCTTAACTACCAGCCCGGTTTGCGAGTGGAAAACACCTGCAGTAATTGCGGCAAGACCGAATTGCGTATCAACGGCCTGCAAGGCCAGTACAGTCAGATATTGATGGACTCGCGTCCGGTGTTCTCATCCCTGGCTTCGGTATATGGGCTGGAACAAGTGCCTACCGCAATGATTGACCGTATAGAGGTTGTCCGTGGTGGTGGATCGGCCATGTACGGCGCCAATGCCATTGCCGGTGTGGTGAATATCATCACCAAGGAGCCAGTGCGCAATTTTGTGAATATTTCCAATGTCAGCGGAGTGAACGAACGGGGCGCCTACGACATCAACACCGAACTGAACGGCTCGGTTACCAGCGAAAACCGGAAAATCGGGGCCTACCTATTCGCTGCCCACCGCACACGCAGTCCCTACGACCGCGACAAGGATGGTTTCAGCGAGGTGCCGCAACTGCGAACCACTACCGCCGGAGCACGCGTCTTCTTCAGAACGAGCACTTCCAGCAAATTGACCCTTGAATATCACCATATCACCGATTACCGTCGTGGGGGCAACAACTTCGAGTTACCACCCCATGAGGCGGATATAGCCGAACAATTGCGCCACAACATTGACGCTGGTTCGGTGGCTTTCGACTGGATGTCTGCCGACAGCCGGCATTTTGTATCTGCCTATTCGGCACTGCAACACATAGGCCGTGACAGCTATTTCGGTGCAGGCCAGGATCCCAATGCCTATGGTACCAGTACTGACCTCACTTCTAACACCGGTTTGCAGTACCGTTTCTCCTACCCTTGCGGCAAAATGAACGGCGACCTCAGCGTCGGAGCGGAATACACATACAACGGACTGCATGACCGCATGCTGGGTTATAATCGTGACATCCGGCAAAATGTGCATGTGGCGGGTGTTTATGCGCAAAACGAATGGAAAAACAAGAAGTGGAGCGTGCTCATCGGAGCCCGTCTGGAAAAACACAACCTGCTTACCAAACTGGTGTGCAATCCACGTGCCACCGTACGATTCACTCCTATTGACGGACTGGTACTGCGAGTGGGATATAGCAGCGGTTACCGTGCACCGCAGGCCTACGAGGAAGACCTGCATGTGGCCGCAGTGAACGGTGCGGTATCGTTGATCTCGCTCGACCCGAATCTGCGACCCGAATACTCACACAGCGCCACCGCCAGTGTGGACTGGTACCGCCGTTTCGGCAAATGGGAACTCAACCTTACTGGCGAAGGATTCTATACCTATCTGAAAGATGTGTTTTTCCTGCGTGAAGACGGCCATGATGACGAGGGCAACCTGTTGCTGACCCGCACCAATGCTCCGGGCGCATGGGTGGGAGGAATCAATTTCGAGGCCAGACTCGCCTATACCTCGCTTTTGTCGTTCCAGTTTGGTTACACTTGGCAGCAAAGCCGTTATGTGAAACCGTTACAATGGAGTCCTACGGTTGCCCCGCAGACGCGCATGTTGCGCACTCCCGACCACTATGCCTATATGCTTCTGGATATCAAGCCCGTGAAAGACTTCACAATCTCTGTCAACGGCAAAATCACCGGTCCCATGCTGGTGCCGCATCTGCAGGGTTATATAGCACAGGACGAGGAAGTAAAGACTCCCACTTTCTGGGATTTTGGCCTCCGGCTGGCCTACGACATTCACATCTACAAACATTATTGCCTTGAAGTAAGCGCAGGAGTCAAGAATATTCTGGACCAGTTCCAGCGTGATTTGGACAAGGGTCCCAACCGCGATGCCAACTACATCTACGGTCCTACTCAGGCACGCACCTATTTCGCCGGTGTCTCGCTGAAGCTGTAAGGTTTCATATTTGGAAAAATTTGTATATTTGCACCGAGAATCAGTTAATCGGGAATTAAAAATCATTCCATTATGAAAATTTTATTCTTTATTTTGTTGGCGGCGGTGATGGCTTTTGCCGCTTGTACCACCCCTGAGTACAAAACATTGCCAATGGATGAGTTTGAGAAAGTCATCGCCCAAGCAGATGTGATTGTGGTGGATGTGCGAACACCAGAGGAATATGCCGAAGGACATATCCCAGGTGCCATCAACATCGATTGGAAAGCCGGCCATTTTGCCGAACAGGCCGATGAGTTGTTGGACAAGGACAAAACCATTGCGCTGTACTGCATTCATGCCCGCAGAAGTAAGTTCGCCGCCGAAGAGCTTCTGAAAATGGGTTATAAAAATGTCATTGAACTGCAAGATGGTCTGGAAGTGTGGATCAATGCCGGAAAGCCCATTGAAACAGGTGTGGAAGAGGTTATTTATCATTAAAAATCATTCCATAACTGGTCAGTATTTGCAGATTCATAATTCAATCTCATCAAACCGGAGAAATACATTATGACATTCAATACCTACGGGGATAGAGAAAACCAAAGTTTGCTGCTGATACCGGGATTAGGGGTATCCTACGAGATATTCCTGCCGCTGATAGAACTGCTGAAAGACCAATATTACATTGTCGCGGTTGGCATTGACGGATTTTTGCTCGGTAAAGAGTCGCGGTTTACCTCTGTCGACGACCAGGCCGTTCAGGTAATTCAATATACTCAGAAAAATCTGAATGGGCACCTGGACGTTGCTTACGGACTTTCTTTGGGAGGGAAGATTCTGTCCAGAATCCTAGAGCGAAACGAGATCGTCATAGACCATGCCATTATGGACGCAGCCCCTCTGCTGCCCCTGCCCAAGTGGACCGTGAACCCGCTACGATACTACCAGAGCCTAAATGTATGGACCTGCTATCACTGGACCGGATTCTGGAAATTTGTGTTCCATTCCCACTATTTTGACGTGCTTTTGGACGAATGCAAGAAAGTGTGGCCCTCCGGCAAAGGAAAAGCCGTACGCGACGGTTACAAGGATGTTTATACCCAGAAACTGGAATCCATCCAAGGGGCCGACATACACTATTGGTACGGCACGAAGGAGGCTTTTATCGCCAAGCCCCAGGCCGAGCATCTATGCAAAATCCATCCGGACACTCACGTGGAAGTTTTCCCGAAAATGAATCATGGACAGCTGCTGGTGGATCATCCGGAAGAAATTGCCAATAGGATGTTGAAAATGAGCAAAAACCGATAATATACACCGCTGGTTCGCCCATCGGTTCCGTGCATCATCTTCAGTCTTGGATTAAAATAGCTAAGCAATGAAAAAATACAAATCCGCTATTATCCTGTTTGCCGTGTTTGAGGTTCTCGCCGTGTCACTATGGCTGGCTACAGGCAATTTATTCTTTTTCCTCAATTTCACCTACATAGGTATCTGTATTGGGGTAGGCATGGCGCTATCAGCCGCTGGAAAGAAATATGCCCGCGAGGTCGTCCAGTTCGGCGTGGGACTCTATATGTTCGTTTTTCTCGGCTTGATTTGTCGGGAGAACATGCAGATTGAGGGATTCTGGTATTACCTGCTCTCCGGCTTCTTTGGGGCCGGTGTGCTGCATTATGCCGTCGCCAAGATTTTCGGTCCGATGCTGTTCGGAAGAGGCTGGTGCGGCTATTGCTGCTGGACAGCCATGATTCTCGACCTATTGCCCTACAAGGAGCCACAAGGACCACGAAAGAAGCTGGGCTTCATCCGCTACATCATGTTTGCGCTGGCGCTAATCCTTGTCCTTCTGCTGTTTCATTTCGGCAAAGCCACCAAACACACTCTATTCGTGCTCTTTCTCATCGGAAATCTGATCTATTATGTGGTCGGCATCACTTTGGCGGTGCTGTTCAAGGACAACCGGGCTTTCTGCAAGTACATCTGTCCCATCACAGTCTTCCTCAAACCGATGAGCTATTTCTCCTTGCTCCGCATCCGCTGCGACGAAGAGAAATGCATCCATTGCGGCAAGTGTCTGAAAGTCTGTCCGATGGATGTCGAGGTGAACAGCGATTCACGTCAACGCAAAAATGCCACGGAGTGCATTCTATGTCAAAAATGTAAGAAGGAATGCCCCGTAAAGGCGCTGAAATAACAATTGAAATCAATTCAAAAAATATATATAATGAAAACAAAAGAGATATACCTGGCGGGAGGTTGCTTCTGGGGAACTGAGCATTTCTTCAAGCAAATTGAGGGCGTTGTGGAAACCGAAGTGGGTTTCGCCAACGGATATACGGAAAATCCCACCTATAAGGAAGTTTACACCGACGAAACGGGCTATGCCGAAACCGTCCGTGTGGGCTACAATCCGGAGGTGGTGAGTTTGGAATTTCTGCTGCGGATGTTCTTCAAGGCCATCGACCCTGTAAGTCTGAACAAGCAGGGCCACGACGAGGGAACACGCTACCGCACGGGCATCTACTACACCGATGCCGAAGACCTGCCTGTAATCAACAAGGTATATGCCGAGGAACAGCAGCATTACGACCAGCCTTTAGCCGTGGAGAAGCAGCCGCTGGAACGCTTCTACACCGCCGAGGAGTATCACCAGGACTACCTCGACAAGAATCCCACCGGCTACTGCCACCTGCCCCTATCGCTCTTCGAGTTTGCGAAAACGGCAAAAGATGAGAAGAAAAGATATAACGAAAAATAAGGATGGAGAAATTTGTGAAGGATTTCCAATCCCCAAAATCATCACTTTCATCATTCAATAGTGTGATTAATAATTGTTTTTCTTATTGAAAAGATTATTTTTGTAACTTTGCATTTCAAATTCATTCAACTTTGTCGATTCTAAAAGCATACAATTATGAACAAATTCATCGTCACCATCAATAGAGAATGTGGCAGCGGCGGCGGAGAAATCGCCCGTATGTTAGGCAACAAACTCGGCGTTAAAGTTTACGGCCGTAAAATGCTGGACAGTGTCGCCCATAAGTTTGACTTATCCGTTGAGAACATCGAGCGTATCAAAGCGCAGAAAGTCTCCTGGTGGGATGATTTCTGCCGTTTTTACCAGCAGTTCGGTGCTGCCAGTTCATCCAATGACACCTATCCTGAAGCCACACCGCAGAGTATCTATCTTGCCGAAGCCCGTCTATTGCGTGAACTGGTCGCAAAAGAGAGTTGCGTCATCATAGGCCGTGCAGGCTTCCATATCTTCCACAATGAACCCAACGCCATACACCTCCTCATCATCGCCGACAATGACGCCCGCATCGCCCGTATCGCCCGCAAACAAAACCTCAGCAAGGAAGAAGCGGAAAAAGTCATCAACGATATCGACAACAGTCGCGACACCTTTGTCAAAAACGTCACCGGCAAGTATCGTCTTGACGCCCATAATTACGACCTTGTCATCAACATAACAGGCATGAATCCCGAGAAGGTGACAGAATACCTCACCGACATCATTCAGAATAAGCTCAGTTTTCGTAACGCTCAATAAGTATCCATCCACTGGATCGCTTCTACACCGCCGAGGAGTCCCATCAGGACTACCTCGACAAGAATTCGTATGGTGTGCTGGAAATCCACGATACGCTCATTCACATCTGCCATATCATCCATAATCAGGATTCATTGCCTCATATCGGCACCGACAACATCGAGCCTTTGCTGCAATTCCTTTTGAATAATCTCGACCATCTGACCCTTTCGCAGATAGACAGTGTGGAGAACACACTTATCTCACCAGCCTAAATAAGAAAATATTGCATCAGTAGTTATGATTCATAAGTGATAAAAATAATAAAATCACAAATTTTGTTGTTTATAAACAATAAAATTGTATCTTTGCAGAAAATTATTGTTTATGGATTTGATTTCAAGGAAATATTATGCCGACAAGGTGGATTCGTGGCTTGGGAAAGGTCAGATAATTGTATTGGTAGGACAACGTCGCATCGGGAAAAGCTTTGTGTTGAAGGACTTTATGCTGCGCCATGAGGTAGAAACTGACGCCAATATCATATATGTTGACAAGGAAAAGAAGGATTTTGACTTTATCAAGAATTACACTGATCTGAATGATTATATTGACAAGAAATTTGCCAAAGAGAAACATAATTTCATACTTATCGATGAAATTCAGGATATTGAAGAATGGGAACGTTCAGTGAGAAGTTATCGTTCAGAAGATAATACCGACATAATTATCACAGGAAGTAATGCCCGCATGTTGTCATCAGATTTAAGCACCTTATTGTCAGGACGATGTCAGGAGATTTATGTGCATGGATTGTCGTATTCAGAGTTCTTGACTTTTCATGAATTAGAGGACAATGACGATAGTCTGAATAAATATCTCAACTATGGCGGTTTGCCCGGTTTGCGCCAAATCGGAATTGACAATGAAGAACACGTTCACGACTATCTACAAGGTGTTTTGAATACAGTGGTTCTCAAAGATATCATAGAGCGTCACAATATCCGCAATGTGGCTTTTCTGAACAAACTATTGCAATATCTTGCCGACAATACAGGAAAACCGACCTCTGCTAACAATATCAGCAACTACATGAAAAGCATTGGAACGACAGTTTCCACTAATGTAGTTGTTGATTATAGCTCATATTTTGAAGAAGCCTATTTGATGAAATGCGTTCATCGATATGATATTCATGGTAAGAAAATTCTTGAGACAAACGGAAAATACTATTTCGAGGATGTTGGCATCAGAAATCTGCTGTCGGGGTTGAACAGGCGGGAAAAAGACATTGAGAAGGTTCTTGAAAATGTAGTATATCAATATCTTACACAACTTGATTTCGATGTGAGAATCGGACAGCTTCAAGCCGGCGAGGTTGATTTTGTTTGCACCAAAAACGACATAAAGGTATATGTACAGGTGAGTTATTTAATTGCGACGGAAGAAACCACGGAAAGAGAGTTCGGGACTTTGAGTAAAATCAAGGACAACTATCCTAAATATGTCATCTCGTTATCACCTTTAGTCACTCGCAGCAATTATAATGGTATAATTCATCTTGGTCTCAGAGAGTTCTTGAAGAATGGTTTATAACACATTCCCCTCACGCCTTACGCCAAGGAAATCTTCGGCCCGGACGCATCGCTTTAAAAAGAGCCCCCTTTTTTAGAACGCTTTTTGGGAAAAAACGAGAAAGCGGGCGAAGAACCTGCGTTTTGCAAGTTGCTTGTTTTCAATCGTTCGCAAAAAAAGAATTTTCTTTCCTACGAAAAAATTTCACTCTGTTATCCAATTCATTTTTTTAGTATATTTGCAAACTAAAATTGTGTATATACACAAAAATATTTTTTTGATGGAATTCAGGAGAGAAGAATACATTCAGAAACTGAAGGCATACAAGCACAACCACCTAATCAAAGTGGTGACTGGACTTCGGCGTGTGGGAAAATCCTATTTGCTATTCAACCTGTTCAAACGCCACCTTGTCGAAAGCGGTGTCGCCAGAAATCACATTATCGAAATCCCATTGGACGATTTCGCCTTCATTGAGTATCGCAATGCGGAAAAAATGTACCAATTTATCAAGGAAGCATCAGCAAACGACAATGAAATGCACTATATTTTCATTGACGAAGTGCAAATGCTTGACAAATTTGTAGATGTACTAAACGGCTTTCTTCACATTGACAATCTTGATGTGTATGTCACAGGCAGCAATGCCAAATTCTTATCCTCCGACATAGTGACCGAGTTTAGAGGTCGTGGGGTGCAAGTCAATGTCAATCCTCTCACCTTTAAGGAAATTCTCAGGGAAAAGGGAGGCGAAGTGACCTCCGTTTGGAAAGATTATATGTACTATGGCGGCATTCCTTTGGTTGTAACAGAATCCGATGCTTCCATCAAGAGAGAAATGCTGCATGCCTTGGTAAAAGAAACCTATTTGACGGACATCATAGGACGGAACAAGGTGAGGAATGACTCAGAACTGTCTGACCTGTTCAACATACTGGCATCCAACATTGGAACGCTAACAAATCCGACCAAACTTTCCAACACTTTCAAAAGCGAGAAGAATGTCTCCATTAACTCGTGGACAATCAAGCAGTATATTGATTATTTTGAGGATTCTTTTCTGCTAAAGAAAACTATCCGCTATGATATTAAGGGAAAGAAGTATATCGACACTCCCTGCAAATACTATTTTTCAGATATCGGGCTACGCAATTCCGCCTTGGATTTCAGACAGGTAGAACCCACTCACGTGATGGAAAACATTATATTCAACCACCTGCTTCATTTCGGATACAGCGTGGATGTCGGGGTGATGGAACGCTACTCAAAAGATAAGAGCGGCAAAACTGTAAGAAATACTCTTGAGGTTGATTTTGTGTGCAATAAAGACAACGACCGTCTCTATGTTCAAAGTGCGTTCTCCATTCCCGATGCCTACAAACTCGAACAAGAGCAACGCTCTCTATATCTGATAGACGACTCTTTCAAAAAGATGATTCTAACCAATGACACCATTCCAGCACACCGGCTGAACAACGGGGTATATGTGATGAATGTGTGTGATTATCTGATGGAAGATCAAGTGGGCTGAACCACCTGAATGGATTCTTGAATGGTTTTGGGCAAAACCATGGAAAAAACGAGTAAAAATCGCGAATTATCGTTTTTCAAAAATCACCCAACTTGTTGATTTTTAAACAAAAAAATAGACGCGATAAATCGCGTCTATACATTTGAGCGGAAAACGAGACTCGAACTCGCGACCCTAACCTTGGCAAGGTTATGCTCTACCAACTGAGCTACTTCCGCGGATGTTTTGGTTGTAGAGACGCGATATCGCGCCTCTACGGTTGGAGCGGAAAACGAGACTCGAACTCGCGACCCTAACCTTGGCAAGGTTATGCTCTACCAACTGAGCTACTTCCGCTTATTTTACTTCGTACCTCGGGCGGGACTTGAACCCGCACGCTCGCAATGAGCAAGGGATTTTAAGTCCCTCGTGTCTACCAATTCCACCACCAAGGCATCCCTTCAAAGAACGAGTTGAACTTCAAAATTGAGGGTGCAAAAATACGACTTTTTTCAATATGTTTTGCACCCTCAGTGATTTTTTTTTATTTTTTCATCATTTCTCCAAAATATTGGTAGAAATACGGGATGGTTTCAATGCCTTTCAGGAAGTGCTCAAGCTTGTAATTCTCATTGGGTGAGTGAATTGCATCTGAGCCTAAGCCAAAGCCCATCAGGATGGACTTCACGCCCAAAATCTTCTCGAAACCGGCAATAATGGGAATACTTCCACCGCTACGGGTCGGAATCGGGCGTTTTCCGAAGGTAGTTTCGTAAGCTTTTTCGGCAGCTTTGTATGCAGGCATGTCAATTGGCGACACATAAGCCTCGCCACCATGGCACGGAGTGACCTTCACTTTCACGCACTTGGGAGCCATCGACTCGAAGTGTTTTTGGAACAATTCAGCAATCTTCTGCGAGTTCTGGTTGGGCACCAGTCGCATCGACACCTTGGCATGAGCCTCTGACGGCAAAACGGTCTTGGAGCCTTCGCCTGTATAACCGCCCCAGATACCACAAACATCCAGCGTAGGACGGATACCTGTGCGCTCAATGGTGGTATATCCTTCCTCACCATGAACTTCCTCTATATCCAATGCTTTCTTATATTCTTCCAGATTGAAGGGAGCC
This sequence comes from uncultured Bacteroidales bacterium, assembly GCA_905233625.1. Lineage (GTDB taxonomy): Bacteria > Bacteroidota > Bacteroidia > Bacteroidales > WCHB1-69 > RUG11690. The sequence continues at coordinate 134,846 of CAJOFJ010000002.1, read as the reverse complement.
TGGGCCATCAGGGCACGTTCTTCTTCAGACACCACCAAAACGTCATCGTAGAAGCCCGGAATGGTGATTCTGTTTCTTTCGTCCGTCAATGAGGCGATCATCTGGCAGAGAATATTGATGGGGTTGGCCACCGCTCCACCGAAAATACCGGAGTGCAAGTCGGCATTCGGGCCTTTCACTTCCACTTCCAAATAGGTGAGACCACGCAAGCCCACCGTAATGGACGGGGTATCCGTGGCAATCATCGAGGTATCGGAAACAAGGATAATGTCAGACTTGAGCAGTTCCTTGTTCTTCTCGCAGAAACCATACAGGCTGGTGCTGCCGATTTCCTCTTCGCCTTCGAGCATGAATTTCACATTGCAGGTCAGCTGGCCAGTCTTTACCAAATATTCAAAAGCCTTGGCGTGCATAAAGGATTGTCCTTTGTCATCGTCGGCGCCACGGGCCCAGATTTTGCCGTCTTTGATCACTGGCTCGAAAGGTTTGGTATGCCACAACTCTTCCGGGTCGACGGGCATCACATCATAGTGGCCGTATACCAACACAGTAGGCGCATTGGGATCCACCATTTTCTCGCCATACACCACGGGATTACCGTCGGTGGGCATCACCTCGGCTTTGTCGGCACCAGCAGCCAGAATCAATTCTTTCCAGCGCTCGGCACAACGCACCATGTCGGCTTTGTTTTCCGTTTTCGAACTGATGGAAGGAATCCTGATCAGACTGAAAAGTTCTTCCAGAAAACGGTCTTTGTTTTGTTCAATGTAGTTTTTGAGGTCTTTCATATTTTTTGGTGATTAAGGGATTACTCAGTTCGTTGATTCGTGGAGGCGTTAAGACGTGGAGACGTTAAGGTGTTAAGACGTGGAGAGGAATTTCGTCTTAACGAATGCACGAAGTGCATGTCTTCACGCCTTCACGTCTAAACGGAATTTGGTTAATTGTCACTACTCTCCGAAAATCTGTTTCAGGGCATTGCTCAGGGCCTCGCCGCGAAGGTTCTTGGCAATGATGCGGCCGTTCTGGTCAAGCAGATAAGTGCTCGGAATTGAGGACACACCATAAATGTGGGCGGCTTCCGACGACCAATATTTCAAGTCGCTGACATGATTCGGCCATACCAGCCCGTCGGCGGCAATGGCACGTTTCCACGACTCTTTGTCACGATCCAAAGAGACGCTGAACACCTCGAAGCCTTTGTCATGATATTTGTGGTACATGGCCACCACATGCGGATTTTCGCCACGGCAGGGACGGCACCAGGAGGCCCAGAAATCCAGCAACACCACCTTGCCTCTCAAATCCGACAGCTTGCGGATATTGCCATCGGGATCCGGGAATGCCAAATCCGGAGCAATTGCGCCAATGGTTGTGGCCGTTGCCGGTGAGGTCTCGATGGCATATCTCTCCTTAACCAACTGATGATCAGGATATTTTGCATACAACGCCATCACCACCTCTTTGTGCAAAGCAGGGAATTTCTCTCTTGGAAAATTGTCCAAAAACATCAGCACCGCGATATCATCCTTATGGGCCAACAGCAAATCCTGCAGTTTCTTGTTGTTTTTCTCACTCTCCTGATTGTACATGGTCTGGTACTGCTGCACAATGCCGCTAATGATATTCTGCGACTGCGTATAAATGGAACGTCCCAACTGATTAGCCTCTGCGTTATTTTGCTCTAAAGCCTGCTTATTTTTCTGAACCTGGGCATATTGCGTATTGACTGCGGCAGCCACTTCTCCGCACCAGGCCATTTTGGCATTCTTCTTCTCAAAAGCGTCGTGAAATACCAAACTGTCACGTTTGGCAATCAATGACGAAAGTTTTTCCACAAAAGGTTTATAGTTTTCATTGGTAATCTGGCGCATTTTCTCCACCTTGTCCAAATAAACATCCACATCCTTAAAGAAATCCTTGTTGGAAGCTACACGCTGACTCTTGAAATCATACAGCGCATAGGCACCCTGAGTGAAAGATTCCACCGCTGAAAACTCTTCCTCGATGGAACGCAAGAACTTATTGGCATAATAACTATAGTCGTTCAGCGTTTTCGAAGCCACCTTGCCATGGGGAGCATAACGGTCACACAGCTGTTTCAAGGAGTCAATCTGCTGGGCAGCCTCCACCACATGTCTGTTCATATCCACATTGGTTTGGTAATACCTGCTGAAATTCTGCGAGAAACTATGGAAATACATCTGGTTTTTGTCCGTTTGCAAAGCATGGTTGACACTATCCAGCAAACGCTGGCTGTCAAACAGCATATTCGTCACTTCTTTGGCAAAACTCATCGAGTTGGAACCTGAAACAGATGGTATTTCACGCAGGTTGTCGGCATTTATCACCAACTCAACAACCTCACCCGGTGACAAAACCAGCAGAAAATTCTGCTTCTCGGCAAAAGACAAGACATAAATATCGTTTTGGGTCACCGTGGACTGCATGGTAAAATTACCGTCCTTGTCAATCGTCGCCTCGCCAAAAGTGGCGGGATTATTGCCGTACGCCAGCTTCAACGTCACTTTCGAGAAAGTGTTATTCATCACCTTTCCCTTGATCAAAGGGGCTTTCGGTGCCGCTGTGATACCGACAACATCAACAGGATTGGCGGCAATAGCAAATGACATACCCGTCATCATCATGCTTGCCACCAGCATAATCATAGATAAAATTTTCAATTTTTTCATAGCAGGATAATCCATTTATATTAGCCTGCAAAGATAAGGAAAAAATCTATACAAAGGGCTTACATTGTTACCAGCTGGACAGTAGCCCTGCTCCGTTGCTCCACCAGCACATCTTTATTCTTAACCACCTTGTTCACAATATCATCCGTATAATGACGAATGGTAATCAACTCGATATTGAGGTTATATTTCACCTTATATTTTACCGATAATTCAGTGATTAATTTTTCGATTTTATGAACTTTGTTGTCGCAACAGATGGAAAAACTCAAAGCCGAGTTCTGCATCAGGTTGATTTTGATTTTATTTTTTGAAATGATGGAGAAAATCTCATCCAGATTCTCCACCGCAATGAAAGAAAAATCCTTCGGATAGATGGAAATCAGCACCTGATTGGTCTTGAAGATGTAGCAGGGAATATGGTCGGTCATCCTTGCCGAATCGATACGGCTGCCGCTCTCTTCCGGATGCAGGAAAGGCTTGACATATAAAGGTATCTGCTTGTTTTGCAGAGGTTTGAGTGTCTTCGGATGAATCACGCTGGCGCCATAATAAGCCAACTCAATGGCTTCCTCGTAGGGTATATGCTCCAACTTGACAGCATCGGGAAAGAACTTGGGGTCTGCATTGAGCAAACCGGGCACATCCTTCCAGATAGTCACACTTTCGGCTTCCAAGACGTATGCGAAAATGGCAGCGGAATAGTCGGAACCCTCGCGACCCAAAGTGGTGGGTAACATTTCCTCCGTCCCACCTATAAAACCTTGTGTAACAACAATATGAACCCCATCGCCTTGCAAAATTCCTCCCACCTTCTCCTGAATCAAGCGGGCAGAAGCATCCCAATCCACCTTGCCTTCGCGATAGTTATGGTCGGTACGGATCAGCAAGCGGGCATCGGCCCACTCATTATGAACCCCAACTGCATTCAAATAACTGGATATCAATGTAGTGGACAATATTTCTCCAAAGCTGACAATACGGTCGTAATCGTAGTCGAAGTTGCCGGAATGCGGTCCAGCCAGCACCTTGTCCAGAAGTGCGAAAATATCATTTAAGCGATGCATGATCACGGAATCGTCCCCAACCGCCAGCTCACGCACTATGGTATAATGGTTTTCCCGAAGGGTGGCTGTCAATTCCGAAAGTCTGGATTTGTCGTAGTAATAGGCGTCCAGCACCTGCTCCAGCAAGTTGGTGGTTTTGCCAATGGCAGAGATGACAACCACCAGACGTTCCTGCGGGTTATGACTTCTCAGTATTTTTTCCAGATTACGGACTCCGTCGGCATTTTTCACGGAGGCTCCTCCGAATTTATAGACTTTCATTTTTCAATTGATAATTGATAATTAAGAATTCAAAATTCAAAGTTCAAAATTCAAAATTCAACATCCTCTAACCTTCTAAACACTAAACACTAAAACCTAACCCCTGTATCCTATTCACTGACAAGCACGGCTCGTAGCGTGGTACCCACCACACCCAGTGTTTTGGCATCAATGTTGTCGATATTGTCGTGGGTGGTATGCCAAACCGAACGGAAACCTGTGCCCGAGGTATTGTCCTGATGGATAATGTCGATCATGGGAATATGCGCCAGCTTGTTCACGTAGTAATGGTCGTCGGTGATAGGATGCGCCTGCTGATTGATAAAATAGGAGCCATAGCCCAATCTATAAGCCGTTCCCCAGACCTTGGAGACAATATCCTGGGCAAAGAAGCCTGAGAAATACTCGTGGTAAAACTTGGCATCAGGAGCGCCCACCATATCAAGCAGGATGCCATACTTGGCGGTATAATCCTTCACGTGTGGATTCTGTGCCCAATACTGGGAACCCAGGCACCACCAGTCACCGGGCAAGTTCACCCCTGACGGTGTGCCATAGTCTTCCGAGTCAAAGAAAATGATGTCCACGCCGACATTCGGTCGCTCTTTCTGCAACTGGCGGGCCAACTCGAGCAGCACCCCTACCCCACTGGCACCATCATCGGCCCCGTCGATAGGTTTGTCGCGGTTGGCCTCTAAGGCGTCATGGTCGGCCATCGGACGCGAGTCCCAATGCGAACCCAGGAGAATACGCACTGTCTTATCCGGATCGAGGCTGCCGATAATATTCTGCGATTTCAGCTGCTTGCCATCGTAGGCGGTAGCAGTAAAATGCTGCACATACACGGTGTCGCAGTAGGCCTGCAACTTGGCCACCAACCAGGCCGCGCATTGGTCATGTGCCTCGCTGTTGGGAGTACGCGGACCGAAATCGGTCTGTGCCTTCACAAAGGCAAAAGCGCTATCGCTGTCGAAAGCGGGAGCGCTGATAGTTGCTTGTGGTTGTTCTTTCTGCCCTTTGTCTTGCTTCTGTCCGCATGAAAAAAACAAGAAAGAAAGGGAGATTATGATGATGGTAAAGGGAGATTTCATGAGAATTCAAAATTCAAAGTTCAAAATTCAATGTTTAGAGTTTATGGGTTTAAAAAATTTCAGATTTCAGTTTTCAGTTTTCAACTTCATGAATTGGCACATTTATTAATTTGCTAATTGATATTACATTACAATCAGCTTACCCTTATACAGGTAGCTTTGTCCACCGCTTACAATCCACAAGGCGTAAGTGTAAGTACCGCTGATGACACGGCCTTTCACCTTGCCATCCCACAGCACCATACGGCCATTCATCTCCGTAGGCAGGTCTCCATACGGTGTAGGTGGCTGAAATTCACCCGCCGCGTCTTTGGTTCCCTCATAATAATACACCTGCTCTCCATTACGGCCATAAACCATGAACTTCAGATCACTGATAAAGCTCAGCACAAAATTATCCAGATAGAGATAGTTATTCTGCACAGGTCCCTCAAACTGCTCAGCGGATTCGGATGGTGTGATGCAGTTCGGCAGGAAGACATTGGGTACACAGGGGTCAATCTTATATGAGTGGGAGGCCTCGCATTCCGTTGTCATATCTATGATATTCACCGAGTAGGTACCATCGCTATGAGCCCACATCTCATCGTTTGTACTCATCACCGAATCCATAAAGGTCCAAGTGTACTGCACCGCATCTTCCCTCACATTGGCCAACTGAGCGCGAAGCAGCGTTGCCGCGCTGTCACAGAAATAGGTTCCCGCCTCATATATCGTCACCGAGGGTGTCAGCACATCGAACTGTACCTTTACAATACTGTCGCAGCCGTTCCACGCTCTGATATGGTATTGCGGCAGAGCATACGAATAGTTTACCTGGCGCTCGCCTATAGCGTTCAAATCCCACCGGGTTTGTACATTGTCATTGCCAAAGATTGCCGGTTTATAATAGTAGGGGAGTTTACCCTCACAGGTGGTAGCCGTATCTGCTGAATATTGTTTTTCCATGTATTCGGACAACAATGTTACAGTAGTATCCACATCCGAAGACACACATACTCTTTCATAGTCCGTGATATGCAACTTGATGGTATAAGTACCTGGCTGGGCATAAATATGTGCTGGTTCAAAGCCGTGAACCTCGGGAGTGCCGTCGCCAAAATCCCAGGTACACTGTTCCGGATTAAGTTCCAAGTTCTGCCAAGTTGTGTCAACCCCGCCATTTCCGTTCGGGCGAACAACACCGATTTCACTGGTATTGTGCAGTACCACTCCTAAATCGCAATTCTTCTCGGAAGTCAACGCTTTGTCCTCCACCGTAAAAGATGGACGCAACAGATAATAATTCACCGTTGCCTCGTAGGTAAAAGGCACTCCTGTACGGGATACAACCTCACAGCGATAATAAGGTTTCTCCGGATTAGCCCGTAATTTAGGACGATAAGAGGTACTTCCGGAGAAAACCCAGTTTCCGGGATCATCAATATCAACATAAGAGACATGTGCCGAATCTGTACCATTATACCACCGATAGGTGGCATCATCAAATCCCCATGGTATACTCATGAAGAGTGTGTCTCCACCACAATATTTCACCTGTAATTTAGCAGGAATCATCTTGGCGGTAAAGTAGCAATAAGCCCAATGAACACTGGCATTACATGCCCATTCTCTTACACGGAAATCAACGGCCTGATGGTTGCGTGCCTGTTCAGTCAAATTGAAGGCCACAACAACATAAGGGAAAGTGTATATATAATCCTTTGAACATTGGCAATTCCCTTTCGGGACAAGGTATGGCATTACTGGCGATGGGGTATTACGAGCATCATTCCCAGAAGCGCCTTCCCCCAATGGGGTGCCGAAAAAGAATTGGGAATATGGTTTGTTAGTCCCTGGATAATATCCCAGCGGCAAATAATTGGGCGTATTATGTGCCAAAACAGCAAACTCAACGCCGGGATTACGTGGCGCATAGGTGCTATGTAACGCATTCTCCGTCACAAAAGCGAACTGTAACAACAATACAGGATTATTTGTATCCGGAACAAATGAATACAATAATTCCTGGGCATGTAAACCACTGGTGACTCCACCCGATCCACCCATCTGAATCACAGAATCCACAAATGTACCCGGATATAAATCAGTATTCCATGCTTCTGCCAATATGGGTTTGTTATTATATCCCAGGGCCTGGTCGCTTCTGAAACAGGGATCATTTGACGGGGAATACGTTGAATCCGACGTAACAACAAAACGGTGAGTATAACTACCTGTCGTTACAGCACCTAATGTCGCACCTGTGCCCATATTGGGTTGAGCCGTACCGCCAGTGGCAATAAAATTATCGCCATCAGCATAACGCTTTGGTTTCACCCATGAGTTTTCCCAGCCTCCCGCAGGAGCAGTAGTAGGCAGATACATAAAGCTGCCAGGAGAGCCTTGGTACACACCATTGACAACCTGCTGTCCCATGGCTATGCCCATCACGGACACCAACACTGCGATGAATAAGAGCTTTTTCATGATTATAAAGTTTTATTGTTATTATTCGTTTTTTCTATAGACGTAATTTCCTCATTTTTGTTGCCAGGATTTTGATTTTTTTTGAAAAAAGATACTACCGGCACCCTTTCCAAGCCGATAGTGTGGAACGCGCTGTCCGTCTGTTTGAACAATCCAGTACGGTTCCCGAACAAAATGTAATAGTCCCCTTCTAGCTCATCCATCGAATGCACATCCGAGCGAATCACTTGCAAATCGGGATTGTCGCTGGCCAACATCCGGCAAAAAGCTTCGTTGGCATTGGTATACACCGACACCGGTTCTCCCTGCCAGGCCAAAAGAATTGAATCTATTTGATAATCAGTTATTTCCAATGAATCCTTACGCAACAATAACGAGTCGCGCAACAACTCCGTTTCATGGTTCACGCTGTCACGCACCCCCGCATAATATTCGGTGAACCACTGTCCCGCTACCGTCGACGACTGGCTGTTGACATCCAGCTCATATCTGTCTGCCGCACTATGAATGCCGCCTGACACCTCATTGAAATAACACAGGGTCAACGGACGGTTGAAAATGATATGTCGCAACGGAAGACAGATCAGGAAAATGGCGAGAACCACAATCACCGCATTGGTATATCGGTCGTCCACCTTCAGCAACACCGCCTCATACCCCAAGGTCGACAACATCACCAGCAAAGGCAAAAGCATGAAAATCACCGTACATACAATGTCCGATCCCATATACTTGGACGAAAACGACCACAACAAATACAAGATGGTGAAAGTCAGCGCGAAAGTGGTGAACAGCGAGAACTCCTTCAGTATGGTTCTGAAAAACACCACACACAGCAGCAAACCCAGAATCACCACAAAAGGAGTGGTGATAAAGACATATTTCACGACATAATTAGTCGGAGGCTGCGCTATACTGATGGTTTTCCCTTCGAAAAACTGGGGTAACTGCTGCGATGTGGCCACAAACATCTGCATGAACCTGTCACCGCCCCGCAAATCCTGTATCTGGAATCCCGGTGAAAGAATCAGGTTCATCAAGACCACCAGCAAGGAGGTTGCCCCGACAATCATGATCAGCGTCAGCAGCGACACCCAATACTGCCCGGTGAAAAACTTCTTCATGGGATTTTTCACCACATAATAAATGATGGTGAAGAAGAAGAACAGCTCACACAGCGCGAAACCGCTCAGCGAGGTGGTGGTGGCCACCAACATGCCCAGGAAAATCCCGACCACCCGAATCCAGCGGATCAAGGGGAAATCATAACAGAACTGCCAGATTTGGAACAAGGTGAAGAAAAACGCCAGCGCAAAAAGACTGTCGTTATAATTGCCGAAAGTATAGCCCAAAAAACGAGGGGTGCAGAACAGCAGCAACGAACAGAAGAACGCGCTGCGCCAACTGACATTTTTCGCCAAAAACAGGCCTGCCACCACAATCAGCAGCCAGCCCAACAAGGCAGAAAGACGGTGTTTTATTCTGAAAATATTCTTGAAACCCAATGCATGCGCCGCCGATACCAGCAACACATCGGCAGTCTGTCCCTTGGTGACATACTGCGGCATCGTCTTAAAAGTATCATCCCCTGTCTGATAATAGCGATACACCGCTTCCGAGTATTCGTTCTGCTGCCATTCTCGGGTGGAAATGCCCACATTCCGGCTGAAATAAGGCATCAGGAACATCAACGCAAGTATCAGCAAAAAGAACGCGTATTTGAAACCGTCGTCCTTGCTCTTGATGGTGAAGGACAGGAAACGTTTCTTAATTTCATAGCGCATCTTCGGGCGACGGATATTGACAAAACGGAACTCCATCGGCTCCTCCTCAAAAATCTGATAAGGATAAAGCCAATGGAAAATCTCGGCCATCAAGACCTTGAATTTCTTCCACCAAATCTCTATTTTGTCACTCATCTGCTCGAATCACTTTCATTTCCTCGGTTACATCGTCATAATCCAACACCACCTTGGTGCCTTCGGGATAGGTCTGCACCAAAATCTCCTCTGCCAGCACATCCTCCACATGCTTCTGGATGGCACGTTTCAGCGGACGGGCCCCGAAATTGATATCCCAGCCATGGTCTGCCAGCAACTCTTTGGCCTTGTCGGTCACTTCCACCTCCAAACCCATGGCACGCACACGGTTCAACACTTTAACTAATTCAATATCAATAATTTTAATAATATCCTCTTTTTCCAAACTATTGAAATAGATGATATCGTCGATACGGTTCAAAAATTCGGGAGCGAAATTCCGCTTCAGGGCATTTTCCAGAATACCTTGGGCTACCTTGTCTTTCGCTGCGTCGGTTGCCGAAGTGCTGAAACCAACACCCGTGCCGAAATCCTTCAGCTCGCGCGAGCCGATATTGGAAGTCATGATGATGATGGTGTTTCGGAAGTCCACTTTGCGGCCTATACCGTCGGTCAACTGTCCATCGTCAAATACCTGTAACAGAACATTATAGATATCATGATGAGCCTTTTCAATCTCATCTAACAAAACGATGGAATAAGGTTTGCGGCGGATTTTCTCGGTCAGCTGGCCGCCTTCTTCATAGCCCACATAACCCGGAGGCGCGCCTATCAGACGCGAAACAGTATGTTTCTCCATGTATTCGCTCATGTCGATACGAACAATAGAATCCTGTGAATCAAACAGATACTCTGCTAACACCTTGGCCAGATAAGTCTTACCCACACCCGTCGGTCCCAAGAAAATAAACGTACCGATAGGTTTATTCGGGTCTTTCAGACCCGCGCGGTTACGGCGTATTGCCTTGGCAATCTTCACAATAGCGTCATCCTGGCCAATAACCTTGCCTTGCAGCTCATCGGCCATCTTCATCAGCCGCTCGCCCTCGTTTTTGGCGATACGTTTCACTGGCACACCTGTCATCATGGCAATCACCTCGGCCACATCCTCTTCGGTGACAGTGGGGCGCTCAAGATCCTCTTTCTCTTCCCATTCCCGCTTCATCTCCGCCAGACGCACCTCTGCCTCTTTGATTTTGTCACGGTAACCGGCAGCGGCGTTATACTGCTGTTCCTTGATGGCCTCGTTTTTCAGCTGGTTATACTGTTCGATTTCCTTTTCCTGCTGAATCAGGTCCTCCGGAACTTTGATATTGAGCAGATGCACGCGGGAGCCCACCTCATCCAGGGCATCGATGGCCTTGTCGGGCAGACAGCGGTCGGTGATATAGCGAGTAGTGAGGCTGACGCAGGCGTTGATAGCCTCGTCGGAATAGCGCACCAGATGGTGGTCTTCGTATTTGTCTTTGATATTGTTCAGAATCACCACCGTCTCTTCGGGGGTAGTCGGTTCCATCATGATTTTCTGGAAGCGGCGTTCGAGGGCACCGTCTTTCTCAATGTACTGGCGGTACTCGTCGAGGGTGGTGGCGCCGATGCACTGCAGTTCGCCACGCGCCAAGGCCGGCTTGAACATGTTGGAAGCATCAAGGCTGCCTGGGGAGCCGCCGGCCCCCACCATCGTGTGCAATTCATCGATGAAGAGGATGATATTCGGATTCTTCTCCAGCTCGGTGAGAATGGTCTTGATACGCTCCTCGAACTGGCCGCGGTACTTGGTGCCAGCCACCAGCGAGGCCATGTCGAGGCTCACCACCCGCTTGCCATGCAGGGTTCTGGACACCTTGCCCTGAACAATGCGCATGGCCAAGCCCTCCGCAATAGCGGACTTGCCTACCCCCGGCTCACCAATCAGCACAGGGTTGTTCTTTTTGCGGCGACTCAATATCTGGGCAATACGTTCCAGCTCCTTCTCTCGCCCCACAATCGTGTCCAGCTTGCCTTCTTGAGCATATTTGGTCAGGTCCTTGCCGAAGCTGTCCAACATCGGAGTTGCCGAAGCCTTCGCCCCCTTGGTGGAGCGGGGACTTGTGCGGCGGTCGTCATCATCGTCGTATTCATCGGTGCCGGCAGACATGGGACCCTCATCCTCACGTTTTGCCTCGTGCCGAATCTCCGACACTAACGAATCGTAGGTCATACCCGCTCGTTTCAGCAACATTTTCACCACACTGTTGGCATCATTGCCATTGTCGCGCATCACCGCCAGCAGAAAATGCTGGGCTTCCACAATTTCGCTGCGCAATTCACGTGCCAGCAGGAAGGAGCGGCGCAGGGTGTTTTCCGCCTGGATATTCAGCTTGATATTCTCGGCCGAAACCTCACTTTTGTATTCGTTATTCTCCAGCATCTCTTCCAGTTTGGTGCGGATACTCACCTTGTTAATCTTAAATATATCAAACAGTTGCTGCATCTCGGAGTACTGGTCATACTTCAGCAGGGCCACCATGATGTGCTCCACTCCCACAGACTGGGAACGGTAGCTGACGGCCAGTTTCTTCGCCTCCTCAATGGCATATTTCAACTCATCAGAATACTTTATGTCCATAGTACTAAATTTTTGCAAAGATACAAAATTTTTCAATGTGCTAATACGTAACAGAAAAATGCTATCTTTGCCGCTTCAAATTTTGACAATGAAAACAACGCTGCTTTCCACCGCCTACCTCCCCCCTGTCGAATACATTTTGAAATGTATGCAAGGTCCAGTGACACTGGAGGTTTGCGAGCATTATATCAAACAAACATACCGCAACCGCGCCCTGATTGCCACCGCCAACGGGGTGCAGGCACTATCCATTCCCGTAGTGCATGTCTCATCCAAAATGCCCATTCTGGATGTCCGGATCGACTATGCCACCCCATGGCATAGGCTGCACTGGAAGACCTTGGACACCGCCTATAACAGCAGTCCGTATTTCCTTTATTTTCAAGATTATATCAGACCGTTTTACGAAAAGAAATATGATTTTCTCTTCGATTTCAATTTGGAGCTGATGCAGGTCATTCTGAAACTTTTCGGAAAGGACTTCCAGCCTCAGCGCACCACTGAATTTATCTCAGATTACACGCAAAGGGAAGATATTGACGACCTGCGAAACGCCATACATCCCAAGCTGTGCCGCAAAGCGGATTATCCCTTCCAACATCCCGCCTACACCCAGATTTTCGAGGACCGCATCGGCTTTGTGCCCAACCTGTCGATTGCGGATTATCTGTTCAATGAAGGGAACCGATTAATGTGCTAATGTGCCAATGAATTAACAAATTAGTTAATTAGCAAATTAGCAAATTGAATTTTGAATTCTGAATTCTGAACTTTGAATTTTATTTAATGTGCTAATTACAAACTAGTAGAGACGCGATTAATCGCGTCTCTACCGATAACAAAATTGAATTTTTTTATTTGTATAGACAAGACGAACCCGTCTAAACATGAGGATTACTTCTTCACAATCTTCTGTGTGGTTACGGCATTGTCGCTGTGGATGCGAACGAAATAGATACCTGCAGTATACTGGTTCAATGACAAGGTCATGGTTTCAACAGTGGGTACCACTGTATTCAACAACTGACCGTTCATGGAGAACAGTTCAACTGTCTTGGCATTCAGTCCTGACAGGTCAAGGGTCACATCACCAGTAGTCGGGTTGGGATAGATGCTTACCTGCTGCTGGATGTCATGGATGCCAACAGGAGTAATCGTATAAGTTTCCGATGCAATTTCGCTATTCAGCATACCGGCCTTCATGGCGATGGCCTTCACCGTAACAGGTGAAGCCTGAACGTCAGTTGCGGCAATCACGAATGATCCGCCATAATCTCCGGAATTTTCATCAGGATCTGTACCATCCAAGGTGTAATAAATAATCGCGCCTTCTGTTGCACAGCTGATGCTGACATTCACACTGCCTTCATACGTACCAGAAGCAGGAGTAATCACCGGTGTGGCTACCTGATCCATCACAGGAGGAATAATCACAAAGTCGTTGTCATCGCGAGGATACAACTGCACCTGACCATTGTAACTAGCTACGAAACCAGTGATAGAACCCGTTTCACCAGTTTCTGGATTATTGGTAATAGTATTGAAGCGGTTGTAATACTGGAGGGTGTCGGTTCCATTGACAAATTTCTTGTTGCCGATAAAGGTCACATTCTCAATGGTCACTAATCGGCTTTCAAGCGTGCTATATTGTGACACTAAAGTCGGGATGGTAGCCACCATTGGAGTAATAGTGACAGGAGTACCGGTAGCTTCAGCGGTATTGCGAGCAGGTACCATTTCCACCATGCCATTGAACAGCGTATATGAGCCGAAAACGCCACCGTTAATCACATCACCCTCGTTATATGTAGTAGTGATAACAGGAGTACTGTTGTCATAAATCAACAACGCGGCGGATTCATCTTCAATGAAAATATATCTTTCATGACGGAAGACGAAGGTCACATCGCCAGTAATATTGTAAACCACAGTGCTTGTAGCTGTGCTGGTAGCCTTAAAAGCGGCGATATTGGCCACTTCGGGCGGGAAATTATAGGTAGCACTTGTCACGAAACTGGGCGTATATCCCTCTTTCCAAGCCTTGGCTTTCAACGTAGTTGTAGTACTGATCTGGATAGGAGCTGAATATACGGTAGAGGTTTCGGTAGGCTCTGTTCCGTCAAGCGTATAACGAATCACAGCATCATCAGTAGCACAGGTGATAGTAGCATCGAATGCCTCATAATAAGTACCGCTATTATGAGAGATAACAGGAGTTTCCACCACATTCGCCACCACACCGGGAACGCCGAACACCACCACGCTGTCGATAACCAGCTTGTGCGTACCTGATGAAGGTGCAGGTTCAGGTAAAACAACGGAAAATTTCAGACGGACAAAATCGTATTCACCGGTTGCGCTCACATCGTAACGATAATTGTGACTTTGAGTCTGCAGGGTATAAACAGAATCACCCACGTATGTATTGCCACCATCAATGGAATATGAAACTTTCAAATTCAGACCAGTGTTATTCTTGGCTTCAAAAGTAACATAGGTGACATTGCGTATGTCAAAATTGGTATAGGTATAGCCCAAGCGTTCGGGATTACTTTCATACCAACGCATCTGCATGGATTGTCCACCACAAATATTATAGTTTGTACTGGGAGTGCCATAATATGTTCCCCACTGCTGGCCTTCGGCGCCGGTATAAATAACATTCGGGCTATTATAGGTTTGCGTAGCAGTAAAGCCTTCTTCCGCCTCGAAACCTACAGCGTACATAATGGTGTCGATTCCCGGAACAACAGGAGCCACCACCGTATAAGTGGCAGTGGTCATTTCACTATTCTCCCAACCTTCCTTCATGGCAATGGCCTTATAGGTATAGGTACCCGGAGTGTTCAGAATAATGGGTTCGGCGTATATGGGAGAGGTGGTAGTGGGTTCGGTATTATCAATAGTATAATGGATAGTGGCACCCATCACGGTACTGCTCATAGTTACTGTAATCAGGGTATCTGTGGTACCATTTTCCGGAACGATGACTGGAGTTGGAAGCTTGGCGGTGGCCACGAGGGCAATCTGTGTGCTCAACGTGCCGCTGCTCACAGTAACCGTGCCGGTTGCAGGTTCCAGTCCGTCGTAAGTAATAGTGAACGAAGTGTTACCCACATTGGCCGGGAAAGAGGATTCCGACAAGGTAAAGTGTGAATTGTCACAGCTAATAGTAATAGCATCAGTCAAAGATGCACTATTGATATTGACCGTGCCTGTGAGCTGAGTGGAGCTGAATGTCAAACTAACAGGATCAACGGACAAGGTAGGCTCGTTCACAATGGTGTATGATGCCTCGGCCACGGGGCTGTCCTGCCAGTATTGACTGTTCATGAAAGCCTTGGCTTTGACTGTAGCGGTTTCATTCAAAGTGAAAGGATTCTGATATAAAGTGGAAGTAGCTGTAGGAGTTGTGTTATCAATGGTATAGCGAATTTCAGCGCCTGGAGTAGCACAAGTCAGGGCAACCTCCACATTGCCGGCATACAGGCCTGCCACCGGACTGAACACAGGAGCCTCTGCAGCCGGTGCGGTCACCGTGAAGGTCACCGTCTGTGAAACAGCAGGAGTCAAGGGTTGCTGGTTCATATCCACCAAAGAAGCAGAAACCGTATGGGTACCTGCCGGAATCGGAGATAACACCGCATTCAAAAAGACAGGTAACGTTGTCGCATTTAAATACGTGGGATTGTCCAAACCCACTGCCGCAAACAGAGCTCCCTCCAGTTTCAGGTAACCATCGCCACCCATGCCCAGGATATTGGTCAGGGTAAAGTTCTGGATGTCAAAATTCACATGCAGAGTATCAAAGGTGGAGTATTCATCACCATCGGCAATACCGGTAACTGTAAGTGACGGCATTTCGGGCTGAGGAGCAGCCGACAAGTCAAAATTGCCACGAGGATAAATCTGAACATTATTGTTGTATTTACCCACCAAACCTGTCACATTGGTCACCGTACCTGCTGGCAAAGTGGTATCCAACGGAATGGCAGAGAAAAGTTTATATACGACCACTGAACTTCCGTCCTGGGTAATTGTGGTTTGGGAAGCTCCCGAAAAACCACCGGGGAAAGTCACATTCTCCAATGTAATCAGCTGGGCGTCATAGTCATTATAATTGGCTAACAAGTCGGCTATAGTGACCACAACAGGTTGTACAGCACCGGTATTACTGGAAGAAGTGGCAGGATTAACAGTCGGAACCAATTCCACTTGACCATTATATTTACTATATTTGCCCTGCAAACCGCCTGAAATCACATCTCCATCAGTATACTGATTCGTAATGATTGCGGGATTATTATCATAAATCAGCAATCCGGCGGTAGCATCCTTTACGTACATGTATCTTCCACTGCTGAACACATACGTTACATCCCCGGCAATGGTATATTGATTATAGTCATTATCGATAGTGTTATTGGGATTATCAGCATGAATCGCCTTGAAAGCAGCAATATTGGCGAAGGGGAATACATAAGTTGCCTGGCTCATTAAACTGGTATCAGTTCCCACAATAGCCACAGCCTTCAATGTGGTGGTGGTGGAGATGGTCAAAGGAGCGCTGTATTCCAAACCATTGGTACCGGGATAACTGCCATCGTAAGTATAAAGGATGTTTGCATCGGGAGTAGCGCAGCTAATGCTCACCGTCTGGGGCGTTGTATAGGAACCGCCAGCAGGGCTAAATTCCGGGGCAGACACCGCAATCTGAACCTCTTCGTAACGGTAAAGTGTTATATCCTGCTGACCCGATGTATAGCAAGAAAAAATATCGTTGTAATCATTATAACGCATATTTTTACGACTTGTCGCTGCTGTTTGAGCCACAATACTTTCAATCGCACCATCATCTGTATAAATAATACTCCAGTTGCTTCGGCCCTCAACATCCAACGTATCTTTTGTTCTCAGATAATTACCGGATGAACCACCTGCCGCGTACAAATATCCGCCATTGGGACCTTGGTTGGGGTCGAAAAAAGCGAATGTACCGGGTACATTGCCCGCCTGAACAATAAATATACACGCTGAACCTATCGAAGTAATCATTTCACCACTTCTCATAATTTCAACCGCAGCACGGTTGTTTGAGAGTTGGCCTCCCATTGCCTTGTTGAAAGAAGTGGTAGGAGCGGCAGCAATGATAATGGTGTCACCCACCGACAAATTGGAATTGTAAGTTACTTGCACCCAACCTCTGTCGGCGAACACATTCCCGACGGTCATCAGCATTACGAGCATGACCGCCATCATGATTTTCAGAACGTAGAATTTTTTCATTTTGATTTGTTTTGATGAATAATTATATGATTTAACGATTTGATTTTCAATCAGTTTTTAAATTATCCTATAAATATGCATAGTCTGCAAATGTACAAATAATAAAAGTCATTGAAGGCAAATATGTGTTAAAAGTTATGAATAGTTATTAACAGTAGGGAATAGGGGTTAGTGGTTAGTGGTTAGTGGTTAGAATTCAGAATTCAGAATTCAGAATTCAAAATTCAAAATTCAAAATTCAAAAGCGATGGACGCATGCGATGCGGCTCTACAAGCTAACACTAAACATTAAACACTAAACATAATCTTCTAACCTCCTAACCCAATTAATTAGCACATTAGCACATTACCTCATTGGCACATTAAAAAAATTTGTATCTTTGCAGATTAGTTTGAATAAATCAATAATATTTTATATGGCAAAGAAAATCAAGGTAAAAGCAGAAGTCAAAGAATTCGAAGGAAAGATTGAAGAACTTATCATCCAGGCACTTATAGAAAAACAAGGCGTCGATATCGTGAGCATCGACCTCAAGAAAATCAACCACGTATTTTTCGATTATTTCATCATTTGCAGCGGCAACTCCAAGCCCCATGTGGAGACTTTGTGCGATTTTGTGCAGGAAACCACCAAGCGCTACGCCAACACCCTGCCCAAACATGTGGAAGGAACAACAAATGGCGAATGGATCCTGCTGGACTATTTCAACGTGGTGGTCCACATCTTCCAACCCGAAGCCCGCGAATACTACAAGCTCGAGAATCTGTATAGCGATGCGGAAATCCAGAGAATCAATTAGTGAAGTTGAAAACTGAAAACTGAAAACTGAAAACTAAACTCTAAACTCTAAACTCTAAACATTAAACATTAGAACTCTGAATTTTGAATTCTGAATTCTCAGTTCTTAATTCTACCCCCCCCAGTAACCCAAAAACAACCCATGGCAAATCAAAAAACACAAAATAAAAGAAAAAACAGCGACTCTTCCTTCTTCGGAGGGCCGAATCCCAGCAACGCCAACAACAAGAAGCCGAAATTCACATTGACCTACGTCTATTTGATTGTGGCGGCGGCACTGCTGGCCTACTGGTTCTTTACCGCCGAAACACCCGCCACCGAAATCGACAACAGCCGTTTCAACAAGATGGTGGTGGCCAAAGACATCGACAAACTGGAGTATGTCAAGAAGAACGACCGAGTGAACATCTACCTGAAAGAAGAAGCTATCAAAACGAAAAGCGACTATGAGAACCTGCGGAAACAGAACAACCTCACAGGTCCTCAATTCTTCATTGTCACCACTGATTATCAAGTATTTAACGAAAACCTGAAGGCCACACAAGAGCGGGCCATCAACAATGCTCTGGCCAGTGACAGCTCGTTGACACGCAGTCAGCTGGAGCAGGAATACGAGATTTCCACTACCGAAGACAACAGCAAAAGCTGGGGTTTTGAACTCATTTTCTGGATGCTGCCCACCATCCTGATTTTAGTGCTATTATTCTACTCCACCCGTTCCATTCGAGGCGGTGGAGGAGCCGGCGGTGGCGCTGGAATGGGCATCTTCAACATCGGCAAATCCAGAGCGCAGCTGTTCGACGAGACCTCACAATTGAATGTTTCTTTCAAGGATGTTGCCGGCTTGGAAGGGGCCAAATACGAAATCGAAGAGATTGTGGACTTCCTGAGAAATCCGCAGAAATATACCGTTTTGGGCGGAAAAATCCCCAAAGGAGCCCTGCTGGTAGGCCCTCCGGGAACAGGCAAGACCCTGCTGGCCAAGGCTGTAGCTGGCGAAGCCAAGGTTCCCTTCTTCTCACTGTCGGGTTCCGACTTTGTGGAGATGTTTGTCGGAGTAGGCGCCTCACGCGTGCGCGACCTGTTCCGTACTGCCAAGGAGAAAGCTCCTTGCATCATCTTCATCGACGAGATTGACGCCATTGGCCGTGCCAGAGGCAAAAATGTCATGAGCGGGGCCAACGACGAGCGGGAGAGCACCCTCAACCAGTTGCTGACCGAGATGGACGGTTTCTCGAGCAACACCGGGGTCATCATCCTCGCCGCCACCAACCGTGCCGATGTGCTGGACCGCGCCCTGCTGCGTGCCGGCCGCTTCGACCGCCAAATTCATGTGGAACTGCCCAACCTCAACGAGCGAAAAGGTATCTTTGAGGTACACGTGCGCAAGCTGAAACTCAACTCCGATGTCGATCTGGACTTCTTCGCCAAGCAGACCCCCGGTTTCTCCGGCGCCGACATTGCCAATGTGTGCAACGAAGCTGCCCTGATTGCCGCCCGCAACAGCAAGAAGAGTGTGGGCAAGGAAGAGTTCCTCGCCGCCATCGACCGTATCGTGGGTGGTTTGGAGAAACGCGGCAGCATCATCTCGCCGCAAGAGAAAAAAGTCATCGCCAACCACGAGGCGGGCCACGCCACCGTGAGCTGGCTGCTGGAACACGCCTCTCCCTTGGTGAAAGTGACCATTGTGCCTCGTGGCAAATCCCTCGGCGCTGCCTGGTACCTGCCCGAAGAGCGCCAAATCACCACTTTCAGCCAGATGTTCGACGAGATGACCGCCACTCTGGGAGGCCGCGCCGCCGAGGAAGTAGTCTTCGGCGAAGTGTCCACCGGCGCCCTCAATGATCTCGAACGTGTGTCAAAACAGGCGTACGCCATGGTCACATATTATGGCCTGAATGAGAAATTAGGCAATATCAGCTATTACGACTCCACCGGCCAGTCCGACTACACCTTCACCAAGCCCTACAGCGAAAAAACCGCCCAGGAGATTGACGAAGAAGTGCATAAACTGATTGAAAGCTCTTACAACAAAGCCAAGGAAATACTGATTGCCAACAAGGAGAAACACGCCCAGCTGGCCCAGCTGCTGCTGGACCGCGAGGTCATCTTCGCCGAAGATCTGGAGAAAATCTTCGGCAAACGCCCCTTCGGCCATCATGAAGAACTTGTTAGCGGTGATACCAACAAAGACGATAGTGCCCGTCCAAACGACAATGCCGGCACAACCATCACCGACGCAGACCATCACACCGCTGACGCTAACGAACCCAATGACAACGAAACTGCCACACAACAGGCATAACATACCAACATCATGGAAACTTTAAGTACTGAAAGCAGTTTAACCACCTCGAAAGAGTCCATCCGCAAAGACATCCGGCACGCTTTATCGGCCAAGGGTGTCAATCGCTACCCTAACCTGGACTTGTCCGACGACTTCATCACCCCCAGCGATGACCTGGTGCGTGATTTTGTGGTTCAATTCCGCGCTTTGGGGGGCAAATACGTGCCCTGCACCAAGGAGCAATTTGTCAGCCGCCTGGTGAAATTACTTCAAGTGCAGAATTATCCTGTGCTGCTCAACACCAAACCACAATTTGTCAATGTACTGAAAGCCAACAATATAAATTACGTGGATGCCATTGACGTCAACACCCCCGCGGATGCAGCCATAGTATTCAGCGACGCCCTTATCGCCCACAGCTGCAGTTTTGTCTTCTCCCCCCACAACTCTCTCTATCCTTCAGTCAAAGGCTTGGCTTCCGACCTTATCATCATCGCTTTCGCCAACAACATCGTACCCGACCTGAAAACAGCCTTGGAGCAACAGCAAAACCGCAACGAAGGCAATCTTTACGAGATGAACGAGATCATCAGCCCCACCCCACTCACCATCCGCGACAACCAGGAAATCCGCACTCCGCTTACGCCGAGGTATATTTTGATGCTCGTGCTGTGATCAGGAATACAAGGGACAGGAGACAGGTTGCAGGTTACAGGGGATAGGGGGCAGAATTAAGAATTAAGAATTAAGAACTGAGAATTAAAAATTCAGAATTCAAAATTCAGAATTCAAAATTCAGAGTTCTAATGTTTAATGTTTAGAGTTTAGAGTTTAGTTTTCAGTTTTCAGTTTTCAGTTTTCAACTTTCAGTTTTCAACTTTCAGCTTCCCCATCGCCCCATGAACAACCCCTTAACCTCTCCGTGGCAAACGCCATACCAGACCCCGCCTTTCAACCTGATCAAGACGGAGCATTATGAACCGGCTTTCCATCACGCCCTGGAAGTGGCAAGAAAGGAAATACAAGCCATTACTGACCAAGCTGAAGCACCGACCTTCAATAATACTGTCGCGACTTTGGACCGCTCAGGAGAAATGCTGGGCAGTATCTCCGATATTTTCTTTAACCTGCTGGTGTGCAACACCTCCCAGGAATTGCAAGAACTGGCCCAGAAAATCCAACCTGAACTGACAGCCTTTTACAACGAAATCACACTGAATGAAAAACTGTTCAAACGGATTAACGAGGTATATGAACAGCGGGAAGGCTTAAATGAAGAGGAGCGGATGCTGACGGAGAAAAGCTACCGGAACTTTATCCGCCACGGTGCAAAACTCAGTCCCGACGAAAAAAAAGAGTATAACCAACTGACCATGCGTCTGTCGCAGCTCACCCTGCAGTTCAGCGACAACGTGCTGGCCGCCACCCACGCTTTCACCCGACATATAAGCGACGAAAAACTGCTGGCAGGCTTGCCGCAAAGTGCCCGCGACATTGCCGCCAACAAGGCCAAAGCCAAGGGTTTGGACGGCTGGCTTTTCGACCTCACCATGCCCAGCTACCAGGCCATCATGAAATATGCCGATGACCGGGAGTTGCGCCAGGAATTCTTCATGCACTACTCCTCACGCTGCTTCCACGACAACCATGACAACAGCGCGCTGGTCTATGAAATTGCCTCGCTGCGCAAACAAATCGCCAAACTGTTGGGTTTCAGCGATTACGCCTCCTACGTGCTCACCGAACGCATGGCCAAGGACAAAGCCCATGTGTACGAGTTATTGCACACACTGGAAGTACCCTCCCGAGCTTGCGCCGAAAAAGAAATGCAGTCGATGGTGGATTTCGCCCGAAAAATGGGATTTGAAGGCGATTTTGAACGCTGGGATATGTCGTATTATGCTGAAAAACAGAAAGAAAGCCTATTCAATTTCAATGAAGAAGAGCTGAAAGTGTATTTCCCGCTGGACAAAGTGATTGAGGGCGTGTTCGGTTTAGCGCACCAGCTGTATGACCTGGATTTTGTGGAAACCAAAGAAATACCTGTCTATCAAGAAGATGTAAAAACCTATTTCGTCCATCGGAAAGACCAGATCATCGCTGTTTTGTATCTCGATTTCTTCCCTCGCGAGAACAAAAAAGGAGGAGCCTGGATGACCTCTTTCCGCGAACAGCACAAGACCGCGCAAGGAGAAAACATCATTCCCTTGGTATCCCTGGTGATGAACTTCACCCCTCCCACCGCAGACAAAGCTTCCTTACTAACTTTCAACGAGTTAACCACCTTTATGCATGAATTCGGCCATGCCCTGCACGGGATGCTGTCGGAAGTGACCTATACCAGCCTTTCGGGTACCAGCGTGCCCCGCGACTTTGTAGAGCTGCCCTCTCAAATCAACGAGAACTGGGCCTCCGACATCCATTTCCTGCAATCCTTCGCCCAACATTATCAAACTGGCGAGGCTATTCCCGAAACATTGATCAAGAAGGTAAAAGAGATGGAGAATTTCCAAGCGGGTTACCTGTCGTGCCGCCAATTGTCATTCGGTTTTCTGGATATGTGCTGGCACGACGAAGCCGAGGTAAATCCCGATTTGGAAGCCTTGGAGCATGAGGCCATGAAAGTGGTTGATTTTTTCCCACGACCGAAGGGATGTTGCACCAGCACCGCCTTTACCCATATTTTCTCAGGAGGCTACGCTGCCGGATATTATGGCTACAAATGGGCCGAGGTGCTGGATGCCGACGCTTTTTCGCTGTTTCAGGAAACAGGCATCTTCAACAAAGAAACTGCAACGAAATTCCATGATTGCATACTCTGCCGTGGCGGCAGTCGCGAGGCCATGCAAATGTTTGTGGATTTCCGTGGGCGCGAACCCAAAGTGGAGGCATTGTTGAAGCGGAGCGGGTTATTGTAAAATATTAATATTGAACCCTCTACGAGGGTATAATGGAATACAACATGCGACCTCTATTGATATTTATTCCCCTGACGGGGAAAAATAGGTACATAACATATTATCCATTTCTCACCCTTATCCCGTAAGGGATTCAATATCAATAGAATGCGGATTATTGTTATGCATTTGTATCCCGTAAGGGATTCAATATCAATAGGTAATACACATTGTTCCCATACATTCATTTCCCGTAAGGGAATTAATATCAATAAATGAATGTAATCAACACCCAATAAATCATACAGAACGGCATGGCGAAGAGGAACGAGTCAAAGCGGTCGAGCATGCCGCCGTGGCCCGGCATGATGTTGCCGGAATCCTTCACCCCGTAAGAGCGCTTGAACATGGATTCTATCAGGTCTCCCAAAGTGCCCGTCACAAAGACAACGAGGCCGAAACCCAGCCATGCCAGCACATTGAAAGTCGTACTTGCCTCATACAACAGGGCATTATGAAAATACGGCACAAACGACAAGCCCACTGCGACACCGCAAGCGAACAAACCGCCGATGGCAAAGCCTTCCCAAGTTTTCTTAGGGGATATTCTCTCAAACATTTTATGCTTTCCAAACAAAGAACCTCCGCAATAAGCAAAAGTATCGGAAGTCCACAAAAGGATAAACAGCGCCAACAAAGCCTCTTCTTGAAACAGCATGACATTGGTCACCCCCGCCAAAGTGAAAGGAACACCTATCCATAATACCGGCAAGAAATTGTGAGCGATATTGTTGAACGGCTTTTCTCCTTTCCGGAACAATTCAATTACTGGAATGGACAGCATCAGCAGCACAACCAACAACCAGCCAAAACTCATACTTTGCCGTATATATCCTCCTTCCACCATCAAAACTGTCATCAACACTCCTAAAACCTTATGCGACCTGATCCCGTCCGTTTCCACAATGTGGAGGTATTCGTATGTGGCAACCGCGGCAAAGAATACAAACAGGGCAAATTGGAAATACGAAGGCACAAAAAACGAGCCTACCACCAGCGCCACAAAAACAGCGCCGGAAATAGTGCGGGTGAGGAGGGATTTGAATTGAGGGGACATGATAGGGGTTAGGGGATAGGGGTTAGTAGGTGGATAGTGGATAGTGGATAGTTAATAGTTAATAGTTGATAGTTGATAGTTATTAGTTATTAGTTATTAGTTATTAGGGGTTAAATTCAAAATTCAAAATTCAAAATTTCAATTTTCAGTTTTCAGTTTTCAACTTTCAGTTTTCAGTTTTCAGTTCGGCGAGCGTGCAGGTGGCAAAGCAGACCACACCGTCGCCACTGCCTACAAAACCCAGTTTCTCGTTGGTCTTGGCTTTGATGGCAAGTCGTCCCGGTGCAATACACATCACCCCTGCAAGGGTCTGAATCATCGCATCGTGATAGGGAGCCATCTTCGGCTGTTCAATCACGATTGTTGAATCTATATTATTGATTTTCAATCCTTTCTGATCCAACAACTCCACTACTTTGGCCAAAAGTATCTTGCTATCAATATTTTTATACTGATTATCGGTATCAGGGAAATGGCTGCCGATATCCGACAAGCCGGCGGCACCGAGCAGGGCATCGCAAATGGCATGAATCAATGCATCGCCGTCGGAATGGGCCACACAGCCTTTCCCGAAGGGAATCTCCACCCCTCCTAAAACCAATCTCCGACCTTCTGCCAGACGATGCGAATCATAACCGAAACCCACTCTCATAATCCAGCATATATTTTACAATCTGTCCATACGGCCTTGCGGCTTGTCCTGTTTTTTGATTTCATCCTTATTAAAGGACTTCAGATCGAAAGTCAAGGTGAAACGGAGAGTATGTTCCAGCGGATGGTGCTGATCGCTCACCGAAAACAGATAGGAAACATCAATCTGGAAGATATTGTAATGCAAACCGGCACCGAAGGTCAAATATTTACGGTTACCTTTGTATTTGCTTTCAAAGAAACCACCGGTACGCACAAACAAGAGGTTGTTGTAAGCATATTCGATACCATACGCCCAGGCTATTTCGTACAATTCCTCTCTAAAACCACCGGGAGCGTCATAAAACGACTGGAAAATACCCTGTGCGGAAGAAATTTTGTTGTTTTTTCCCGCCACAATATAGCGGTTGCCCAGGGAGTCTCTCGCATATTTGGGAGGAGTGGGCACCAACAATTTGTTCATTTCGCCCATAATGGACAAGCTGTTATATCCGTCAAAATCCATCGTATAACCCAAACCGATTTTCAGGTTGGCCGGCAAAAAGTCACGTGCTTCGGGTGATGCATTCGACGAATAGGTCATCTTGTTTCCCATATTGGTGATATTGACACCCAAACGAACGGTGCTATTTTCCATACCTTTTGTTCTGAAACTCTGCTCATAGCACAACGACAGGTCGGCGGCTCCGGCCAAACCCGGTTTGCCACTGGCATCGTACATGCTATAGCCGGCGGTGATATTGGAATAGATGAAACGAGGGGTCAATGCCATGGAGAATACATCCGTCAACTTACGAGCGTAAGTAAAGTCGATGGCAAACTCATTCGGACTGGGATTGGCGTACACCTGGCCATACTCGTCGGTAAAATCAATGGTTCCCAAATGGAAATATCTCAACGAGAAGGCGATAGCGTCCATATCTGTGATTTTCCAAAACGTTCCCAAATATGCCAGACTAATGCCCAACGACTTGCTCAGGCTGGTCAACCACGGACTGTATGAAAAAGATATACCAAATTTGCTTTTGTTAAACACATATTTGGATGGATTGTGGTGCTGGCTGTTCGCGTCGGCAGAGCTGCAGCTACCGATATCGCCCATACCCGCGGAACGGGCATCGGGGGCTATCATCAAAAACGGCACCGCCGTGGTAATGGGATTAAAGTATTTCTCCATCAATTGCGAGGCAGTCGGCTTGGTTTGGCGGCCACTCGGATCATATCCCTGCGCATAACTTATTGATATCAAAACAATTAAACTCACAAACGTCAATAAGGTCTTCTTCATTTTTGTTTCAAATTATATTAAGATAAAAAATGATAACGGCAATATTGCCAAAATATTTTACAAAAGTACAACTTTTTCTGTTTTCTCCGCCAATTTTCCGTCACCGGTACGAACTCTTAAGCGATAAATATAGGTTCCCTTGCCAATTTTGTCGCCAAAATCATCCCTTCCGTCCCAGTCAATCGGCGCACTTCTGGTTCCTTCTGAAAAAATATTTGTACTGATCGTCTTGATCAATTTTCCACTGATGGTAAAAATCTGGATCAGCACATCCAGATTCTCTCCCGGATGATTATGCTCAAAAAAGAACGAAGTATGAGTAGTGAACGGGTTGGGATAATTCAGCACATGCTGCAGACTCAATTCCACATCGTTGGCCACCTCAAACTCCAGCTCTTTTTCCGATACATTATTTAATATATCCCAGGCTCTGATTTTGACAACATGTTTTCCGGTGGACAAACCCCGCAACTGGTAGCGCACCTGTCCCTGGTTGGAGCTGTCCTGAATCGCCTCAAAATGATCGTTCAGCACAATTTGTGCATCATTGTTACCATCCAAAATAGCCACCAAGTCATGCCCCACCCCGTTGCCTGTGGTGTTAATGCCCAGCTCATCCTTCAATTTGACGATCAGCACAGGATCCGGATTAGTAAGTCCTTGATTCACAAATTTTTCATCATTAAGATATAAATCTATCTGAGGCCCTTCCTTATCAGCGTATGCGATGCCGCTGTTGCCGCCCACCACAAACGAGTCGAAAAAGCCCGCCGCATCGGCATTATTGCTACGCGCATAGTAGCTGAATTTGCCATTGCCATACGTATAGTTAATATCTTTGGGAATCATGAACTTGATTTCAAAGTAACCGTTTTGCACCGAGTTATTCCCTTTGAACAACACGCTTTTCTGCACCTCGAACTCCGTAGCGGGACTTTCCGAAGGCTCATTGGACAAAGTCCTGACCATCATCTTTTTATCATACAAAGAAGTAAAAACATTCCCATTGAACCCCGTCAGCGTATGGCCTTCAGCATCCACCACCCTGCCCTTCACCACCACCTGCGAGAGGGCCTTCAGGGTATCATTCAAGGCGGATACAGCCATCCCGTTCACCGAGTCGGTCACCACCCTGTATTGCGGAATAGCCAAAGGCATGGAGGGATCGCCCAACAAGTAGAACATGGAAATGGCATCGCCGTTACCGCCGTAATCGTTCTTGGCCTGACGGTTCATCTCCCCCAAAGTGCGGCGGGAACCATTGACCGGCTCGAAGAACCTAGTGAACAGCTTGCGCGCGTAGTTTGCATTCGAGCCACCATACGCCACTCGCGAGGTGGTGATAAGGGCTGCTGCTCCGCCACCGGGATTGAAGAAACACGCCTCCGCCGGTGAGATCTCCGTACGGTCGTACCACCCGAAATCACAGGACAATGTCATCATAACCGGTTGGTTGTATGCATTTTTCCAATTATTGATATCAGAAAACTCCAAGATACGCTCGTGAGCCCAGCCATCCTTGCCGCTGTGCCCCACGTAGGTCAGGAACAACGACCCTCTGTCCATACGGTCGTTGATGGCCGAGTTCACCGCCGGATAGCGCTGTCCCCCTGCATTGGAAACCTGAGGATAAGCATCACAATAAATTTTATCCAAATTGATGGTTTTACTGGCATTTTTCACGAGAGACGCGCACGACTCGGCCGTGTTCAAATGCTCATTCTGGTCACCGTCATCGGCCACAAAACAAATCACATTGCGCCAATCCGCCAGATTGGAGACCTGCGAGGACTGCGCCCCCACCAAATTGCGGCTGGTGGTGTAGTTCACGCTCAATGTCACCGCCTGGTTAGCCTGAGCAGCCGTGGACACCGGGAAACGGCCCACCGCCACATCCACCATCCCTCGGGAATAAGCTCCTTCCCCGTCGTCCAAGATACCAAAGAAATCATCATTGGAACGAAATACACCCTCGCTAATATTCTGTCCCAAAGGACGTTGATAATTCGGAACAAACAAACTGGTACCCGACACCCTGCCCCGGTAATCATAACTCGGACGACCAAACAACAAGAGGTATTTGGGATACACTCCCCCCGACTTATCATAAATCATCTTCATATAATCCCTGATGGCAACAGGATCTTGCATACCAGAGGAAAACTCATTATATATTTGCGTGGGAGAAACAATCTTGACCGTCAGTCCCTGTTCCTGTCGGCGTACCGACGCTAACTGCTCCGCCTGCGACCAAAAGTCAGGATGGGCCACAATAATCATATCCACCTGATTATCAGCGCTATGAAGATTCTGATTTTCCACCATTCCCATTGGGGTCACCGACTTATAGGAACTTCCGTCGAAAGCCACAAACTGGCGATAGGCGGTATCGACGCTCACAAACTGATAGACGGAGCCATTCAGGCTTCCCGATATCTGGAAGGTTTTGGAGGGGTCTGTCACATCCCACACCCTGACAGCGGAACTGGCATTGGCCAAGTCATAGCGATTCACCGAGCTACTGAACACGTATCTGCCATTATTGAAACTCTGCTGTCCCCCATTGAAAGACAGCGCACATAACGCTTGCACCGCAATATAGTCCAGATAGCCCTTCGACATGGAAGAAGAACGGTTGTAGGTAAGGGTGATATTCAAGGATGACTGGGTTGGGACGAATGAAAATGAAGATTTCTCGACACGAGCCGCCAGACCCGACATGGTGGGAATGGCCAGCGAACCCACCAGTCCGCCATTCACCGACACCGAGAAGGAAGTGGGCGCCACAGGCACGGAGGCGACAGACAGGGTCAAGGTGGCCGTTTCCGACCTGAGCTGCGGGAAAGTGATGGTATAGCTGCGCTGGGTAGTCACATCGAACAAATCAGAGAACCATTCCTGTCCGGTTTCCTCCAGATTCAGCTCATCCACCTCATGGAAGCGGTAGTCCAGATAATCTGTCACCGTCTGCGTATAGGAAGTCGAAGGTGCCTCGGCAGTGGTCACCCGCTTATGCTGTCCCACCCCGCTCAAATTGACAAAATAGCCACTGTAATCCGCATAAATATTATATTGATGGGAAAAAGTACGAGTAGTCTTATCAAAGGAAACGGCATGTGGCGACTTGGCATAGAACACCAGATAATCGCCTGCACCGAACTGGCCGTCACCGCCGTCGAAAACCATAATCGGCAACTCCAGCAAATCGTCGGGACGTTCCGTGCCGCAGACCTCCGACAAGCGGCCTGTGCCATTGCCAAAAACCGAAATCAACGAGGACGGTACTGCCGAGCCCGACCAGCCCATCTCCGTCAAATTCTCGAAAGTCAACTTGTAAAGTCCCGTTTCCGTCACGCCGACCTTGTACCATGTTCCTGTAGACAGCACCGAGTTGGCAGCGTATGAATGCGTGGACTTCGCAGCACTGTTTTGGGGGTGGAAGCGCAGGGTCATCTCACAGGAGACTAACTTACGGACATTTCCTGACGCATCCGCCACAAAAGGCAGCAAAGTCAGGATGGCGTAGGGTTTTCGCTGCTCGGCATAACAACGCACCCGAGGCTCCAGCTGCGATTTCAACAATTGGACCGGAACCAGATGCCTGTCGGCTGACGCCAGCGGTTCATAGACCTCGTTGGACAGCTCGACCTCACAATCTGAAAAAAAGTTATCAACAGCTATTTTTTGAAAAAAAACAGGCAAATCTCCGTATTCGAAATCTGAAATCGCATCCTCAAAATTCAAAAATTCGAGTGTATTTTCCTCGTCCAATTTGTAAATCAGATTTTCTTTCCAAGAGATAGAAATATTTTTTTTAATTATTTGTGCCTGAATATCAACAAGTTGAAAAACAAACACTATAAAAAAAATGACAGCGACCCAAGATTTCGACCTCATAAAACGTTATTAAAATACAACATCAAATAATACACATCAATGAAACGTTAAACTGGCTGCAAAATTGCAAAAAAAATAGATGCGGAAGAAAAAAAGTGCAAAGAAAAAATTAAGGTAAGGAAAAAAATTGTAATTTTGCGGATTAAAACAAATATAGTAACATGCATAAGCGAATTCTGATACTTATCACCACCTGTCTGATTCTCATCGGACAAGGAGTCAATGCACAGGATGCCCATTTCTCGCAATTCTATGCCAATCCGCTTTATTTGAACCCGGCTTTTGCGGGCACGAACATCTGTCCCCGCATTGCGCTCAACTTCCGCGACCAATGGCCATCCATGAAGGGCACTTTCATGTCTTTTTCCGCCTCTTACGACCAGCATTTCGACAAGATCGCCGGCGGTATCGGTGTACTGGCGTTCGGTGACCGCTGCGGACAGGATGCCACCATCCAAACATACGAGGCCAGCTTCATGTACTCCTTCAGAGTGAAAGTAAGCAAGAAGTTCAACATGCGTTTCGCTTTGCAGTTCTCCTATCTGGCTAACATCCTGAACACTCAGAACCTGACTTTCGGCGATATGATCGACCCGAAATACGGTTTCATCTACCAGACCAACGAGAATCTGGCTGCCTGGGGAAACACCACTGACCACAGTTTTGACCTGGCCGCCGGTTTCCTGGGTTATACTAATCTGAGATTTTGTAACGTCTATTTCGGCTATGCGGCCCATCACCTCAACATGCCCTACATCAGCTTCATTCAGCAGGAAAGATACAGACTGCCCATGAAGCACACTGCCCATGTGGGCGCCAGCTTCGATGTGAAACGCAAGAGCAAGAAAGAACACAACTTCGGTGATGTCTCACTGAGTCCCAACATCATCTTCCAATACCAAGGCGGCCTCATGTACATGAGCGAAGGTTTGTACGTCAACCTCTACCCCGTCACCCTCGGAACCTGGCTGCGTCACAGCTTCAAGAATGTGGATGCCGTCATCTTCAGTGTAGGTGTCGAATACCAGTTTATCCGTGTCGGTTATTCTTACGATCTCACCGTCAGCAAGCTGGTTAACCTTACCGGCGGCGCCCACGAGGTCTCCCTGCAGTTCCTCCTGCCCTGCCCCGAGAAACGAAAAGCCATCAAAGAATTGGAATGCCCCGCATTCTAACATAATAAATACCTTATCATTATCGTTTATAATCAAAAACAAAACATAAATCATGAACAAGTTCACCAAAACATCCATGCTGTTCTTCGCTGTAAGTATCGCATTACTGTTTTCATCTTGCAAAAAACAAGCCTCCCCTACCACTGGCTGGAACTACAACGACCCCAAAAACGGAGGTTTTGAAGTCTATCCTTTCACCGAACAGGAAACCGGCCCCGGACTGGTGTTCGTCGAAGGCGGTTCCTTTGTCATGGGCCGCATGGAGGAGGATGTTATGCACGACAACAACAACAGCCCGCGCAGAGTGTCCGTAGCCTCTTTCTACATGGACGAGTGCGAGGTCAGCAATGTTGACTATCTCGAATACCTCAACTGGCTGTCACGCGTGTTCATTCCCCAGGACTTGAAAGTGGTGTATGACAACGCCCTGCCCGATGAGAATGTATGGCGCGAACGCCTCGGCTACAATGAGCCCGACGTAGAGAACTATTTCAGATACCCCGCCTACAGAGAATATCCCGTGGTGGGTGTTAGCTGGCTGCAAGCCGTTAACTACGCCGCCTGGCGTACCGACCGTGTCAATGAAAAGATATTGGTGGACCACGGCTATATCGACTGGGTTCCCGAACCCAGCGCCGAAGGCTATTTCAACACCGACGCCTACCTGACCTACGAGTCATACGAAGGTGAAAGCGACCGCCGTCTGCAATACATCACCACCGGTGAGTTCAGAAATGTGAAAATGGAAGACGGTATCCTGCTGCCGAAGTACCGCCTGCCCACCGAGGCTGAATGGGAATATGCCGCCTACGGTTTGGTGGGCAACACCGTGAACGGACGTATCCTCGAAAGAAAAGTATATCCCTGGAACGGACATGCCATCCGTACGGAAGACAAAAAATATATGGGCGAATTTATCGACAATACCCGCCTTGGCCGCGGCGACCTCATGGGTGTGGCCGGTGCATTGAACGATGCCGGTTTCAAGACCGTGAGAGTGAAATCAGGCTGGCCTAACGACTACGGCTTGTACCACATGGCCGGCAACGTGGCCGAATGGGTGATGGATGTTTACAGACAGTCCTCTCACGATGACGTTTCCGAATTCAACCCCTTCAGAGGTAACTATTTCGAAACCAAGAAACTGTTGGAAGACGGAACTGTTGCTGAGCGTGACAGCGTGGGTAAGATTCCAATGGTGCCGGTATCAGACTTCAAAAATGACAGAAGACGTAACTACCGCTCCGCCGACAACAAGAACTACCTCGATGGTGACT
Organism: uncultured Bacteroidales bacterium; assembly: GCA_905233625.1. Classification (GTDB taxonomy): domain Bacteria; phylum Bacteroidota; class Bacteroidia; order Bacteroidales; family WCHB1-69; genus RUG11690. The sequence goes on along the minus strand of CAJOFJ010000002.1, from coordinate 102,163 downwards.
GGGCTTCCTTATATAATACAGATGACTGGAAGACCGGCATCACGGGCGACGAAAGCTCCACCGACCTGATGTATCCGAAGGAAACTGGCGACAACAACCCGATGTACTCCTTGGTGAGTGACCATGCCCGAGTTTACAAAGGCGGATCCTGGAGAGACATTCCTTACTGGTGCTCCCCCGGTGCAAGAAGATACATGGACGAGGACGAATCCACCGACTATATCGGCTTCCGCTGCGCCATGTCACGTTTAGGCTCACAGTATCTGGGAGGAAAATAAACCTCGCGGCAGTGATGGAAAAACCTAACAGGAAGGCAGCGATGTCTTCCTGTTTTTTTTCGCACTTATCGCATACTTGTACGCTCTGAGCGCCAGAACACACAACTCCCCTCGAACGCAGTGAGACTCCCCTTGAGCACGCAGTGCGAAACTCCCCTCAAAAAACATTGCCTTATATTTATATATATCAGTTTTTTTCCGTAACTTTGCCACGGCAAGTAGTCTGTGGAGTCTTCCACCGGTATTTGTCGTGAAACAAACCCGCTAAGGAATGATGGAAACATTGGAGAAAATTCCTAACGGACAAGATAACAGCCTGGCTGTCAACGCAGAACGAAACAATTCTGTCCATCCCGAATTTAAAAATGACCCCTTCGGGAAGTCGGTAGAGTATGCCCAGACGGAGAACTCAACCAATGGCACAGTCCCGGATGAGCGCCACTGGTTTCCCATCCGCGCCACCTACCATCGGGCAAAAAAAGTGTATGACAAGCTGGTGGCCCTCAACGACGGCAGCTTCGAACCCTATCTTCCGACAATATACCGCATAGAATACACCGACGAAAACACCAACAAGCCGATACGGCAGATCAAAGAGGAGCCATTGGACAAAGGCCTGCTGTTTTTGAGATCCACGCTTCACGATTTCCGCACCTTATTGAGGTTTCAGGCGCTGATTCCCGGCATGACCCCCTACTACAACCACTTCTCCACCAACGAGTATGGCCGGAACGAATATCTGATAGTCCCCGACCGACAGATGGAGAGTTTCAAAATCATCGTCGAATCGCGCAACCAAAACATCATCGTCAACCAAGCGGAAATCCCGAAGCTCATCGAGGGCGACCATGTGATAGTCACAGGTGGCGCATTTGAAGGCGTAGAGGGCGTGGTGATGAAATTCAAGCACCAAAAACGGGTTGTCGTGGAGCTGAAAGGCGTCGGCCGCTACGCCACCGCATACGTGCCCGGGGCGTGGCTGGAGAAAGTTGAAAACTGAAAACTGAAAGTTGAAAGTTGAAAAATAGAGACGCTGCATGCTGCGTCTGATGGAAAAAACAAAATTATTATCATTTTGTCATATTAGTATTGATGAAAAAATAGATAATTATGATTGAAAGAGTTCTAATACAAAATTATAAATCCATAAAGAATGCTATGGTGCCATTGAGGGCATTAAACGTCCTTATTGGTCCCAATGGTGTCGGGAAAAGCAATTTCATCTCTTTTTTCGAACTTGCAAAATCCATTTATCAGCAACGTTTTGGAAACTATACGATGGATCACGGAGGAATTGACAATTTGTTACATAAGGGGAGAAAAGTTTCCGAACAGATAGTAGGGTTGATGGATTTCAATAACACGAATGCCTTTGAATTTGTACTTCGACCCAAACAGTCAAGTGCAGGTTACATTGCTCAAACTGCTGATTATTTTAATAATCACAAGGATTCTGAGAAAGCATATCATTTGTGGCACAAGGTGGTATGGGATGCCAATACAGATGAATCCAATTTGATTTCCAAAATAACATTGAGAGCAGGATATTTGAAGGCTTATCTGAATAGTTTTACAGTCTATCATTTTCACGATACAAGTGCTTCTTCACCTATGAGGGGAATGTGTCAGATTAGTGACAACTCATTTTTGAGGGAAAACGGTTCTAATTTGGCGGCTTTTTTGTATTCATTGCATCAAACAGACAGAAAATCATTTGATTTGATTGAAGCGACCGTCCGCTCTATCGCTCCTTATTTCAAACGTTTTGATCTTAAGCCAGATAGAAACTTGTCTGGGCAGATTTTATTGGAATGGCAAGAATATGAGTCCGATATGTATCTGAATGGATACAGCTTCTCTGATGGCACCATTCGTTTTATAGCTTTGGCGACATTACTGCTTCAAAGCAAGCTGCCTCAAATAATCATCATTGATGAACCAGAATTGGGACTTCATCCTGCTGCTATCAATAAGTTTGCAGCCATGGTGAAGCGGGCATCCCGTAGTTGTCAAGTGATTTTATCCACCCAGTCCACTAATCTTGTAAATTGTTTTGCCCCCGAAGATATTATTGTGGTTGACCGTGACAAGGAACAAACGGTATTCCGTCGCCTTGACCAAAAAAATCTTTCCATTTGGATGGATGAATATGACTATAGTTTGAGTGATATATGGGAGAAAAATCTTATAGGAGGACAGTTGTAATGAAACGATTGTATATTGTAGTTGAGGGACAGACAGAACAGGAATTCGTTAATACAGTGCTCCGTCCTTGGTTGAATGGACACGCTATATTTGATGTTACTCCTGTATTGATAAAGACAAGTAAACACGGTAGGGGAGGCCATGTGAATGCAACCCACTTAATGAATACGATTAATGGTTTGCTTAAAGAGACATCTGGCAGGCAATTGCTTGTGACCACTTTCGTTGATTTTTTCAGAATTCCCAGCAATATGCCAGGATACGATGATGCCATGAAGAAAGCAGATTCGACGATGCAGATAAGTGCACTGGAGGAAGCATTGGCGAATGAAGTGAACGATCGCAGGTTTATCCCGTATATCCAACGCCATGAGTTTGAAGCCTTGGTATTTTCTTCCAATAAGGGTTTTGAAAAGTATTGTGATAAAGAACTGTCTATACAGACAGCAGCTATTGTTGAGGCATTCAAAAATCCGGAAGACATTAATTCTTCACCCGAAACGGCACCCTCAAAACGCTTACTGTCATTAATTCCAGACTACGACAAAGTAATTTTAGGGAATTTACTGGCACTTGAAGTGGGAATGGATACTATTCTTGCACGTTGTACGAGATTTGCGAAATGGGTGCAGAATCTTGTGCAGAGGTGCCAAGATGAATAATCACCCGCACCGGCCCCGCCAAGGGCGGTTGGTGGAAGGTGGATTTGTATGCAGCCGTCAAAGCATCGTCCATTCCTATATTAAAGTGATGACGAAGCTTCATCATTTCACCAGCACACTTTACGGGAGAGATTTTCAGGGCCTATTGCAATATTTGACCGACTGTAATGCATTTGAAACACCGGATAATGGGAAGCTGATGTTTTAGACTTTGTTAATCCCTAAAGAAACAATCCACCCTTCATCACATATATAACCATACCCAACAATTCTGCCAATAACAAACGCATCGCAAAAACCCCGCTACTGCTGTACTACTGTATGCTGCTCACCATGATAGTGGGACACTATATGTCAAGGGTAGTATTGAATGCATTGGGTAACATGCCATTTTTTTATAAAAGATATTTTGTATCTTTGCGTTGTGAAAGAGCCTATGATTTGGCAAGTTAAATCATGATGCATAAGTGATAATTAGTGAAAATAGCAATATGAATGAACAAAGAGAATATATCCCATATCCTGAGCTACCAAATGTATTAACAGGTAGCACACCGTCTCTTTATTTTATCAGAGAAACCGATGGCTCCAAAATCAGTTTGCAATTTCAGGATGGTAGGCTCGATAAAGCATCTTTGCAGGTGAAACATAATGCTTCCGATGAGTTGCGACAAACGATAGAACTCCTTGAAAAGAAACTGATGAATGAGGAGGTAATAGGTGTAGAAGATGAGGCCGATGAAGATGACGAATCAAAACAACCATTCGATCCTTCTACTATTTCCATTGAAAAACGAGTAATCACGATGGATGCCATCATTCGTAGAATGGAACAAAATACGATAAGGCTTAATCCCGGTTTCCAACGTAAAGAAGTTTGGGACGAAACTCGAAAATGTCAATTGATTGAGTCTTTGCTTTTGTGCATACCCATTCCCATGTTTTATGTTGCAGCCGATGCGAAAGGAGGCTGGACTGTTGTTGATGGGTTGCAACGTCTTAGCACTATTAGGGATTTTGTTTTAGGACAGGATTATCTTAAGACAATGGATGTTTCTAAGAAAGGTCATGGTTTCAGGCTATCAGGCTTGGAGTTTTGCGGATCTCAGTTGAATGGCCATAATATGGCAGAACTGCCCACACTCTACATCAACAGGATTATGGAAACGGAGTTTACATTTACCGTTATCAACCCTGGAACACCAGAGGATGTGAAAAGAAATATTTTCAAACGTATCAATACAGGAGGGATGATATTGAGTCCCCAAGAAATCCGCAATGCACTTTACGGGGGAGAATGCTCGTTGTTGTTGAATGAACTGGCAGACATGCGATGCTTCAAAGATGCGACAGATTGGTCTGTCAAAAGCTTACGTATGGAGGACAAGGAGTTGGTGCTTAGGTTTGTGGCCTTCTTGATACGGGATTATCAACGGTATAACAAATCGGTCAATGTTGACACTTGGCTTGGTGATACGATGATGATTTATAATGCTATGCCAGGGCTGGACAACAGAGATATGAAGAAACTTGTGAAAGAAGGGAATGTTATACTGGAAGACATTACCGTGTTGACAAAAAGGGAGATAGTGGAATCCTTTGAGAAAGCCATGAATCGCGGACAAGAACTTTTTGGCTCTCATGCATTTAGGAAAAGTCTGCCAGATAACAGGCGAACCCCCATCAATAAGTCACTGTTTGAGACATGGGGCGTTATGCTTTCTAAACTGACTGATGTGGAATTTTCGAATCTACTACGGAATAAGACACAATTATTGGCAGAATATGCAGATTACTTATACACCGACAACTTTGTGATAGCCATTTCAAGAGACAGTATGAAAAAAAACAGTGTGCAATACAGATATTCAATTGTTTCAAACTTAATCAACAAGTATAAATGATAGAAATACTAACCATAGACGGTTTTAAATCAATTCGTCATCAACTGATACCTTTGAAAGAACTGAATGTGCTTGCCGGGCTTAACAGTAGCGGCAAGAGTTCTGTCATACAATCTTTACGCATATTAGGTCGTGTAGCACAACATGAGTATAAAGTGTTTCCTGAAGATTGCGGTGACGAAGACATTCTTCGCAACAAACATGAGAAACGGATGGAAATCGCTGCCAACTATGGTATCAAGGGTGAAAAGAAGATAAGTTATTCGGCCAGGATGGAGCAATATCCAGACTTCCCGAAAATCATTTATATGGGTGCTGATCGTATCGGTCCTCAGACTATATATCCCAGTAAGAAAAACGGTGGTTTGGATGGACGTGGTACGAATGTGCTGCGTTGTATTGAGGAGTGCAGCGATGCAGGTATTGTGCTACCCGATATTATGCTAACAGACAATACGGAAGGTGAGGGCTTCAAGTTTGTGGTGCAAGGATGGCTCAAGGAAATTAGTCCTGGTGTTAGGTTTAATATGGACAAGGTGCCTGGACAAGAAGCCCATACTGCCACCTATAATGATTTTTGGCCAACCAATGTGGGTTTTGGTCTGAGCTATACGCTACCCATAATTGTTGCCATCTTGATGGGAGTGGTTGACAAAAATAGCATTGTACTGCTTGAAAATCCAGAAGCCCATATTCATGCCAAAGGTCAGACGGCATTGGCTGATTTGATTTGTCGTGCCGTTGAGTCTGGGGCTCAAATAGTAGTGGAGACACACAGTGACCATGTGTTTGACGGTGTTCGCATCTATGCCAAGGAGCACTCCGGATTTTCAGAAAAAGTATGTTTGGCTTGGTTCAGACTCAATGCCGAGGACACAACTGAAATAGAATATCCGATGCTTCAGGAGAACGGTAGTCTGAGCAGTTGGCCCAAAGACATGTTCAGCCAGTTTATGGATAATGCAGAGAGGTTGTTATAAAAGTAAAAGGATAGGAGAATGCCAGTCAAATTTTATTTGAACGATAGTCTTCCTGACCAACCGGAACAAGGAAAAGATGTTGCTGACCTTTTCCGGAACTTGGTGATAAAGTATAAGGAGCTTCACAAGAATGATTTGCTTGATTTGTCGCAGCATTGGGCTACGAGTGACTATGTGGACAATGTAACCCTTTGCAGTATGACGCTTAGGAGTTTGTTGGTGCAATTGAAATCAAACCCAACGTTATTCACTTATGCCAGTAAATTGGTTGAGAGCAATACTCCTTTGAAATATGAAGAGGACCAGTTTTCTGGAGATTTGGAACTCAACCAAGAATGCTTGTGCAATGATTGTAAAGCACACATGCTTTTGGTGGCTCAAAAACTGAATATGATAGCCGCAACGTTGCCTGTGGAGCCGCGTTTTTGTAATGATGTTTTGGATTTGGTGATAAAAGATGTACAGAACGAGGAAGAAACCATCAAGCAAATTCCTAATTGGCACATAGACAATAGTGACGAAATTGCCAAACTACTAACACCGCCGTTGCCGCCTGTCACGGAACCTTGGAATAGACTTATGGACTTGCTGCGACGGCATGGCAAAGTCTATTGCAGTAATATGTTCAAACAAGACTGGGATTCATTGGGGATTGAACTGCAACAACTGATTGTCCAACGTTTCGAGGATGCAATAAACGGAGGCCTTCTTTTCCCGGCAAACAACAATAACATGAATATCGTGAAGCAAGACCAAAAGGACAGAACCAGTAAGGTTCATGAGTTACGGCAGGTCGGGAACGGCTTTAGGGTTTACTTTGAATGTGATGCAGACGCCATATATATCGCTTTATTTGGCAGCAAAACGATTCATCATGGAAAAGACCAAGATGCGGACTTCAGGTTTGCGAAAGCCGTGGTGGAACGCATGAGACAAGGGATATTATAGTTTTTTGTATGAATAACGACAGTAATGCCGGTGGCTCGATTGCTGGCCTTATTTATCAGGTTTACTATTTCCTGTATCGTTTATTGACGATGCAGAGAGGGGAGACTGTCTCGCTGGAAAAGATAGATGATGTGGGGACAGAAACAGAAAATGAAGAGGCCCGGACTTACTACCAGTTGAAACACACAATCAATTCCAAGCCTTCTGCCATTAAACGCATGTCTGACAGGGACACTGACTTGTGGAAGACTTTGAGCATGTGGGTAACTATCATCAAGAAACAAGGCGACGAAAACGCCCAACGCATATGGATAGAGCAAAGCGAGTTTGTGATTATTTCGAACAAAGCCACTGACACTAACCAGTTTTTTCGGTTGCTCGGTGAATATCAGCAAAACGAAGGGAAATGGGAACATTTGAAAAAATATTTAGCTGAGCAGGCTGCCGTAGAACCCAAAGTAAAAGAACCCGAGAAAGAAGAGAAAGAAGATAAGAAAACCATCTACTATTATACAAAGAACGTCAATGAATTTGCCCTGCTGAAAGAGTTCTTGCTGAAAGTGAAACCTGAGTTCAAGAGCGACGACGACATTGTATCAGACATTGATTATTGGCTGGTGAATCAGCAGCATTTCAGGGAAGCAAACGCTAAAAATCTGAGAAGAACCCTTTATGGGAGAATTGCGGAGATGCTTAAAGGGATAGTTCTGGAATATGACTTGGAGGGTTTCGACAAGGATTTCGGTGAACTGTTCAGAAAAATGAAAGACCGCAAATTTGTGGCTACCAACAAAGTGGTTGTTGTCCCAGAGAAACCGTTGGAACAAACTTTCATTAAACAGCTACGGGACATTGATGACTTCAAATCGAAGTCAATAGAAAAGGTGAAAGAATTGACCGAACAGCGACTACGTTTTGAAAATGACTATTACAATGCATTGGATGCAGGAGGCGATGACGATAGAGTGAGTTTTGAACGTGATGTGAAAACCAGATGGGACAACCATTTTGGTGAGCAGAATGACGAAATAAATGAACATTCAACACCTGACGAGATTAAAAATGCAGCTAAAGTAGTGGTGAAAGGTGTAAGGGACGAACACCTTCTGTTTGACGGAGAACCATTGAATATGGATTCTTCCAACGGGTGTTTCTATTATTTCTCTGATAGCAAATCGCCCAAGATAGGCTGGCGGTATGATTGGAAGGAAAAATATAACGGAGAAGAATGGACTATAGAGTAAACAACGAAGCCTTGGTGGGTAGCGTAATCATGCAGGTTGTCAGAAAAGGGCCATGCGAGGTTCCTTTTGCGACGGGCATGGTCAACCTATTGATGCAAGCTAATCTCAGAAAGAAGGCTATGCAAACACCGGCAAATGATACCAAGACTCTGATGGCGATTTATGGACAGTTGAATGGCGACCTGCTGGGGGTTATTGTCAATAGTATGACAATGCTGACAGAAGGAGGTTGTCTGCGCAGAAACGGCAACCAACTTGAAGTCACTGAAAATGGGCTGAGATTGTGTGAAGAAATAGAGAGAGGAGATTGTGAGTTGCTGACAGAGGTGCTTTCGGATATAAATGAGATTTTTTTCAAGTATGAGAGTATAGACACCGATGTGCTGTATCATCAAATGTGGATTGACGTATGAACTTTTACATCAAGAAGATAAGGCTTTGGTTTAACAACCATCCTGAGCCGCAGGACTATGAATTTCATCCTAACAAGGTGAATGTTGTTACGGGGGATTCCTCTACGGGCAAGTCCTCCATTCTGCGAATAATCGACTATTGTTTGATGGCGCAGGAATCGACCATTGTGGATGATGTGATCAATAATAATGTGAGCTGGTATGGCCTTTCATTCCATCTGAATGGTCGCGACTATGTGGTGGCAAGGAAGTCACCTTTCAACGGAAGGATTAATCAAGATATTTATTGGGCAAAGGACACGGATGAGTTTCCACAGGGCAGTCACCCCCGGCCTACGCCAGAGGTGAAAAGACAGGATGTACTTGACTTCTTGAACAAGGAATTCGCCATACCGCAAATACTGATGGGAGACAACAAGAAAAAGTTGGCCCTGACATTCAGGCATACCCTGTTGCTGAATTTCCTGACTGAGGAAATCATTGCGACGGCAAACCGATATTTGGATACCTTGTTCTTTGATGATGATGATATGATAGGTTTTGACTCGCGCATTCTGAAAATCAGCCTTGGGGCAGATGAGAAGAAAGAGGCTGAACTGACAGAAAAGGTGAAGACACTGGATGAAAGCATCAAGAAGGAAGATCGGAATAAAACCAACGACGAGAAGAACAGGCAAGCATACGAAAAGAAGTATAATGCAGTGTTGGCAACAGCCAAAGCAATTGGGTTAATTGACAAAAGTGAGGCTTTTGACACGGAGGTGGTTTTGGCTCGGATAAAAGAGGCTGTTGATCATTTTAATCGGATAAAGCGTAGCCACGCTAAACTGAAAGAGTTGGCAGAACTATCAGACAGACAGCAGAAACTTAAGATTGAGATATACAGTTATAAGAAGCTGAAATACGAATACAACAGGGCCATCAGATATGCAAAGAAAGTGGAAGACAGCTTGAAACCCTTTGAATATCTTGAGAAATATCTGAACCGACAAGTGATGAGTGAGGATTCCATCGCATTGTTTGCCTCGTTGGAAGAAGCCTTTACGGCTTCTAAGAAGAATACGTTGAAACCAGACGAATTGCCGCCAGAGTTTGAGACCAATCTTCAGAAACTGAAAGAAGAGTATAATCAGGTGTCGGCAAAAATCAAGGAAAACCAAGAAGCCATAGATTGTGTTTTTGATCCGAATATGCTTGTCAAACTGGTTACGCTGGCTGAGCAGATAAAGGGCTTGGAGAAAAAAGAAGAGAAGTATATTGGTGACTTGAAATACAACAAGTTGAAAGACCAATATGCTACTGATGCCAAAGACCTTGAAATTGTTATCAGGGAAAATGAGAACACGGAAAAGGCATTTTTGAAAGACGTAAAGAGTTATTATGATGACCAGACGGGCATGTCAATTTCCTACAGAAACTGTGAGGTTATATTCGACAAGAAGAATGTGCGACTGAAGCTACAAAGACCCGATGAGGCTTTCCCGATTCGCAATATAGGCAGTAAGTCGAACTTCATGTTTATGCACTTGTGCTTCTTCCTTGGTTTGCACCAATATCTGTGCAGCAGGGAACATTCGTTTGTGCCGAGTTTCCTGTTTATCGACCAGCCCAGCATTCCCTATTATGGCAACAATAGCAGAAGACGGCAAGAAGCAGGTGATTTGACTATAGCAAAAACCGATGACCGAAGCAGATTGGAAGAGGCTTTCAGGTTGATAAACAGTTTTATGGGTCAGAATGTGAGTGACGATAAAGGTTTTCAGATTATTATGGTGGAACATGCCGACCCAGAGTACTGGAAAGATTTGGAATATTTTGAAACACGGTATGTTTTCACTGAAGACCAAGACTATGGTTTAATACCTAAATATGTGGCAGAATGAGTCAGATAAAAGTAAAAGAGATTAAAATGGCCACCATTCAGGTGGTAGGAAATAAAACAAGGGGCGAAGGGCTTTCGGCAGCCACAACGCTTGCTGATGTCAGCGACTCGTGTGAGTTTATGACCAAACTGATAGAGAAATCGTTTTTGATGGACGACTTGAAGCATTTCACTTATGTGGAATCAGTAGAATTAAATCCTGTTTATCAGTTCGTGTCGAAGATATTTGACGACAACGAGTTTTTTTTGAAACAATCAGTCAATATCGCCACATTTCTATATGACCAGAGCCAGCATCCGAATATCAGGAACGGTGAATTGTATGTGCTGCTGGCACAATGCGAATACAAGAAACAGTTGGTTGATGCCGTGGCCATTTTAAAGTCAGAAAAAAAAGACCCATTTTTGGCAACAGATAATGATGGGATGGAGATAACGGCGAAAACTATGTATGGAACGGGATTAAAGGGGCTTGACAAAGGATGTCTTGTCCTGAATTTGGAGCGTGAGAATGGTTATGTAGTGGGAACGGTTGACAACGTCAACAACGGGACTGATGCACAGTATTGGTCTGACAGTTTTCTGCATGTGACCAATTGCGACGATGATTATCATCAGACTGCAAAACTGACAGAAATGCTTACCGACTACAGTAAACTTGTGAAAGAAGAATCCTTGATGGATGGGGCGATTGTGGCAAAGAAGGCGGTAGAACTGTTGAAAACAGAGGAAGTGGTTCGGGTTGATGAGTTGGCCGATAAACTATTTGAAACAGAAGAGCAGAAAAAGGACTTTGAAGATTTTAGACGTTCGTATGAGGAAGAGAATGGCGGTTTCACAGAAGAAGTGACCGTGGTGGCCAAAGCCGCCAGTCGCAAACCTGTTACAAGGATGAACGTGCTTCGGTTGGGCAATGACTTTGAGGTGAAAGTGCTGAACCCCAATGCTACGATTGTAAAGGGAGTGGATAAGGCCAGTGGGAGGGAGTATTTTACTCTTTATTTCAACAATAAATTATAATATTCAACGAAATTTATCGCAACAGTAGTAACCATAAAATAATACATTGTATGTCAGCGAAAGATTTAACAAAAATAACTTTAGCTAATAGCACGTATGCGCATGGCTTCAGTGATGACGAGTTGATACATAAAGAAGAGTTTGATCGGGTTATCCAAATGATAGAACATCGTATTAAAAACAGCGAGTCATGGAATAAATATGGTGGGAAATGTCATCGTCGCTACTATAACACTATCTCCATCTTCGGTGAGCGAGGCACTGGCAAAACATCATTTCTTCATTCTGTAATCGAGCGTTTGGAAAAGAACTATTCGGATAATGTGGAGATTCTGGGGTTCATTGACCCTACAATTATTGAAGAAAAGGAGCATGTGTTCTTGTTGGTTATTTCTCTGATAAGCAAATTGGTAGAGGATAAACTAGATCGGGATGATTGTAAAATCAATACAAAATCATACCAGCAACGTTCTTTATGGCAACAGCAGTTGGTGAAGATGGCCAAAGGTATTCCCACATTAGACAAAGTGGGGGAAGATAGAAGAACTTCGAAATGGCAAAGTCATGAGTTTATCATGGAAAAGGGGCTGGGTATGGTTTATTCAGCCTATACATTGGAAGAGGAGTTTAAGTCACTGGTAAGTCTTGCATTAGAGATTCTTGGGAAAAAGGTGTTTTTGTTGGCGTTGGACGACATTGATGTAGATATGAAAAAGGGATGGGATGTATTGGAAATGCTTCGTAAATACATTACTACACCTCAAATAATTACCATCATGAGTGGGAATCTGAAGTTGTACTCGCTAAATGTGAGGCAACATCAATGGGAACAGTTGGAGAAGAACAAAAAACATGAGTCGGACAAAGACTATCTTAAGACTGTAAACGAACTGGAGGGGCAGTATCTTCTGAAAGTATTAAAGATCGAAAACAGAATACACCTTCATTCCATACTTGAGGCGATTGAACTATTCGGAGCTCAGTATAATATTGAATTGGCAGATGGTAACACAAAGAGCATCGGTAATACTTATAAGGATATTTTTGCTGGTATAGGGATTAAGGGTACATCTCAACTAAATGTTTTTATCAACTATATGCTTGGTCTTTCTGTCCGATCGCAGATTCAGTTTTTGTTGAATAATTCCACTTCCGACAAACAAGGATTGGATAGTGTGGAAGCGTTTCTTTCTCGACTATATGCTTCCAATGTTGATATCCATTTGGCAGTTAATAACGCGCAAATGTTAGCCTTGATCATCCAGCGTTATCTGGAAGACCAGGAATCAGCTCCGGATCTTTACCAACTAATGCCTAATTATCCACATGAAGATGTAAATGCTTGTCTAACTGCATTTACTATTCTTTTTGCCAAAGAAGTAAAAAGGAGTAATTTCTTGATTTTCGACTATCTCGTAAGGATGGGTTATGTGCGAAATCTATTGCTTGGATTGGAGAGCCCATATTTGAAAGATGATTTTTTCAACCATGTTGGATTAAAACAGATGATGTCGCTGAAAAACAGTGTGGGTTTATCAATTGCTTATTGCATGGCTTTTGATACTCAGTTATCGTCACATATTGCTCTTTTGACATTGGCTGGAAAAAACAAGCAGAACAAAGCATGGAGCCAAGGGCACATAGACTATGAAATAGACGAGCGAGCAAACAGGGCTCAAAGCATTATTGGGTATTTGCCAATCAGTGTATTGAAATATACCGACAAAAATGAAAGTCGTGTGTACTATTCGTTTTACAATTTATTAGCTGTAATTGCGGAGGTTCTAAAAGCCCCAAAGGATGAAAATCAAGAGGAAGCAGTGAAAGGATTGTTGATGAATTTGCAACTACTTAGAACATATCCGACAAGGAGTAGAAATGGGGATGTGCAAACCAAATATGTAGAAGAACAGGCAGAAGACGAAACATACGATGAAGAAGTCCTTCTTAAAAAGTGGGAAGGAGATGATACACTTGATGGGCTGGTTAAAGAAATTGTTAAGTGGAGTAAGGCGTATCAAGATTGCATACCACCATATTTACTTGGCAAGATTGTGACACGCGTTTACTATACTTTACAAAAAATTCAGGAAGTTAACTTAGGTGAGCAAATGCATCGTTCGGTTATGGCTTTCTTAAATGCTTGCTTGATTGAAGAATGTACAGAATATTATTCCAAAACAAATGATAATGAAAGCATAGACAGATTAAACCTGTCAAATGTTATCAACGAAGACAAGGTGTTCATTAATAACATTGCTTTTGTTCACAGAAATGGTGCAAGGAATTGTATTAAATTGACAGAATGGATGATGAGATGTCCTTTATTATGGGCTTTCACTCAACCTGATGCTTTGAAGAAAATCGTTGGCAAAGAAAAAAAAGCAGAAGAGACAGTGGCTGAAGAAGAACATCCATACGATTTTTACTATGATAACGAGTGGAATGTTTTTGAAATTTTGAAAAATGTTAAAATAAAGAATGCAGTTGATAAAACCAAGCCTTTGTTTTCAGCAGACAAAAGTAAAATAAGAAAAACTATTGAAACTTTAACAAAGTTTGGATACGATATAAATTCCATATTAGATACTTCCCGTCCTGTAGAAAAAATTATTGGCGAGTTGGAAAAGAGCGGATTGTTTGGAAATACAATACAAAAAAGACAAATAAAATCTTTTCGCAATAATTATCCGATGAAATCCACAGAAAACAAATAACAATGTATACACAATCATACCTCAGATACTTGTTGAGTGATGACATATCGTTGCAACAATATTATGTCGGTCGGCGTCGTGTTAAGCTTGACGACGTTGAACGAACGCTAATGCTTTTTGAACGTGAGAATGACCGCCATATACCCGACCATTATTACAGGCTTGGAAAAGAAAAGACGTTTGAGGGAGTAAGGCATAAAAGCGAATTATTTACTATTGGATTAAAACGTCTATCCAATGAGTATTTAGAAGTAAGAAATGGGGTTGTATATGTGAAGGCTGAACAAATGAATAGTTGGCAGCTTATGTTGCCATATATGCCTCCGATGTTATTGATTTGTGTTATGCTTTGGCAGGAAAATTGTTTGGAAGATGGACACGAACTAGACTATATTAAGGATCATCTATTGCCAAACGTGGAATTCACCACATATCCTTCGCCCTATATACCACAACTCAACCAATTATTGGGACAGGGCGGATTCACAGATTTACATATGCATCTTAACGGTGCTTTAGAAACGGATTTGACTTGGCAAGACTTCCTGAAAAATCCATTGGAAATAAAAATTGAGTTAGATAAAGCTTTTGATATAGAAAAGGTTAAAGAGCAATATGCCCAGTCATCGATGCTTGCCGATCCGGACCGATTGTATAAGCTGTTGAAAGTGGCATCGGTTCTGAGATATTTGTTGTATTGTTATATATACAAGATAGAGCTACCATACGAGTTTTCGTCGTTTGAAGATCTACTGAACAAATTGGCAGATGGTCAAATTCTTGATGGACATTATGCAAAACATCCTTTTGAACAGAGGTTGGGGAGCGAAATTGAAGCCCATTATATGGAATGTCTGCTTTATATTAGGATATTCCAGCAGATGAGTGTGGAGCCAGATAATGATACAATCAGCAGTTTGTTTCATTACTATCTACTGATTTTGGGGTTGACTAACAAGATGCTGGTACAACAACCCACAAGTTATGGCTTTGAGGAATTTCAGAAAGTAACGTTAAATGGATTAAGAGAGTATAGCGAATCAAAAAACTATTTTAAGAGATTCGCTCAATTGTCAGGAAATCAATTGCGTTATGTGAAATTTCTCGAAGGACGTTTTTCTCCCAAAGACGAACAAAGTAAAAATGAGGTGTTGATTGGAGGTATCATAGACGGCTGGGAGGAACTTAATAAACTGCAATCGAAAAGAGGTCTTCCCGAGTCTACACTTAGGCTTGTTAGTCATTTCATCAAAAAAAAAGAAGGATATTTGGACAATCAAATAAGGTATAAATACTTAAGGGAGAATCTAAATCATAGAGCCGATTTATTGTTGCAATTATTACGAGATAATACCTCCTTGTCGAAGATAGTGCTTGGAATAGATGCTGCGGCGAGTGAGTTTGATACACCTCCAGAAGTTTTTGCCCCCACTTATCGTAAATTGAGGGCTGGTGGTTATCGGCACTTTACATATCATGCGGGAGAAGACTTCTTTCACGTGCTAAGTGGACTAAGGGCAATATATGAAGCTATTACATACTTGGATTTGCGAAGATGTGACAGGATAGGCCATGCAACCGCCACGGGTATTCCAGTGGCATTGTGGAAGCAAAATATAGGAAGTAAAATGCTGATACGGAAGGGGGAATATCTCGATAACTTAATCTTTGCTTATCATTTAAGCACTCAATATGACAACCAGAAGATGAAGTTCTTTTTACCCATGTTATCTTTGAAGATAGATGAGTTGGGGTATGAGATTTATCAAAATTATTACCCTGTTTCAATGCACATAAGGGCTTGGCAGATGAGATATAAGAGCCCGTCGGTTGTGGTATTTAAAAATGATGATGACCAAGTAAAAGAGCTTTTTAGACAATATCATAACAAAGTTGTTGCTGAAAGGTATGATGAGATAATGGAAATAGATACGTATGACATACTTGGAGAAGAACAACTGATTGAATTACAACTTATGTTGTTGGAGGAAATGCATCGACGTGAAATAGTAATTGAGGCCCTGCCCACAAGCAATGTAGTAATTGGGAGTCACCATGATTTCAGTACATACCATTTATACAATTGGTATTGTTGGAAAAAAGAGGGTCGACCTCTACCACCAATTGTAGTGGGTACTGATGATATAGGCATATTTGCGACAAACATTTATAACGAATACTGTAATATTTTTTGCCAATTTGTATATGGAAAAGGAATGAACACAGACGAAGTGACATCGTTTGTCAAAGAGTTGGATACGAATGCAAGACTGTATGCATTTGCATGATATATTACACAGACTCATGTATAATTATGGACAATAACAAAAGAGCATGTTTCGCTCTTGTGGTAGCAACGTTAGTAAATAAAAAACGATATAGTTACGTGTTTGACTATCGACAAGGCAAGCATATTTCAATATCATCATCAAGTGTGGATCAAAGGAATCTTTCTTTTTTTGACTACAATAGAGGAGGTGCTGTTACTGGCGACAAGAATGGCATGTTTGACCATGTAAGCGGCTCGCACGTATCGCTCAGTATTAGCGGAAAAAATGTAGGGTGTTTTGACTTTCAAACTAACACCCATCTCACTTTTACAGTGAACAGAGATAGTGTGGAGGTGTTTGACTTTGAAACCAACGAGTATTATCAATATACTGTGAACCATTAGTGTCCACTAAAAATATGGACGATTAAAAATTGAATGTTTAACTTAAAATAATAACAGTACACTATTATCAATTCGTTCTTTGACATCGTGGTAATCAGTTTTATTAAAGAGATCTTTGAGTGGCGTTTTGTTGGTTAGCGAGATGCTCAGTATTTGCAGGATTTCGTATGTTGAACGTTCAAGACGCTTGTTGTGTTGAACAACAGCCACTAAGCAATAAGTGATGATGGCGTCATAAATTTGCGTCTTCACGACATTTTCCGAAGTGCCCCAGAACTTTTTGATTTTGAGGTGTTGCTTCAACCACTTGAAGAGCAGCTCTATCTGCCAACGGTTTTTGTAAAGTTCTGCGACCAGCAAGACTTTAAGACCTATGGCATTGGTCAGAAACATGAACTCGCGCCCTTGTTCCTCATCCCAGTACCTGATGAGCCTCATCCGTTCTGGATAATATTTTGATGGATAATATCCCGTCAGTTCTATTTCGGCATCTGAAAGCACGTCCTTAGGCAATCTTCGTTTCCACTTGACAATCTTGTACTTGAAGTTGCCTTTGGAGCGGATGACGAAGAACGAGCCAAGCATGTTGATGCGATAGAGACGCTTGAAGTCGTTGTAGTCTCTGTCGAAGATGTAGAACGAGCCCGGCTCGTAGGGTATCACATCCATCGCCTTCATGTCATGAACCGCTGCTGGTGTGATGTGGACAAAGGTCGGAACCTGAGCCTCTACATCGTACATAGTGTGGACTTTGACACCACCTTTCGTGGTTCGGAACTTAGCCCATTCGAACACGCTCAGACACAGGTCAATGGTAGTCGAGTCGAACGCATAGACATTGCCATCAAGCTTGAAGATGTCCATACATCTTTTTCTTCTTGCCTCGTCTATCATGCGATAGGCGAAGTCTTCGAAGATGCGGCAGGGTCTGTTTTCGTTGGCTTTGGCCAGATTGCTCCTAGTGACATGTTCCCCCATTCCGAGGTAGTAACATTTACTACGATGAGCTTCCAATGCGACTATCAAGTCCCGCAAACTTTCGCGATTTGAGAGTTGACCGAACATCAATGCGAGCATCTGGTTCCAGCATGTGAAGTGCTTCACGTATTTGTCGCCTTCATACTTTTTGACTAGGTAGTTGAAGTGGTTCCTGTCAAGGATCGAGGTCAACTGTGAGAAAACGTATTTATCATTATTCATTCACCGATACTTTCGGCAAAGATAAAATTCAAATCCGTTGACTCCAAAAATCTCTGAGATTGACTGATTTTACTACTATTTCAAAGAACGATATTGATTTTTTAGTGGACAGCAATGTTGAGAAATAAATAATTTTATACGACTTCAATGTAATTGAGTAAATTTGTAGGTTTATGGGTTCTGCCAATGCTGAGATGATAACATGAATTTATAAAACACCTCCTAAATTTTTACAATTATGGCAACAACTTTTATTCCACAAACTATGCAACCAGGGCCTAAGCCTTTGGATGTTATGCAGGAAGGAAGAGAATTTGAAAGTCTTCTGAGCTTTCAGTTTCCTAACTTAAACTTGGTTGATGAGATAAGAAGAAGCATGGGAGAAATCACTTCCGCTCGTAACGGCATCCCTTGTATATGCTATGTAGCAAATGTAGTTACAAGTTCTACGGGAAATTCTATTGACGGAACTGATGATTTGCCTTTTGCTGAAATGGTAGCTTCTGTTCTTCCTGATGTGAGGGAGATCGACATCGTATTGGTAACACCTGGTGGAATAGCTAATCAAGTGGGTAATTTTGTTAATACGCTTAGGCCACGATTTGATAAAGTAAATTTCATTCTTTTAAATATGGCAATGAGTGCAGGCACCATCTTTATTATGTCGGGAGACGAAATCATCATGTCTAAGCAGTCTAAATTCGGCCCCATTGATCCTCAAATACCAAGTAAGGATGGTAGATTCATTCCGGCTCAATCCGTATTGGTGGCAATTGAAGATATCAACAAAAGAGGACAGAAAGCAATTGACGAAGGTGGAAAGCCAGACTGGACGGATCTTCAACTATTGAACAATATCGACTTAAGAATAGTTGGAGAAGCTTTGACAGCAAGTAATTATTCGATACAAATGACAAAAGACTACCTGGAGAAATATAAATTCAAGAGCTGGACAGAACATCTTTCAACACATCAACCTGTGTCACAGGAAGATAGAAAAAATACTGCAGATGAAATAGCAAATATTTTATGCAATCATAAGTTATGGAAGAATCACGGGCATTTCATTAATAGAGATGCCGCATGGGAGCAATGTCACCTAAAAATAGTACATTCTGAAGACATTCCAAATTTAGACAGAGCAATGCGAAGAATGTGGGCCCTCTTTTATTGGATATTTGATAGCACTCCCATCAATAAGCTATTCGTTTCAGAAAACTATTGCATTATTAGACATAGACAAGTAGTAAACCCTGTAATAAAAGTACATCCATGATCGATACAAATGAAATATTAAAAGCCCTTGGATTTTCGGAGGAATATATTAACGAAATTCGACAAACAAAGAACATGGAAAATTATGATATTGAGGATATATCATTCGAAAATGATATTGAAAATGAAAGCATTACCAGCAGCAACATGGCGATAGTAGAAGCATATACACTTTAAAGGGTTGAAGATTAAGGAATGAGGTTATGGAAAATGAAATGATAACAGATCATACAACCATCATTATAGAGTCGTTTGACCTACCTCAGAAAAGGGTAATTGTGTAAATACCCTCTCTGGTATATGAATATGATATAGATCAAGTAAAACAGTATTATATACTGAAGTATAATTCCTGTATTTGGCTTAGTTGTGAATGGATATAAAACTGTAGTTAATATCATGGAATTTCCTTTTACAAGAAAGTTAAGTAAATCCTCATCGTACTTTATGGAAGAATAAGGTGAGGTGACTGATCAAAGTGGCGCATGGTGATTTTCCCTTTGAAATATTATAATAATATGACACGAGAAGAAGTGGAATTTTTAAAAGCATGTCATATTGTAAAGGATGATGCGTGGTTCAATGGTAATATTTCACAAAGATTCGCTTTAAAAGATTTTTGTGTAAAGGTATCAAACAGAACATGAGAAAATGGGAGCAGAGGTCTTTCGCTAAAATATAAGGAGATTAAGTCAAAAGTTCAAAAGGAAGACAATGACGGGAATTAAAAAAATTGCAAATTTAGAATTTGAGTAAAAAAGTAATGCTTAATAATATATTGTTTTTTTTAATGCCATCATGGAAGACTTAGCGTCATATATAGAAAAACGCCTTACCCAAATTATGGGAAACGGAATTTTGGAGAATGTGATGATTGATTTCATCATTGTCACAGAAGAAGTTAACAACAATCTTGATAAAAATGGATTATTTTTTGAGAAAAGGGATGTTTTTACTCCTATACTTGGTGTGAAAAACTATTCCTACAGAATTGATCCACAATTGGGGACTGGTGGCCCAGGTCGTCAGAGGCATATCCATCTTTTTTATAATGGCACTGAGTTATTAGCGATGAATATTGATGCTTCAGGCCATGATGGTTATCATCAAGTTAGGATACCTTCAAAAGTGATCCCCTTTCTTAGAGATAAAGGATTTCTTATTCCCCCTAATAATATCATAGAGTTATATCAACAGCCCAAAGACAAAGCGTTGATTTGTGAGGAAATGGGTCATGATACAATTTCTAAATTGGCATCATTACTGGGTAAAATTGCCCATGAATCAGATCAGATTGCAATCATAGAATCAAATTTAGATATCAGTGGTGTGAAATGTAATTCTAAAATATGTAAGAAATACCGAAATATAGAGCAACTTATAGATATTCCTCCTCATAAGATGAGTAAGGTCAAGGAAATACTTGTTAATTTCTTAAAGAAGATTAGAAAGCAGAATGAATGTTTAGAAATATATGATGACAAGTGCTATACAACTCCTCACCGTCTGTATGTGGCATGGCATTAAGATAAATTAATTGTCTTTAATTCAATCTTATTACCATTAATTTCCCCCCCCACACACACACTATGCCCAACAATTCCGCCAATAAAAAAAGTATCTCCAAAACACGATACTGCTGTACTTCCGTTTGCTGCTCTGATGGCAATGGTGTTGTACACTTCGTGTGTGATTTTGGATTAAGTGAAAGGATTGTATACTGTACAAAATAGGTGAATGAATGAAATAAAAGTTGTATATTTGCCGTTTTATGGCTGTTGTATGATTGATAGGTGATTTTACGCCATTGGAGAGATTGAAATAAATGCTTAAATTCAAATAACAAAGATAATTATGACTCTTTCTGATGTCCAAATAATCCAATTATCCAAGGTTATTGATCCTCGTGGAAACCTTTCGGTGATTGAGGAACTTAAAGACATTCCATTCAAAATAGAACGGACGTATTGGATATATGATGTGCCGGGCGGAGAAAACCGGGGAGGCCATGCTTTCAAGGCAAATGAGGAGTTTATTGTGGCGCTATCGGGGGCTTTTGACGTGACTGTAGATGACGGAAAACAAAAGAAAACCTTTACTCTGAACAGGTCTTACTATGGCCTGTATGTGCCAGCGGGGCTGTGGCGCGAGATGGAAAATTTTTCCACCAACTCATTGGCTTTGGAGTTTGGCTCGAAGCACTATAATCCAGCGGATTATATACGTGATTATGATGAATTCTTAAAGATGAAACGCAATGGAGAAATATAAAGTGTCCGATTGTGCAATTGTGGAGTTTGATCGCCATCACAGTGACCGCAAAGGAAATCTCACAGTAGTAGAAAACGGTGAAACCTTGCCCTTTAACGTTAAGCGTGTGTACTATTTGTACGATGTGCCGGGAGGAGAAAGCCGTGGCGCTCATGCCCATAAAAAATTAGAGCAACTTATCATTGCCGCATCTGGCTCTTTTACAGTCACTCTCGATGACGGTAAATGCAAACGTTCATTCTTTTTGAATCATCCTTATAAAGGTCTTTACGTGAAACCCGGTCTTTGGCGTGACTTAAATGACTTTTCTTCTGGTGCAGTTTGTCTGGTTTTAGCCAGTGAAATGTATCAGAAAGAGGATTATATTAGAGATTATGATGAGTTCCTAAAATTTGTCCAAAGCAAATAAGTTCATTAATAAATCCATGGAAAGAAAATATCTTTGCAACATTGTTTATTATGACACATCTAAATTGAAATATTAAAAAAATAGATATAAAAGAGCCAAGAATCATTGCCGAAATTGGCTGTAACCACAAAGGTAAAATAAAATATTATGACGAGAACGAATATATTCGTAACTAAGACGATTTGTTGAAATCTATTGACTTATGAAATTAGAAAAATTTTCTGACAAGGATATTTGTGTCAGTCCTTTGGCAAGAATAGGTAAAAATATCCGCATAGGTGATAGGACTATAATCTACGATAACGTGGAAATAGGAGATAATACCATTATTTGTAACGATTGTGTGATAGGAGAACCCTTGAATGCTTATTATAGTGAGGACGAACGCTATGAAAATCCAAAGACTGTCATTGGTCCGGATTCACTTATCCGTAGTCATACAATTATTTATGCGGGAAATACAATGGGCGACCATTTTCAAACAGGCCACCGTGTGACAGTGCGGGAAAACACTATATTTGGCTCACATTGCAGCCTTGGTACACTTGATGACATACAAGGTTATTCGGTGTTCGGTGATTATTGCCGCTTGCATAGTAATGTGCATATCGGTATGCATTCCACATTGGGGAATTTTGTATTTGTTTATCCATACGTAATTTTCACCAACGACCCAACACCACCTTCAGATGTGTGTATTGGACCCACTGTGGGAGATTTTTCGCAAATTGCCACGGGGAGTGTTTTATTGCCCGGAGTAAAGATAGGTAAGCATTGCTTGGTAGGTGCAGGGAGTTCTGTTACGAAAGATGTGCCAGATTATCAATTGGTTGTTGGCGTACCTGCAAAAGTGGTTAAGGATGTGCGAGATATAAAGGATCGTGAGACTGGCAATGCCCATTATCCATGGCCGTACCGTTATGACAGAAATATGCCGTGGCAAGAAGTGGGATTTGAAAAGTGGATGGATGACTTCAGCCATTAAAACAAATGATCCATTTGTATAATAATCAAGCCTAAAGTTCTATAGTATGCAAATTCCCTTTCTCTCCTTACAATCCGTCACCGCCTCTCACGGTGATGAAATTAATACCGCTGTTGCTCGCGTTGTGAATAGCGGTTGGTATCTTCAAGGCGAAGAGAACAAGCGCTTTGAAGAGAACTACGCAAAATATATCGGTACCGAATTTTGTATCGGTTGCGCCAATGGTTTGGATGCACTGATATGGATTGTCCGAGCTTACAAGGAACTGGGAGTTTTTAATGATAGAGATGAAATCATTGTTCCTGCCAACACGTATATTGCAACAATCCTTGCCATCACCGAAAACAATCTGAAGCCCGTTTTAGTAGATCCTCGGTTTGATACGTTGGAAATTGACGACAGCCATATTGAGGATAAAATCACACCGAAAACCAAGGCCATAATGATTGTTCATTTATATGGACGATGCGCCTACACCGAAAGAATAGACGCAATTTGTAAGAAGTACGACCTTAAATTGATAGAGGACAATGCACAAGCACATGGCTGCCGTTATGATGACAGACGGACAGGTTCGTTGGGCGATGCCGCTGGACATAGTTTTTATCCTGGCAAAAATCTCGGTGCATTGGGAGATGGCGGAGCAGTAACGACAAGCGACCCACAGCTTGCCGAATGTGTACGTGCTTTGGCGAATTACGGTTCAACAAAAAAATACGTTTTTAAATATTGTGGTCGCAACAGTCGTTTGGACGAGATTCAGGCTGCTGTTCTGGATGTAAAGCTCAAATATTTGGACGAAGACAATTGCAAGCGGCAGAAAATCGCAGAATATTATTACGAAAAAATCAATAATCCGAAAATCGTTTTGCCGAAGCGCATGGATGATAAAAACAATGTTTATCATCTTTTCCCTGTTTTTTGTGAAAAACGTGATGCGTTTCAACAATATCTGAAAGAAAACGGCATTCAGACCTTGATTCATTATCCAATTCCGCCACATAAGCAAGAATGTTACAAAGAGTGGAACAGAATCTCACTGCCTATTACGGAGAAAATACATAATCAAGAACTCACCCTGCCGATAAGTCCAGTGATGACGAGGGAAGAGGCGGAGTGTGTTGCAAAAGTGATAAATAGGTATTAAGGGAATCTTTTTTATGTCCGAGCAGGAAAACCAAACATCTTCATACCGGAGTATTTTTAAGGCCACATCGCTTTTTGGCGGTGTGCAGGCATACCAAATACTTATTGGAGTAATAAGATCCAAATTTGTTGCGATTTTATTAGGGCCTGTAGGTATGGGCATACAGGGATTGTATCAGCCTACAATACAACTGATACAAGGTCTTACGTCGTTGGGACTGTCACAAAGTGCTGTTAGAGATGTCGCTGAGGCTAATGGCACTGGAGACACACAGCAAATAGGTCTTACTGTTGCTGTAGTCAAAAAGCTGGTATGGATAACTGGACTTGTGGGGCTTGTCGCAACTGCGGTATTGTCGCCAATATTAAGTAAGACAACTTTTGGAAATTATGACTATGTGGTACCTTTTATTTTTTTGTCTGTAATTCTTCTTTTTGACCAATTAAGTGCTGGACAAAGAGTTGTTTTGCAGGGAATGAGGAAGTTAAAATTCCTCGCAAAATCTACGGCAATAGGTTCAACAATTGGACTGATTGTTTCAGTTCCGTTATATTATTTGTTAGGAATCAAAGGCATCGTGCCAACATTGATACTTAATTCTTTAACAATGTTGTGCCTAACATGGTTCTTTTCGAAAAAAGTCAACGTAGAAAAGGTTAATGTATCAAATAAACAGACGTTTCAGAAGGGCAAATCAATGTTGAAAATGGGGCTGGCAATGAGTATTAGTGGGATAATAGCAAGTGTGTCAGCATATGTTTTAAGAGTTGTCATACAAAATGAAAGTGGAATTGATGAGGTGGGCCTTTTTTCAGCTGGTTTCATGATTATTAACTATTATTTTGGGACAGTCTTGAATGCAATGAGTACGGATTATTATCCTCGTCTTGCAGCTGTGAGTAAAGATAATGAAAGGTGTAAAATAGTAATTAATCAACAAGGAGAAATCGCATTGTTGATCATTTCTCCATTAATTATTTTGTGTATCGTTTATATGCCATTAATTATCCGTTTATTGTATTCGCAAAAATTTTTGTTGGCAAGTGATTATGTAATATGGGCATCATTGGGAATCCTATTTAAGACATTGTCATGGACAGTATCATATAGTATACTAGCAAAAGCAGAGGCAAAACTCTTTATGATAAATGAGCTGATTGCCAATATATACTGTTTGGGATTAAACATAATCGGATATAAATTATTGGGATTATCAGGATTGGGGATTTCTTTTATTGTATCATATGTGTTGTATGCAATGCAAGTCTATTTAATTGCCAAAAAAAAGTATGATTTTAATTTTTCAAAGCAGGTATTAATTATTTTTATTGTCCAATTGTCAATGACAGTAGTGTCTTTTTTAGTGGTGAGATTAATTGATAGCCCAATTGAATATATCCCCGCCACTATTGTTTTGTTTTTGAGTGGCTTATACTCATTAAAGGAATTAAACTCCCGGATGAGTGTGCTTCAACAAATAAAAGATAGATTTTATAATGGGAAATAATAATCCTCTTGTTTCAGTTGGAGTTGTGACATATAACTCTGCAAAGTATGTAATAGAAACTTTGGAGAGCATAAAAGTGCAAACGTATAAGAATATTGAAGTAATTGTTTCTGACGATGCCTCTTCTGACACTACTGTTGAAATTTGTAAAAAGTGGATAGAGGAGAATAAAGATTGTTTTGTGAATTTGAAATTGCTTACAGTGCAACAGAATACGGGAACTTCTGGTAATTGTAACAGGATTTTAAGAGAGGCAAAAGGCACATGGATAAAATTAATAGCGGGAGATGATTTATTTTTACCATCTGCAATACAGGATTATGTAGATTTTGTGTCAAAAGACTCAAATATTAACATTTGTTTCTCAGAGGCTATACATTTTTCCGGAAATTTGAGCGATAAAAAGTTTTCATATGAGAAAACCGAATATGGAAACATTTTGTTTTCAGAAAAAACAACAGCAAAAAAACAATACAACGTACTAACAAAAATGTTTATAGGATCTGGTCCAACATTCTTCTTCAAAAAAATTGCTGTTGAGAAAGTTGGAGGATTCGATGAACGGTTTAACATTCAAGAGGATTATCCATTATTTATTAAACTGTCAAAAGCGGGTTATAAATTTTATCTTTTGGATAAATACACAGTATATAAAAGAGTAACTAATGATTCGGTCGCTCATTTAAGAGAATCAGATTCTATTTTTTCAAATTTAATGATTAAAATTGTAAAAGAATGGAAGTATCAATATAAACATGAAGAACTTAATCATATTTGGAAAAAGCTATTAGATTTTTCTCTGTTCATGCAAAATAAAATAATAGATTCAGGTAATACCAGAAAAAATTTAAAATGTATATTATGGAAATTTCTATATGAATTATTCGACCCATTTGTATGGTATATGCGATATTGGAAATGCAATCAAAAACTGTATACATTATTAAAACCAGCATAAATTATGAAAATTCTTATTTCTGGAGATTTTTGCCCGCGATATAGAGTACAAAACTTAATTGATGAAGGGAAAGTGTCGGAGGTCTTGTCACAGGTAAAACAGATTACCCAAACAGCGGATTATTCAATTGTTAATTTTGAATGTCCTGTCGTAATTCAAGAAGCTGAACCAATAGCAAAACAGGGACCTAATTTAAAAACTAATGTCTCCGGATTGGAAGCTGTTGGATATGCTGGTTTTAACTGCGTCGCTTTAGCCAATAATCATTTTTATGATTATGGAGAAAACGGTGTAAAAGACACATTGGAAAGTTTGCATAAATTGGGAATTGATTGTTGTGGCGGGGGAGTTAATATCGATGAGGCTTCTGAAATTTTATATAAAGACATCAATGGAAAAACTTTAGCAATTATTAATTGCTGCGAACACGAGTTCTCTATTGCCACCGAAAAAAAAGGTGGTAGCAATCCGTTAAATCCCATCAAACAGTTTTATGATATACAAAAGGCAAAGCAACATGCGGATTTTGTTTTGATGATTGTTCATGGTGGGCATGAATTTTACCAACTTCCATCCATCAGAATGCAAGAGACCTACCGTTTTTTCATTGATGCCGGTGCGGATGCCATTATAAACCATCATCAGCATTGCTTTTCGGGTTATGAATACTATCACGGGAAACCTATTTTTTATGGCTTGGGGAATTTGTGCTTTGACCAAGACCCGATTATTGCAGACGAGACTTGGAATTACGGTTATATGGTAACACTTTTGCTTACGGATACCACTATCCAATCAGAAATCGTTCCTTATAAACAATGTGGTGAAAAGGCGGAAGTAACATTGTTGCCTCAAAATGCGCTTGATGAGAAACTTGAAGAATTGAATACCATTATAGCAGATGAAAAAGCTCTGAGAAAAGCAATGGAAGATTACTATGAACAAACCAGTGTCGCAATGGGTCATTCCTTATTGGAACCCATACAAAACCGTTTCTTTAATGCGGCTCGTAAAAGAAATCTTCTTCCATCATTTATTTCAATGAAGGCAAAACTCAGAGCAGAAAATTTCATCTGTTGTGAATCGCATCGAGACAAATTGATTTATTTCTTGAACAACAAATAATTATGAAAATACTAATTACTGGAGCGGCAGGATTTATCGGATTTTACGCGGTAGAAAAACTGCTTGAAAAAGGTCATTCCATTATCGGTATTGATAACATAAATGATTATTACTCAACTGATTTAAAAATTGCACGCCTGAGACAAACTGGAATTGATGTGGATCCAATTGTTTATAACCAAGCAATTGACAGTACCTTGTATAAGAACTATCGCTTTATCAAGCTCAATCTTGAAGATCGCGAAAATTTAGAGGCAATTTTTAAAAAAGAGCATTTTGATGTCGTGCTTAACCTTGCGGCACAGGCAGGTGTAAGATATTCCATTCATAATCCATATTCATACATTCAAAGCAATATTGTGGGATTCTTAAACATTCTTGAATGTTGCAGAAATTATAACATCAAGCATCTTGTTTATGCCTCATCCTCGAGTGTTTATGGTAAAAACGTAAAGGTGCCATTCTCTGAAGATGATAGGGTTGATAATCCCGTCAGTCTATACGCTGCCACAAAAAAAGCTGACGAACTTATGGCTTATACTTATACAAATTTATACAATTTCAACACAACAGGATTAAGGTTTTTTACAGTATATGGACCATGGGGAAGACCAGATATGGCCCCTATACTTTTTACAAATGCCATTGTCAAAGGAGAGCCAATTAAGGTATTCAACAACGGGGATCTTAGCCGTGATTTCACATATATTGATGATATTATTGAAGGTGTGATAAGGGTCATTGAAAAAGAAAACAATGAAAAGGCTCAGGCAAAAATTTATAATATCGGCTGTGGGCAGCCCCTGCAACTAATGGATTTTATCCATACATTGGAAAATGCAATCGGCAAGAAAGCTGAACTGAATTATTTGCCCATGCAGCAGGGCGACGTTTATCAGACATACGCCGATACCTCAAAACTCGAAAAAGATTTCGGATACAAACCCAAGACTCCACTTAAAGATGGCATAGCAAAATTTGTCGAATGGTATAGAAATTACACTGAATAAATAAGCTAAAAAAATAAATTTCAAAAAAAATAATTTTTTTAGAAAAATTTGCTTATATTTGCATCGTAAAATCTTGAAGCAATGAAAAAGGTTGATATAAAGGATTACACAGTTTATTTAGGGTTGTCAATGTTGACGAAAGGATTGTCTGTCAGTCCTTTGAAGTTACAGAAGCTTTTGTATTATCAACAATCATGGCACATGGTATATTTCGGAAAGGAAAACACCCTTTTTGACGAAGTGCCTCATGCTTGGATTAACGGGCCTGTATATCCCGTGATATACCACGAATACAAAGACAAAGTACCAGGCATGTGTGACCATCTGAAAATCAAAGACTTCGTGCCAGAAGGTTCTAATACAACAGTTATAATTAATAGTTTAGTTACAAAAATGGGGCTGACCGCAGAGGAAATCGAACTTACGGAACGTGTCATCATGCTATATGGCTCAAAAACACAAAACCAACTGATATTCCTAACCCACAGTGAAAAGCCGTGGAGCGAGCAACGCAAAGGCATGTCTCCTTACGAATATTCCGACAAAGAAATGTCAATTGACACGATGTATAATTATTATAAGGAACGATACGACCATAACAGGGCAAAGAACTGATAATGATAGACCTTACATACTTAGATATTGAGGATAAGGATGTGAAAATTGCTTATCTGACGGACAAGTTGGATTTTCGTGACTTACAAGAATCACAAAATTATCCGATTACTGTACAATATAATCAAATCGACATAGATAAGACGGAATATAACTTTAATCAACCGTTTGAGGGCAACGAAGCAAATTTGTATTTTCAACGTATGAGCGAGTTTGCGGGTTCGTCAATAAATGACATAATTAATTATGGCGATTACCGCTTACATTTTAACCGCACTAATATTAGTGGAAACATCAAGAATGTTTTTGATAGGATTGACCCCAAAATAGCAATGGCAAATCCGTTGATATTTCATTTTGCACTTGACCCGGACTCAAAAGTGACTAACGCAGATAGGACAAAAAACATCAGAAATCCTCGCATTTATTTTATGATAGGATACAACGGAATGATTCATGTCTTATTTTTTGATCCCTACCATGAATTAAATCCAATGTAACTGAACAGTAAATGATCTATGATTAAATACAAATAAGACATCATTTGATCTGCAAAATTTTCGATATTATTATTTTGTTATAACTATATGCAATCAATAATATACTATTTAACGCATCCGACAAAATGTTTGGCGGCAGTATTGAACCGCATTGGTCCGATTTTGCCGGACAAATTGTACTTGAAATTACAATTCCGTGCACGGATGGGTAAAAAGTTGAATTTAAAGGACCCCAAAACTTTCAACGAGAAGCTCCAATGGCTCAAACTTTATGACCGTAAACCTGAATATACGGTTATGGTTGACAAATACCTGGTGAAGAAGTATGTGGCGGATAAAATTGGAGAAGAGTATATTATTCCAACCATAGGTGTTTGGGATTCAGCAGACGAGATTGATTTTGACAAACTGCCCGAACAATTTGTGCTGAAATGCAATCATAATTCTGGAGATGTTATAATTTGTACAGATAAGTCCAAGTTGGATATAGTTGAGACAAAGGAAAAACTCTATAAAGCACTAAAGAGGGATTTTTATCTTGCTGGTAGGGAATGGCCCTATAAGAATGTTCCGAGAAAAATTATTGCGGAAAAATTCATGGGTGGAGATTCTGATGAAGGGTTGAGTGACTATAAATTGATGTGCTTTAACGGAAAAGTCCGATGCAGTTTTGTGTGTTCCGAACGAGCTGAAGGGCTAAAAGTCACTTTTTTTGACAACGATTGGATGCGGTTGCCGTTTGAACGGCATTACCCTGCAAGTAACAAAGAAATTGCAAAACCTGTCAATTTCAGCAAAATGATTGAATTGGCTGAAATTTTATCGAAGGATATCCCGTTTGTCAGAGTTGATTTTTACGAAATCAAAGGTAAAATATATTTTGGAGAACTTACTTTATATCCCGGTTGTGGCTTTGAGGAATTTACACCCGAAGAGTGGGATGAAAAGTTGGGGAGTTGGATAATCTTGTAAGAACAAAGGATTAATTATGGACAACAAGTACTACATTGAAGCAAAAGAGAGTGTTTCATTAATGCGTCTGAACAAAATGTGCAAAGATGAATAT
Source organism: uncultured Bacteroidales bacterium (assembly GCA_905233625.1). Classification (GTDB taxonomy): domain Bacteria; phylum Bacteroidota; class Bacteroidia; order Bacteroidales; family WCHB1-69; genus RUG11690. The sequence goes on along the minus strand of CAJOFJ010000002.1, from coordinate 71,168 downwards.
TTCAGGCGTTTTAATAAGTATGAGATATTCACGGTGTTTGTTGGAAATTTTCTCAGTTTTATTCGGTGTTTTTCAAATATATTTAAGAACGGAATAAAAATAACTATTCTGAAACTTTTTTGGACACTGTTTCCAAAGAGAATCATTAATCATAAACTAAAATATGATTTCGAGGATAAGAACGAGTTTTTGCCCATTGTAAATCCATACGAAACAATGCCCAAAATCGTAGTTTATACATCCGTATTTGGCAATTACGACAAAATCCAAGAGCCACTATTCAAAAATGACAATGTCAAATACATCGCAATAACTGACCAAGAATTATCACCAGATAGCGCATGGGAGAAATTCGACACCTCTTTGCTTGAAAAATTTGAAATGATGGACGCATACCATAAGTCCAAATTCTGTAAACTAAATCCGCATATTCTTTTCCCATCATTCGATTTTTCAGTATGGGTTGACGGGAACGTGCAAATCGTAGCAGACATCTTTCCTATAACTCTTAGACTGAATGATCATTTTATGGGAACATATAAAAATCCTCTCCATAATGACATATACACAGAAGGTAGATATTGTATTTATTATGATGCGGTTAAAATGGAGGCTGTAAATAATCAATTATCCCTATACAAAAAGGAAGGATTCCCTGAACATTTTGGAATGAGAGAATTTTCCATCATCGTACGCAAGCACAATGATGAGAAATGTGTTGACTTAATGGAACAATGGTGGAAAGAAGTGAACACATATACCATGCGTGACCAGCTTTCATTTCCATATCTTTTATGGAGAAATAACATGTCCATCGACGCTATTCAGTTATTGGGAGAAAATTGGCGGTATAATCCAAGATTTATCGCAAATGCGCACAAAAAAACTCACTCAACTCTATTCAAATAATTCAAATAGCTTAGATGTTTTATGTAACAGTTTCGCCAATGCTTACATAACCATATTCAAACAACTATGAAAAAGCTTCTCAGCATAATTTTCCGTTTCTTTTCCCTCCTATACCCATACAAACTCCACAAGAAATTCCAAGCCGCACGGAATACTCTATACACCCTATGGATAAGAAACTTCTTGGGACATTTGGGTGAACATTCAAAAATTTGTCACCCTTGTAGTTTGGGGGGAAATGGAGAAAAAAACATTTCGATTGGAGACCATACTTTAATACAAAGTGATGCACTGTTAGGGTGCCATATAAAATATAATGACCAAAAATTTCCCAACGCATCCATCACCATCGGAAATCATTGCAACATAGGCCGAAATAATCATATAACAGCTTGTAACAAAGTCATTATCGGTGACGGCTTATTAACAGGTCAATACGTCATCATCAGCGATAATGCTCATGGAGGCCTAAGCGAAAAAGAAGCTCTGATTGAACCGTATAAAAGAGACTTAACATCCAAAGGTGAAGTCGTTATCGGAAACAATGTATGGATAGGCGATAAAGTCTCCATATTGGCTGGTGTACATATCGGTAATAATGTTATCATCGCAGCAAATGCAGTAGTCACAAAAGATGTTCCTGACAACTGTGTGGCTGCAGGTGTCCCGGCCAAGGTGATTAGTCGATTGGAAAATTAATTTTTCTCAGGAAAAACAATTCATATAAATTCCAGAATAAAATACAGTAAATTATTTTGCCATATTCAACCATTGAATAATCTATGCGTACCATTTTACTTATCGGACCTAATTTCCATGATTTCAACCAGAATATAGCTGACGCTTTCCAAAGCCTTGGCTATCATGTGGATGTCTTGGCATACGATTCACCCATAACACCATACTCGGCAATTAACAAAATAAAATACAAACTGTCGCATGCAAAAGTAAAAATACAACTGCGGGACAAATCAGCCCAAGTTTTTTCCTGTAACGCTAAAAAAAAGTTTGACGAGTTGCAACCTCAACTTGTTTTCTTATTGAACGGAGAAATGCTAACAGCCGATACTGTTGCTTATTTCCAAAAGTCCGCCAAAGTGGTGGTTTGGTTTTTTGACAGTATTATCAAATTAACCCGGTGTTGGAATATACTGCGTCATTGCGACAAGGTTTATTGCTACGAACAGAGGGACATTCCACTTATCAAAAGTTTAAATATTGATTCGGAATTTTTGCCACAAGCAGTTTCTCCAAAGGCATATTTCTCCATACCTAAGGTTGAAAAAAAATGGGATATTGTTTTTGCTGCCGATATGTGGCAGTCCAACAAGAGAAAACAGCTTATCCAACAGGTAGTTCAAAACTTCTCAAATTGTAAAATCCGTGTTTGGGGGATCTATAAACCATGGTATAAAGGACTATGGAAAAACATTACACGCGAGAGACGTGATATCTACATGAACTGTAACGCATCAACAGCTCAGCTCAATTTGGACTATAATAAAGCGAAAATCGTACTCAATATTCATAATGAGCAGCAGGCGATAGGCGCAAATCCTAAAGTATATGAAATAGCCGCATCCGGTTCCTATCAAATCTGTGATGCAAATCCTTATATTGAGTCCCTTTTCCCAAATGGAGAGATTGGTTTATACCATAACGAAGAAGAATTGATGGAACAAATCCGCTGGGCTTTGGATCCTCAAAATGAGAAAGAACGTGAGACAAAAGCGAAACAGGCACAAGAAATTGTTCTGGCATCACATACTTTTGTGGATAGGATGCGTGAGGTTTTACAATCTATTGTGTAAAACTTCATCAACAAAGCGCTACTCCTCCAACACCCTCCTAAACTTCTCCACCACGGCCTCTTCTGAGTATTTCTCCAAATACATCTGTCGCGAATAGGCATTGAAACGGGGACGGGGATTCCGTTCGAAATCTTGGATTCGGGCGATAAACTCCTCGGCAGTATTGCATTTTCCACCCACCTTGTCATAGTCCACATCGTAGCCGACAAAAGCCTCGTCGGTAGCAATAATATTTTTGCCATACATCAGGCTTTCGCAAGTCTTCACTTTCATACCGCTGCCTTTGAAAATGGGCAGAATCATGATGTCGGCCTCCTCGAAATAAGGCAACAGGTCCGGAGCATCACTAATCACCTCTATATCCTTTAGTGCAGGCTCCTCCTCTTTGAGGCGGGCCATGCCCTTCCCCACCACTTTCATTTTAATGTTCACATAAGGTAGCACATTTTTCACAAACCAGACAATACCCTCATTGTTAGGTGGAAAATAGGCGCCTAAGAACAGGCACAGCGGCTGTTCTCCTGTCATGGAGGAAGTATATGCCTCGCGTTGGTATTTGTCTTTGAACGCGACAGGGATCAGCACATCCGCCCGTCTTCCATAGCGTTGGTACAACTCGCCATCATCGCGCGGATTCAGGGCTATCGTCTTGTCGGAATATTGGCAGGCATACCGGTCATTCTGGTCTATACAGCGCAGTAACACAGCTTTACCCGGCTTATTCCCTAATTTCGCCTCGAAATAAGGCTCTTCCACATTGTGGAAGAAGGAAATGATTCTACCCTTATAGTTGGCTTCTTTTAATTTTTTGGCAACGATACCAAACACACTGCGGTCGATAAAGACCACATCGTACGACTGCGCCAGCTCCACGATCTCTTTCACCCGTTTGGGGGTCAGACCAAAATAATAGTTGAACGGGAAATAGAGAACACCCTTGGCATAATCCCAAACAGACTTTTTCCGGTTTTCATCATGAATGTAGTAGGTGGTGATATTATCTTCACCCACCAATTGAGACAAGACATTATAATTCTTCTGGCTGCCCTGCTCGCCGCCTTCCAGGATGTTTTTTGATTTTTTATAGCGGATAAAAAGGATGGTCATAATAGTATGAGCATTTTATTCAAAATAGGGTTGTAAGAAATCTTTTAATGGCTGAATAGCAGGACAATCCACATCCCAATGATCTGTATTGAGAAAATTTCTATTTTTATCCTTAATGAGTTTTTTTTCTCTATCCGTTTCGCCTAATAGTGTTTCAAGGTAACAATAAACCTCTGATTTTCTAGCAGGTATTGTTAATGGCCAATTTCTCCCTTCTATACTCTTTGTTTTTAGACAAGTCACATACGATTCCCAACAGTCCACTATAGGTTGGTTTTTAGGATTGATACATCTTATCAATAAATCTTCAACAGCGCCGTTATTTTGATTATTCGGGAAGAGGAATAGTTCAAAATCCAAATCACAATTGCTTTTCCACTGTAAAATGTCAAGTTTGCGTTGCTCTAAATCCTTATCTGCATCAAAGATGATTAGATTAACACCATTGTTGTCAGAGTTAAACCTCATCTGTTGACGTATAACCTCTCCGTTCTCAGAATTGGATTGTATAGTCGTCCATCCATCAGTCTTTTTTAATTCTTCTTTCTTTAATGAATAACAGAACCAATGACAGACAACTTGCCTAATAAGTTGACTATCGGAGTCTCCTTCTACAAAAATTTGAATCGGTCGCATCATACTATCTGATTTCATTGTCGTTATTTAAAGCATCTCTTAGCCCTTCATAGCCAAGACGATAGGACTGGAATCCCCGCAAAGCAGTCTTCTTGATCATATATACGGCAACATCATTCTGAAATTCCTCTCGAGCTTGGAGTACTTTCTGTAAAGCGACAAGTTCCTCCCAGCTGTGGGTGGTGATAAAAAGCTGGTTCTCACTCTTCTGTACCGATTCAAACAAAGTTTCCCATAATATAGGATACGAAGAATAATGTATCCCGTTTTCAATCTCATCAATCAAGACAATGGAGTTTTGATAGGCAATGGTATTGGCGATAATAGCAATAAACTTTCTCATACCATCTCCCGCCACATTCGAAAGCATCAGTTTGTCAAACCCTTTCTTTCCAAGGTATAAACCATCTGGTAGTAAATTGAATGATTCAATATCTGAATCAAATTTGGAAATCAATGCTATCAACTTATCCGAATTTTTTTCTTTCACAATCTTTGAGACAGCTTCTATGTAGTTTGTCTTGGAATTGTCAGAATGAAGATAGGTAGCATAAATCTCTTCAAAATATTGATTATCATTGGATGGTACGATTGCGCCATTGGCTAAAAAGTCCAGTTTGCTCTGGTATTGTTCTCTCACTTTCCCTGGATATATTTCATAAAAATCAAGCAAAAGGCCAATCATAGACTGAAGTGTGCCAGAATTAACAGTTTTAGCAGAGACAGCAAGATCGGATATCGTCTGAGTTAAAGGAGACAGGGTTAGACCGCGTTCATAATCATTGGAAAAGACTAATTTTACGCTGGGATGAAGTTGAGTGTCCATATTGTAGAACAAATACTTCAAGTTAGATAGAGACTGTGGATTTATATCTCGTAATAAATTGATTTTAAGTGGCAATTCCGAGTTTGACATTCCCGAGGTCAGGAATATAGATTCCAAAATAGAACTTTTCCCAACATTATTTTTGCCAATTAAAACATTAATTTTGTTACAATCTGATATTTCCAGAGTATCAATTCCTCTGAAATTCCAGATTTGAATATTCTTGATATTTCTCATTATCAATGAATTTTAATTATTCTTGAACATTTTTCACTTCTTTTCTACCTCTCACATCCCTGAAAATAGCATACCCGATAATTCCGAAGAATGTCAGATAAATGATATAGCAGCAAGCCACGGCCACCTTACCCCATTTCTCCACAGTGGCGGGGCGGAACTCAAAGCGAATGTGGTGTTGGCCGGCAGGCACGTTCATAGCGCGCAAGGTGTAATTGGCACGGAAATGGTCAGTGGCTTGTCCGTCTATGTATGCATTCCATCCGTAGGGGTAATAAACTTCCGAGAAAACCACCGTACCTGGCACAGCTGCGGTGTAGTCATATTCCACATAATCAGGCGCATACTTCGTCAGCTGGATTTGCGCTGTCTCGTCATGGTTTGGACGGAAATCCTTGACAAAATCCTTAAATTTCACATCGGTCACCAAAGTATTATGCAAATTGATGGTATTCAAGGCATCCGATTCTTCATTAGGTGTATTGGCCAATACCACAGAATCCACAAACCAAGCATTGCCGTATGCGTTGGGGTTTTTCACCACCATCGGCTGATCGTTTCCCACCACCGCATATTTCATATTCAGCATATTCAGCACCTCATAATTGGTGTGCTCATTCTGTTCCAGCATCAACTGATTGCCATATTGTCGAATGGACTGCAACATGGGATTCGTTTCTCCAATAATATGGGCATCTATCAAATCCTGGTAACGACGCAACTTGGCCGCATGGTAACCACCAATGGATTTGAAACGATAGGAGGTTCTGGAATCATTGAAAGGTCCCTGAGGATTGGTAACATTATAGATACGGTAACTTTTATTCGCGGGGAAGTTTAAATCACCATTTTCACCCTCAAAATCAAGGATGGTCTTTTCCCAAGGCTGCTCGGCAAAATAATTCTTATCCTGCTTGGGACTTACAAAATCATCATTGTTGAAGAACTTGCGATCGACAGGCCACATGTCTAACAACACTAACACACCAAGAGCTGGCACAAAATAAGCGAATTTAAACTTGTCGGCTGTATAAAGCCACACCAATAAAGCACCCAGCAGCACAAAAATCAAAGAGCGGAATGCGCTGGCGCGGTATATGGCGGCACGCTCAGCCACAACGGCAGAACTTAACCATTCGGGCCATTGGGCGAAAATATCGGCGTCGCGACCCCATGAAAAATCCAAGAAGAAGCTGGCAATCAGGGCTAAAACACACAGTCCTGCAGTAATACCCGCTGCAATAAACACACTCTTCGTTAATTTCTTTTTGTCGTATTTCTTTTGCGCCTTCTGCTCCATAATTTCCTTCAATGCCAAAAAGCCCAACAAGGGTATGGTGATTTCCGCCACCACCAGAATGGATTCCACCGCCCGGAATTTGGTGTACATGGGGAAATATTTGGCAAAAAATTCAGTCATAGGCATAAAGTTATAACCCCATGACAACATAATCGCGAAGATTGTAGCCACCAATAAGGCCCACTTATAGGGTCCTTTCACTATCATTAGCCCTAGAATAAAGAGGAAACATACAATGGCACCCACATATACAGGGCCAGAAGTTCCTTCCACCCCACCCCAGTAGGTAGGCATAGCCTTACAATATTCTTCTGCCTGTCTTCTCGGCATGCCGTTTTTCACCATGGCTTCGTAAACCTTGGAGTTAGTGCCCACATTATAAGCGGACGCATAGCCTCTTGCGCCTGGAATCAATAAAGTGGTAGTTTCACCTATGCCATAACTGTACTGGGTAATGTACGAAAGACTCAAGCCACTGGTTTTATTGACAGCATCCTCTTCTTTTGCCAATTCCGAATGCCCTCCACGCATGGTTTCCGTGCTATATTCCTTATTCACCATGTATGCGACAGATTGTACTCCAATGCCTAATCCAAGAGCAAGGGCAAATGCCGCCACACCAATAACCAAGTCCTTCCATCTCTTTTCGCGGATATGGACATACAATTCCGCAATGAACATAACTCCAATCAGCATAAAAATGTAGTAGGTCATTTGCGGATGAAGCATAATGGCAAAGGAGGAGTAAGCCATAGTCAATATGATTCCCCATCCATAATTTTTTTGGAATATCAAATGGAATCCCCCTATAATGACAGGCAAGAAAGCCAAGGCCTGCGCTTTGGTATTGTGTCCAGCCGGAATAATCAAAATAAAATAAGTGGACAATGCTATAGCTATGGCTCCGACTATAGAAAGCCACACGTTTACCTTAAACGCCCGTAGCAAAATGAAATAACCCAGAAAATAAGTCAACAGTAAAGCCAGCGTCACAGGAAACCACAATTCGGCCATCTTTCTGAAAGGGATTCCCACAGCAGGTCCCGGATATTTGCCACCACCAATCTGATAGTTTGGCATACCGCTAAACATGGAACCCGTCCACCAGCTGTAATTACCACTGTCATTGTATGCCTTGCATTCCTGGTACATTCCCTCCCAACTCTTGGTATCCCCGGCATTAATCACCTTGCCATCCAGAACAGGAGATGCATAAATCAAGGTCAAAACAATAAAAATCACTACTGCTACCAAATAAGGTAGAATCTTCTTGAATATCTCTTTCATTTTTCTATTTTTTATCAACTTGCAAAATTACAAAAAAACCGCACACCAATTCAACAATAATGTGTATTTTTGCAGAATAAATTTTAAAATAGACATAATCCATGTTCAACCTTTTGGAAAACAAACTACAAGCACATATCCATACTCTGACGGAACGGCATCCGGCGTTGAAATGCTGTGAGGATTCCATCGCCAAGGCCTATTTTTTGATGGAGAAATCGTATCAGTCGCAACACAAGTTGTTAGTGGCAGGCAATGGAGGCTCCGCCGCTGATTCAGAACATATCGTAGGAGAACTGATGAAGGGATTCAAACTTCCCCGCCCCATTGACCACAGTTTGGCCCAAAACTGCAAAGACATTGACCCCGACATGGGAGCCACCATTGCAGCACACCTGCAAGGGGCGTTGCCTGCCATCGCTCTTACTGGCCATCCCGGGCTGTCCACCGCCTACATGAACGACTGCGTTCCCGAACTGGTGTTTGCCCAACAGATGCTTGGTTTCGGACAGTCTGGTGACAGCTTTTTGGCCATTTCCACCTCAGGCAACAGCAAAAACATCATTTATGCGGCCATTGTAGCCAAGGCCAAAGGGGTGAAAATCATCGGACTGACGGGCAGCAAGGAAAGCAAGCTGTCGGCTTTGGCAGATATCTGCATCCAAGTCCCCGAAACCGAAACTTATAAAATCCAAGAACTGCATCTTCCTGTGTATCATTGCCTTTGCCTGATGCTGGAGGATAGATTCTTCGGATCAAATATGCAGTAAGAGTCCAATAGCAATGATGAAACTCTCGGATATTGACATTACCGGGGTTGAAACCCTGCTGCTGGACCGCGACGGCGTCATCAACCGGCTGCGTCCCAACGACTATGTGAAGCAATGGTCTGAGTTTGAGTTTCTTCCCGGTGTGAAAGAAACACTTTCGCAATGGGCACAGTTCGTGAAACACATTTTTGTGGTCACCAACCAGCGGGGAGTCAGCAAAGGGCTGATGACCGAGCAAGACCTGATCGACATCCATCGGCAGATGTGCCAGGAAATTGAGCAGGCTGGAGGCCGCATCGACCAGATATACTATTGCACCGCCCTTACGGAAGAGGATCCTCGACGGAAACCCGGTATCGGCATGTTTCTGGATATTCTGCACGACTATCCTGACATCCATCCCGACACCACGCTGATGATCGGCGACAGTGATTCCGACATGCTCTTCGCCCAAAATTGCGGTATTCGGGGCATCAAGCTCGAATAAACGGATTTTTTTGTAATTTTGCCTTTTCAATTCAGCATTAAATGAAAATTGTCATTTTAGGAACAGCATACCCCTATCGAGGAGGCTTGGCGGCATTCAACGAACGCCTTGCCCGTGAATATCAGGACCAGGGACATGAAGTGGAAATATACACTTTCACACACCAGTACCCCGATTTCCTGTTCCCCGGGAAAACGCAATATAGCACCGAAGCAGCCCCGGAGAACTTGCATATTATCAGGAAAGTGCACTCTTACAATCCTTTCAACTGGATTAAAGTCGGACGAGAGATTGCCCGAAAAAAGCCCGACCTGATGATCACCAAGTTCTGGTTGCCCTTTATGGCGCCCTGCTTCGGCACCATCGCCCGCATGGTACGGAGGAACAAGCACACCCGCATCATTTCCATCCTCGACAACGTCATTCCCCATGAGCACCGCATCGGAGACAAGATGTTTGTAAAATATTTCATCAAACCGACCCAGGGCTTCGTCGCCATGTCGAAATCGGTATTGCAGGACCTGCGTCTGTTTACCCAGGACAAGCCCGCGGTTTTCAGTCCACACCCGCTTTACGACCATTACGGAGAGCGGCTGCCCAAAGAGAAGGCTTTGCAACTGCTTAACCTGAATCCGGAATTCCGCTATGTGCTGTTTTTCGGATTTATCAGGACCTACAAAGGGTTAGATCTGCTCTTTTCAGCCTTCGCAGACCAACGGCTCAAAGAATCCAATATCAAATTGCTGGTCGCCGGAGAGTTCTATGGTGATTCAGCCCCTTATCTAAAGCAAATCAAGGACTTGCAGATTGAAGACAAGGTGGAATTACATACAGATTTTATCCCTGACAGTGAGGTCAACCGTTTTTTCAGTGCGGCTGATATTGTGGCGCAACCCTATAAAACCGCCACCCAAAGTGGCGTGACACAAATCGCCTTCCACTTCGAGAAACCTATGTTAGTGACCAATGTGGGCGGTTTGGCGGAGATTGTGCCTCACGGCAAAATCGGATATGTGGTGGAACCAGACAGCCAACAGATTGCCGATGCCCTGTGCGACTTTTTCGAACACCAGCGCGAATCCGCCTACGAGGCGAACATCGCGGAAGAGAAAAAGAAATATTCATGGCAAAAATTTGTGAAAGCCATCCACCAATTATAAAACGACCTTTCTATTGAAATCCATACCACTATGAGAATAAGAAGCAAAGCCCCTTTAAGATTAGGTTTGGCAGGCGGAGGCACCGATGTGTCGCCCTTTTCGGACATTTATGGCGGCGCCATTTTGAACGCCACCATCAACATGTACGCCTATACCACCCTGGAACCGACAGATGACGGCAAAATCATTTTTGAAAATCCCGCACGAACAGAATTGTACGAAGAATTTGACAGCTGCGAGGAACTGAAGCCTGAAGGATTTTTCATTTTGCACAAAGGGGTCTATAACCGTATTGTCAAGCAGTTTACCCATAAACCCTTGTCATTCAAGATTTCCAGCTTTGTGGATTCTCCTCCGGGATCCGGTTTAGGCACCTCCTCCACCTTGGTCGTTTCTATTTTAGGCGCTTTTGTGGAATGGCTTAAACTGCCCTTGGGTGAGTATGACATCGCCCACTTGGCCTACGAAATTGAACGCGAGGATTTAGCTATGACCGGTGGCAAGCAAGACCAATATGCGGCTACATTCGGAGGTTTCAATTACATGGAATTCATTGGTGACAATGTCATTGTGAACCCCTTGCGCATCCGACAACGCTATATGGACGAACTGGCACACAATCTGGTGTTGTACTATACAGCCACCAGCCATGTGTCGGCAAAAATTATTGAAGACCAGCAAAAGAATGTAAAGGCCAAGAAACAGAAGTCCATCGATGCCATGCTCAAACTGAAAGAGCAAGCAATTCAGATGAAAGAGGCACTGCTCAAAGGAGATATTGACTCCATTGGTGAGATTCTGAACTTTGGCTGGCAGTATAAGAAACAGATGGCCGACAGCATCAGCAATGAACTGATTGACAAGGTTTATGATGCGGCTATCAATGCCGGAGCCTCAGGAGGCAAGATTTCCGGTGCCGGCGGCGGAGGATTCATGTTCTTCTACTGCCCCTCCACCACCCGCTATGCGGTCATCGATGCCTTACAGGAATTCGGCGGCCAAGCCAAACGATACGAGTTTGTCAATGAAGGTTTGAAGACCTGGACAATGTAATTGTATAGATATGCCATGGCGCATCTATACAAGCACAAATAATTCCCCTTCTATGTAGAAGGGGTGCCCGTAGGGCGGGGTAGTAGAAAAAAAATAGAACATGATGAACAAAGAAAATAAAGAAGCAATCATCCTCGCCGGTGGCTTCGGCACCCGACTGCAAAGCGTGGTTAAAGAACTTCCCAAACCGATGGCACCCGTCAACGGAAGGCCATTTTTAACTTATATTCTTGATTATCTGATAGATTACAACTACACCAAAGTAGTGTTATCAGTAGGATATTTGCATGAAAAGATAGAGGACTATTTTGGCTCAGAATACAAATCCCTGAAAATCTCATACGCTGTTGAGAATGAACCACTTGGAACAGGTGGCGCCATCTTTTACGCACTTTCCCAATGCACAAGCGAAAATGTACTGATTCTGAATGGAGACACCCTGTTCAAAGCCGATTTGGATGCACTGCAAGCATTTCATGGGCAGCATCAAAGCGCATTGAGCATCATTCTGCGCCAAGTACCCGACACCTCCCGCTATGGTAGTGTACAAACCGATGAAAACCAACGGATTATCAGTTTCACCGAAAAAAACAACAGCATCGGAGCCGGGATGATTAATGGTGGTATTTATCTGATTAACAATAATTTAGCACAACAACTTCCCCTTCCTCAAAAGTTCTCGTTTGAAAAAGACCTGATGGAAAAATACGTACACACTATGCCATTTTATGGCATAGCATCTGACGGTTATTTCATAGACATCGGCATTCCCGAAGATTATGCCCGGGCACAAAAAGAATTGTAGCACCTTGTTTTTTAACAGGTTTCGCTATACTATCCCTCTGAAATACTCAATCGTTCTGGCCAAGCCCTCCCGGAGTTCGACGGTGGGTTGCCAGTTTAGCATGGCTTTGGCCTTGTCAATAATAGGCTGGCGCTGCTGCGGGTCGTCTTGCACCGCAGGATGGTAAATGATATTGGATTTTGAGCCCGTCAACTCCACCACCAATTCAGCCAACTGCTTGATGGTAAATTCTTTAGGATTACCCAAATTAACAGGTCCCGTCACCTCATCATCCGTGTTCATCATCCGGATAATACCGTCAATCATATCCTCGCAATAGCAGAAACTGCGGGTTTGCTCGCCAGTGCCATAAATAGTTATATCCTCATTTTTCAATGCTTGCACAATAAAATTGGACACTACCCTGCCATCGTCGGGTAACATGCGGGGACCATAGGTGTTGAAAATACGCACCACCTTGATTTTCACCTTGTTCTGTCGGTGATAGTCGAAGAAAAGGGTTTCGGCACAACGCTTGCCCTCGTCATAACATGAGCGAATGCCTATGGGATTAACATTACCCCAGTATTCTTCCGGCTGCGGGTGCACAAAGGGGTCGCCATATACCTCGCTCGTGGAGGCTTGCAATATCTTGGCACCAGTGCGGTTGGCCAATTCCAGCATGTTCACCGCCCCCACCACCGAGGTGTTGATGGTCTTGATGGGATCAAACTGGTAATGTACCGGAGAGGCAGGACAAGCCATATTATAAATCTGATCCACCTCGATATCAAAAGGTTCAGTGATATCATGACGAATTACCTCAAAATACGGATTTCCCATCAGATGTACAATATTCCGCTTACTGCCCGTGAAATAATTGTCCAGGCATATCACATCATGGCCTTCTTTCAACAGCCGTTCGCACAGATGCGAGCCCAAAAAACCGGCACCCCCGGTCACTAATATTTTTTTCATACTACCATTCAATCTTAAAAGAGCAAAAATACGAAAATTTTCCAATATCAGGGTCAAAGCAGTGATTAGAGTTTTCCTACTATTAATCTATGTTAAAAAAATCTCTCCATCAACAGCCATTTCTCCGCTGAGGAGTCTGTTATTTCTATATTATGGCTATGAAAACCTAGCCTCATCATGTCCCAGCAGGAATTCTGACAGGTAAGGCACAGCAAACACCAGCTCACCACGGCGAGGTGCCTCTATTACGCCTGCTTCGATCAAACGCTTACGATAGGGCTGGATGGCTGGGCCTTTACGTCCTAACTCGTTCTGCAGCTTGGCAGTGGTCACCGTCTTGCCACAACGAGCAAGAGTCTTGAGGAATATCTTATCATTGTCCGACAGCGGATTCAATATCGGTTCGAAAACGTTTTTCTCCATGTCACCCAAGGCCGCCTTTTCTGCCTTGTCCATAATAGTATCGGTAACAATGCCACGCTCAGGAGTGTATTGAATCACATAATAACCAATCAGTTGCATCAGGTACGGAAATCCCCTCGTCGATAGTGCAGCACGGTCGAGTATTTCATCCGGAGCTTCTATCTTAATCGACCTGAATGCTTTTTCAAAGTATGCTCTAATCAAGTTAGTCGATATCAATCCCAGTTCTACTCTAGTTGCACGGTTCAGAAAAGTGAGCACGCTGTCATTGAGCAATTTGGAAACAGCATGCGGCAGACCCGCCATCGCTATCGCAATATTCTTGCGGTCGCCTACTAATTCTTGATAGGCAGCAGCCACTTCACGCATGGCAGCCGAGGTGTGCACCTCATCAATGAGGATGAGTGCTCCCATGCCCTTCTCGGCCAACCTGTCACATAGCAAAGACATCTTCGAGCGGAAACCGTATTGTCGTTCAGCAGCCTCCGAGAAAGTAAGACCGAACGAGAAACCCAACACACCAGCCGTCACACCAGTCAATTTTCGTTTTTCATCATCAAAGTATCTCGATCCGTTCAACTGAAACTGCTCAATAATGGCCTGCGGCATCCCTTCGTGAGCCGTCACACGAGCAACCACATACCCCTCTTTCTGGGCACGGTCGCTGAGTTCAAGTAGCAGGGCGGTTTTACCCATACCACGTTGCCCGAGAAAAAGAGTACAGCGGTCGCGTGAGCCTATGGGTTCCCTTAGTCCCACCATAAACTTCTCAATCACGCCGTCACGTCCGATATACTGCTCCGGACGGTTGCCAAATGTAGGTTGAAACAAACTCTGAATATTATCCCGATTGCTCTTCTTCATTTTTTTATTTTGTTTTATTCTCTTTTATTTTGTTTTATTCTCTTTTATTCTCTTTTACTCTTTACCGATTGCAAAAGTACGGAAATTTTTCCACATGAAAAGAATTTTTCAAACAAAAAAAGCCAGACTCCTCAACCCACGTACCGCATTGAGTACCGCATTGTCAAAGTCAGAAAATTTTCAATTAATGCTTCGGCAAATAAGCGGCTATGCTCAAACAATCTGCAAACGTTCTAACCGCTCCTTAACTAATGCCCAATAGGCTTCCTGGAACTCTTTTGACAGGAATGATTGCTGGATAAACTGCTGCCATCCCTGGCATTTCTTACTGAATCTATGGAAAATATTTGCAATGACTTTATCAGGAATGACTGCTTTTTGCATTGCCTGAACAAAGTCACTCAGTTTGATTTTCCTTTTTTTCGCATTCAGTGTCAGAGCCAATTCTTCTTGGTCTTTTGGATTCACAATCGCAGCATTTAGCAAGTCGTATGCAGGTGTCAGTCGTATTTCATCATCAGTCGGGTTATACAAAGCGAAATTCTTAAGGTGCATGTCGTTATTGCCTGTCAACCAGCAGAAAATCAACAGTTCGTAATAACGGGTCATATCCATTTCGGGAAGTGAAGAATACTCACGGATGACTTTCGCCACCTGTTCGTAAGAGCTTTTGTATTTGTATTCCGTCTGACGTTCCGAGAGTTGACACAAATCTTCCATAGGGATTTTGTCACCCGAAGGAGTTCTATCGATACGGCGAGTAATATAGCAAAGCTCACCATCCTTCATTCTGATGAGAGAATGAGGAACAACTTGAATACCAAATTGCTCAGCCAAACACATGGTTAACTGTTCCACCTCCGGCAAAAAGGGATACATTTTCGTTTGAGGTTTGAGAATAAAACTACCCCAAAGACCCACAATAGTCAGACGGCTACCTCCTTTACGCTCATTGAGGTGCAACGAAATTTTTGGCTGAACGCCTGTCAAAGTGGTTTGACTTTGAATTAACTCTTTAGCCAATGAATCCATATCTGCCCGTGTATAATCCAACGTTGGCGCTGGCGAAACACCAAAAAACCTCCTGGCACACGAAGCGTGAAAATCCACCTCACCCGGAAGCAACTCTTTATTACAATACAAACACTTACTCATCTTCTTCATGAAATTCAATAACACTTAAAGCCCCAATACAATCCCTGCAACAGAGTAGTAACAAAGACATTCTGTCCAAAGAACTAATGTCTGTATTTCGCAATGCAACATCCAACAGCCAACCTTCCGGAATCAGTCCGTCGAAAGCCGGAAACAAAACATTGCTTTCGTACGGAGTATCAGTTATTGGCAATGTCAAACTGACAGGCTTAACATCATTGGTGGTCAGATATTCTGACAGATATTCAAAACGATAACCTGTATCGGTTTCCTTGTGCGAGGTTAATAGAATATCGTGCCTTTGGCACGACTCTATGTCATTCAAATAAAAAAAAATCCATCCTAAAATATGACCAAATTTCAATAGATTTGAGTAATTTTGCAACGGAAAAATTTTGAGCAGCATGAACAAAGTACACATCGGTATTTTTGGCCGGAGAAACCAGGGTAAGAGTATGTTAATCAACGCATTGGCGGGACAGGACATCGCCATTGTGTCGGACGTGGCAGGCACCACCACCGACCCCGTGAAAAAAAGTATGGAGATTTTCGGTATCGGTCCCTGCGTTTTGGTGGACACTGCCGGACTGGACGACAGTGGCGAAGTGGGTAAAAAACGTGTGGCCAAAAGTTTAGAGAGTCTGAAAATCATTGATATAGCCCTGCTGCTGGTCAGCAACAACCAGCTGGGCAAGGAGGAGGAGAATATAATTCAGCAATTCAAACGATACGATTTACCATATATAATAGTACATAACAAAGCCGATTTGCAATCCTTGACAGCATCCTGCCGCCAGCAACTGGAAAGCTTCGGGGCACCTGTTGTGGACTGCAGCGCCGCCACCAAACAAGGTCTGGAAGAACTGGTGCAGGCCATCGTCAAGACCACGCCGGCATCGGCCTACCGACAGGAGAATCTCTTGGATGAAATCATCCACGAAGGCGAAACCATCGTGCTGGTGATGCCCCAGGATTCCGAAGCCCCTGAAGGGCGACTGATTCTGCCACAAGTGCAGGTGATCCGCAACATCCTCGACAACAAAGCCATTGCCATTTGCTTACAACCATCGGAATTATCCACCTATTTGGCTATCCATCGTCCGGATTTGGTCATCACCGACAGCCAAGTTTTCGGAGAAGTAGCCAAAATAGTGCCGACCAGCATTCCGCTGACGGGCTTCAGCATCGTGCTGGCACGCTCAAAGGGCAATTTCGACAAATTTATCCAAGGCACGCAGTATCTGCGGCAGTTACAAGACGGTGACACCATCCTGATGCTGGAATCATGCACCCACCTCAGCTCCTGTGAGGATATCGGCCGGCACAAGTTACCCCGACTGATACAGCAATTCACTGGAAAAAAGCTAAACTTCCAGTTTGTCGCGGCATTGTCTCCTCTTCCCGCTTTGGACAAGATCAGCATGGCCATCCAATGCGGAGGCTGCATGGTGACCAAGCGCCAGCTGATGAACCGCATACAAGAAATCACCGACCAGAATATTCCTGTAAGCAATTATGGCATGACACTATCTTTAGTCAACGGAATTTTCGACCGGGCTACCGAGATTTTCAGAAAATAAAAAACCAGGCCGACAGAAATCAGCCTTAGATATTTTTTAAAAAATATGATATACTACATCATATCATTCAATTCGTCGATATCATCTTCACGTGAGCTGCCCGGGGCAACCGAACGCTGAAGTGAAGCTACCAACGAACCGATCATCTTGGTCAGTTCCATTAACTGACTGCGAGAATAATCTTTTTGCTCCGCATTGAAAGCATTGAGGTTTGAAGCGATTTCTGTATAGACAACACACTCTCTCACAGAACTTTTGGCCATTTTCAAGTAGTACACGAACTGTGCTTTGTTTCGGGATGAACCTTCCGCAATGTTCAGAGCAATACTTTGGGCGGACTTCAAGAACATGTCGCCTAAAGCCTCTTTCTTTTCAGCAGGGAATGACGGAACCACGTTGTGCAACCAGCTGATATAATCCAGCGATTTGGCGTAGATTCTCAAATCCTCGAATCTGAAAAAACTTACAGGATTTTCTTGTTCATTCATATTTTTGCATTTAAAAAAGTTTCATTCGACAAAAATAAACAAATTTTTTTAAATACGCTCACTTTTGTGATAAAAAAATTTCTCTATCTTTGCAGCCTCGAAAAAATGACAAAAAAAAATATAGCATGAAAAAACATCAAATTTCCTCTGAACTGATCAATCTTGAAATTATCAAGAAGATTTTGGACAAAAAAATGAAGCTGGAACTGTCGGAAGAAGCGACTGCCGCCATTGAAAAATGCCGCAACTATCTGGATGAAAAGATGAAAAACAGCAAGGTGCCCGTTTACGGTGTGACCACTGGTTTCGGTTCACTGTGCAACACCAGCATTTCCAGCAAAGACCTTTCCACCCTGCAAAAGAATCTCGTCATGTCTCACGCTTGCGGTTTCGGTGAGGAAGTGCCTCAGGAAATTGTCAGAATCATGCTGCTGCTGAAAGTTCAGTCCCTGTCTTACGGTCATTCCGGCGCCCAGTTGGTCACCATCCAGCGACTGATAGACTTTTTCAACAATGGCGTATATC
Source organism: uncultured Bacteroidales bacterium (assembly GCA_905233625.1). Taxonomy (GTDB): domain Bacteria; phylum Bacteroidota; class Bacteroidia; order Bacteroidales; family WCHB1-69; genus RUG11690. The sequence goes on along the minus strand of CAJOFJ010000002.1, from coordinate 52,788 downwards.
CTGTTGTATATCAGCAAGGTTCATTAGGTGCTTCGGGTGACTTGGCCCCACTGGCACACCTCTGCCTGCCCCTGATCGGCATGGGCGAAGTGTATTACAGAGGCAAGAAATACGCTGCTGAAGAAATCAACAAAAAATTCGGCTGGGAGCCCATCACCCTGAAATCAAAAGAAGGTTTGGCCCTGCTGAATGGCACCCAGTTCATGAGCAGCTATGCCGTATGGTTGCTGCTGAAAGCCGAAAAGCTCTCCTGGCTGGCCGATATCATCGGAACAGTATCCTTGGAAGCTTTCGACGGCCGTATCGAGCCCTTCAACCTCAACGTGCATCTGGTGAGACCTCATGTGGGACAGATTCTGACCGCTACCCATATCAGCCATCTGCTGGAAGGTTCAGAAATCATCAAGAGAGAGAAGAAACATGTTCAAGACCCCTACTCTTTCCGCTGCATACCGCAGGTTCACGGCGCCAGCAAGGACTCCATCCAGCATGTGAAGAATGTAGTGGAAACCGAAATCAACTCTGTGACCGACAACCCCACAGTGTTCCCCGACGAAGACCTCATCATCTCTGCTGGCAATTTCCACGGACAGCCACTGGCCTTGGTTTTGGACTTCCTGGCAATGGCCATGGCAGAACTGGGCAACATCTCCGAACGCCGTATCTATCAACTAATTGCCGGCAAACGAGAGCTGCCGTCCTTCTTGGTGAAAAACCCCGGACTGAACTCAGGCTTCATGATTCCGCAATATACCGCCGCTTCTATCGTCAACCAGAACAAGGCATTCACCATGCCCTGCTCCACCGACTCTGTTGAGTCATCACAGGGACAGGAAGACCATGTGAGTATGGGTGCCAACGCCGCTACCAAGTGCTATCTGGTGGTCAACAATGTGGAGAAGATTTTAGCTATCGAACTGTTCAACGCCGCCCAGGCACTGGAATTCCGCAAACCGCTGAAATCCTCACCTTTCATTGAGGAATTTGTGGCCAGCTTCCGCAAGACCGTGCCGTTTGTGGAGAACGACCGCTACATGCATGAACTGATGGTTAAAGCGCAGGAGTTTGTGCAGGGAGTGGAAGTGATTATCAGTTAACAGGCTGCAGGTTACAGGTTACAGTGAGGACGCACTGCGTGCGTCCTCATAAATTTGAATATAAAAGAGGCGTATGCCTCTTTTTTTGTATTTTTGCATTTTAATATCAGAAAAAAATGATCAAGTACAAAAAAAACATTGCCATCAGCGTTGTGGAAAACAGCGGTAATATTCAAGGAAGAATATCCAAAGACATCATCCTCACGCCTGAGGAGATGTTGGACAAAGCATTGATGTTCAATGTCATTACCCTTCCTTCGGGAAGCAAAATCAAAGAACATTCACATCAGCCGGATGCCGAAATCTATTACATGCTGGAAGGAGAGGCCATCGTGACTGACAACGACACCCAGGCGGTAATCCATGCCGGCGATGTAGTGTTCACGGGCAATGGCGACAGGCACAGCATTACCAACAACAGCGGCAAAGACATCCGCTTTCTGGCCTGCATCCTCAAATAATCAGCAATTTGTAAAAACATAAGCAATATCCCATGAGAACCATTATCAACCCGTGGATTGGAAACACGCACGGCTACAATTGTTTCGGTTGCAACCCCAACAATCCCCTGGGAGTGCACATGCACTTTTACTGGGATGGTGAACAAGTAATTTCCGTATGGAAAGCCAACCCCAACTTTGTCAGTTGGGTGGACACCTTGCACGGTGGCATCCAAGCCACCTTATTGGACGAGATATGCGGTTGGGTGGTATTTTACCAATTGCAAACCGCCGGGGTAACCGCCAAGATGGAGATGCGCTACCGCAAAAATGTCAACACCACCTGGCCCTACATTCTGCTTACCGCCAAGTTAGTGGAACAGAAAAGGAACATCGCGGTGGTGCATGGCGAAATCCGCAATCCCGACGGGGAGCTGTGTGCCGAATGCACCTGCACCTATTTCCTATATCCTACTGAGAAAGCCATTGAGATGGGCTACGAGCACACCCATTTGGGAGAGGAGGAAGTGACCTTGGTCGAAGCGATTGCACATGTGATTCAAGAATAAATCTTCTTTTTCCGTGCTATCCTCATCAAAAAAGGAGGCTTCTTTCGGGGAAGCCTCCTTTTTTGAGATGTTGATTATGATCACCAACTATTTAGTATATTCATATTCCAAAAGCTGAGTGGAAGAATAACTATAACCATCGCCAGAATGTGAATATGTATGTCTACGACTGATTGGGTATTTTCCTTCATAAGAGAAATCCCATTCATTGCGATAATAACCATCAGGACCTTGTTCTTCGCTTTTTATCATATTGTTTTTAGACATCATGTCGCAAACTTCAAGTCCATCTCCCCATGCTCCTATTCCATAACAACCACAAAATGGATTGTTTTTGTTGTCATATTGATAGGTATACGTGTATATTGATCCATCAGACTCGGTCACAACCATCTTCGAAACATTGCTTTTCTCCCATGTCAGATCATAGGTTACCATCCAAGATCCCTTACCACCTTTTCTGGCATAACATTTCTTTTCAAGCTCCTTCATATTTTGACAGATTTCATCTGACAACACGAAGCGCAAGGGATTGAGTACCTCCCCTTTATCCGATTTCATATAATAATCCGAATACACATTCCACTCGATTTTTGACCATTTACTTTTATCATGAGTAATCTTGTACGATTGCACCATTTCGTTATCCATATACACATTCACTTCTTTCAGATAGTTTCCATCATACTTGTACTCACAATACAAATCATCACCATCACGCATTTTGACCAAGCGGTTTTTATCATACGTATAATAAACCGTACTGAAGATAGTATTATTGGAATAATAATCAATTCTGTCCAAAGTTTTTTTATTCCATGTCCACACTTCGCTCAGTTGTTTTCCGCTATTGTAATTATCATCTCCGTATTCAGAATGATAATGATTCGATAAAGTCGAAAAAATCCTGCTGATTTTCTTCGTAGGATTATACACGCCTTCCTTGTGACAGGAAACGAGCAGCATGACCATGCATACTAATGTTAATAAAGAAACTGTTTTTTTCATAATTTTACGGGCAGTTATCTCATTGCCCCATCGGTTTTAATTATTAAAAGGTTTTATTTTCTCATTTTACAAAAAAACTATTTTTAATGACTAATCACACACTTGCGCATCGCCATGCGGTCGGCAGTTTCGATGCGGAAGAAATACACACCATTCTCCAGGCCAGTGACATCGAAGCTTTCCGTATCATTATTCACGTTGCGACGCAATACCTCGCGGCCTGTGGCGTCATAGATGGTCACACAGCGCATACCCTCGGCCATGACCGTCACCACTGTATTGGCAGGGTTGGGGTAAAGATTCCATTGTGTGGTCACATCAAGCGTTGCAATCGAGATCTGAGTCAGTGTTTCAACTATGATAGAAATTCCAGCAATGGTAGTGTCTCTACAAACAGGTAACACGATGAACATGTATGCTGTATTCGGAGTGAGGCCAGTAACAACATAAGAGGTGGTGGTAACACTGTCAATAACAATAGTGGAGAGCAACTCGTCCATACATATTATTTTATAGAAGGCCCCATCATTATCAGGATCTTCCCATTGCAACGTGACACTGGTTGCGGTAGTATCGGTACACATCAGGTTAACCAGAGGATAACACTCAATTGGCAGCGTTGTCACCGTAATGATCTCTGATCCAGTGTATCCATTTGAGCACATGGTTCGCACAATGAACGTATACGTTGTATTGGGAGTAAGACCGGTAACCGTATGACTGGTGGTGGTTATGTTGCTATCTGTAACGATGCATAAATTGCCCGGGTCATAACTGACGCTATAGAGAGCATCGGTGTTATATGGATCGTCCCATTGCAGCGTAACACTGGTAGTGGTAGTATCGGTACATCTCAGGTTGATTACAGGATAACACAACGGACTCTCCTGGATCTCCAGATGGTCGATAATGAGGCCAACCATATCGCTCGCTGTATATTTTACCGCCACATATTTGATGCCGCTGACATAAAAACTTTTCAAATAAAGCTCATAAGCCGGATTGTTGATATTGGTCATTTCTGTATCCCATACAAAGGCGGCAGGATTATTGGTTGTGGTGGAATAACCAACCATGAAACTCTCGGGGAAGTAATTATCAAGAGCCTTATAGCTGAAACTTACCTGCACACCATTGCCAGTGCCTGTGCCTGTGAGTTCTGGTGAAATAAGGTACTGCGGAGGATTACTGCTATTGCCAAAGACAAAGCAACCTGTGCCATTCAAGGCCCAACCCGCCATATCCCAACGGTGAGTATATTCACTGTTAGCGATGACTGTCCAACAATCATAGTCGCCATCAGCCTCGAAATCCTCGGTATAAGGAATAGCAAAAGCATCACAGCTTGTATGGGCCTGCACAGCAACGGCTTCAGAACTATTGGTAGCGGAACAATTGGCAATCACCGAGAAGGTATAATTGGTGCCGGAAGTCAGACCTGTGACGGTATAATGGGTATCGGTAATACCTGTGGCAAGCTGATTTGTGCCATTCATAACGGTATAACTGGCGGCGGTGCCGTTCCAGCTCAAGCTCACAGTAGTCGTACTCATGCTATCTATGGCCAAATCGGTCACAGGTAAACAAGCAGGAATTTCATCTATTTGGATATCATCAATAAAGCACAAAGGATGCTGAAGCATAGAAGTTGTATTGTCAGCCGTATTTTCCCATTTGAAAGCAAGACGTGAAGCCGTGGAAGGCAGGCTGCTGAGATCCACGGTCATCGTTGTCCCGCCAGGGAAAGTACTGAATGACACTTCCGTGGCAGCGGAAGCCGGACTACTCTGAATAGCGGTAAACGTATTGTCGCCCGTGACATAGCCCACTGTAAATATGGCATTGCCAGTGGCATAGTAACTTGTAGCCATCCAGAATGTCATCTGCAACTGATTGAGCGGTCTTGCCAACTGCGGCAGCAAGGCGTATGTACTCGAATGGGATGCGGCCACCAATTCCAGACTCTGGCTTCCTCCACTATAGGGCAGTCCTGGGCCGGTCACAACATGCGGTTTGTAGCTAAAAATCTCGCCAAAACCATCAGGATGTGAGGGATCATTATTAATATCCGTAGTGATTGTACCATCCCAACAAGGAGGAAGAGGCTGGGGAAGCCATTGAAGATCCACCGAGCCAAAATAATCCACTGCGTCATATCCTTCGAAGCCCTCATTGTAGGGCACTGCCGCAACTCCACAATCCGTAGTAACCGTGATGCTTTCCGGATCGGAGCTTACGGTAGCGGAGCAGTTGGCAATCACAGAGAAGGTATAATTGGTGCCTGCTGTCAGGCCAGTGACAGTATAGTGTGTATCACTTATTCCGGTGGCAACCTGAGCAGTTCCATTCATAACAGTATAGCTGGCGGCGGTGCCGTTCCAGCTCAGGCTCACGCTAGTCTCAGTCACATTGTCAATAGCCAGATTGGTCACAGGGGAACAACATCCAAAGATAAGGTGAAGGACCTCAATTATATCACATCCTGTTTCACTATCGTATGTATAGTGTTGATAATCATCAGCTTCCGTAAGAACTATATCGTACCAAGTATAACTATTTTCGTTGGTGCAGACCGTAGTGTCAATAGTGACAATGCCAATCACCGTAAGACGCAGGGTGTCGTTGCGGGAATAATATTCACCCGTAGCATCATACATAGAATTATGCCACATATAATCCTCACAGACCGTAACAATTGAAAGAGAAGCTTCTGCAGTATTTGCCATAAGACCCACTGTATCCATGGTGCCAGTCGTTGGACATTGACCGACTACCAGGAAATCATATTGGGTATTCGGAGTAAGTCCAGTGACCGTATAAACGACATGTCCATCCGCTCCCGCGACAAGATTAGTAGCCAGTTCCGTAAACAGGGAACTGGCTTCGGGGGTATACTGTAACAAAGTATAACTTGTGCCTCCGTTGGGATCTTCCCAGTAAAGATCCACCTGGTCGGACCAGCTGTCTACAACACCTCCGTTATGCAACAATTCGCAAGCCGGACCCACTGGTGGATAATCGATAGAAATATCATCAATCCAACAACCCCATGAATCACCACCATATTCTATCCATTTGAATGCCAGACGAGTAGCTACTGCAGGAACATTGGCAAGATTCAAAGTAATGGCACAACCGCCCACTGTGGAAACTGTTTGTGAAGAAGCGGGATAGCTCTGCAGAGCATTGAAAGAAGTATAATCATCGCCTGTAACATAACCTACAACCAAGTATCCGCCATATTCATTCATAGTGTTCAACCAGAAATTAAGTTGTAACTGATTGAGTGGCACTGACATTTGAGGAAGCAACGCATACGATTCCGCATTCCCCACATTACTGCTGCCTGTCATCATTAAACTATTGCTACCACTATGGGCGTAACCGGCATTCTCATAAACGTGTGGCCTGTACATCTGGCTGCTGGCTGTGGGAGAGAACTGATCCCAGCAAGCGGGCATCGGCATGGTATTAATGGAACCTATATAGCTTGTCGCCTCGCAATTTTCGAAATTCTCGGTATAAGGAATAGACATTGGAGAGCAGTCACCAGTCAGCTCAATATGGTCGACGAAGGCACGGTTGCTCATGCCCGACGGGCCATAGTGAATGGCCAGCTGCACGACATTGGCGGGTATGTCAGCCATGTAAGTAGTCCAATCGTTGTAACCATTGGTGTAGAACGGGCCTGCCCAGCTGTAATCGTTGGGAGAATCGCTAGCCACCGTGGTATAACCAAAATAAAGAGGATCGCTGTTGCCGTACGTGCTGTATACAATACGCAAATGCAGATTTCCGCTTTCATCACCCGAGTTAATCAACGGCGAGTATGCATATTGATGATAATTTGTACCCCCGTTTTCCGCCTGATTGAATGAACCGAAAGCCAACACCGAACGTCCATCATAGGTGGTATGTGCTGTAAAATTATTCGTATTGTAGTAGGTGGTCATCCAACATTCAACAAAATCTCCCGAACCCATATCATCCACGTAAGGTATGGTAGTCGGTGCACAACGGGTGCTGTGAGTATGGGTAACGATTTCAGATTCGTCGGTGGCCGAGCAGTTAGCTGCCACACCGAAAGTATAAGTTGTTCTGTCCAAAAGACCGGTAACCGTGTAGGTCATATTAGTAATACCTGAAGCTACGACGGTATTGTCAGACATGTCATATACCGTGTACGTGGCCCCGCTATTACGGTCATCATGCCAGGTAAGCGTCATGCTGTTGTAGCTATAACTGCCTTGCAGATATGTGACAGGCTGGCAAGTGGGAGGTACCTCAAAGCTGAAATCATCGACACGCAAACCATACTGATACTGAGGATTATAACGTATCGCAATATATTTGATTCCGGCCGGAAAAGTATGCGAATAAAACTGGACGGTCTGAGAGCCATTGTCTTCCGCCTCTATCCAGGTAAAAGAAGAAAGTGATGTGGAGGTGTAAGAATAGCCCACTTCAAAATAGTCTGCACCATGGCCCTGTGAAAAAGCAAAAGAAACCATCAACCCATTCGACGTGCCTCTCAACTCAGGAGAGATCAGTATCTGAGCGGTAGTACCTGCCTCAAAATTAAAGAGATAGGAACCCTGGGAGGTGTTAAAAGTTATAGAACCCATTGTGCGGCCCGTTCCATTTTGGTCGCTGATGACGGTCCAGCAATCCATGTCTGCCGCAGACTCAAAGTCATAGCTGTAAGGCAAAGTAAAAGAGCAGGGGGTGGGTGAAGCTAGTGCCTCAACGGATACATCGTCGAGGTAAATATAAGCATCTCCATTACCAAAATTACTAGTAGCTTGGAAATATAGGGTAACGGTATGGCCCGTGTATGTTGCCGAATCGAGAGGAAGTACAATCTGCGACCAATCGCTGATACCTGTCAGATTCGAAATGAGGGTATTGCGAGTAGGGCTAGCATCAACGGAAGCCAACACAGTGAGATCACCACCAGTAGGATTTTTGCACCAAAACGCCAACTGGGCATTCTCACTGACGATTATCGGCGGAGTTGCCAGAATGTTGGTATTGCCTTCTTCAATAAGACTGTTGAACCGAAGTCCCGCGCCACTGTGACCGTTGGCATAGTATTTCCATCTATGTGACGCATAAGTGGTGGTACCCTCACTATTGCTCCAACAAACGGGTATACCAGATGTCAGACTGTTGAAATTTTCTTCAAAAGGCATGGGAACCGCGCCACAATCGGTTTGGACAGTGACAAAAGTCGGCATTGACCCCTCTTCCACGTCTGGACAATCGACCGTCACCGCAAAGGTATAACTTGTTGACGGGGTAAGTCCTGTCACCGTGTAAGTGTTCCCACTAAAATTCATAACAACGGGATAACCGGAAATATTATCGACCATATTGAGAATGCCATAGGTCGCTCCCGTGTTGTTATTATCTGTCCAATGGAGTGTTACACTGTTGCTTGTAGGTGTTGCGGTAAGATTCGTAACAGACGCACAAGAGGAAGGAGCCCCGATAAAGATGTCGTCTATAGCCACCCCATACCCCCAATGAGCGCAAAACTCAAAGGCAATCTGATAAGTAGCCGTTACATTAGGCAATGATAACAACTCTTCGGTCCAGTTCTCGACAGGATCGGGATAATTGGCTAACTGCACCCATGGAGAATTCTGTGAAGTACGATAGTAAACCTTGAGCGTATCGTTATCACCAGCCCATGAGCGCTGGATATGCCAGAACATGAGTTGCGCCGATCCGCTGAGACCTGAAAGATCTATCACAGGGGTCATCAGCATGGAACTACCGCTGTAATCACTAGAAACGACCTTGATATTATGGGTACCCGTGTGAGCACCTATCGCAGTCTCTTCATCTCCTGCGCCCACACTCCATTCCCAGTCACCGACCTGCGTCCAGCATGTTGGCATGGTACCACCCTCAAAGCCCTCGATAAATGGTGCAGTATAAGGTAAACATGTAGTGTTCGCACTAATCACGGTAGCAGCAGAAGTCTCTGTGGCGGAGCAATTAGACACCACTCCAAAGGTATAAGCCGTAGAAGGGACAAGATTCTGCACCGTATAGGTATGAGCACTGATACCTGAAGCCAAAACACTCCCGGTGGCCATGTCGTACACCGTGTAATTATTAGTATTGAACACATCTGTCCAACTAAGGGTGATGCTGTTAGTTGTTGAAACTGCCGTGACATTGGTGACCGGCATACAACTTGGGAGAGCCTCAACCACCACATCATCGCAGAACCACCAATACATATTAGCAGCAGGACAATGTCGGAATGCAATACGTGCACCTGCAGGAGCAGTATTCATAGACACCGTCAGATGCTGATACGTGGCATAGTCCGCATAACTGATGGTTTCGACAGCAACAAAAGTGGAGGCATCGTTTACATTGGTGAGATACCCTACTTGAAACGTTCCACATGCTTGATAACTCCCTTCTGCTCTGGTCCACAAGCTTACCTGAGTGTTATTGGCCTGAACAGAAAGTTCGGGCAATGCCACCACATTGGATGTAGCATCCTCAAACCTAAGACTATGGGAACCCCCATGAGCCATCATTGTTTGGACAGTCACAGAACCCGGCCCCACAGAAACCCAACCTGCAGGCAAGTCTGAAGTGACACTCTCAAAATCCTCATTCAAATATGTCTGCGCTTGACTGGCAAAAGACAAAAATATCAGTGCAAGCACCGACAAAATGATACCTTTTTTTCTCATAATTTCCAGTTGTTGATTTATATATTTTTACTAAAATCCCACAAAAAGTTTCAAGTGTGCAAATTTACAAAAAAATCCGCATAATAAATGAAATAAATAAAATATATTGGCACATCAATTTTCACTCACGGCCATCGTACGAGGTTGGTAAGGTATTGGGACTGTGCAGAGGCCATGCCGACATGCGAAGCGGAAGCGGTGTGAATGGACGTCCCCCTAAAGCTGCGTGCAAAAGCGCGTCAGCGTCCAGTTTACTTTTGCCGCAGCTGTTGGAGGACGGACAGAGCGGGCGGCATTCATGTCGGCGAAAGAGCTCGTTTTCTTTGCCCCTTTCTTTTGGAGCAGCATAAGAAAGGGGAATAAAAAGGAAAAAACTCATGCGGTAGCCATGAATTTTCACTTTTGTCAATTTGCCAATTGAAAAAGATTCCGTATCTTTGCAGTTTGTCAATTATTGAAGCAGACCTACATGTCAGAAGAAAAAACTACAGATAAAATCATCATCAGGGGAGCTAGGGTCAACAACCTGAAAAACATTGACGTGGAGATACCGCGCAACCAACTTGTTGTTATCACTGGATTGTCGGGTTCAGGCAAAAGCTCGCTAGCCTTCGACACCCTCTATGCCGAGGGGCAGCGGCGCTATGTGGAGAGTCTCAGTTCCTACGCCCGACAATTTATGGGCAAGATTTCCAAGCCCGATGTGGACAGCGTCATTGGCATCCCTCCCGCCATTGCCATCGAGCAGCGGGTGATTTCACGCAATCCCCGTTCTACCGTAGGCACCACCACCGAGATTTACGAATATCTCAAGCTGTTGTTCGCCCGTATTGGCCGCACTTATTCGCCCATCAGTGGCAAAGAGGTGAAACGCGAAAATGTGAGCGATGTCATCAGCTATCTGGAAGGCATCCCCTCCGGCACAGTGGTTTATATTCTGTCACCCCTGCAGATTTTCTCGGGGCGCACCCCCGCCGAACAGCTGGAAATTCTGAAGCAGCAAGGTTTTAGCAGAATCATTTACAACAAAGAACTAAAAGAGATTGACGAGGTGTTGGCCGGCAAAGTCAGCAAAAACGCCGACATTTACATTCTGATAGACCGTTTCAAATCGGAACGTCTGGAAGATAATCTTGCCCGCCTCAGCGGCTCCATCGAGACCGCCTTTTACGAAGGCAAGGGCTGCTGCATCATCCAGTACGAAACCGAAGGCAAGGTAAAACGCAGCAAATTCAGCAATCTGTATGAAATGGACGGCATCGTTTTTGAGGAGCCGTCGGTCAACCTGTTCAGCTTCAACAACCCTTATGGCTGCTGCAAAACCTGCGGCGGCACCGGCATGATCGAGGGCATTGACCCCGACCTGGTCATCCCCGACCGCAGCTTGTCGGTATATGACGGAGCAGTGGTATGCTGGCGCGGCCAGATAATGGGTGAATGGAAAGACTACTTCGTGCGCAATGCCGCCAAGGAAGGTTTCCCCATCCATCGCCCTGTCGACGAATTGAGCGAACAGGAATTTGACCTGCTGTGGAACGGCTGGCCAGCCCGGAACATCGAAGGCGTGAAGCAGTTCTTCGAGTATGTGGAAAAGAATATCTACAAAATCCAATACCGCGTGATGCAGTCGCGCTACCGCGGGCGCACACTCTGCCCCGACTGCAAGGGAACCCGCCTGCGCAAGGACGCCAACTACGTGAAAGTCAACGGCAAAACCATCACCGAGCTGATGCTGATGCCGGTGGAACAACTGTACCAGTTTTTCAAAAATTTCAGTTACAAAAACGAAACGGAAGAACAGATTGCCCACCAATTGGTCAGCGAACTGGTTAACCGCATCGGTTTTTTGGTGGACGTGGGACTGGGATACCTGACCCTTAATCGTAACAGCCGCACACTGTCCGGCGGTGAGTCGCAGCGTATCAATCTGGCCACCTCTTTAGGCAGCAGCTTAGTGGGCTCGCTGTACATTTTGGATGAGCCCAGCATTGGCTTGCATGTTCGTGACACGCAGCGCCTTATATCAGTTCTCAAGAGACTACGTGATATTGGCAACACAGTAGTTATCGTGGAGCACGACGAGGAAATCATCCGAGCGGCGGACTACATCATTGACATCGGTCCCGAGGCTGGACGTTTAGGCGGAAAAGTCGTGTTTTCCGGAGATATCAAGCAGCTGCTCAGGCAGAAAGACAACCTCACTGCCGCCTATCTGCGTGGCATGAGCGAACCCGAGAAGGCCGGTAATCTGTACATCAAAGCCCCCGCCAAACGCAGGAAATGGCGCAATTATGTGGAAATCGTCGGGGCAAGCGAAAATAATCTGAAAGGTGTAAGCGTGAAGATTCCCTTGGAGATTTTCACCGTGGTGACCGGTGTCAGCGGATCGGGCAAGAGCTCGCTTATCAAGAACATCCTATACCCTGCCCTGAAGCGCATGCTGAACGAAACAGCGGACAAACCCGGAAGACACAGCCGCATCAACGCCGACCTGAGCAAACTCAGCGATGTGGTGATGGTGGACCAGAATCCTATTGGACGCTCAACACGCTCAAACCCAGCAACATACATTAAAGCTTACGACCTCATCCGCGACCTGTACGCCGACCAGCCTCTGTCCAAACAGCGCAATTACAAAGCTGGATTTTTCTCGTTCAACAGTCCCGGAGGCCGCTGCGAGGAATGTGAGGGCGAAGGCGTGGTGCACATCGAGATGCAGTTCATGGCCGATGTTGACCTGATCTGCACCGAATGCGGAGGCAGCCGTTTCAAAGAGGAAGTGCTGGATATCAAAGTAGGTGGCAACACCATCAGCGACATCCTCAACATGACCATCAACCAGGCGGTGGAGTTTTTCCAGTCGCTGCCGAAGCAGAAAATCATCGACAATATCATTGCCAGACTTACACCTCTGCAGGAAGTCGGCTTGGGTTACCTCAAAATGGGGCAGTCCTCCTCTACCCTCTCCGGTGGCGAGGCGCAACGCGTCAAGTTGGCGTATTATCTGTCGTTGGGCAGCAACCAGCAAAACACCCTATTCATCTTCGACGAGCCGACCACAGGATTACATTTCCATGACATCCACAAGCTGTATGAATCCTTCAACAGACTAATAGAAAAAGGCAATTCCATCTTGGTCATCGAGCACAATCTGGAGCTTATCAAATGTGCCGACTGGGTGATTGACATGGGGCCAGAGGGAGGTGACCAGGGCGGCAAAGTCATTTTTGAGGGCAAACCCGAGGACATAGTCAAGTGCAAGAAATCGCATACGGGGCAGGCGTTGCAGGGGAAGCTATAGGGGGAGTCTCGCTGCGCTCAAGGGGAGTCTCGCTGCGCTCAAGGGGAGTTTCGCTACGCTCAAGGGGAGTCTAATTTAGGATACAGGTTACAGGTTACAGTAGGGACGCACTGCGTGCGTCCGTGAGGGATGTCACTTTTTGTTTGAGGAGAAGCGGTATTGCGTGCTAAAAGGAGGGCCGAAAAAGTGGGATTCAAGCTGATTTTGAGCATATTATTTCCGTTTTTCTTCTTCAAGAATCTCAAAAATTCAAAATTCAAAATTCAAAATTCAATTTATAATACTAATTATCAATAATATACACTATTTCATATTTTTTCAATTTTTCTTTTTTTGGAAGAAAAAAAATTGTATCTTTGCAACCTCATTAGACGATGACCAATGGTGTAATGGTAGCACTACAGTTTTTGGTACTGTCTGTCTAGGTTCGAATCCTGGTTGGTCAACTAAGCGAACTCTCACTTCACCAAGTGGGAGTTTTTTGTAAAAAGGAAAGATATGTGGGGGCGGAAAGCCCCCTTTGTGTTGTAAAAGGTAACTGAAAACTGAAAATTGAAAGATTTGCGGTGGAACCGCAACCCCCGCATAAAACCGAGACGAAACTACACGATATACCTGCGGTGGAACCGCAACCCCCGCATAAAACCGAGACAAAACTACACGATATACATACAATGCAAAAAAACGAAACAATATATAAAAATCAAAATTAAACAACAATGGAAGACAACAGTTTGAATTTAATTGAAACCTTTGCCGAATTCAAGGAGTTCAAGAATATTGACAGAGAAACATTGATGCGCATTCTGGAAGATGTTTTCCGTTCCGCACTGACCAAGAAATACGGCCCCGACGCCAATTTCGAGATCATTGTGAATGTGGACCGTGGAGACTTGGAAATCCAGCGCTACCGTGAGATCGTGGAAGACGGCGAGGTGGAGAATGAATTCACCCAGATAGCCCTGTCGGAAGCCATCAAGATTGAGCCCGACTTTGAAGTTGGCGAGGAAGTGATGGAGAACGTGAAACTGACCGATTTCGCAAGAAGAGAGATCCTGGCCCTGCGTCAGAATCTGATCACCAAGGTCATGGAATACGAGAAAGACCTTGTATATAAGAAATATGAACACCGCATCGGTGAGCTGGTTTCCGGCGAAGTGAGCCAAGTGTGGCGCAAGGAAATCCTGGTAATTGACGAGGATGGTGTGGAATTAGTGCTGCCGAAAGCCGAGCAGATTCCTGCCGACAAATACAAGAAGGGCGATACGCTGACTGCTGTGGTGCTGAGAGTTGAAGTCCGCGCTTCCAGCCTGCTGATTATCATCTCCAGAACCGCTCCTACCTTCCTGGAAAGACTGATGGAGAGCGAAATTCCGGAAATCAACGATGGTCTTATCACGATCAAAAACGTGGTGCGCGCTCCCGGCGAAAGAGCCAAAGTGCTGGTGGAATCCTACGACGACCGCATCGACCCCGTAGGCGCCTGCGTAGGTATGAAGGGCAGCCGCATCCACAGCATTGTGCGTGAGCTCCGCAACGAAAACATCGATGTTATCAACTATACCTCCAACATCGAGCTGCTGATCAGCAGAGCATTGAGCCCTGCCAAAATCACTTCCATCGAAATCAACGAGGAAAACAAAACCGCCAATGTATATATGAAGTCCGACCAGGTTTCTCTGGCTATCGGCAAGGGCGGTTATAACATCAAATTAGCCAGCAAGTTGGCCGGTTACGACATCGACATCTTCCGCGACGATGTTGCCGAAGAAGAGGACGTTGACCTGGATGAATTCAAGGACGAATTCGATGATTGGGTAATCGAAGCCTTCAAGAAAATCGGCTGCGACACCGCCAAGAACGTGTTGGCCATCGACCGCAACGAACTGGTACAGCGCACCGACCTGGAAGAAGAAACTGTTGACGAAGTGCTGGCTTCCATCAAGAAAGAATTGGAAATCGAATAAAACTGAAAACTGACAGTTGAAAACTGAAAATTAAGAACTTAAACTAAAAAAATATAATTGAAACTGAAAACTGAAAGATAAAATAACTTTCAACTTTCAACTTTCAACTTTCAACTTGAAAAAATATGGCAGAAGGAAGAAAAATACCACGATTAGGCAAGGCTGCAAGCGAATTCAATGTGGCTATCGGCACCATTACGGCTCTACTCAAGAAAAAGAACCTTGAAATCGTAGAAAGTCCTAACAGCAAGCTGACGCCCGAAATGTACGACATCCTCATCAAGGAATTCCAAGGCGAGAAATTAGTCAAGGAAGAATCCAAGAAGATTGAGATTGGCGCATTCAAGAAAGAGGAGGAATTGGTGGACACTCCCACAGAGACCAAAACAGCTCACGAGGATGAAACGCCGGTGGAGGATGTGCTGATCAAGACCCCCAACGTCATCAAGAGCGAGCCCATCGAGATCCCCATTGAACCGGTTCAGCCCAAAATTGTCGGCAAAATCGATATCGAACCCAAGAAAAAATCTTCTGCCAAAAAGACATCGACCAGCGAGACAAAGGAAGAACCCGTTGCTGTGGAGGAACCCGTCAAGAAAAAAGCTTCCAAACCCGTCAAAGAGGTGGAGCACATCGAGACCGAGGTGGAGAACATCGCCGACCATATTGTCACAGTGGGCAAAATCGATTTGGACAGTCTGAACGCCAAAGGCAAGAAAAGCAAAAAAGCTGAGAAAGTCGCTCAGAAAGCCGGAGAAGAAACCCCTGCTGAAGTCGAAACGGATACAGTAGAGACTGTGGCAACGGTAGAAGTTGTAGAAACTGAAACAGAAAATGTTGAGGAAGACAACAGCTCAGCAGACAACCAAACTGCCGAGCCCAAGCCAGCCACTACTCCCGAGGGCAAGGTGATCGAGCATATCGAGACCCGCGTGGAGAAACTGCAAGCTCCCAAAATCATGGGCAAGATTGACCTGCCTGTGAGCAAGCCCAAAACAGAAAAACCGCAGCCGGCCGCAGCCAATGCCCAGACAGAAGATTTAAAGAAGAAAAAACGCAAGAGAATCAAACAACAGGCTGTAAAGACTCACGGCAAGGAAGAAAGCAACAAGAAACCCGCTGCTCCGAAAGTGGAGATTTCCGAAGAGGATATCCAACGCCAGATCAAGGAGACCATGATGCGCTTGGAGCCCCTTGGCAAGTCCAAAACCTCAAAGAGAAGAAGAGAGAAACGTCAGCATATTCACGCCGAAATGCTGGAGCACGAGCAGCAGGAACTCGAACAACAGAAGATATTGAAGGTGACGGAATTCCTGACCGCCAACGAATTGGCGACGCTGATGAACGTGAACGTCAACAAGATTATCGCCACCTGTATGAGTGTCGGCCTGTTCGTGTCCATCAACCAGCGACTGGATGCCGAAACCATCTCCCTGTTAGCTGACGAATACGGCTTCCAAGTGGAGTTCGTGGGTGCCGATGTGGATGAGGAGCAATCCATGAACGAAGAGGACAATCCCGAAGATCTGCAGCCCCGCCACCCCATTATCACCGTGATGGGACATGTGGACCATGGTAAGACCTCCCTGCTGGACTACATCCGTAAATCCAACGTTATTGCCGGTGAGGCCGGTGGTATTACCCAGCACATCGGTGCATACGAGGTAACCCTGCCCGATGAACGCAAAATCACCTTTCTGGATACTCCTGGTCACGAAGCATTTACCGCTATGCGTGCCCGTGGTGCCAAAATCACCGACTTATGTATCATTGTTATTGCTGCAGATGACAACATCATGCCGCAGACCGTCGAGGCCATCAACCACGCCCAAGCTGCCGGTGTTCCCATGGTATTCGCTATCACCAAGATTGACAAACCACAAGCCAACCCCGAAAAGATAAAGGAAGGTCTGGCCAAGATGAACATTTTGGTGGAAGAATGGGGCGGCAAGTACCAGTGTCAGGAAATCGACGCCAAGCACGGTACCAATGTGCAGGAGCTGCTGGAGAAAGTGCTGTTAGAAGCCGAATTATTAGACCTGAAAGCCAATCCCAAGCGCATGGGTATCGGCACGGTTATCGAGTCCTCTTTGGACAAAGGCAAGGGCTATGTAGCCAAGGTTCTGGTTCAAAACGGCACCTTGAAAGTAGGAGATCCTATCATTGCCGGTCCTTGCTATGGCAAGGTAAAAGCCCTGTTCAACGAACGAAACCAGCAGGTACAGTCCGCAGGTCCCGCCACCCCGGTGCTGCTGCTGGGTTTGAATGGTGCTCCGCAGGCCGGTGACCTCTTCAAGGTAGCCGCCTCCGAACACGAAGCTCGCATCGCCGCCACCAAGCGCGCCCAGCTGAACCGCGAAATGGGTCTGCGTACACAGAAACACATCACTCTGGATGAAATCGGACGCCGTATCGCCATCGGCGACTTCAAGGAACTCAATATCATCGTCAAGGGCGACGTGGACGGCTCTGTGGAAGCATTGTCCGACTCCCTGTTGAAACTCTCCACCGAGCAGGTACAGGTGAACGTGATTCACAAGTCTGTGGGTCAGGTCACCGAGAGCGACGTATTGCTGGCAACAGCCTCCAACGCCATCATCGTGGCCTTCCAGGTACGTCCTTCTCCCGGTTCACGCAAGCTGGCTGAACAGGAGCAGATCGATATCCGTACTTACTCCATCATTTACACAGCCATCAACGAAATCAAGGACGCTATCGCCGGTATGCACTCACCCGAAATCCACGAGAAAGTGCTGTGCAACATCGAGGTCAAGGAAGTGTTCAAAATCACCAAAGTCGGCAATGTGGCAGGCTGTATGGTTTTGGACGGCAAATTGCAGCGCAACAGCAAGATACGACTCATCCGCGACGGTATCGTCATCTATACTGGCAAACTCGGTTCCCTGCGCCGTTTCAAAGACGATGTCAAGGAAGTCACCGCCGGTCAGGATTGCGGTTTGAACATCGAGAACTTCAACGACATCAAGGTCGGCGACATTGTCGAAGGCTATGAAGAATACGAAGTCAAGGTAACCTTATAAAAACTTGAATCATGTCTGGAGAAAAAACCATCTATAAAATAGGCATCACACATGGCGACCTCAACGGCATCAGCTACGAGATCATCATGAAAGCCCTTGCCGACAACAAAATGCTGGATATTTGCATTCCTATTGTATATGGATTGTCAAAAGTGGCCGGGTATTACAAGAAGAATTTTCAGATGCAGGATTTTTCCTTCCAGTACATTAAGAATGCAGGTCAAGCCTCGCTCAAGAAAGCCAACCTGATCAATTTGAGTGAGGCAGAAGTGCCGGTCAACATAGGAGAATCGACGGATGTGGCCGGCAAGTATGCGGAAATGGCTTTGCGCTATGCATGCAACGACCTCAAAAACAAATCAATAGACGCTTTGGTTACAGGGCCCATCAACAAGAACAACATCCAGTCGGAGCAGTTTCATTTCACCGGCCACACAGAGTATCTAGCTTCCGTCTTCGGAGCTGAAAATCCTCTGATGATGATGATTTCGCCTGCTGTAAAGCTGGCTTTTGTCACCAACCACAAAGCCATTGAAGATGTAGCAAAATCAATATCAAAAGAATTGATTATCAGTAAATTACAAATTCTGAAACAAAGTTTGATCCAAGACTTTGGCTGCACCAATCCCAAGATTGCCGTATTGTCTCTGAATCCCCATGCAGGCGACAAGGGACTTATCGGCAAGGAAGAGGAAAGCGTTATCATTCCCGCCATCAAGGAAGCTTTCGACCAGAAAATATACGCTTTCGGGCCCTACCCTGCCGACGGCTTGTTCGGCTCTGGCAATTACAGTAAATTTGACGCGGTGTTGGCCATGTACCACGACCAGGGTATGATTCCGTTCAAGATACTGGCAGACAACGAAGGCGTGAACTACACGGCAGGCTTGCCCATTGTGCGCACCTCTCCCGCCCACGGCACCGGCTACGACATCGCCGGAAAAAACTGCGCCGACGAACAATCACTGCGCAGCGCCATCTACTTAGCGATTGATATTCTGAGAAATAGGATTCAAGAGTAGTTATTCTTTACTTTTGAAGATTTTCAATTTCTGATTTTTCTTTTTTGGGAAAAAATGCTTCAGTCCAGTTACCGAAGACATTTTTCATCTTGTTTCTGCGAAATTTTCCCGTAAAATTTAACTAAAGTTTATTAATATTTTTATCTGATTTTCCAAGTATTTGATTTACAACGGTAAAAAATTTTCACAAGAAACGCTGCATCAATTGTTTCTGTTATATATTTGCTGAGAAAAAGAACAGCAATATGACACCTTACAAATATTACAGTCCCGTGACCGATGTCACCTTCCGGAAAGTCTTCGGAGAGCACATCGACTTGGCCGCCAGCCTGCTCAACGCCTTTCTTCCCTTGGAGGACGGCCGTGTCATCACCGACATACAGTATGTCCCGCCCGAGATGATGCCGGATAACCCTTTGCGCAAGAACAGCATTGTGGATGTGCGCTGTGAGGACTCCGCCGGAACCACCTTCCTCGTGGAAATGCAGCTCAACTGGGACAGCGACTTCATGCAGCGGGTGGTCTTCAACACCTCCAAGGCTTACGTCAAGCAACTCGACAAGGGTGAGTCTTTCCACCTGCTTCAGCCTGTCTATTCCCTCAACTTCGTCCAAGGCGACCTGCACAAAGGGCTCAGCGAATGGTACCATCCCTACCAGCTGGTCCACATCTACCACTCTGACCGTGTCTTCGACGGACTCAAAATTGTCTTCGCGGAAATGGGGAAATACGAGAATTTGACAACAAAAGGAGACAGCAAGAAAGACCTATGGATGCGCTACTTCACGGAGATGACCGAAAAGACAAGGAAGCCCGCACCAGAACTCCTTGCCGACCCTGAAGTGGCCAAAGCCATAGAGCTGTTAGAGATCATCAACTACTCCGAAGCCGAGCAGGATCTTTACGACCGCTATTGGGACGCGGTAAGTGTGGAGGCTACCTGGAAAAGCATCGGCTGGCGGGAAGGAGAAAAGTCCGGTATGCGACAAGGATTACAACAAGGTATGCAACAGGGTGAAGCAAACGCTAAGCGTCTCCTCGCCCATAACATGCTTGCCAAAGGTCTCAAGCCAAACCTTGTGGCAGAAATCTCCGGACTTACAGAAAGCGAAATAATGACACTGACGCGGAAATAAATTTTAATAAGAGCATAGGGCTGTTGCTTTGCAACAGCCTCGCAACACCTCCCTCTCTTCTTTCTGCATAAAAAAGGCCGCCCCTCTCGGAACGGCCTTTTGCCATAAAATGTCTAATCGCCATTCCACCGCGCAATGCGCGGTGGAACCTCACCCGTTATCAATCCTTTATGCAACGGACGGAATTACCGCGATTTTTGTCATCCAAAGACACTTTTATCTGTCCGCTGGTCATATACAGTTGCTGCGCTCTGTCAGTACCATTCGTGCAGCTCCAGAAAGCGGTCCTGTCTTGTGCCTGGAAAGTACCATAGGAACTTTGGAAAATGCCTGCAGGAAGTGCTGTAAATCCGGTGGAGTTTGTGGCTGAAGCCGACCAAGCACTACCGTCGACAAGCAAATTATTTTGTGTATTGCTTGCAGCGGTCTTGAGAGTATTCCATTCTGAAGAGCTCGGCAAGTGCCAGCCGGCAGGGCAGATGCCCCTGTGGTTGCCCGAAACCGTGACGCTGAAGTAATCGTTGTTGCCATTTACGTTGCCTGAGGTGGGCACCTCCATATAGTTAGTGGAGTTGGCGGTGTCCATCGCCGCACACCAGTTGTAGAGCAGACCGTAGGAAGCATAGGTGGTCGGATCGTTCATATACCAGTGTGCCACCTTGGAACCATATGATGCAGATGCAGAGGCGGGACTAGTGGGACGGTTGGCGGTGTTCACCAGATAGGTTCCTGTCTTGGGTGAGGTGGTGGTGCGCAGGTTTTCACGCATCCAGCATTGTTCGCCGATCTGAACCGTTGCATACACGTTACCTTCGTGGTCGGTGACCGTAGGCGCAGAGGGACAGGACTTTCCATCTATCAATGGGACAGTGAAGTTTACTTGGTTACCATACGCCGTGCCTGCACTATTGGTGGCGTAAGCCCGTACATAATAGGTATTGCCAGCTGTGAGACTCGTGATATCGCTGGTAAAGCTGCCCAAACCGCTGCCATCAGTAGTGTGGCTATCGCTAATGGTCGGGTTTTGTGAAGTGCTCCAGCACACGCCGCGGGCGGTTACATCATCAAGGCCCATGTCGGTCACATTGCCGCCGCAGGTGGCCGTGATGTCCGTTGTACCACTGATATTACTTACAGCACTTGTAGTCACCTTGGGCAACACATCCGTGGTAGTGAAGCTCACTTGACTTCCATACGACGTACCCCCTGCATTTGTGGCATACGCCCGCACGTAATAAGTTGTGGTGGCATTGAGACCCGTAATATTGCTGGTGAAACTGCCCGTGCCACTACCGTCAGAGGTATGGCTGTCCGCAATGGTGGGATTCGGAGAGGTGCTCCAGCACACACCGCGAGCGGTTACGGTAGCACCACCGTCATCTGTCACCTCACCGCCTGAAATGGCTGTGGTAGCGGTAATACCTGTTACAGCAGCAGTCGTCACCGTAGGACGATTCGGCATGACAAAGGTTATTTCGGCACCATAAGTCGTGCCGACACTATTAATGGCGTAAGCCCGTACATAGTAGGTGGCGCCAGGTGCAAGGGTTGGGGTAACGGAGAACGCCCCAATACCTGATCCGCTTGCAGTGTGGCCGGAACTTGTAGTGGGGTGCGGTGAGGTACTCCAGCAAACACCACGAGCGGTTACTTCCGCACCGCCATCGGCATCCACGTTAGCCGCCATGCTGAGCGTACCCCCCGTGTTGGTAATCTTCACGGTAGAAACTGTGGGCAGATAAGTATGCCCCGTTGCACAGTCAAGGACGCAGCGCACCGACCGGCCAAACGTTTTGTGAGGAGCAGTTTTCTCCGCAATAGATTCCATGTAATAGAACTCTCTACAATAGACAGTGTAAGTAGGATCATCGTTTTCCGTGGCCGAGAGGAAAATGGCGTGACCGTTATTGGTATATCCTATTCCGCTGGTTCCGATACCTCCTCCACAATCCCATGTACCGGCAGAAGGAATCGAAAACTGAGTGCTATTGTTGGTAGCGATAGTGTTACCTATATTGCACCCTTCCCCTGGGATTACAGGCCATCCTTGCTGAGAAACCATAGATTTTCCAATGTTTGCAGGATCGTTACCGCACACATAAACACCATTGTTGTATGAAGCAACGAAGTTGGTAAGTTGAGTCCATTCGGCATCGCTCGGCAGGTGCCATCCATTGGGACATACACCTTGTACGTTACTCGGATTGGATGCGGAGGAAGAACTGCCGCCCATTGCCGCATACCAGTTGTATAAATAACCGTAGGTGGTAAGATTGGAATCCGGTTCATAACGGTATGGTGAAGTAGTACCAACCGTAGAGGTACTTAACAGAATTGTGTCACCGTTGGCATAATGGGAGACACGCAGGTTCTGTTTCATCCAACACTGGCTGCCAAGCAGTAAAGTTTCATACTCGTTGCCATCGATGTCGGTAAGCGTGTTGCCGCAGGTGAACGACGGAGTGGTGAAATTCAACACCGCACCATAAGCCGTATCCACCTCATTGTAAGCGAAAGCGCACGTAATACTGGGTGCAGGGAGTTAACCGTTTCAGATCACAAGAGAAGTCGCCCATGCCCATGCCTTTAAACACGGAATCCACACCGTCGGCACCAAGTTTCAGATTTGCGCTGGAAGTGGAATACACCATGCCGCGTTTCGTCTCAGGAATACCGCCGTCGAAAGTAACCGTACCATATGCGATGGCCGTAGTAGCCGCAATCATGCCCGCGGGAATACTGTCCGTAGTCACCGTGGGAGCTGTTGCCTGAAGGCGAAGTCCTTTGATGAATGTACAACCGCCTTCATTGGTGGCAGTAATAGTGATAGTGTCGGCGACGGAATAGGTATGGGTGGCAGAGGTGCCGCTAAAAGCAACAGGCAGGCTGTCTGTATCCCACTGGATAGTTGCCGTGTACAATATATCCGTCAGGTTCACTGTCAGGTTGCTGACGGTTGCAGTGAAAGAAGGCAGGTTGACATCCACAATCACTGTGGTAGTAATCGTGTCTGTCACGAAACTGTTGTCAGAACGGGTAGCAACGCAGACCACCTCATAATCGCCCGCGGTCTCCGCATTGAAGCTAAGGGTTGGGCCCGTCACATTGGAGGAGTCCGTACCGTTCACTTTCCAGGAAATCGTGTAATCGCTACTGCTGCAGTTGTGGAACGTCGCCGTATAGGTCACAACTTGAGAGGAACCGAGGCAAACGGTCACAGTATCTTGCGTGGCGGTCACGGTAAGATCGGGTTTCATTTTGTCGAGTTCGCTGGCAAGGGAATCTGTCAGGTGTTCCAATTTGTTCAGCCTGTCTAAAATGTCTTTGATTAAATCACAGTCGTAAAGGCTGTCACAGGTCGGAACCGTGATGTTGATAATCTGGTCATTGCTTTGGTCAACATTGAAAGTTCCATTCACAATGTCAGCATTATTTTTCTTAATGGTAATCTCCCCGTGGTTGGGAACTGCAGGTGCAGGGATGGTAATGCTGGCATCCGTCTTTTGGTTGGCGGTGAAGGTCACCGGTGCTTCCGTTCCATAGGTGATGGTCAATTGACCATTACCAATACTGTTGCGAATGTTGCTGGCGGTGTCTTTCAGCACATTAGAGGTCGGGTAATAACCGAGGGTGTCGTTGAGATGCGTATTGGTGGCATAGACACTCAGGTCGGGTTTGTGGAGGATTTCCTCCACCCCCGAAGTCGCCTCCCAGTCGGAGTTTACCTGCGCAGCGGACATATCGGCACGGATAGCGGCGGCAGTGTCTTTCAGAACTTCAGAGGTCGGATAATAACCGAGGGTATCGCCGAGATGTGAGTAAATGGCCACGATGGTCGGAGCCGAAGGATTCACATTTGTGGAGGATCTGGCATTGAGTGCATACGGCACTGCCGTCACAGTCACCTCGTCGCTCACAGTTTCCCCTCCGTCAATGGTCACCACCGTCTTAATGATGGCCTCGCTCCAATCAATGGACTCAAAACCGGGATTTCCGCCGATTAACACATACATCAAACCATTTGCGTTGGTAGTGTCTTTTAGGCTTTCAAAATAACTTCCCGAGGAATAGGTAATGGTCACATCCACCTTGACGGGGGTATTGACCACCAAACGGTTTGATCCGTCACGAACCACAGCCTGATACGTGATTTTCTGTGTACTTTGCGCCATAACCATCATGGACGCCAAAAACACAACAAACAGCAATAAAAACTTTTTCATTACTATAATTTTTTTAGTGAAATCAAAGATTAATCGTTCAGCTCAAATCCGGTATTATCGTACACCTGATTCTTCACACAGCGTACACTGAGTCCGTTCTCCACAAATAATTCGTCATCTATGAGAAGGCTACAGCCTGTCGACAGTGTGCACATCCAGGCCATACTCAAATTACGGCGGACACAGCTCCAGTAGAATGTTTCTATCAGTATATTCTCGAAACGATGAGTGAGATGATTATAAAAACCTGCCGGAAGTGCAAAGAAACCTGTTCCTGTATCGTTACCAGGAATCAACCACAAAATATCCGACATCAAATCATAGCCATTGATACTTTGAAGACCACGCATGTTTAGTGAATCCGGAATATGCCAACCAGCGGGACATAGGCCCGTCACATAACCGCCGTTAACAGTGGCTGGCGGATCATCTTCACTACCTAAAGGCAAATTCACCGCTGCATACCAGTTATAGAGGCGACCGTAAGTTTCCAGATTGGCTATCGTATCGGTATGTCCTTCGGCATAATAAATCATATTGGGAACATGGCCGCCAGAAACGTACGTGGTCGTCTTCAAGTTAGATTTGGTCCAGCAATACCTTAACGGGGGATCACCGACAAACAAAGAGCCATATTTGTTTCCATCGGCATCAGCCACTAAGCCTCCACACAAGTGTACAAAATAATGCCGGATACTGTCCCCTTTATGCCCCACCGTTTTCAGCAGATAGGTGTTGGGGCCACCATGAAGTGTTTGGTGGATAGTATCGGGAATATGCAGGACATTGTGTGCATAATCCGTCAATATCTCCACCGAATCGATATATAAGGTATCAAAAAATTCATAGATCGGCCACACATCCATCACCAACGTAGTTATGCTATCGTAATTGAAAGTCGCTTTCCAATTGTAATGAGCGGCATTGGTGGACGTTGAGTCATAATGTCCTTCGGGGAAGACCTTGATGGTTCTTCCGTCAAAAGGCTTGTCGATACCGGCATAGCCTATAAAGAAACCTGAGGTATCCTGCACATGGGTAGGACTGACCGCAAGGGAGTCGTTTTGCAAACCCGCCAGATGCATGTCCAGCCTGATGAGTTGTGCCTGCATCACCCCTTCATCCACAGAATACGACGCAGACTCCAGCTGTTTGGCAAATGGCTATCCCAGCGCATAGCTCACATTTCCCGCACTGCTGGTGGCAGTGCTGAACCCGTGGGCAAATTTTTTCGCTGATCCCGTCTGTGCTTCTGTCAGAGACACTGACAACAAAACACACAGACATAACAGCAGTTTTTTTAGGTTAGTAGTTCTTTTTTTAGCAATAGCAGTTTTTCTTTCCATGACAATAATCAACATTAATAACCCCCTTCCCCACTTTTCCTTACACATCATCAAATTCAATATCATCCCCTCCTCAGCAAGTCAAACTCACTTTTTCAAACAGTCTCTAAAAGATTTTACAAAATTACACATTTTTTTCAACAAAAAACACTTTTTTTCCACTTTTTTTTCAAAGAGGAAAACAAAATAAATATTATTAAATTAATTTGTGATTTTTAAACAAAAAAGGACGGCTTTTCAAGCCGTCCCGCATATATTTCAAAAACAATACTTTTATTCTGCTTTC
Organism: uncultured Bacteroidales bacterium; assembly: GCA_905233625.1. Classification (GTDB taxonomy): domain Bacteria; phylum Bacteroidota; class Bacteroidia; order Bacteroidales; family WCHB1-69; genus RUG11690. The sequence continues at coordinate 26,633 of CAJOFJ010000002.1, read as the reverse complement.
TCCTGTGACTCAACCAACTGGTGATCGATGAAGATACGGCTACAAGCCTCGCAGACAATGATTTTCTTATGTAAACGAATATCCAGCTGGCGCTGCGGTGGAATCGTGCTAAAGCAACCACCACAAGCATTACGCTCAATCTGAACGATGGCCAAACCATTGCGCACATTTCTGCGGATACGCTCGAAAGCGGTCAGAAGACGTTCATCCACTTTGGCTCTTAAAACCTCAGCCTTCTCAGTCAGCTCTTTCTCCTCTTTTTCGGTATCGGCAATAATATCGTCCAATTCGCTCTTCTTCTGGGTCAGCACATCCTCGTATTCTTTCAGTTTTTCCTGGAAGCCCACGATTTCCTCGCTCTTGGCTGCGATTTCAGCCTGATGTTTGGTTTTATGCTTCTCAGCCACCTGAATTTCAAGCTTCTGGTACTCAATTTCCTTGGCTAATGACTCGTATTCACGATTATTGCGCACATTGTTCTGCTGTTCCTCATATCTCTTGATAGAAAGCACGGCATCCTGCATCTTGGCATTTTCCTCTGCAATCTTGTTATTCAGATTCTCAATATCATCATTGTATTTGTTGATACGGGTCTGCATACCTTCATGGGCATCCTCCAAATCGCGGATTTCATCTGGCAATTCACCTCTGATCACGCGGATGCGGTCAATCTGAGACATGATTTGCTGCAAATTATACAATGACAACAACTTCTGGGCAATAGACAAATCCTCTGGTGTTTCAGCAACGCTGTCTTCTGAATGGGTCTCAATCATCACCGGTTGGTTTCTCTCCACAGCGGCAGGCTTTTCAGCTGTTTTATCAGCTTTGGTCACACTTTTTTTAACCGCTGATTTCTTGGTGGAAGATTTTTCTTCTGACTTTTCGCTTTCCTCTACCTTGGTTTCTTTTTTGGTCTTTTTCGTTGCAGTTTTCTTGGGAGCAGCGGAAGTTTTGTCCGCCTTTTCTGCATCTTTCACGACTTTCTTTGTTGCCATAATATATATTTTATTATATTGATTATCAACGCTATGCGTATAAAATATCTAATTTATCCATTTTAGAAAAATGGATTGCAAAATTACTAAAATTTTCTTTTAATTCAGCATATAATATATCTTTAATAAAATGTTCCCCCTCAAAATGCCCCACATCAACGATAAGCATCTGATTATCAGGAATAAAAAAATCGTGATAGCGAATATCGCCCGTTACATACGCATCGGCTCCGGCTTTCATGGCCTGACGAATAAGGGAAGAACCTGAGCCTCCACATACGGCCACCGTTTTCACTGGCCGCTTGATATTGCCAGCATATTTCACCACTTTCAAGCCAAGACAATCCTTGACATATTGCACGAAATTGGTTACAGACATAGCTCTCGACAGTTTGCCCACTTGTCCCAGTCCCACCAGTCCATTTTCATCTCTATTGAACAAGAATTTGGGATCCAGAACCTCACAGTCTTTCAATTTCAGTTTTTCAGCAAAAACATAATTGCCGCCACCGATACCGCTATCCACATTGGTGTGCATGGAATATAACACCAGGTGATTCTCAATGGCTTTGCACACCATGCGCCCTACCCTGTCGGTCGGCTCAATCTTCTTCAGACCATTTCCGAAAATCAAAGGATGATGTGCCACTATCAGATTGGCATTCAAACGGATAGCTTCTTCTATCACGGCGTCCGAAAACTCAAAACATACCAAGGCTGCGGTAATTTCCTGTTCCTTGTCGCCGCACTGCATGCCACTATTGTCAAAATCCTCCTGCCATTGCAAGGGGAATTTGCTTTCAAGAAACTGTAAAACTTCTTTAATTTTCATCTTGAATATTTTCAGTATTTGTAGATTGGTTCAAACTTTTCTTGGCCTCGGCCACACTCACATTCAGGTCGAAGCAGGCCAGAATGATGATAGCATCCCAGTAAATCCACAGCAGCACCGTAATCAAAGCGCCCATGGAACCATAGATAAAGTTATAGTCCGCAAAATCAGAAAAAAAATAATCGACCACGGCCAGCAAAAGCACTAAAAGTATGGTAGCCAAAGAAGAGCCCGCCGAGAAAAAGCGGTAATTGGTCTTGTCGGCAGGCACAAAATAATACAAAGTGGAAATCAGCAAATAAATGGCGGCGAAGACCAGCAGCCAGCGCAAAACCGACACCGCATTGGAATACAACACCACATTCTGCAGGGTATGTGCGTCAAAATACCTGATTAAGCGGGAGGTGAGGACAAAAATCATGATGATGACGCACATCATGGCCACAAAAATGAAGAAAATCTGCAAACTGATGAACAGCTGTTTGAACAGATTTCTGGTGGGCACCTCATAATAAGACGAGCGCAAGGAATTGAGGAAAGAATTGATAGCGATGACCGTGAAGTACAAGCCCATGGCTAAAAAGATCCACACCAAGGAGCCGTTTTGTCGTGACAACACCTCCTCAATCATCTGATGGGCCACCGGTTTGGCATACTGAGGAATCACATAACTGAAAGCGTTCAGCACATGGTCTTGCATTGACTTGCCCATGAACGAGAGGATGGAAAACAAGGCCATTGCCATGGGAATGCAAGCGATGAAGAAACGGTAGGTCATGGCAGCTGCACGCTGAAAAAGGATGCCTTTCACCAGCGACTGACCGAAGAGGCGCATGACGGTAGCGAAAGGCATACGTTGGAAGCCCGGCAACACCAAGGTTTCGGCTCTCTCTTTGAATCTCTGGTACCACTTGATGTTCGAGTTTCTGTTCATGATTATTGTATGTCTATCTTAATGGGCATATTAACAACTATCCCGTACTCCGGGCACCGTTGGGGGCTACGGCTACTCCGTTTCCTTTTCGAAGGCTTCCTCGGCAGCCTCCATACCCTCCACATCGTCCATACCTGGCGTACGCACGTCAAAACTCAAGAGCACCTTCCCCTTCGCGGCGAATTTCTTTCCCACTTTTTGGGTAAACTGTAGCCGCTCCTGGGTGATTCCATATTGGGCAAAGTGCGCATGCATCAACTCTTGGATATGCTCATATTCCCGCATGGTTTTCTCTTTCGTTTTCGCATCCCCCTCACTATAATTGGCCATGTTGAATGACGGAGACACGGTTACCGTCAGCTCCGGTTTGTCTTTCATCACTTCGCAAATGGCATTGAACTGGTCGTACTGTTTGGAAGTGAACGAGTTCTGGTCTAGGCCGACCGCCAAATCCTTGAATGCATCAGCATTGGCACGGCATGCCTGGATAATCATGTCCACTGGCGAAGCAGCCACTCGCAAAATGGTGTTGAAGAATGCCTTGACAATGATTTTTCGAAGAGAAAACTTAGGATTGCTGATATTGCCTTTCACCGGCAAATCCATCTTGGCACAGCCCGACATATCCGTCAACACGTATGCGGCAGCTTGCAGAGGCAATTTGTATTCCGGCACCACATCCTTGTTTTTCTTCTCCACCACAAGATTATACATATCGAAATGATTCTTGCTGTCAAGCATCTGGTTTTTCAATGTGGTTGTACCCTTGTACACCAACACACCCTTGGAAATCGGATAGGCAAAATAATGCAAGCTGTAAGGCGATAACTCCTGCATCTGCAAATCCTTGATTTCCAATTCGATCTCCTGGTTACCCTTGGAGGAAAGATAGCCCTGCCACTTGCAATGGAACTCGCCTGTCTTGCCGAAATGGGCATACAGCGAGGCCTTGCTCATCGTTTTGGAGGACAGGTTATGGGCATCCACCGTGATATCACTGATAGGCAAACTCAAAGCCTCTTTTTTCAAGGTTCTGTCTGTAAAATTCACTTCACAGTCATTGAGCACCAGATGGTTCAGACGTATATCCGCAGGCATGATGTTATTAGTCTCTATCTCCACGAGTTCTTCGGTTTTCTCCGCTTTCTTTTTGGATCTTTTCTTTTTCGATTTCTTGTCTTGCTCAACATTTGCCTGTTTTGTGGAATCCGAAGGGAATAATGACGAGAATGAGCTACCATTCTCATCAATTTCGAAATTCACTTTCAGCGCATCAAATTCAATACGATCAATATGGAATATCTTTTCCTCTAAATTGACATCCTCCACCTCCACATTCAGCCGGTCCATGGTCACCACATGTTTGAAGCGGTCCACATCCATGTCGAAATCATGCAAGCAAAGATTTCCCTTGGCATCCAAGTCGAGAATATGCTTCAGATTACCCGACACGGACAGGTCGGCAGAGAATCGCCCGTTCACATCCGTGAAACTGAGCCACTGGCGCAGATAAGGTTCTACCGGGTCCAGATTGAAATCCTCCATTTTCACATAGAGGGTAAAGTCGGACTTGTCCATGCCGTAACCCATCTTCACATCCAGCTTGCCGCCATCCTCGAAAAGCAGCTGCATGGCGGCGTCGGAATTGCCACGCCCGAAGCATAGGCGGGGAATATCCACATTGATATCTTTCATGCACAAATTGCTATTCATCAACAGGTCTGAATAGCAGATATTACCTCTGGTAAGTGAGATACGTCGCAAATCCACCAACCATTTGCTGGGTGTTGTATCGCGATGTTCGGGCCGGTAAAATTCTATGATATCCGAGAAATTAAACACATAGCCTTCCTGGGTAACATTGATCACAGGGCCGTCAAGCTTGATATAACGCAACTTGACCTTTTTGACCAACAAGGGGAAAACATCAATGTTAACCTTCAGGGAGTTGAAGCTCATGAAGGGTGTCACATCATCCTCTTCCAGCGCTCTGAGGCCGTATATGCCCACACTGCCTGTGAACAGGTTCACGTTCAGCTTGTCCATGGTCACCACACGATGACACAATTCCTTACTGTGTTTTTCCAGGACAACCTTGGCAATCGGACCGATACAAACGGTAAGGATAGCCAGCAACAGAATCAGGCTGCCCAAAATGATCAACAATACTTTAAGCCACTTTTTCATGCTTGCATATTAAGATGTTAAAAAACTTTCAAGCTCAAATCCAGACTGGCAATATGGTGGGTTAGCGCGCCCACGGAAATGAAATCCACCCCTGCCTCCGCATAGTCGCGAAGATTGTCGAGCGTGATATTGCCCGAAGCCTCGGTCTCGTAGCGGCCTTGGATCAATTCCACGGCTTCTTTCACCAATGCCGGTGTGAAGTTGTCGAGCATAATACGGTCCACACCACCATGATCAATAACACGTTTCACCTCTTCCAGATTCCGGGTTTCTATCTCAATCTTAAGATCCAGATTATTGTCCTTCAGATATTTTCTTGTGGTATCGATTGCTTTTTCGATGCCTCCGGCGAAATCGATATGATTGTCTTTCAGCATCACCATGTCGAACAAGCCGAAACGATGGTTGGTGCAACCGCCCAGCTGGACCGCATATTTCTCGAAGACACGCATATTCGGGGTGGTCTTGCGGGTATCGAGGATACGGGTTTTAGTACCCTTCACCACGTCGGCGTACTTTCTGGCGGTGGTAGCGATGCCACTCATCCGCTGCATGAAGTTCAGCAGTGTACGTTCAGCGGTAAGCATTTTCTGTGACGAACCGCGGAGGATGAACACTACATCGCCTTTGTGAATCTCATCCCCATCGTTCTTGAACTGCTCCATAGTGATGGCGGGGTCCACGCAATGTATAACTTCTTTGGCAACGTCAATGCCAGCGACAATGCCGTCGGCTTTGGCCAACAGGCGCATCTGTCCTTGGATAGTAGGGTCAATACAAGCCAGCGAGGAGTGGTCTCCGTTGCCGATATCTTCCGCCAAAGCGGCCATAATGGTTTCGTGTACAGTCATGATATTAATGTGCTAATTAGTTAATGTGCCAATGGGCTAATTAAGTTAAAAACTAAGAATTAAGAGTTAAGAAGGTTGATTTGTTTAATTGTTGATTTGTTTAATTGTTTTTAGTTTTTAGTTCTTAATTCTTAATTTGAGATATATTCTGTTGTGGTAATTGTATTGCTATGGTTGAGGGCACGATCGACGATAAAGAGCTCATAGCGTATGGTATCGTACGGCGAGAATGGGTTGTTGGCAAATAAATCGAAATATAACTCTCCTGAAATAGACTCCGGACAATCATAGCTCAGGCGCGGAATCCGCATATTGAGCGTGGAAGGCAGCTCCACCTCCACAAATTCGCCATTTTGCTTTTCAAAATAGGTGATAAAACAATTGTAATAATAGATAGAAGAGGTGTCGAAAGGAGCTTTCAGGTCATCATCGTCAAGGCCGATGTCACCGTCTCCATCCTGGAATTTGATGGTCAGGCGCACATCTGTCCAACTCCCCTCATCTTCGATGGCTTCGAGGCTGACGAACTCGATAGCCGGAACATAAGAGAACTTCTCCTCTTTCCGGCAAGCGGAAAGGAGTAATGCCAGGAGCATCGGAGCAAGCAGAAATAGACGTTTTGTGCACATATATAATATAAAGGTACAAACAGCAAAAATACAACTTTTTTTTGAATTAGCAAATTTGTTAATTAGTAAATTAGTTAATGGGCTAATGGTATAATAATTGGGGAAGGGGTTATGTTTAATGTTTAATGTTTAGAGTTTAGAGTTTAATGGTTAGGGGTTAGGGATTTTGAACTGTCTGTTTGGCGGGCAAAAAAAAAAGAGACGCAATGATTGCGTCTCTTTTATATGGGAAAAAAATCCTTCAATTACTCTGCAGCTTCTTCGGAAGAGGCTTCGCTCACATTACGTGAAGTGAGGACAGACACCAAAATCTTGCCAGGATTGTCCACCACGGTGATGTTAGGAACATTCACATCAGCAACCTTGATGGATTCATTGATTTCCAAACCATTGATTGACAGCTCGATATATTCAGGAATATGTTCGAGCAGACCTTTAACTTTCAATTTTCTAACTTTTTTAGCCAGTTTACCACCACGGAGCACACCAGGAGAAGTACCGGTAACCTTCACGGGGATTTCAATAGTAATAGGTTTGTTTTCAACAACTTCCAAGAAGTCCACATGCAACAACTGGTCAGTTATGGGGTGGAACTGGGTTTCCTGAAGAATTGCGTTGAATTTCTTGCCGTCGAATTCAACTTCTGCATACTTCACTTCGGGAGTATAGATCAAATCTTTGAACTGACGTTGGTCAACAACAAACTGATATTGCTGTTTTCCACCATAAATCACGCAAGGCACAAGGCCCTGAGCACGCTGAGCTTTCGCATCTCGTTTCCCTACGTTCTCTCTAAGAGAACCGCTAATAGACACTGATTTCATTTTCTTTAAATTTTACGTTAATAATAGTTAGTCAAAAAAAGTTTGCAAAAATACACATTTTTTCTTTTAAAAAAGCTATCATCGTAAAAAAAAAAACACTATTTTTGCACCCTAAAAAAAAGTATAACTAAAACACAGTATAATATGGCAGCAATTGGCGCAATTCGTAAGCATGGAGTGCTTTTGATGATTATTATCGGTTTCGCATTACTTGCGTTTATCGTTGGCGATTTTACCAATTTAACAGCACTTTTCTCCGACAAATACACCATGGCGAGTATCAACGGAGAGAAACTCAATGATCAATACAACAGAGAATTCGAAGAGAATTCAGCTTTATGGAAAATGTTGTATGACAAACAAACTCTGGAAGAGACTGAGAACTACCAGATCCACAATCTCACTTGGAACAACTTGGTAGAAACAAAATTACTGGACCAGCAATTGAAAAAATTAGGCTTGCAGTATTCAAATGAAATGATTGAAGCTGCTACTGACGAGATGATTGCCAGTCTGCGTACCAATCGTCCCAACCAATTATTGGCACAGTTGGTGACCAAGATCGCCGACCAGGTTGGAGTGGAGAACGCGTTGAGCATCATCTCCAATATTGAGGACTATCGCGGAGTTGAAGGTGCCGCAGACCTGTACAATGCGTACAAGGCCGTTCAGCGTTTCAACATCAGCGATGCCAAGAGAATGCATTACTATGCCATGGCACAGGGTGCACTGTATTTCTCTGACAAAATGGCTGAACAAATGTCCAAGACCAACAAGAGCGTCATGGCTTCACTCGCCATTCTGAACCCCTACGCTCCCGTTTTCAACGACGTGGTGCCCGATGTGAGCGAGAAAGAGATGAAGCAGTGGTACAACGACCACAAGTCTGCCTTCGACGTGGCTGAAGATTTGCGTGATATCGATGTGGCCGTATTCCCCGTGACTCCTTCCGCAGAGGATTTGAAAACCATCGAAGATAGCGTAAGAGCCGAATACCAGCGCTTTGTGGACGCTCCCTCTTTGCTGGAGTTCAACATTGCTGAAGGCAAAGGTTTAGTGGACAGCACCTATTACACTGCCGAAGACATCACTGTTGACGAATTGGACAGCCTGATTTTCAAACGCCCTGTAGGCTCCATGATTGAACCTTTCACTTATCAGGATATCGTATGGTATTATGGTAAGGTTTATGGCAGCGAAATGCGTCCCGACTCTGTTCTCGTGGCTTACCTGGTGGTAGATTACAAGACCTCCGCACAGAACCCCAACGGTACCCGTACCAAAAAGCAGGCCCGTTTGGAAGCTGACAGCTTGAGCAACCTCGTCAAGAGCGGTGCCAACATCTTCCAGCTGCTTCCCAACTATCTGGCTGGCCGTCAAGCTAGTGACACCACTTTTTGGATTCCCGAACACAATTCAATTCCTTCATTATACAATGAATTAGTTCACACCAATATCGGTGGCACATACGTATACCAGGCCAGTTCCGCCTTCGTGGTTTATCAGGTTCTGTCCAAAACAACCTTTGTGGAGAAACGTCAGTTTGTAATCCATTCAAAGGAAATCGTTCCGTCTGATCAAACCATCAAGGCTATCAAGAGCAGTGCCAACACCTTGGCCTCCACCGCCACTAGTGCAGACGAACTGATTGACGCCGCCAATGCTCAGGGTGTTCAAGTGTTGAAAGGCACTAATGTAAAAGCTATGGATGCCACCATTTCTAAGCTCAACAACTGCCGCGAGATTGTGAGTTGGGCATTCGGCAAAGATATGAAAGTAGACAATGTTTCCGATGTCATGTCCTTGTCCAACAATAAATTATATGCTGTTGCCGCTATCAGAAACATAAGAGAAAAAGGCATGCAGAAATTCGATGATGTGAAAACAGATATTGAAAACCAACTTAAAGCTGAAAAGAAAGTGGAGATGATTGCCCAGAACGCCAACGACGAACTGGCCAAGGGTGCTTCACTGCAAGATATTGCCAGCAAATACAGCAGCAATGTGATGGACAGCGTTCCATTGACTTATCTGGCAGAAACCTACATGAACAGAAACATCGAAGACATTGCCATCGCGCAGATCTTCGGTATGCAGGACAACAGCAGCAAGGCTGTCGCCGGCAAGAATTACGTTTATTTGGTACAAGTGAACAACTTCAGCGAGACTCCCGCCTCTCCCAACTATGTTGGAGAAAAAAGCGCTTTGAGAAACATCTGCGTTGGTAGACGCAATGAGACAGTCATTCTCCAGGGTCTGAAAAAGAATGCAAAAATTCTGGATCAAAGAAATATGTTCTTTTTAAGATAATCCTTCTTGCAAAGACCGAAAAAAACGACAGCATAGATTAAACTTTTGCTAAAAGTCATAGTCTATGCTGTTTGTTTTTTAAATTCACACTATATAAATATAAACAATGAAAATATGAAGCAACTCTACCGTTTCGCAAGCTGCCTCTTATTCGTTTTCTTTTCTGTATGCGCATCCGCACAACCCGAAATGATGCGCCCACCCATGCCGGGACAGTCATCCACCTCCGGCACCATCATGGGTATGATTGTTGATGAAAACGCAAAGCCCATAGAATATGCCTCAATCTATGTGAAGAGAACGGCGGACTCCACCATAGCACAAACCGGCATCACCAACGAAACCGGACGTTTCCTGATTCAGGAGATTCCTTTTGGAGAATATTTTATAGAGATACAATATGTCGGCTACCGCAAGCACTACTCCAAAGCTTTCACCATCAGCAAAGAGCAATCCACCTTCAGAATTCCAAAATTCACCCTTTCCAACAAAAGCACTTCGTTGGAGACGGTGGAAATCAAGGCCCAGAAAGACATGTTGCAGACCAATCTGGACAAGACCGTGTACAATGTGGAGTCGAGCATTATGGCCGACGGAGCCTCTGCGATAGAGGTTTTAGAAGAGATTCCCTCGGTAGATGTGGATGTGGAAGGCAATGTGACTGTGCGCGGCAGCGAGAATGTGACCATCTGGGTGGACGGACGCCCCACTAACCTTACTTTGGACCAGATTCCTGCCTCCATGATCGAGAGTATTGAGGTCATTACCAACCCCTCGGCACGCTATGACCCCGATGGCATGGCAGGTATTCTCAATGTGGTGCTCAAGAAAAAGAAAGAATCCGGTTTTAACGGAATGGTCTCCCTGGGAGGCGGCATGTCGCTCTACACCCTGGAGCCCACTCCGAAACACTACATTGTACGCCCCTATATCAGCCAATACAATGCCAACGTGAACTTCAACTATAGCTACGACAAAATCAATTTCTTCATCAACTACAGCTACAGAGGTCACAAGTTCAAAAACGGCGGAAAGTTGGACCGTGATTCCTGGTACGGCCTCGACACCACCAACCTGACACAGACGAATTTGGGTCAGGGCAGCGGCGGCGGACACAATGTGTTTACCGGTTTGGACTGGTTCATCAACAAGAAGAACACACTGAGTTTCTCTTTCGGTTTCCGCTACGGCACCCACAAAGACACCAGCTCCCTCTCTTCCGCCAACTCCGACCAAACCAACGGAGTGCTATACCCCTCTTACGCCTACGACCAATTCGGCAACGGCAAAAACAAGAACATGAATTTCAGCGCCGCCATCAACTATAAGAAAACTTTTGAAGTGAAAGGCCGCGAACTCACCTCCGACATCTCCTACAACCATAATATCGGCAACAACAATAACTGGTCTGTACAGAACTTCGACCTGCCCCTTGAATACGACTATTACCAAAAGACCGTCTCCAAATCGCAGAACCGGAATGCCAACGCCCAAGTCGACTTTGTGACCCCCATTGGCAATGGTGGACGTATTGAGACCGGCTACAAATTCTCCTACCGTTTCATCGGGCAAGACTACTCGCTTTACGACGCCACGAATGCCGCCCCCTGGGCATTGGATTACTCCCAGATCAACAATTTCGAATACACGGAATATCTTAACGCTTTGTATTTCATTTATTCCAACACTTTCTGGAAAAAACTGCAGATCCAAGTCGGTTTGCGTGGTGAGATGGCCAATACCTTATCCAATCTTAAATCGGCCGATACAATATATAAGAAGAACTACTACAACCTCTTCCCCACTGTGCATATCAAGTATGAAATCAACGATAAACATGCCCTGAAGCTGAGTTACTCGCGCCGTGTGCAGCGACCCAATGTATGGCAGTTGAATCCCTACCGTGACATTTCCGACAAACAGAACGTGCGTTGCGGCAACCCCTATCTGGATCCCGAAATGGCCAATTCGCTCGAACTCGGCTATCAGCTGAGTATCAACAAATCATATTTCAGTGCCACCGCTTTCTACCGCCACCGCAGCCACCTCATCACCCGCTATACCACCTTGGAGCAATACCTCCCGAAAGACTCAACGGAAGACAGCTATATATACACCCTCACCTCCTACCAGAACCTCAACCAGAGCCACAATATTGGCGTGGAACTCTTCTATAGCCAGCGCATCTGGAAGTTCTGGAAAATCAACGCTTCTTTCAATTTCTATAGAAATATCATCGAAAGCAACAATCTGCTGGACGAAAACCTCGCCCGCAACTGGGAATTCCGTTTCCGTTTGAACCAAACTTTCAGCTTTGGCAAGAACTGGGACATCCAGCTGAACTTCCGCTACAGCTCACCTTCACTGACCACCGGCAGCATGGGCTGGGGTACCGGCGGCGTGGGCCAGGGACGCCGTTCCGCCCGCTATTCGCTGGATTTCGCCGTGAAAAAAGGCTTCCTGAATAACAATCTGATCGTGAGCGTAAACATAAGAGATATTCTCTTCATGGTAAACCAAACCCGGGTACATTCCTATCAGTACAATGCCTCCAATGGCTACGACTCCTATAGTCTACGCGACCGTAACGGCTGCCGTATATCCCTCAATATAACTTACAAAATCAACAATTACAAGCGCCGCAGAATGGAGATGCCGTCTGACGATGGCAATATGGAATATGAAGGTGGCGGAATGGAAGAATAAAAAAAAAGAGGCTACAATGCAGCCTCTTTTTTTTTGCCGAGATTGACATTATTTAATAACGCCCAATTCTTTACCAACCTTGGTGAAAGCGGCGATGCACTTGTCGAGGTGTTCGGTTTCGTGAGCGGCAGAAATCTGAACACGGATACGGGCCTGATCTTTCGGTACTACCGGATAGTAGAAACCGGTAACGAAGATACCCTCTTCCTGCATCTTGGCAGCCATCACCTGTGACAGTTTGGCATCGTACAGCATCACTGCACAGATAGCGGACTGTGTAGGTTTGATGTCAAAGCCGGCAGCCTGCATCTTGGTCACGAAATATTTGGTATTGGCGTGCAGTTTGTCCTGCAGCTCATTGGTAGCGGACATCATCTCCACCATCTTCACGCCAGCGGCAGCCACCATCGGCGGAATAGAGTTAGAGAACAAGTATGGACGTGAACGCTGACGCAACATGTCAATGATTTCTTTCTTACCAGTAGTGAAACCACCGATAGCACCACCGAAAGCCTTACCGAGGGTACCGGTCAGGATTTCAATCTTGCCACGCAGGTTAAACTGTTCGGTTACGCCACGACCAGTCTCACCTACTACACCGGCAGAGTGAGATTCGTCCACCATGACCATAGCGTCATATTTGTTGGCCAGCTCGTAAATCTTATCCAGCGGAGCCACATTGCCATCCATAGAGAATACACCGTCGGTCACAATCAAGCGGAAACGCTGAGCCTGGGCGGCTTGCAGTTGTTTCTCGAGGTCGGCCATATCGGCATTAGCATAACGATAGCGGACAGCCTTGCACAAACGCACACCGTCGATGATAGAAGCGTGGTTCAATGCATCGGAAATAATTGCGTCCTGCTCAGTCAACAGGGGTTCGAACACACCACCATTGGCATCGAAGCAAGCAGCATACAGGATGGTGTCTTCCGTGCCGAAGAACTCAGCGATTTTGGCTTCCAGCTGCTTGTGCAGGTCGGAGCAACCGCAGATAAAACGGACAGAAGCCATACCATAGCCGTGGGTGTCGAGGGCTTCCTTAGCGGCGGCAATCAGCTTGGGATTGTTAGCCAGACCGAGGTAGTTGTTGGCGCAGAAATTCAGCGCTTTCATGCCGTTCTGCAAAGTGATTTCACCGCTCTGAGGAGAAACGATGATACGTTCGTGTTTGTATAAGCCGGCATTTTCAATGTCGGTCAATTCTTTTTGAAGATGAGCTTGAAAATTGTTATACATGTTATTTGAATTTAGGAATTATTTGGCTAATTTAACTTTCAACACCTCGAGCATATCGCGGGTCATGGCGTCGAGGTCGTACTGCGGTTTCCAGCCCCATTCGGCGCGGGCGCAGCTGTCGTCCATCGAGTTGGGCCATGAGTCAGCAATACCCTGACGCAATTCATCCAGCTGATAGTCCATCTTGAAATCAGGCATATATTTTCTGATGGCTGCAGCAATCTGCTCAGGTTCGAAGCTCATAGCAGTGATATTGAAAGAGTTTCTGTGAATCAGCTTGGAAGGATCAGCTTCCATCAGGTCCATAGCGCCTTTCAACGCGTCGGGCATGTACATCATGTCCATGTAGGTACCGGGCTTCAGCGGGCAGGTGAACTTGCCTTCCTTGATGGCGGCATAGTAAATCTCAACGGCGTAGTCGGTGGTGCCACCGCCAGGCAGCGTCACATTGGAAATCAGGCCGGGGAAGCGCACCGAGCGGGTATCCACACCAAAGCGTTTGAAGTAGTAGTCGCTCAACAGCTCGCCAGTCACCTTGGTCACGCCGTAAATAGTTTGTGGGCGCTGGATAGTGTCCTGCGGAGTTTTGTCATGCGGCGTGCTGGCACCAAAAGCTCCGATGGAGCTTGGGGTGAACAGGGCGCAATGGAATTCGCGGGATACCTCAAGGCAGTTGAGGAGGGCTCCGATGCCCACATTCCAACCCAGCATGGGGTTAGCCTCTGCCTTAGCGGAAAGAATGGCAGCCAAGTTGAAAATAGAATCAATGTTATATTTTTTGACAGCATCGGCGATATCTTGGGCATTGGTTGCGTCGATTTTGCAAGAAGGACCGCTATCGGCGAGATCGCCTTTCAGGGGGTACATCAAATCGGCAGCCACCACATTGTCAGTGCCATAGACTTTTCTAAGTGCGGGAGTAAGTTCAGAACCAATCTGTCCGCAAGCTCCAATTACTAATATTTTTTTCATTTGATGTGAGTTTAAATTTTGACTTGCAAAGATACAATTTTTTTCAATGTGCCAATTAGTAAATGTGCTAATGTGCTAATTGATTTTTACAAAAATATCTCTATAGATAATCAACTACGCACAGTTATAAAAAAATCATGGTTTGCATTCATCATCCATTAAAAAATTGTAAATTTGCCAAAATTTTCAGGAGTGCTATGGACTACCTATTACTTGGAGCGAAGAAAAAGCTAATCAACACTTTGCGAGAGAAGGGCTTCAACGACGAGCAGCTGCTGGCCGCTTTCGACAAAGTGGACCGACATCTGTTTGTAGACTCTTTTTTATGGGACAAGGCTTACGAAGACACGGCCTTGCACATTTATTGCGACCAAACCATCTCGCAACCTTCCACCGTAGCCTTCCAGACCATGCTTTTGCAGGTAAAAGCCGGCGAAAAAGTGCTCGAAATCGGCACCGGTTCTGGGTTCCAAGCTGCCATTCTGGGGGCTTTGGGAGCACGTGTATTCACAGTGGAACGTCATCTGGAGCTTTTCAGCAGGGCTAAAAATATCCTGAACAAAATCAACGAACGCATCATCCTCCGTTTCGGCGACGGCTTCCAAGGTTTTGAGAGATACGCACCCTACGACAAAATCATTGTCACCTGCGGTGCACCCGAAATCCCCGACGCCCTGCTCCAACAACTTAAGCCCGGCGGCATCATGGTCATCCCTGTAGGCACCGACAGTCAGGTGATGAAACGTATCACCAAGATTGACGACGACAACTACCAAGAGGAGGAATTCGGCAATTTCAATTTCGTGCCGATGCTGGAGGCAAGGGTGATTAACCGGAATCAGAGGATATAACAGGTATCAGCTTGCAGGTATCAGGGATTAGAATTCAAATTTCAAAATTCAAAATTCAGAAAATGGAAGTGGGGAGTTTCGCACTGCGTGCTCAAGGGGAGTCTCATGCTATGCACTCGAGGGGAGTCTCGCTTCGCTCGAGGGGAGTTTAAACTATCGGATATATCTGCGGTGGAACCGCAACCCCATCATAAAAAATGATGACGGGATAATGAATCTATTTTCGGGGTTGGAACATAGGGTTATTATCCTCCGGATTGGTAGGAGCAAACAAACGCATTAGGTAATCCACCAAACCCTCGGCGGGAGCCGGCAGATAACGCTCATAAATCTCAGCCTCGGGAGAGAGCAAGAGATAATCCGGCAACGAATTGACCTCCAGATCATTCAACCATTGATATTGCTGGTTGAAATGAACAAAATCATAATCAAATTGAGGATATTTGTTCAGAAAATTCTGTAACTGGTATTTGTCAAAATCAAGACAAACCCCGACACAACGCAAGGAATCCTTGTACATTTCCTGTATTTCCTTGATCAGCATCAATTCTCGCACACATTCGATACAATCTGTTCTGAAGAAATACAAATAAGTCCATTTACCTTTTAACTTGTTCAATAAGAAATCTTTACCATTGGGTTCCTTCAACTTGACATTCTTTACCAACTGATTATCCGAAAACTTCTTCACAAAATTTATCATATTGGCTACCAATGGCTTATGCTCAACAAAATGCGTCGTTTGCCGCAACTCTTCCAACAATTTCAAAATATTCGTCTTGTCAAATTCTGGATGATTCAAGTAAAGTTGCCCTAAATTCTTGATAATCACCAATTCACGAATACGCTCATTCACTAAAAACTCATCACGGCCCAACTCATTGAACAGCATTCTATAATTCGCTGAATCATTGATACTTATCAGTACATTCTCCCGATTTATTTTCAAAGAGGAAAATACATAATCATCATAAAAAGCATCGAAAAACTCCATATAACCCGGGTTATTATACAGGATATAATCGTTATTCAAATACTTGTCATACAGCTTTTCAGCATCTTTTTGCCAATAAATTCTGTCCAGCTGCGAGATGCCATAGAAAATATAGGACTGGTAAAAATCGAATGGATTATAGCGGATATCGAATTTCCGCTGCATCAGGGCCATCACCGAGTCGCGTGCCGCCTCGCTTTTATCATACACAATAGGAAAATAATAGCGGTTGAAGGCGTAATTGTAATAGTTGGAGAAATAATTCACCTTCCTGTTCAGATCCTGCGGGGTCTCATTTTCGTTTTCCACCTGCAGAAACCCGTCATAATCTTGCGGACTGAAGGAATTGAACAGTTCCGCATCCATTGAAAGCGTAAATTCGTATGTTTTAGAAGGTTCCAACAAGAACTCAGCGCGAGATGTGCGGATTTCAAGCTGCACCAGGCGTACCTCGGAGGTGGTATACGACAACTCGAAATACCCATTCCGACTCACCATATCTGAAGACACCACCTTCGGCGTGTAAGTGAGCAAATCCTCGTAGGCAATCAGTCTGATCTCTTCACCTGTGGCAAAATCCGCATGACCACGGATGACCACCGGGGCGATTTTCTGTGCATATAGCTGACAAGCACCCACCATCAGAACGAAAAGAATCCAAAAATTCAGCCGAAGGCGTTTCATGGCAAGCTTATTTCAATTCAAACGAAACATATTCAGAATAATTGCCCTGGTGATGATACAACTCTCTGACGAGAGACGAGGAAACATGGGCCAGCTCAGGAGAGGAAAGCAAAAAGATGGTCTCCACTTCGGGAGCCAGATGCCGGTTCGCCTCGGCAATGTCCTTCTCATACTGAAAATCCATAGAATTTCTCAAACCACGCAGGATAAACCGAGCCCCCACTTTTCGGCAGAAATCAATAGTAAGTCCTTCATAAACAACCACTTCCACCTTTGACTCGTCCGCAAATGCCTGCCGAATCCACTGCAGGCGTTTTTCTATAGGAAAACAGTATTTTTTGTTGGCATTCTCCCCTATTGCCACATAAATCTTATCGAAAAGCGGCACAGCTTTTCTCACAATCTCCTCATGGCCTTTGGTCAGGGGATCGAACGAACCAGGGAACACCGCAATACGCATAAGCTACTCTCTTACAACCACAAAATTATAATCATCAATGAATTTGATGAGACGTGAAGGCTTGTAGTCTGTGGAATCGGCGAAACGTTCCGGCACCACATAATCCACCTGGCTGATCACCTCCTGCGAGATATCGGAAAACAACTGCGGAGCAGGTGTGCCGGAAATATTGGCGGATGTGGAGACTATTGGCCGGTTCAACTTGGCTATCAGTTTCTTACAGAACGCATTATTCACAATTCTGATAGCCAGCGTGCCATCGGATGATATCACGGACGGGGCGATATTATAGCCCTTGGGGTAGATAAATGTGGTGGGACGGGAAGTCTCGTTGACTAAATCCCAGGCTATCAATGGGATACGCTTTACATACATCGGCAGACGGTCACTCTTGTCGAGCAATACCAGCATGGACTTCCCTTCGATGCGATGTTTGATTTCAAACACTCTTTTCACCGCCTCCTCATTGGTGGCATCGCAGCCCAAACCCCAGATGGTATCTGTCGGATACAGAATGACTTTGCCTTTCAAAAGCAATTCAACACATTTTTCTATTTCAGCTTCCATGACTCATGCAGAATTATTTTGCAAAATTAGCAAAACATTTGCTACGATTACAGACTAAAATGAATTTTTTTTCGTTTTATTTTATTCGGGATGATGATGGAGACGGAGGTTGGTGTTAACGATAGAGACGGGGCACGCGTTATGGAAGGAGACGGGGCACGCGTTATGGAAGGAGACGGGGCACGCGTTATGGAAGGAGACGGGGCACGCCCCGTCTCTACAGAAATAAAACATATTGGTACATATTTGGGGGATTTTCCGTAAATTTGCAAACTATTTGAAAGATACTAACATGAAAAATTTCGCCTTATTCGGAGTTGCCGGTTATGTTGCCCCGCGCCACTTGCGCGCGATTAAGGAAACAGGCAACAGACTGGTGGCCGCCTACGACAAAAGCGACAGCGTGGGAATTCTGGACCAATATTTTCCGGAAACCCGTTTTTTCACGGAAATGGAACTGTTCGACCGCCACTGCTCCAAACTGAAAGGGACAGACCGACAGATTGACATGGCCAGCATTTGCACACCCAACTATTTACACGACAGCCACATACGCTACAATCTCCGTTTAGGAGCCGATGTAATCTGCGAAAAGCCTCTGGTACTGAAACCCTGGAATATTGATGTGCTGAAAAGCGTGGAGGAAAATACAGGACACCGTATATACAACATCCTGCAGCTGCGACTGCATCCCGCCATCCAGGCCTTGAAGAAGCAAGTGGAAGATGGGCCCAAAGACAAAATTTACGACATTGACCTTACCTATATTACCGGGCGTGGCGACTGGTATTATGCCAGCTGGAAAGGCAACGAACAGAAAAGCGGCGGTGTAGCCACCAATATCGGCATTCACTTTTACGACATGCTGAGCTATATTTTCGGAGAAGTAAAGCAGAATATTGTGCATGTGAAAAGTCACGACCGTGTAGCCGGCTTTCTGGAATTGGAGCAAGCGCGTGTACGCTACTTCCTGAGTATCAACATGAACCACCTCCCAGATGCGTGCAGGGCCGCAGGCAAAACCACCTACCGTTCCATTATGGTGGGAGAGCAGCTCATTGAATTCAGCCAGGGTTTTACCGACCTGCACACCGAGAGCTATCGGCAAATTCTCGCCGGAAAAGGCTTTGGCATTGAAGAGGCGCGTAACAGTATCAGCATTGTGCACGACATCAACAATGCCACCCCTGTCGGACTGGTGGGCGACTATCACCCGATGGCCAAATTCCCGCTGACGCCCCACCCTTTCGAGAGACTTCAGTAAGCATACGCTAACGCATCGTGTACAATAATTTTTAACGGAATTTCGTTTTCAAGAGTTGAGTTATCCATTAAAAAAATGAAACGCAAGACACTTTTCGGATTAATTATCTTATTTTCAATTACATTCATCCAACTCCACGCCCAATCTTTTCAAGCCAAGGCAGTGTTGGACTCCAATCGCATCCTTATCGGTGATCAGATTCACGTGGACTTTACCGTAACGGCACCCCAGAACACAGCTTTCATCGTACCTACTGTCACGCAGGAAGTACTTTCGGGCAGTGGCATCGAGCTGGTGGGCAGCAGCGGCATGGACACCACCATCGACGGACAGAATGTGAACTACCACCAGCAATGGACCATTACCGCTTTTGACTCAGGTGCATACGTTTTCCCATCTATTCCGGTACTGTCACCCGACTCACAGCTGCTGGCCCAAAGCCAGGCTCTTCCTTTCTTTGTGAACACCGTGGCCGTGGACACCACCGCTGCCATCCGAGACATCAAAGCCATTGCCAAAGTGCCGCTCACTTTCAAGGAAATACTGCCCTACCTGCTCATCGGTTTGGCAGCAGCAGCTGTCATTGCCCTGCTGATATGGTTCATCCTGAAACACGAGCGCAAAAGCAAACCGAAGAAAAAAGAGGTCAAAGCCAAGCCAAAAGTAAAACCGCACATCACGGCTCTAAAAGAATTGGAAAAACTGAAAATCAAAAAGTTATGGCAAAACGGACAAGTTAAGCAGTACTATTCTGAGCTGACCGATATTTTGAGGACCTATATTGACGGACGCTATGACATCAACGCCATGGAGATGATCAGCAGTGACATCCTCAAGGAATTGGAAGACAAGGGATTGCCAGAACAGCTGCGGAAGGAGTTGGAGCAGACGCTGGGCATTGCCGATTTGGTGAAATTCGCCAAGATGGAGCCCCTGCCCGACGACCACGACAGATGCTACAAGCAGGCGGTGGACTTCGTGCAGAAAACCGCGGAGAAAGAACTGAAAACTGAAAACTGAGAACTGAAAACTGACAATTCAAAATTCATAATCATTTAACCCTCTAACCCCTAAACTCTAAACATTAAACTCTAACCCCTAAACTCTAAACTCTAAACATTAAACAAAAAAAGCCCATTGCTCACAGCTCATAGCTCATAGCTCACAGCCCATTAGCCCATTAACTCATTAGCCCATTAACTCATTAGCCCATTATCATCATGCACTTTATATCAGACTTTATTCAGATTTTGAAGGATGTGGAATTTGCGAATCCGTACTATTTTCTACTCCTGCTATTGCTTATCCCACTGGTGGGATGGCCGATTTGGAAACGGCGCAAGATGCGCAGCACTTTGCAAGTGCCCACCACTGCCCCGATGAACGGAATGCGCAAAAGCTGGAAGCAGCGACTGCACTTCCTTCCCTTACTGTGCCGTGCTCTGGCCGTCATCTTCATTGTTATCGCCATGGCGCGCCCACAATCTGCCTTCCGCCAGCAAAACATCCAGGTAGAAGGCGTTGACATTGTATTGGCTTTGGACGTGTCAGGCAGTATGAAGTGCATGGATTTCCGGCCCAACCGTTTGGAAGCATGCAAGAAAGTGGCCGCCGAGTTCATCGAAGGCCGACCCACCGACCGCATCGGACTGGTGGTCTATGCTGGCGAAGCTTTCACCCAGTGTCCTGCCACCACCGACCATGAGACACTGCTGGGCTTGCTCGACAGAGTGAAATTCGACCTCATTGACGACGGCACCGCCATTGGCGACGGATTGGGAACAGCTGTCAACCGACTGCGCGAAACCGACGCCAAAAGCAAAATCATCATCCTGCTGTCCGACGGTGTGAACAACAGCGGCTATATGGATCCGCTGTCCGCCGCCGAAATCGCCAAAGACTTCAACATCAAGGTGTATACTATCGGCTGCGGCAGTTTAGGCAAAGCCCCCTACCCCAGTCCATACGGTACCGTTTATGTGGACACCGAAATTGACGAGACCCTCCTGAAAAACATCGCCGCCACCACCGGAGGCCAGTATTTCCGCGCCAACAACGCAAAAAAACTGGAGGAGGTTTATCAGGAAATCGACAAGATGGAAAAAACCATCATCAACGAGACCACCTTTGAGAATAAAGCCGACGAATTCATGCCCTTCCTTGTTTTCGCCCTGCTCTTCATTACATTGGAAGTATTATTCAGATTTATCCTCTATAAAAACTGGTAAAACCTATCATCATGTTCAGATTTGAATACGAAACCGTTTTATATAGCCTGATTGTCATCCCTATTCTTATAGGACTGTATAGCTATCTTCAAGTTTATCGGAAAAAGAAGATGGAGGCGTACGGCAGCAGCACACTCACCCGCAAACTCAGTGCCGAGGATTCCCCCGCCATGCACCATGTCAAGTTCGGACTGTTTCTCGCCGGACTTACCTGCCTCATATTCGCTTTGGCGAATCCGCAGGTTGGCAGCTCGTTAGAAAAAGGCACCCGCAAGGGCGTGGATATCATGATTTGTATGGACATCTCCAACAGCATGCTGGCCGAGGACATCCAGCCCAACCGCTTGGAAGCCTCCAAAATGGCCCTATCGCGCTTCATTGACAAGTTGCAAGGCGACCGTATCGGACTGGTGGTTTTTGCCGGCAAAGCCTTCGTGCAATTGCCCATCACCAGCGACTATGCCGCCGCCAAGATGTTCATCAACATTGTGAAACCCTCGCTCATCAGCGAACAAGGCACCGACATTGCCAATGCCCTCGACCTGGCCACTGTGTCGATGTTGCCCGAAGAAGGACAAAACCAGCAGCAGAAATTAGCCGACCTCACCTCCAAGGTTATCTTAGTGGTTTCCGACGGCGAGGACCATTTCCCCGAATCCATTGAAATGGCAAAGGAAGTACACAAATTAGGCATCACCATCCATACTATCGGCATCGGCAACACCTTGGGCGAACCTATTCCCGTGCGTGACAAATACGGCAATCCTACCTACAAAAAAGACCGTGACGGCAATACCGTGATGACCCGCCTCAACGAGGAAGTGCTGCAAGATATTGCCCGCGCCGGCGGTGGCACCTACGTGCACGCTTCCAACGCCAATATGGGTTTTGAAACGATCCTGAACAAAATCAACAGCATGAATAAAACTGATATTCAAGAAGTTACATTTACAAGATACGACAGCAAATTCCAGATTCCGCTGATGCTTGCCTTATTGTTTTTCTTTGTTGAAATCCTGTTATTCACCACCCCCTCCAAAATCAAACAACTCATCGGCAAATTGCAGCAGCAATTCAAAGGGAAAGCCGTTATCATAATGATTGGTATCCTGGTAGCCATTCCCACTGTTCAGGCCCAAACCAAAGCCGAATTGTCGGCTATCCGCAAAGGCAATGAGCAATTCAAGGCCGCAGAACAATTCCGCAAGGATGCCATGGACCTGATGGCCAAGGGTGGAGAGGTGAACAAACGCAATGCGGACGAAAAGATGAAAAAAGCTTCTGAGAACTACCAGCAAGCGGAAATCAACTACCGCAAGGCCATGGAAACCACGCGTAATTACGACAAAGCGAATTACAACCTCGGCAACAGTCTATACCGACAAGAAAAATATGAGGATGCCGCCAAAGCATTTGAGGGTGTTGCCAACAACCAAAGCAGCAGCAAGGATTTAAGAAGCCGTGCGTATCATAATATGGGTAATTCCCTATTGAAACAGGAGAAATACAAAGAATGCATTGACGCCTATAAGAATGCCCTGAAGCTGAACCCCAAGGATATGGACACCAAGTATAACCTGGAATATGCCCGTAAAAAGATGATGCAACAAATGCAGCAACAGCAGCAGAACCAGCAAAATCAGGACCAGAACCAAGACCAGCAGCAACAGCAAGGAGGTCAGGGACAGCAAGACCAAAACAAGGACCAAGACCAGAATGGTAGTCAGGGACAGCAGAACCAAGACAAAGACCAAAACAAGAACCAACAGAACCAGCAACAACAAGGTCAAGATCAGCAAGACAAAAAAGACCAACAACAGCAACAGCAGCAAAGTGCCGCCGACCGGCAGAAGCAGCAGGACAACAAGCGACAATTGGATGCTTTGCAGCAGAATGAGCGCAACACCCAGCAGAAAGTCAGCAAACAGCAGATGCAAGGTGGCAACAAAACGCATCAGGAAAAAGACTGGTAATAACAAAAAGAATATACTATGAGAAAACTGTTTTTAAGCATCCTCTGTGCCGGCGGTTTGTGCATGATTGTGTATGCACAGGACAGCACCACCGCCAGAGAACACATCAAATATTTAAGTTCCCGGGAACTGCATGGACGAGGGGCCGCCTACGACGGCGAACATCAGGCTGCGGAATACATTCTTAAGTGCCTGGAAGACTATGGAGTAGAGCCATTGGGCGAAGAATACTTACAGATATACGAAAAGCCAGCTTTTGCCATGGAAGGAGATGTCATTGGCAAAGCCGGAGGAAGACTTTTGGTTGCCGGAGAAGATTTCCGCATCATGCCCTTCTCAAAATCGCTCAACGACAAATACAGACTGATACGTATCAGTCCCGCAGACCTGATTGACTCCAAAAAGATCAATGACATCAACAAGAAATACGCGGACATCCTGCCTCAGAGCCTGATATATATTGATAATACCAATGTCAAATTCAAAAAGAAAAAAGACGAGGAGAAATACAAAGAAGCTCTTGCGAAAATCAAATTCGTTTCCCCCTTTAAGGCGGCAGGCATCATAGAAGGAGTCGACAAGATGCCAACATGGGGACTGTCGGAGACCCATTACAAACGGAATCTAGCCTATATTTACATGAAATCCGACATCATCACCGACAAAGACAAAAGTGTTGAATTTTACTATTCCAACAAACTGACAGAATACAAGCACTTCAATGTTTGCGGCATGGTTCCCGGCACAGAGTTTCCCGACCAATACATTGTGCTTACCTGTCATTACGACCATCTGGGTGCGATGGGTGCAGACGTGTATTTTCCAGGAGCACACGACAATGCCAGTGGCTGTGCTTTTGTGCTCAACATGGCCAGATATTTCAAAGAGCAGCCCTGCAAGTATTCTGTGGTGTTTCTCTTCTTCTCAGGGGAAGAGAGCGGCTTGTTGGGATCGAAACACTTCACTGAAAACCCGTTAATTCCATTAGAAAATATCAAATACCTGATTAATTTCGACCTCTTGGGTGGTGGAGACGAAGGTATTATGTTGGTGAACAGCACCGAAGGAAAGGGACAGGAATTGTACAAAAATCTGATGGACATCAACGAGGACTTACAGTTAGTGCCCAAAATCGCCCAACGCAGTAATGCAGCCAACAGCGACCATTACTTCTTCACACAACACAAGGTGCCCGCCATTTTCATGTACACCATGGGCGGAAAAGTCGGCGGCTACCACGATATCAGTGACACTAACGAGAACTGCTCGTTGACCATGTTCGACAATATCTTTAAGTTGTTTACAACATTGATTGAAAAAGAAGATTAAGGGATTCTTCATTAACGAACATGTTCATGTTCGAATGATTTTAAATAAAAAAACGGGACGAAATTTCGTCCCGTTTTTGTTTGTGATGAGAATCATCGATTAACGAGTGACAACCACCTTGCGGAATAATTTGTCACCAATCTTCACGAGATATACACCATCGGCTGACATGGTGAATCTGCTGACTGATTGCGTGAGTTTGCCCTCGTTGGCAATCATACGGCCACTCATGTCATAAATTTCAAGTGCATAACCTTCGGCATTGGAGATGACAATCTGATTGCCTTGTGCATAAATTCTCACATTAGACAATTCCATATCTTCGATACCATCGGACTCCTGGAAGTATGCGATGAACAAACTATCTTGCTCCACAGTGATAGCACGCGGGTTGTCGGTAATACTGTCATTCCACATCAAGAACTCATAACCCGGAACTGCATTGGCAGTGATGAATATAACTGTGCCGTAATCGTATGTATTGCTACCTATTACGGTACCCATACTCTCATCGTTGCTCAACACAGTAATGGTGTGCTGGTCAATAGCGAAGATAGCTGTCAAACCATGAGCATCAATTGGCATGATTGTTCTCGGGTTGTCGGTATTACCGTCACTCCAGCTAACGAAATGATAGTGAGGTGCAGGAATAGCGGTGATCTCAATCGGGGTAATCATGGACAAAGGTCCTAAGATGTTTACATTTACATAACCCATCAACGTGTCGTTACTCAAAATCTCGATATCCTCTGGGATGAAGTAAGCGGTGAAGCTACTATCTTGATTAACTGTAATCACACGCGGATTTTCAGTGTTGAAGTCACTCCAACCAATAAAGATGTAGTTTTCATTGGCGGTGGCCGTCAAGGTGTCGGTGCTGCCGTATGCGAAGCTACCGCTACCCGTTACGGTACCCCATGGAGTGTCGTTGCTGACATTCACGCTGATATTGAAGTTATGAAGCGTGAAGACGGCAGTCACAGTCACAGCCGTAGCCGGCATGATAAAGCCATTGTTCGGAGTTTCAATGACAGTGCCATCAGCAGTAGTCACGATGAAGCTGTCGAAATCATAACCATAGTCAGTCGTTGCATTCAGCTGTACCCATGCTTCATAATTAGCGGTGGTGTTGGTGGTCGTACCAGCAGTAGCACCATCCACTGTCACCGTAATCGTACCGCCAGTAACCTGGTTGATCGTGATATCATAGCTGTTGATAGTCCACTGAGCGTTAACGGTCAAGTCGTTGGCCGGCATAATGGTGGGCAGTGCGGGATCCCAACCAGCGAAGGTGTAACCTTCCTTAGTCGGGTTGGCAATCGGAGTGATGGTTGCACCGAAGGCAAAGGTGTCAACATCGAGCACTTCGTTACCATCCATGTAGGTGATGGTGTAATCGTTGACACTGAAGGTAGCGGTCACAGTCACATCGCTGGCCGGCATGATAAAGCCGTTGTTCGGAGTCTCGATAGGAGTTCCATCAGCAGTGGCAACCACAAAGTCACCGAAAGTATAACCATCTTCGGTCTCTACAGAGAGACTGATCCAAGTGTTATAATCTGCAGTGGTGTTGGTCGTTGTACCAGCCGTAGCACCTGCAGCCATTACCGTGATAGTACCGCCAGCCACCTGGTTGATTGTGATATCGTAGCTGTTGATAGTCCACTGAGCATTAACGGTCAAGTCGTTGGCCGGCATAGTGGTGGGCAGTTCGGGATCCCAACCAGCGAAGGTGTAACCCTCTTGTGTCGGGTTGGCGATCGGAGTGATCGTTGCACCGAAGGCAAAGGTATCAACATCG
>CAJOFJ010000001.1 GCA_905233625.1 uncultured Bacteroidales bacterium | reverse complement strand
AACTCAGATTAGGAATGAATCCTGTCCAATACCGGATAAATTTTATCAGTGAACACAATATAAACAAAATTTAGTGTCCAACTTTTGGGGTGCAATACACTATGCTTGTATGGGGTTATTGAGATGTCGCCTCTTCGAGGCTGCTGGGTGTGTGAGGTTGCGTTCTCCGGTCCCCATACTGCGCTATGCTTGTATGGGGTTATTGAGATGTCGCCTCTTCGAGGCTGCTGGGTGTGTGAGCTTGTGTTCTCCGGTCCCCATACTGCGCTATGCTTGTATGGGGTTGTTGAGATGTCGCCTCTTCGAGGCTGCTGTTGGAATATGATATCATTCATTATTAGAGTGAGATAAAAAGTACTTTGAAATACAAAGTGTAAAGGGCAAAAAAAATTAGCTTTTACATTCTTTCAAAAAAATTTCAAGGGCGTTGATGTGTGCGGCGAACGCTTCGCGACCAGAAGCGGTGGCGAAGTAGGTGGTGTTCGGTTTGCGCCCCACGAATTTTTTCTCACAGCGGATGTAGCCAGCCTCTTCCAGACTGCGTGTATGGCTCGCCAAGTTGCCGTCGGTGAGCTCCAACAGCGACTTCAGCGTGGCAAAATCAGCGGATTCATTGGCCACCAGAACCGACATGATGCCCAAGCGGATTTTGCTTTCAAATATCTTGTTCAAACCTTCAAGAATAGCCATGATTATGCTTTTTTACGATCAAACAGGATAACATAGATGATGCCGAAGATAATGTGCAGCACGCTGAATCCGAGGAACCAGCAGAGCAGGGCGTGAGAAACCAGGAAGCAGTCGATGAGGCCAAGAAGGAGTTCCGCATAGCCCAAGTAACGGAGGATAGGGTAGGTGTAGTGACTACAGTTGATCAAGGCAAGTCCGTAGAAAATCAGCATGATGGACGAGGTCAGCCCGTAATGTTGTTGCATGACCAGGGCTATGCTGAGCGCACCACCAGCAACCAAGGGGATGAAAAAGTCGAGGAGCATCTGGCACATACGTTTGTCAAGGACAAAGCGAAGCTGATTCTTTTTCGACTTGAGAACGGCAAAGGCG
Organism: uncultured Bacteroidales bacterium; assembly: GCA_905233625.1. GTDB lineage: Bacteria > Bacteroidota > Bacteroidia > Bacteroidales > WCHB1-69 > RUG11690. The sequence goes on along the minus strand of CAJOFJ010000001.1, from coordinate 279,650 downwards.
AATACCGTCAGTAAGGAGACGGCGAATAGAACCATGCCGATTAATGCGATATAACGAGTGCGTGTCGTAGTGTCCATGATGGCGTATTGTTGCATTTTTTCGGAGGATGGGAAGTTGTTTTCCACTCCTAAAACAACGGCGGACATCATTGTCGCTACTGCTGCCAACAAGCCCACTAGTATAATGGAATATCCGCTAATTGATTGAAAACGTGAAGATTTACTCATCATGTTGCGAATGTCATTCAAGGTCTGTTTTACTTCTTTTTCTTCCATAATTAAAAAGTACTTTGCGCTGCAAAGATACAACATTTTTCAATGCAAATCTATTCTTGAAATTTTTTCTTGAAAAATTTTTGAGGTGGTCAGAATCCGGTATTTAGACATAGTATGAATTATATTTATTTGTATTTTTGTCGCCCGAATTAGGAAATACATATTATTAAAACAGATGGTTATGAGAACGCCATTTTTTTATATGCTGTCGGCAATTTTGTTGCTTTTTTCATGTAGTCAGATGCCCAAGCAGGCTTTCCCGGAAGTGAAGGACATTTCCGAGTATGAGCAAACACAATTCTTGCCAACTTTGGAACACCGTATTTCCACGGACACAAATTCAGTCTATTGTGCTACGTTGCTGTTTGCCTGGGATGAGGTGCGGAATATCATAGGTACACCCTTGTCTATTCCGGAAGAATATCAGGATTTGATTCTGCTAAATGCCTCAACATATTATCGCAATGTGTTGAAAGATAATGAGTATAAGGTGAAAGGGGAAGTCCAGGGAGATCTTATTACTGCCCGTGCCGAATTTGACAAGTCGCTGCCTTTTCCTTGCGAGTTGCAAAAATTCAACAACTGCTTGACCTTCAGTGGGCACAAGGTTGCCGCTTTCGGAGTGGCGGGGTACGATAGAGACGAGATGACCAATACCGTGGATATCCTTTATTATGAAAATGATGACAATTTTATCATTAAGTTAGCGCCTACTGATACTAAACACGAAATTATCCTGTTCAAAACTGGGGAAACATACACAACCATGGCAGAAATGGTTGCCGCATCAGATAATCTGATACAGATAGGAAAACAGGAAAGTGTGACGGAAAGCACAAAATGGAAATATCAGTTTGAAGATGATGACATGGTGATGATTCCGGATATGAGTTTCAATATTAGTGCGAATTTCAATAAATTGATAAACAATATTTTTACGGCAAAACAGGAATCATATCGTATCATAAAGGCATGGCAGCGGATTGCTTTTCTGCTGAATGAAACTGGAGCTAAGATAGAAAGTGAGGCGGAAGTGGAAATGGCTTTGGAGGAGTGTTCGGAATTGGAAGAAATTGTCAGACATGAACCCAAAAAGATGATTTTTGACAAACCGTTTTTCCTGATGCTTCATCGCACCGACGCACAGCATCCGTATTGTTGTATGCATCTGGTCAATTCAGAATTGATGGTGAAAGAATAAAAAAGATTTTATACTATGCTTTGCATCTATAACCCTTGTACAGACCCTTATTTCAACTTGGCGGCGGAAGAATATTTTCTGGATAGCTGCAAAGAAGATGTTTTTATGCTGTGGCGCAATGAGCCGGCTATTATCGTGGGAAAATTCCAGAATTCTTTGGCGGAAATCAATCTGGATTATGTGAAAGAGAAAAATATCAAGGTGGTGCGTCGCCAAACAGGAGGGGGAGCGGTTTTCCACGATTTGGGTAACTTGAATTTTACCTTTATTGAGAGCAACAGCAATGGTAATTTCCGCACCTTCACGGAACCGATTTTGGACGTGCTGAGACAGTTGGGCGTGGATGCCCGCTTTGAAGGACGCAATGATTTGACAATCAATGGGATGAAATTCTCTGGCAATGCCCAGTGTGTGCATCACAACCGTACCTTGCATCATGGCACGCTGTTGTTCGCTTCCGAGATGACCGATTTGTCACAGGCTTTGAAAGTGAACCCGTTGAAGTTTCAGGACAAGGCGGTGAAGTCTGTGCGGAAAAGGGTGACGAATATCAGCGAGCACCTGCCGGACAAGAGTTTTACCGTTATGGATCTGAAGGATGCCATTATGCAATATGTGAAATCCACGAACGCCAATGCGCTAAATTATGAGCTTACGGACAACGACAAGACCAACATACAGCGTTTGGTGGACGAGAAATATTCCACGTGGGAGTGGAATTTCGGCAGCTCGCCCCGCTATACTTTCCAGAAAGCCATCAAAACCAAGGGTGGAATGATCGAGTTGTATCTGCTGCTGGACAAAGGATGTATCAAGGATATCAAAATCTATGGGGATTTCTTTGCATTGAAGGATATCCGTGAGTTGGAGCAGCGGCTGACGGGCGTACAGCACAATAAGGAGCAGTTGGCTGCCGTTATAGCAGAAGTGGGACTTTCGGATTATATCCGCCAGGTGGAAGAGGAGGAATTTTTGCAATTGTTTTTCTGATGTGGTTTAGAGCGGCTGCCACAATGTGACAGCCCTACAAAAAAATATGGCAGTCAATGTAGTGCTGTCATACCATGGCAGCCGAAGGAAAGGATGAGGCAGTCAATGTAGGGCTGTCATACCATGGCAGCCGGAGAAGACGATTCATAAAAAAATGATGGCGCATAATTCGGAGAATTTATGTAAATTTGCATTTTTAAATGTGAAAAGATGAAAAATATACTGAAAAATCTGATGCTGATGCTGATGTGCTGCTGTATATGCGGTTTTGGTATGGCGCAGGAAGAAATGAACCGTGTGGACAAAAACGGAAAAAAGCAGGGACATTGGAAAAAATACGAAAAGGGAGTGCTGGTATATGAGGGACAGTTTGTGAACGACGTGCCCCAAGGTACTTTCAAATATTATTATCCCAATGGAAAATTGAAAAGTGTGAGCGAGTTTGTGACGGGTGTGTCCAAAGTGAATGTCACCAACTATCACGAAAACGGCAATGTGGCCTCCAAGGGGACCTTTGTAAACCAGCAAAAAGACGGCCTTTGGCAGTATTTCAGCGATAAAAATGTACTTCTTTCAGAAGAGAATTATAAACTGGGCAAGAAAAACGGCCGTTTCGTGACCTATTCGGTGGATGGTTACAAGCTGAAAGAGGAACAGTATGCCGATGACCAGCTGAATGGCGAATGCAAGAGTTATTTCGAAAAAGAGGAAATTTTCATGGTTTCTCATTATATCAATGGCAAACTGAACGGAGAAATGGTGACCTATTATCCTGGTGCAATTGTTTCACAGAAAGGTGTTTACTATAACGGACTCCATACAGGTGTGTGGGAAACCTACGATTCGAAGGGCCAGATCAGGCAGTCGGAGGAGTATGACAAGGAAGGACGTTTGCTGAAAAAATATTTCTACTTGTATGTCAACGGACAGCCTCAGAAAATCAAACAGAATCTGATCGCCTATTTCCAGAAAAAAGGGGAGAACAAGACTACCGCGATTTTGAGAAACGGCAACAAAATAGAGAGCACCGAGAGTCTTTCCACGATTGTGCAGTGGCTGGACAAGATTGAATATGTGCCTGTTACACCGAAGCTGTATGCCGAGATGTCCTGTATCAGAGGTTATAAGAATATTGATGAAAAGACCATCAAGGTGGTGTTGAAGCCCGCTTTGGATTACGAGGTAATTGCCCAGGACGAGGATGCCGACTTGATCCGCTCGCTGTTCGCCACAGGAGAGCCTGTGGAGTAGTTGAAAACTGAAAGCTTTTTATAGGTATTAGGAAAATTATTTCACTGATTTTCAATTGTTTATGATTTTTCGGGCATTTTTTTGATTTTTGTTTCAAAAAAAGATTATATCTTTGCAAAAAATTTGACGCATAACCTTTAAAATCATAGGAGGAACATTATCGATTAGACTTTTACCATTTTTATTATTCATGATAAAAAGAAAGGGAGGTCCCTATGAAATCGATAATGTTAAGCGACAGCGACTTAATACGTTTATATTTGGATGGTGACGAATCAGCGTTGAAGACTTTGATTTTGCGCCACGAGCAGAAAATCTTCACTTATATTCTCTCGTCCGTCAAGAGCCGGGAGTTGGCGGAAGATTTGTTCCAGGATACATTTATCAAGGTAATTAACACCTTGCGTGCCGGTGCCTATAAGGACGAAGGCAAGTTTGCCCAGTGGGTGATGCGCATTGCCAACAACCTGAAAATCGATTATTTCAGGAAAGCGCAGCGGCTTCCCGCCTACGAGAGCAACGGCGATTTTGATATTTTTGACACGCTCAGCATCGAAGATCCGTCGGTGGAGCAGAAGATGATACAGGAACAGGTTTATTCTGACATCCAGGATTTGCTGCACTATTTGCCGGAAGAGCAACGAGAGGTTCTGGAGATGCGTATCTATCAGGATATCAGTTTCAAGGAGATAGCGGAACTGACAAAAGTGAGCATCAACACCGCTTTGGGTCGTATGCGTTATGCGCTGATCAACTTGCGCAAAATGATTGAGGAGAAAAATGTGGTGTTGTCTTAAAAAATCGAATTTTATTTTTCTTATTATCAGAGGGTTGGAATCTTTTTTAAGAAACCAACCCTTTCTTGTAAAATAAATCGGATACGCTTGCGTTATTAAGGGTGAATTGTTCATAAACCACAAAAGCCTATGGAAAAAACTTTGACCCTTTCACAAGAACAGAATCCTAAAGAAATGAAACTTGAACGTCCTCGCAGAAGTGTGATACAGAACATCTTGAATTATTCAAAAGCCATGCAAGTGGTGTCAGCGTCCTGCGGAGTGTCGTTTATTCTGCTCAACAATTAGGAAAATTCTTTCTGACCGCAATTGACACTACTCCTTTTGGGGGTAGTGTTTTTTTTTGTCAACATCAGCTTGTATTCCGAAAAAAATGCGTAAGTTTGCAGTTTGGAACATTTTAAAATTTTAACATTAATACAAAACAAAATGAAACAGACAGTATTCAAAGAAACACATGAGAAATTAGGTGCCAAAATGGTTGAATTTGCAGGCTTTTACATGCCTATCCAGTACGAAGGTGTGTCAGCAGAACATCTGCATGTGAGAAGCAAAGTCGGTGTGTTCGACGTTTCCCACATGGGCGAATTCACCGTGAAAGGTCCCAAAGCTCTTGACCTGCTCCAGTACATTACTTCCAACGACGTGGCAGCTCTCTTCCCCGGCAAGGTGCAGTACTCCTGCTTCCCCAATGGTAATGGCGGTATTGTTGACGACTTGTTGGTGTACAACATTGCCGAAAACGACTATCTGTTGGTGGTGAACGCCGCTAATATCGACAAAGACTGGGCTTGGGTAAGCAAACAGAACGAGAAATTCGGTGCCGAAATCGCCAATATTTCCGACAATATTTCACAGTTGGCCGTTCAGGGTCCCTTGGCACTGAAAGCCATGCAGAAACTGACCGACGCCAATGTCATCGACATGGAATACTATACCACCAAGACCATCACTTTCGCTGGTATTCCTAATATCGTGTTCTCTACCACAGGTTACACAGGTGCCGGTGGCTGCGAAATTTATTTCAAGAACGAGGACGCTCTCAAGGTTTGGGATGCTGTTTTTGAAGCTGGCAAGGAATTCGACATCAAACCTATCGGTTTGGGTGCCCGCGACACTTTGCGTCTGGAAATGGGCTTCTGCCTCTATGGCCATGAAATTGACGACACCATCACTCCTGTAGAAGCAGGTTTGGGCTGGATTACCAAGTTTGTGGATCACAAGAACTTCATCGACAAGGATTTCATGTTGAATCTGAAAGCCAATGGCATGAGAAAGAAACTGGCTGGTTTCGAAATGGTTGAACGTGGTATTCCTCGTCTGGAATATGAGGTTTGCGATGCAGAAGGCAATCACATCGGTATTGTCCGTTCAGGTACATTCGGACCTTCTATCAACAAATCAGTCGGTACCGCTTGGCTGAAACCCGAATTTGCCAAATCAGGAACGGAAATCTACATCAAGATCCGTGAGAAACTGGTGAAGGCTGTTACCGTGAAAATGCCGTTCTACAAAGGATAATCGTATAGACGAGAAGGCGTTAAGGCGTGGAGATAGTTTAAGGGGAGTGCTATGCAGGGGAGTCTCACGCTTCGCGTTCGAGGGGAGTCTCGCACTGCGTGCTCAAGGGGAGTCTCTTTTGACGTCTTAATGCATTAGATAACTGAAATATGTATGACAAACGATTTATGGAGGAAGCCGTTGCCCTGTCCCGGAAATGTCTCGGGACAGGCAAGGGCGGTCCTTTTGGCGCTGTAGTGGTAAAAGACGGCCAGATTGTGGGCCGTGGCAGTAACAGTGTCACTCTGCTGAACGACCCTACCGCCCATGCCGAGGTGATGGCGATCAGGGATGCATGCAAAAACTTGAACTCATTTCAGTTAGACGGCTGTGAGATTTATACCAGCTGCGAACCCTGTCCGATGTGCTTGGGAGCCATCTACTGGGCGCGCCCTGATAGGGTATATTATGCTGCCGACCGTCAAGATGCTTCAAAAGCAGGCTTTGACGATTCTTTTATTTACGAAGAGATGGATGTGCCCGCTATGGAACGTAAAATCAGGTCGGAACAACACGACCGTGCTATTGCCCAAGAGGTGTTCCAGCAGTGGATACATCTGGAAAATAAGATTGATTATTAAAACAATGAAGACCATTCGGCTGTTTTTCCTGCTTTTTGTGCTATGTGTGCCTTTCGTATTGAAAGCCCAGGAGGATGGGACTTCCCAGGAGGAAGACAGTCGCTCTTTTCACAAGCATGAAGTGGATTCGGTGATGGCCTTCTCGCCGGACTTTATGCCGGTGTTCTATGATGTGGTTGAACCGCATTGGATCCGGCCATTGAGTTGGAAACCGGTGGACACTTCCATGGCTCAGACACATCAGTATGATCCACTTGTAAAGAATTATAACCTGTATCAGGACTTGGGAATACCTGGACAGGCCCATCAGCCGTTGAATTATGACTATGACCGGTCTCCGGGTTTTTCGATGATTACCTTGCCATATCCATTGTTATGGAAGAATCAGCGCGATGTGAAATTCTATAATGTGCAAACCTCTTTTACAGACCTCTCTTTTACGTACGGAATAGCCACAATGTATGACTTTGATGCCACTCATACGCAGAAATTCAAAGGACTTACCGCTGCTTTCGATATGCACGCTTATTCCAATACAGGATATTTCCTGAATCAACAGGTGAAAGATATCAATATAAATGCACTTATTCATTATGAAGAGCCTGCGGGCATATATGGTTTTACCGTTTCATACCTGTTTAACCGTTTGAAGGCCCAGGAAAACGGTGGCTTGCGTGACACTTCGTTATTTATGAGAAATGCCGCGGATGCTTTGACGGGTTATCCCGTAAAGTCTGAACACGGTTCGTCTTTAATCCGGACGCATGATTTGTTGTTTCAACAGAATGTCAACATTAAGGATAAAAAGGGACGCTACTATGGGACAATAACCCATAGTTTTCAGTATAAAGACTTGAAAACCAGTTATTTGGATTATAAATTTGATACTGCTTTTTACCAAAAGAATTTCTACTTATCTACCGATACGACGAATGATACAATAAGGTGTTATAGCATTCTGAATTCAATTCAGTGGTCGAATTACAAACCGATGGACACTTTGCCTTCAAAAAAGTATTTTTTCAGGGTGTCGGCGGGAATTATGCATGAATATGTTTTTGCAAAGACCCCGTATTATAAGGGTAATACATTTACGCTATTTGGACGTGTGCATGCCCGTTTGTTTGGGTCGTTGGATTTGATGGGACGAGTGGCATACTCATTTGGAGGTTATAACCATAATGACATGGAGGCGGCGATAGGTGTTATATGGAATATAGAGAAAAAATGGAATCACCGCCTGGAAGGCTCTGCTTCCTTTTACAGATATGCTCCGGATTATATTTACACGTTTTATTATGGTAATCATAACGTGTGGTATAATCCGAATTGGTCCAAGCAGAATACACTGAAACTTAATCTGTTGTGGACAATGATGAATTATAAATTGGAATTTAACTATTTTATGTTGCACAATATGTTGCGTCTGAATTCCGATTTTCAGCCTTTTATCCTGGAGAAGGCGGCAAATGTGGTGCAGCTCCATATTTTCGCACCTGTCAGAGTGAAGGGCTTTGGTTTTGATTTCAATGCGTATTTGCAGTATTCATGGAGTCCGGCTGTCAATGTGCCATGGTTTGCTTTCAAAGCTTCCCCGTATTACATTTTCAATGTCTTGCGTGGAAAGTTGAAGATACAAGTAGGGATGGATCTGATGTATAACACTCCGTATTATGCGGATGGTTACGACCCTGTTCTTCATCAGTTTTATTGTCAGCAAGAATTGAAAGTGGGTAATTATCCTTATTGGGATTTAAATCTTACACTGAAGATCAAGCGCTTGGCTTTCTTCTTCAGGGCCGGTCATGTGTTGTCGGGAGTTATCGGTCAAAATTATTTCCTGACCCCATATTATCCTGCGATGGGTCGAAACTTCCAGGTGGGTGTCAATTGGAAGTTCTATGATTAACAGTTATGAGCTGTGAGCTATGAGCTGTGAGCAGTAACAACTATCAATTGTCAACTATCACTTATCAACTATAAAGAGATGGAATACAGAACAGAAAAAGATACAATGGGAACGGTGCAGGTGTCATCCGACAAGCTTTGGGGGGCACAAACCCAACGTTCCTACGATAATTTCAAAATTGGAGGACAGCGGATGCCTTTGGAGGTGGTTTATGCGCTGGCATACGTGAAAAAGGCCGCTGCATACGCGAATTGTGAATTGGGTGTGCTAACAGCAGAGAAAAGGGATGCTATTGCCGCGTGTTGTGACGAGATTGTGGCGGGTCGTCTGGATGGGCATTTCCCGCTATGTGTGTGGCAGACAGGCTCGGGTACGCAAACCAATATGAATGTGAACGAAGTTATTGTCAATTGGGCAGAACAGGAATTGAAAGGGCATATTGATGTGAGCAATCGCTTGCTCTCGGCCAATGACGATGTGAATAAATCCCAGTCCACCAATGATGTCTTTCCTACGGCCATTCGTGTTGCTGCTACCAAGATGTTGGTAGAACGCACCCTGCCGGCATTAGAGAGCTTGATCAATACATATCAGCATAAAATTGATGAATTCGGAAGCCTCAAAAAAATAGGCCGAACGCATTTGATGGATGCTACCCCCTTGACGGTGGGGGAGGAGTTGTCGGGACACCAGTCGCAGATAGCACATGGGTTGGAATGCCTGAAAAATGCCATGAAACACCTGATGGAATTGCCTTTGGGCGGCACGGCGGTGGGTAACGGCCTGAATACGCCCAATGGCTACGACCGTATGGCTTTGGGTTATCTCAATAAGTTCACGGGCTTGAATTTTACCAATTCGGAGAATAAATTCGAGGCGATGGCCAGCCACGACAGTATCGTGGAAGTGTCGGGCGCGCTGAAGCGTCTGGCAGTGTCGCTGATGAAGATTGCCAATGATATCCGTTTGTTGTCATCGGGACCGCGTTGTGGCTTGGGTGAGATGCGGATTCCGGCCAATGAGCCAGGCTCTTCCATCATGCCAGGCAAGGTTAATCCTACCCAGTGCGAGGCACTGACCATGGTTTGCTGTCAGGTAATTGGCAACGATACGGCCATGACTTGCGGCGGTTTTCAGGGACATTTGGAACTGAATGTGTTTATGCCGCTGATGGCCACCAATTTGCTCCACTCGGCGCGGATTTTAGCCGATGCGGTGGATTCATTCAACCAACATTGCCTGAAAGGAATGCAGCCCAATAAGGAGAGAATTGACTATTATCTGAAGAATTCGCTGATGTTGGTAACGAAATTGAGTCCGACTATCGGTTATTACAATGCAGCCAAAATAGCCCAGCACGCTTTTGAAAAGAATTTAAGTCTGAGAGAAGCGGCTGTAGCACTGCAAATTTTATCAGAAGAGGAATTTGACAAAATTATGAAATTATAAAAACCAAGCATCATGTTTAAAATCATCCGTAAAAAAGAATTACCAGGCGACTGCTGTCAAATGGATATCGCAGCCCCGAGAATTGCCGCTTCTGCACTGCCGGGCCAGTTCATCATTATCAAGATGGAGAAGAATTCGGAACGTATTCCATTGACTATCAGTGATCATGATTCCAAAGAAGGTTATATCCGCATTGTCTTCAAGGCGATTGGTAAGTCCACCCGCCAGATGATGACTTTCCAGGTGGGCGATTATTTTGAAGATGTGGTAGGGCCTTTGGGAAGACCGTCAGAATTCATTCATCTTTCACCTGAAGAACTGAAGAAGAAGAACTTCGTCTTTGTGGGCGGTGGTGTAGGTATTGCTCCCATCTATCCGCAGATCAAATGGTTGGCTGAGCATGGCGTAAAACCGGATGTCATTATCGGTGCCAGAATGCAGTCACTGATTATCTTTGAAGAAGAACTGCGCAGTGTGTCAGGTCATCTGTATGTGACCACTGATGACAACTCCAGCGGTATGCAGGGGGTGGTGACCGATGTGCTGAAAAAGTTGGTAAAAGAAGAAGGCAAACACTATGATGAGGTGATTGCCATTGGTCCGATGATCATGATGAAGTTCACGACCTTGCTGGCCAAGGAATTGGGCATCAAATGTACGGTCAGTTTGAACTCGCTGATGGTGGATGGAACGGGAATGTGCGGTGCTTGCCGTGTGTCGGTTGGAGGAGAGACCAAATTCACCTGTGTGGATGGACCTGAATTTGACGGCGCTTTGGTGGATTTTGACTTGGCGATGAAACGTCAGGCCATGTATAATTCGATCAAAGGTCATAAGCAATTGGAAATGGAAGAGAAGGCCGAGGGCCATGTCTGCCATGTGGGTGGTATCAGTGAAGAAACCCGTGACCGTTGGCATCGTATTCCTATTCCCGAACAGGATCCGAAGGTACGTGCCACCAATTTCAACGAGGTTTGCTTGGGCTATAGTGCAGAGGATGCTATGGCTGAGGCACAGCGCTGCCTGCAATGTAAAAAGCCGCAATGTATGGAGGGATGTCCGGTATCCATTAATATTCCAGCCTTTGTGCATTGTGTGGCGGAAGGCCGTTTTGAGGATGCGGCTCGTATAATTAACCAGGATTCGGCTCTGCCGGCGGTTTGTGGTCGTGTGTGTCCGCAAGAGCGCCAGTGCGAGGGCCGCTGTGTGCTGGGTAAGAAAGGTGATGCGTTGGCTATTGGCAAACTGGAGCGTTTTGTCGGTGACTGGTCGCGCGAGCACAAGGTGCAGTTTGAACAGCCTGCCTCCAAGAAAGGCAAGAAAGTGGCTGTTATCGGTAGTGGCCCTGCCGGTATCACCTGTGCCAAGGAGCTGATTATGAAAGGCTATGATGTGACTGTCTTTGAGGCGTTGCATGAATATGGCGGTGTATTGGTATATGGTATTCCTTCGTTCCGTCTGCCCAAAGAAACAGTGGTACGCTACGAGGTGGAGAATGTGATGAAATTAGGCGCCAAATTTGAGAAAGATGTGATTATTGGCCGTACGGTGACCGTGGATGACCTGATGGACAAAGAGGGCTTCCAAGCGGTGTTTATCGCTTCAGGAGCAGGTTTGCCGATGTTCATGAACATTCCTGGAGAGAACCTCTGTGGTGTGGTTTCCGCAAACGAGTTTTTGACCAGAAATAATCTGCTTTTCGCTTATAAGGAAGGTTATGATACTCCCAATTATGTGGGTAAAAAGGTAATTGTGGTTGGTGGTGGCAATGTGGCTATGGATGCTGCCCGTACCGCTTTGCGTCTGGGTGCTGAGGTGCATATTGTGTACCGTCGGTCCGAGGAAGAGTTGCCTGCCCGTGTGGAAGAGGTGCATCATGCCAAGGAAGAAGGTGTGCAGTTCCAGCTGCTGACGAATCCGCTGGAAATTCTTGGCGATGAGAATGGCTGGGTGAAAGCGGCCAAGTGCATCCGTATGGAGTTGGGAGAGCCTGATGCATCTGGCAGAAGAAGCCCTGTGCCCGTGGAGGGCTCTGAGTTTATCATTGAGTCCGATATGGTGATTATGGCTTTGGGTACGTCTCCCAACCCGATGATTTCCGCTACTACTCCGGGTTTGGACATTACCAAGCGTCGTTGTGTGGCGGTGGACGAAAAGGGACAGACTTCCCGTAAGGGCGTGTTTGCCGGTGGTGATGCCGCCAGCGGTGCCGCTACTGTAATCCTTGCTATGGGCGCGGGCAAAAATGCTGCCAAGTCTATTGATGAATATCTGTCGAATATGTAGTGTTTCACAATAAGGAAGGGGCGTTTCATGAAATGCCTCTACAAAAAAGAAGGGACGCCTTAAAAGTGTCCCTTCTTTTTTCTTCTATAATGTGACAACTCTACTATACAGAATAAATCACAAGTTTATATGACCATTCCGATCAAATCTAACCTGGCGAAGCACAGCCTCGTTGCCAGATGTTGTTCTTTTTAAGGTGTAAATCATATAGTCATTGTTTTCCAAGAATGGTTTCCAGGAGTTCTGTTCGACCACCATAGCGGCTACGGCAACTTCGAATTTAGTATGTGCCTCCGCATCGGTGGTGGTAGTGTTAATCAGGGTGAGCTCAATCTCGCTTTTCCAAACAGAATTCCAATTGTTGATGAGTGTTTCAACGGACTGTTGGTGGCCGGCATCAGCGATATAATACTCGAAATAGGCTCTGTAGGTGTTGCTTACAAGGTCTTCTTTTTTGCAGCTGGAACAAATGAGCAAGCAGCAGGAAAGAACGATAAAAAATGTTTTTTTCATGATCAAATTTTTGTTTTAAATATCAATGTGAGAAATAGGGAGATTATTTCTTTTTGTTCTTGATGCTTTCTTTGCCGAAAGAATAGGTGATGCCGACTAAGGCGTTGATGCCAAAGCTGTTGAAATCATAATAGCGGGCATAGTACTGGCAACCGATATTGTTGATGGTGGCAAAGGCGGAGAAGTTCTTGTTGATGAGGTACTCGAAGCCGATGCCGAAATCCAACACGGGTTTCATCTTGGTGGGCTCGTAGCTTACATTGCCAGATTCGTCATAGCGGATGTTGCCTTTCTCATCGCGGGGTGCCAGTGCCCAGCTCATGAATTCCATTTTGAAGTTCAAATCGAAGATGTATTTTCCTTTCAAGGTGTATTTGCCGTCGAAACCGAAATCCAGGGCTGGTTTATACCAGGCGTATTGCAGCTTGCTGTTTTTGCGGAAGTAGTAGCCATTGTAATTGGCTTCGAAATTCAAGGATAGATGGTCAATCACATCCCAGGAAAGGTTCAGGCATACATTCAGACGGTTTACATCGTTGTATAAGACGATGAACTTATTTTGCAGTAGTGCTTCCGGATCCAGTTGGAAGAAAGCCATGTCCTGCACGTAGGCATAACGGGCAGAGATATGGTAATTCAGTTTCTTGACCAAATTACCTTTGATGCCTCCATAAATATTGATTCGGGTACGAGTGAAATCCAATCCGTCAAAGCTTGGGTTGTAGTAGGGGTTTTCGTATAACAATTCCTTTATTCCCTGATATTCGGCCTTGCCATCCACACCGGCATAGATGCTCAATATTCCGGGCACAATCCCCAATTGGACTTCTGCTACGGGATAAATGGGACAGCGGGTGGCGAAATCCGAGCGCAGCACAGGAATACCAACACCCACTTTGATGTGATATTCCTTGATTGTGAACTGCATATTGGGAATCACTTCGAATTTGAAAGCATTGGTATGGTAGAAATTGGTTTCTTCTTCTCCTTGATTATTCGTAATATACTGAATGAATCGGTCGTTGTAATAGTCCAAATTGAAATCGAGGCGGTAATTCTGACTGCCGGAGATTTTCATGAAGCGGCTGTCATAGGCAAAAAACGAAGTGATGCCAAGATGGTTCTCCATGGTTTTGTTGTGGGTGAACAGAAAGTTGTAGTTCAAGCGGACGTCTTGTTTCAGTTTTTTGACTCCTGGCAGGTGATTGGAACGAACTCCGATTTCCGCTTTCAGGTGGTGAAAATCGTTGCGGATTTCATTGTAATAGTCTTTGGTGTAATAGTCTTCGAGGTAGTCGCCTTTAGCTCTCAAAACATCTTGGCCATAGCCATATAAGTGAGCTAATTCGTGGTTATAATCTATTGATGAATAGAGAGTTTGGTCTTTGAAGAAAGTGGTGAGAAACAGATGCACACGGGTGTCGCTGGTGGGAGCGTAAGCATAATTTTTCTGTTTTTTGCCGATAGGACCCGCCCAGGAGGAAAAATGATGCAGGTTGATGCCATACGAGTATTTGCTGTTGTCAGCATTATGGGCGGCAAACTCCAATAACGGGGTCAGCGGATAGCCAAAGCCGACTTTGATGAAGTTGCGGGCAATGGGCTCTCCCACTTCCGGGGTCAGTTTGCTGGGCTTGATGGGAGTGGGGGCGAAACTGACATCCATCTGCATAGGTGTGATATAGTAGTCGAATTTGACTGCTTCCTTGGCGGTGTCGTTGATGACGGCCTGCTGGTTTATTTTCTGGATATTGTTCAGCTGTGGGTTGAAATTCAGACGGAAACGGGCGGTGTCAATCGCTTGACCGAAAGTCCAACCGGCTATACAAAATATTGCTGCTGTTAAGAAGATGCGTTTCATTATCTCTGTTATATTAATTCAAAATTCAAAGTTCAAGGTTTAGAGTTTAGTGTTTAATGTTTTGTGTTTAATGTTTAATGTTTAGAGTTTATGGATCTAAAATTTTCAGTTTTCAGTTTTCAACTTTCAACTTTCAACTTTCAACTACTCTTCACTATTCTCCGTTTGTTCTGCTTTGTCCAGTGCGGCAATCTTATCCTCTGCCACTTTCTTCAGTTCATCATCGCCTTCATAGTTGTCCACGATACTCTGGTAGGTATATCGTGCCTGGAAAGCGTTGCCCTTGGCCAGATAGTAGTCTCCATACAAAATAAAGGTGGAGGCGTACCAATATTCTGAAGTGTAGTTGGATGCCAGAATTTCCTTGATTTGTTTTTCGCACAGGTCAAGGTCATTATTATTGAAATGAATGAGAGCTACCAGGTAGGCTGCCTCAGCACACTGGTCATTGTCGCCGTTCTTCGACAGACGGGTCAGATATTTCAGGGCATTGTTGTTATCACTCAGGGCTATAGCAGATTTGCCGGCAATCAGCAAGGCCTCGTTTTGGAGATCGTTGTCGCTATGTCCTGCCAAAATGATATTGGTTGCGGCGTTGTATGCGTCGCGGTATTGGCGCAGTTCGTAAGCACAGTGCATACAACCATTGTTTCCATAAATCATATTGTTTTCGTTGGAAGCGAATTCCACCAGCTTGGTGAAATAGGTCATTGCGCGGGCATACTCTTTTTTGCCATAGAGAATGCTGGCGGCTTTACGGTATGCGGTTTCGTTATATTCAGTGTGATAGTTGTTTACCAGTTTTTCAAAAGAATTCAAAGCGTTGTCATAGTCACCGGAGGCATATTCGCAGTCGCCTTTGCAATAGAGTGCTTTGGCGGCAAACAGACCATTGGGGAATTGTCGCAGATAGTCGTTGAAAGCTTTGATAGCGGCATCGCAGTCGCCGCGCATGTACTTGTTTTCCGCCGCTTTGTAACTGATGGAGTCCTGCTTGTCGGCGGAAATATTCATGTTTTTGGTCTTGATATAATCGAAGAATTCGCTGGTGTTGCCGTTTTCGGTATAGATGTTTTCCAAATTGGCCAAGGCGTCTTTGGCTTCTTGCGAGCCAGGATAGGTTTCGAACACATATTTAAAGGTGGCGATGGCCATGTCAACATCTTGGGTGTTGAGGTAAGATTGGGCTAATTTGTTGTGAGCTTGTCTGATATAAGGACTTTTCGGATATTTGAGAATGAAGTTCTTATAGGCAGCAATGGCGGCGCCGTATTCATTCTGGGCATGGTAGGTGGAGGCCAGCTCAAACTCGGCGTCGTCGCTGTATGTCGATTTGGGATAGGTGCTCATCAGCTTGTCCAAAGCCTCGATTTTCTTGTCATAGTCATTGAGATAACTGTAGCATTTGGCTTCCTGGAACAGGGCATAGTCGGCATTCTTGCGACCCATCTGTTGGCACTGTTCATAGTATTTGATAGCGGTTTTCAATTCTTTCTGCATGTAGTAGCAGTCGGCCAGACGGACGGTGGCATCGGCTTCCATGTCGGGATTGTCTTTGGAAGTGCTTTGTTGCAGATATTTACGGAACGACTGGGCGGCCTCGCTATACCTGCTGGTTTTCATGGCAGCGTAACCGTATGAATATTGGGCATTGGTATAGTTTACGTCGGAGTTGACATTGCTGGCCCTGAAATAATTCTGGAAAGAATAGTAACTGTCTTTGTATTTTTCGCTACGGTATTCACATTCGGCTTTCCAATACAGGTTCTCCGTGTTGATGGTCTTGTCCATTGGGTAGGTAAGAGATTTGTTGATCATCTTGCCTGCTTCCTTATAGTTGCGGTTATTGATCATTTCCAATGCACGGAAATGGGTACAACGCTGGTAGGCGCGCAGCAAAGAAGGACTTTTAATGTCGATTTTTTCCAACGAATTAATGGCGCTCTGATAATTTTTGGTGGACATGTATATAGAGGCCAGATAGCTGTTGGCTTCCTGAGAGCGGGAGGAGTAGGGGTATTTGTTAATGTATTCCTCCAACGCTTTGATGGCGCTGTTGAAAGGACTGTTGGAGGTCTCGTACTGCAGTTTGGCAAAATTGTACATGGCATCCTCCTGAATTTCTGTGTTAAAATCATATTTCGAGGCCTGATGGAAGTTCTGTGAGGCAGCCTGATAGTCTTTCTTCTGCAAATAACAGTCGGCAATCAGATAATAGCTGTCCTGGGTCATCTCGTCGCTGGGCTTCTTGCTGGTGGTCTTCGACAGGTATTTCACCGCTTCGGTATAGTTCTTGTTTTGATAGAAAGTATAGCCGATGGCGAAATAGTCGTTGCGGTCGAGTTGTACCTTGTTGTTGTCCAAAATTGGTTTGAAGGCAGCTTCAGCATGGTCGAAATCTTTGAGATTATAATAGGAAAGGGCCAGGGTGCGGTAGAGTTCGGGCTGGCTTTTCAGTGTGCTTTCAGTCATCACGGAAGGCGCCATGGCAATAACTTTATCATATTGTTCCTGAATGAAATAGATCTGCATCAAATATTGTTTTACCTCGTCTTTGTATTCAGGAACATCTTGCAATTTCTGGAAATCCTCCAAAGCTGCTTCGTATTGTTTTTCAGTGTAGGCCATGTGGGCAAGATAGTACAAGGCGCGATAGTGGTAGGGGCCATTTTCCTCGCTACTTTGCTTCATCAAAGCCTTGGCTTCATCGTATTTGCCGGTGGCGAAATAGCTGTATCCTTTTTTGAAGCGGAATTCGGCAAGGTCGTCTTTGTTGACCACACGTTCGTCAATCTCGTCAAATTGTTCCAGCACTTTCTTGTACTGCTTTTTCGAGAAATAATACATGCCCAGATGGTAATGAGCCTGTGGCACAAAAGCATGGACGGGATACTGGCGGATGAAGTCGCTGAGCAGGAAAGCGGCGTCTTGGTTGCCCAGTTTGGCAGCGCAAAGACCCATGTAGAAATAAGAGTCAGCTTTCAGGTCCTGCTGTTTGTCCTCGCTGAATTCGTAAACCTGCTTGAAATATTGCTGCGCAGAACCGTATTTCTGCTTCTGGAACATTTCCTTGGCCAGCTGGTATTCGTAGCGGGGCGAGTCATAGGCGGCAGGTTTCTGTGCCAACACTGGCGCGGAAAACAGGACAATGGCAGCGATAAGTATTTTTCCGAAAAGAGATTTCATATATGCTCGTTTTTTATAATCCATAACTAAAGACTATTAACGAACAAAAATATGAAAATGGTATGCAGCAATCTTTTATTTCCGCATAAAATTGTGAACAGGGGATTTTTAATAAAAACTACTCATCCTGCAACTCCAGCCACTCCATCTCTTTCTCCTCGATGGCGTTTTTGATATTATTATATTGAGTATATAAATCTCCGGAGTTGATTTCTGCGGCATAGTCCGCGGGGTTGGAGATTTTGTTTTCAATAGCGGCTAACTGTTGCTGCAGGTCGGCAATTTCGTTTTCGATTTTGCCCAAACGGTTTTTGAGTTTGCGCTTGGCGGCCTCTTCCTCTTTTCTCTTCTCCCAGCTGATTTTGTTGCTGCTGTCGGTCTTGTCGGCACCGCTTATGGCCTGAGTTTTTTTCTCCAGTTCTTTCAGCGAATCAATTTTCTTCTTCTCGAGGAAGTCATACACATCGCCGATATAGGTTTTGATTTGATGGTCTTTGAATTCGAATACTTTGGAGCTCAGTCCTTGCAGGAAATCACGGTCGTGAGAGACCAGAATCATACAGCCCTCGTATTGTAGCAGGGCGTTTTTGAGCACATCCTTCGACTGCATGTCGAGGTGGTTGGTGGGCTCGTCGAGGATGAGCAGGTTGAAAGGGGAGAGTAGTAGTTTGGCCAGTGCCAGTCGGGATTTCTCGCCACCGGACAATACGCGCACCTTCTTCTCCGTATCTTCGGTGTCGAAGAGGAAACTGCCGAGGATGGTGCGGATTTTCGGACGGATGTCACCCACCGCAATGTCGTCGATAGTTTCGAAAACGGTTTTGTCGGGGTTGAGCAGCTGTGCCTGGTTTTGGGCGTAGTAACCGATGACCACCTGATGCCCCAGGGTGATTTTGCCGCTTTGTGGGGCCAGTTCGCCTACGATGGCCTTTACCATGGTGGATTTACCCTCGCCGTTGCGGCCCACAAAGGCCACTTTCTCGCCCCTCTCCAAATGGAAGTCTATGTTTTTCAATACTTCCAAAGAACCATAGCCCAAGTTGAGGTTCTCGGTCTCTACGGTCACACGGCCCGAATGGGGTGCCGGAGGGAATTTGAAAGCGATGGAGGAGTGGTCGATGCTTTCGACCTCGATCTTCTCCATTTTGTCGAGCAGTTTGATACGGCTCTGCACCTGTTTGGCCTTGGTGGCCTTGTAGCGGAAACGCTCGATAAAGCGTTCTATCTGAGCAATTTCTTTTTGCTGGTTTTCGTATGCGTTTTGCTGTGATTCAATGCGTTCCAGACGCTGCTCCACATATTGCGAATAGCTGCATTTGTAGTCTTGCAGGCTGCCGAAGGTGATTTCGACGGTCCGGTTGGTGACACGGTCGAGGAAAGCGCGGTCGTGAGATACCAAGATGAGGCAGCCGGCGTAGTTGGCAAGGTAGTCCTCCAACCATTGGATAGACTCGATGTCGAGGTGGTTGGTGGGCTCGTCGAGTAGGATGATTTCCGGCTGTTGCAGCAGGATTTTGGCCAGGTTGACACGCATTTGCCAACCATTGCTGAATTCGGCCATCGGGCGGGCAAAGTCGGAGGCTTTGAAGCCCAGACCTAAGAGCACTTTTTCGGCATCGCCTTCCATGGTGGCGCCGCCAAGGTGATGGAAGCGGTCGGTGGCATCGGACAATTGTTGTGCCAGGTTTATATACTCTTCTGATTCATAATCTGTTCGGTCGGAAAGTTTGGCATTGATTTCCTTGATTTTGGCTTCCAGACGGCGGGGTTCCACAAAGCAGGTCATGGTTTCTTCCCAGATGCTCTTGTTGTAATTGCCAAGGATTTCCTGTGGCAGATAGCCGGTTTTGTAGCCGGAGGTGATGACGATAGTACCCGACTCGGGTTCCATTTCTTTGTGGATGATTTTGAGCAGGGTGGATTTGCCCGCACCGTTTTTGCCCACCAAGCCGATACGGTCGCGGTCGCCTGCCACAAAGGATATATCTTTGAATAAATAGTCGCCGGTGAAGTTGACCGACAGTTTGTTAATCTGAATCATAGCGGTGGCAAAAATACGGAAAAATTAGCAAATATGCAAATTAGTTAATGTGCTAATTATCAATGTGCTAATGTGCTAATGATATAAAAAAAAGTGTTGTAGTGATGGGTCGTACCCCGTCTGCATAATAAGTGAAAGAAAAAATCGAAATTGATGAAATTTCGGATAAAATAGGAGATTTTTCCGCGAAAAATCATTGGCGGGATGGGGTGGGGTTGAAACGGGGATGGAGTTTAGAAAAAGAAAAAAGCACTTGCAAAATATTGTAAGTGCTTGATTCTTAGCTTGTGACCCATGCAGGATTCAAACCTGCAACCTTTTGATCCGTAGTCAAATACTCTATTCAGTTGAGCTAATGGGCCGTTTGAAATAGTGACTGCAAAAATACATAAAAAATGAATACGATATTCATCTTCAAGAAAAAAATCAAAAAAAAAATTTTTCTATTGAAATTTTCCGTATTTTTGCACCCTCAAAATTAACCACTTAAATAATTAAAAAGTTATGGCAACAAGAATCAGATTACAAAGACGTGGTAAGAAGAACCAACCTTTCTACCACATTGTAATTGCAGATGGTCGTGCACCACGTGACGGACGCTATATCGAAGAGATCGGCACCTACAACCCGCTGACCAATCCTGCAAGTGTGAATTTAAACTTCGACAGAGCATTGTACTGGGTTGAAGCTGGCGCAGATCCGTCAGATACCGCCCGTTCGATTCTTAAACATGAAGGTGTTTATTTGATGAAGCATCTCAGAGGCGGAATCGCGAAAGGCGCACTGACTCAGCTGGATGCAGATCGCAAATTCGATGCCTGGAAACAGGCTAAGGAGTCCAAAATCAGCAACATCAAACGTGAGGATGCTGACAAGGTTCGTAAGGAACAAAAAGCTCGTCTGGAAGCCGAGACCAAGGTGAGAGAAGCTATCTCCGCTAAGGTTGCTGCCAAGTATGCCGCTGCCGCTGAGGCAGAGGCTGCCGAAGCAGAGGCTAAGGCTGCTGAGGAAGCTGCTAACGCAGAAGCTACCGAGGCTCCCGCAGAAGCTGCAGAAACTCCTGCCGAATAAACTTCATGTCAATGAGTTACAATATAGACGCGACGATTGGGTTGCGTCTATTTTGTTTTAAATGAGCAATGAGGTATGAGCAATGAGGTATGAGCTATGAGCGGTGAGCGGTGAGCGGAGGTGGTAGGTAGTAGGTAGTAGGTAGTAGGTAGTAGGTGTAACCCTAACCCCTAAATCTTTTGACTCTAAACCTTAAACTCTAAACTCTAAACCCTAAACTCTAAACTCTAAACCCTAAACTCTAAACTCTAAACCCTAAACCCTAAACTCTAAACTCATATCCCACAGTCCACAGTCCACAGCTCACAGCTCACAGCCCACAGCTCACAGCTCACAGCCCACGGCTCACAGCTCACAGCTCACAGCCCACAGCAAAAAATAACGAACGATGAAAAACGAATATTACTATTTAGGGCACATCACAAAGCCATTTGGAATAAAGGGACAGTTGTGCTGTTATTTCGATACCGATGAACCGGAAAAATATGCCAATCTGGATGCAGTCTTCATTGATCTGGATGATGAAAAACTCCCTTATTTGATAGAAGATATCCAGTATCGTGGTGCCAATACCTTTGTTATCAAGTTTGCAGATGTGGATGAAGAAGAGGCTAAAGGACTGGTTAAAGCAGAGTTATATCTTCCTTTATCGGAATTGCCGCCGCTTACCGGCAACAAATTTTACTTCCACGAAGTTATTGGTTTCAGGGTGGTGGACGAGGAGAAGGGCGACATAGGCGTTTGTCAGGATTTCATCGACATCAGCCATCATCCGATTATGCAGATTGACCACGAAGGGGTGGAGGTGCTGATTCCTGCCATTGACGAAATCTTCAAGCTTGTGGATAGGGAAAACAAAGCAATCCACATTCAGGCTCCAGAGGGACTGATTGATGTTTATCTCTCGTAAACAGCTGATTTTTAGTTTATAATAATAAATCCTGCCACATCTGTGGTGGGATTTTTTGTTTGTCCTTTTCAAAAGTGAAAATAAAAGAATAAAAATGCATTGGATACATGTTATTTGTATGAAAATTTTTATTATTTTTGTCATTTGCTTAAACTGATATATAATATATTCAAATAAAAAGAGGAAAAATAAAAATAGTATAAATACAACATTCTGAAAATGAAAAAGTTATTATTCTCATTGGCTATTATTGTAATGCCATTTCTGTTGTCAGCTCAGTTGATGGACACAACCGTCATTTATTATGAAAATTTTGACGGGGCTGTCATTAAAATGACAACCACCACTTTGTTCAATGAACCGACGGGAAACTGGAGAAGGGACTCAACCTTGTATGTGTCGGCACCGGCGTCGTACCATACGCCAACATATCCCAGTCAAGGTAACTCTGGATGTTGGACACGTTCTATTGAGGTGGACAGAACGTTCCCGTATGTATATCTGCAGTTCGATCACATCTGCAAGGTGAACAACAACGATAGAAGTTACATCTCCTATCAGGTGTCGACTACTGTTACCCAGGGTGAAATCGAATGGACTCAATGGACCCCTTTGGACAACTACACGACAACTTCTCCGTATTATCATGGACATGCAGAAGCGATTACGGAAGGCAATGTGTCCCAAAACTGGTATTCTGCCTGGTTGCCAAATAACAATGCGGCAACTCCGCAAAATAGTTGGTGGAGAACAGAATTGCTCGATATGACTCAGTTTGTGGTGGGTGCAACCAATCAGTATTTCCGTATACGTTTCTATACTACCCATGCTTCCGGTACGGGTTCTGGTACAGATGTGTGCGCAGGTTGGTATATTGACAACGTGAAAGTGATTTATTCCAATGTGGAGTTGGTGCCTCCGAAAATCAACGTTACGCAAACCCAGTATGTCAACAATAATGGTCAGACCCAAAACAGAATATTCACGGGAACGATTAACGACTTTACAGGTCCTTTCTTTATCAACGCCACACTTACTGACAATGATGCCATAGACACTTCCTCTGTGCGTTGCTGGTATGAGACCAGTACTGGCGAGTCGGACACTCTTACCAATCACATGCAATCTTTCCAACTTGGCTATAGCTATGTGACTTACAGCTGGGAAATCCCCATGCAGTGCTATGGTACAACCATCACCTATCACATCTTTGCCAAAGATGTTCATGGTAGCGAATGTTATGAGACAAAAACCTTTACCTTGAATACCACCCAGTCTTTGGCAGTGAATGATGCCAAGATGGAACCAGGTTCATTCCAATTGCCAATATATCCTGAACATATGGCCACAGGTCAGAGTTATCCGGTGAAAGTAGTGTTCCGTAATAAAGGTCTCGCTACAGATGTCAATCCCAATCACATGACCTCCGCTACTTTCGGATGGAGTGTCAATGGAGTGGTGAAGCCGAATGCCACTTGGACTGGTGACTTGTGTTTGGACTATACTGATACCATTGTGGTAGGCAGTCATGTGGCTTTGCGCGACTCCAACTACATCAAGGTGTGGTTGATTTCACGTAATGGGGTTACGAACTTGGACCGCCGTACGGATGATACTATCAAGTATGACGGTTATGCTTGCGATAGCGCTTTGGCAGGAACCTATACTTTAGGCGGCCCCAATGCCGACTTCCCCACAGTGAAGTTTATGAAAGAGCGTTTCTACCGTTGCGGCATCGAAGGTCCTGTGACCATCAACATGAATGCCGGTACATATACGGGCTTTGATTTCGATGATCAGTATCCGGGTCTGAGCAGCACCAACACCATTACCTTCCAGGCTGCTCCTGGTGTGAACAGAAGTGCTGTTGTAATACAGAATTCGGGTAATGAACCACCCGTGAAATTTACCGAGATGGCATATATTACCATCAGAAATGTGACCATCCGGAATAATAACGTGGGACGTTGTGTCGATTTTGTCGGAAAAGCCTCACATCATATCACCATTGACAATTGCGATATTCAGGGTGTCACTTCCACAGCTTCTCCCAATTATAACTCCGCGGCTATCGGACGTACAAGCGCCGCCTCTCCTTTCACTACTGGCGGTTCAGGTGATCATGACATGAACTTTACGAATAATACCATCAGCGGCGTGAACTTCGGTTTTTATTTTACGGGTGCTACGAACGCCGCCTATAAGGAAGATAATTTCGTGGTAAGCGGCAATACCATCAACAGCACGGTGACTGGTATCCATGCATTACAGTCCAAGAGATGGACCATTGATGGGAACGTTATCAACCAGCAGACTACAGGTTCAGACATGAATTTTGTGGGTATTGCTATCAAAAATGGCGCTGATTACACCAGCGTTTCTAGAAACAGCATCAAGATGAACCAGCGCGGTGGTACTGGTATTTCCTTTGATACCTATTCCAATTCAAATGGTGTTACCTCCATGCTGGCCGTGGCAAACAATGAAATTATCAACAAGGCTACGGTGACCGCCAGATATAACATCATGGTGACAAGTTCAAAGTACATCAATTTTTATCATAACAGTTGTTATATTTACTCCGCAGTGAATATCGCACAGTCTGCGCCGATTTACATTACGGGTTCTTCTTCTTCTACCAATACAATCAACATCTACAACAACATTTTCTATAATGCCAGTACATCAGCGGAAAATAAGAATTATGCCATTTATTTGAACTATACCTCAGCCAATGCCCTCGCCAATACGATCAAGTTGAATAACAATGAGTATTATTCTGTGGGTAACTCCTTGGGATGGTTTGTGGCTCCTCGTAATAATTTCGCTGAGTGGCAGAGTGCTTTGGCCAGTCGTGGCGATGATACCACTTCTATCAATATCCCCCTTACCTTTGTTTCACCATCCGATTCATTGGTTCCTGGCCAATTTGATGGTTTAGAATGTCTTCCTGTCAGCGGTGTTGCCACTGATATCAGAGGCGTCTCACGTTACAACACTATTACCTATATGGGTTGCTACACAAGAGCTATCCCTGCCACCGACTTGGCATTGACGGTGTTGACCTCTCCGGTGTTGGGCAATGAGTGTCCTGCCAACCATTATCCGATCAAGGTGATGGTAAAGAATACAGGTAACGCGAACTTGAATTTCGCCACCAAGCCTGCCACAATTTATTACACCATTGGTACCACTACGGGTTCCATGACGGTGAATACCGGAACAATTGCTCCGTTGCAGAGTAAAGAAGTGACTGTTGTCGCAAACTTCCCGGTATCTATCAATACCGTTTACAACTACATCCTGAATATTCATGTGAATGGAGATAATAATTTGCAGAATGACTCCTTGTCAGGTTCGTTCGAAATTCAGGCAGCCTTCCCATTTTATGAAGAGGTGTTCTCTTCTGTAGATTTATATCCTGCATGGCGTTTTGAACAGATCAGCACTACTGGTGCCGGAAACTGGACAGTGGAGCAGGGCGCTGGAACTTATCCTAACATTGCTCCTAACTATGGTTTGGGACGTTTGTTCTTCAACTCCAAGGTGTTTGTCAATAATACAGAGTCTCGTGCCATCATGCCGGTGACGATTTTGCAAGGTGCAAGTACTCCGATTCTGGAATATTGGTTTGCTCATGATAATTCCGGAAACAGCAGTACCGAAGGTGTAACTGTGAAGGTCTCTACCGACGGTGGTACCACATATACCGCTGTTGCTTCAATGAATACCGCGGGTGTGACTTCCACTTTGGTGAAACGTTACAATTCAGCTTATACCACTCCGGGCTGGGAGAAATATATGGTTGACCTGGCCGGCTATAGCAACCAAAACTGTATTTACATTGCTTTCGACGCTAAATCCAATGCCAAGAATAATATCAATATTGACCGTGTAGTGGTGAGAAATTTCCACAATAACGATTTGGCGGTGAATGATATCTGGGCATTGGGTAAAAATCCAACCCAACATGAGGTTTCTCCGAAGATTTTTGC
Organism: uncultured Bacteroidales bacterium; assembly: GCA_905233625.1. Classification (GTDB taxonomy): domain Bacteria; phylum Bacteroidota; class Bacteroidia; order Bacteroidales; family WCHB1-69; genus RUG11690. Next base: position 253,774 of record CAJOFJ010000001.1, on the reverse strand, counting down.
CAATATCAGCAATGAAGGCCGTAATACACAAACAAACTTCAAGGTGATGCTGGAAATAACGGGAGCCAACACATACAGAGATACAATCACCGTGTCTTCACTGGAGTCCAGAAGAAATATGGTGGTTACTTTTAATGGTGTACATTTGAACAATCCTGGTGACAATGTGGTGAGAGTGTATTGTGGACAGGATATGGACAATGACAATAATGAACATACTTGGTTGATGACTACCACTCCTAACGAAGTGGGTTATGCTACAGACTCCATTGCCGGTGGACAGCATGTGTCCTATTCTACTATTGCAGTTGGTGGTACAGACCATATAGCTTATGTGAACAGATATAACATGGTGGATACCTTGATTGCCACACATGTGAAGGCATTCATTACCAATACGGCCAATAATAGCAATGTGGGTCGTCATTTCCGCTTTATTGTTGTGGATGCATCAGGAAATATTATTGAAAGCTCAGACGAGATGACCGTGACTGCCGCCATGGAGAACCAGTGGGTGACAGGTGAGATCAATAACTTTGCTTTGACCAGCACCAGTGGTCCTTTGTATGTGGGTATTGAGATGTTGGATGGTGGTACTTACCTCGGCGTTCAGGAGGAAGCACCGCTGAGAGACACCTCTTATTATATTCTCTCCAATGGCAATTTGACCGCTTCTACGGTTGGTCGTCAAATGATCAACGCAGTGCTGGAAAGCTATATGGCATACGAGTTGGCAGTTGTATCGCTGGTGAACCCGCTGACCAACTGCGACCTTGGCCATGAAAATATTGTGGTTAAACTGGCGAATAACGGTACCATCGATCTTCCGGCGGGAACACCTATATATTATACCATCAATGGCTCCGCCCCAGTGGCATCCACTATCACAACGGTTATTGGCAGCCATGAGACGGTAAATTACATTTTTGCGACGCAGTACGATTTTACCAACAATCAGGTGAATGTGAATGTTCCTTACAATATTGCGGTTTGGATTGATATGCTTGCCGCGGATCGTGTCCGTTTTAATGACACATTGAATGTTACAATAGAATCATACGGCAAATACACGATGCCTACGGCTGTCAGTCCGGTTCATGCCAACTATCATGAAACAGCCAGTCTTACTGCCACCGATGGCAGCGCTACGGGTATTGCCCATTTCTGGTATACCAACTCCGGTTATGAATCATGGGAGTTGCAATATGTGGGCGATCCGTTTGTAACCCCGGCGGTATATTATGACACTACATATTACGTGGCATCCGCTCCAGCTGATTTTTATACTCCACAGGTTGGTACTGTCACAACCGCGACAGCCAATAATATTACGCAGCCATTCGTGTTTACCAATGGTTTCTCCCGTGGTAAATTGTTGTACAAAGCGGATGAATTGAATGCCAGTGGCAAACTGATGCAGATCAGTCTGTATGTTAGCAATGCAGCTGAAGGCGAACAGGGTATTCCGATAAGATTGTATGCGATGAATACCGAGCTGACTTCATTATCGGCCAGTCCTGTAAACACTTGGGATAGCGAAATTGCAGAGGCTACGCTGATTTATGACGGCAGTTATTTGTTCAATACAACGGGATGGGTGTCATTCAACCTGCCGGTTCCTATGGAATATGAAGGTGGCAACCTCTTGATTTTGACTGAAACGTATTGTGGAGGTGCCAACTGCTCAACGGCGAGTGGCTCAACCACCTATCCTAAGTTCAATTCCGCCTCCGCTACCAACTGTGTGTTGTACAAGGGCGTTAACAATTCAGAATCAGCATTTACAGGCAATTATAGCACTTACGCCAAACGTTTGGTGATGAAATTCCAATTTGTGGATGCAGAGTGTCAGAGTGAAAAGGTTCCTGTGCAGGTTGTTGCCGACAATGTGCCGACCTGGGACGTGGAACCAGTAGAGCTTGTTTCACCAGTGACCAATTCCTGTACATTGTTGGATGAGCACATTGTGGTTAAGGTTCGCAACCTGATCAATAATACCATTCCGGCTGGTACGGTAGAGGTGAAAGCAAAAGTGGTCAATGGTTCGCAAGTGCAAACCTTGTCGCAGATTGTAAATGAATCTTTTGCTCCCAATGAGGAAAAAGAAGTGACATTTGACAATACTTTCGATTTCAGAGCTCCTACGGCCGATGTGACATTCAATTATACAATTATCACAGACTTGATTAACACTCCGGCTTATCGTGGTAATGATACGCTGGTTGGTTCATTTGTCTCAAAGAAGACCGCGGTGCTTCCCGATGATATAGAAGTGGGAGGTGAGTATCTGCATACCTATACAATCGCTCGTCAGCACTCTTCTGTTACTAAGTGGTATTACCAGAACGCTGCGACCATGGACAGTGTTTTGGTGCAGTCCAACCCGTATACATTTACCACTCCGGTATTGTATGATACAATGCTTTATTATGTGTATGGTATTACGCCTGGTACCAACTGTATGACTCGCAAGATGAGATATCAGATCGATGTGGCTACGCCATTGCATGATATCAGCACCAATGAATTGGTAGAACCGGTATCGTTCCAGTGTGGTGTTTCCAATCCTCATCTTCATGTCCGTATTGCGAATACATGGTCCACAGCAGATACTATCCCTGCCAATACCTTCAAATTGAAAGCTGACTTTACCGGTGCTGCCACTACATCTGTACAGCATACTATCAATCAGCCGATTTATTCAGGTGAACCTGTGGATATCACTTTTGGCAATACGGTCACCTTGGGTTCGGCCACACAAAATAATATATACAATTATACAATATATTCCAATCCTGTAAACTCATCGATGTATGTTTATCGCAACAACGATACGATTACAGGCTCATTGTATGTACCTGCCACTCCTGCTACTCCTGCCGATATAAACAATATTACGGCCACATATGGTAACACGGCAACTGTGACCCCGACATCAAGCGTGTTCAACCAGTACTACTTCTATGATCAGCCCACTGGAGGAACCGCCTTGGCCCAGGGAACATCTTTTGTTACTCCGGCTATCATGGCTGATCCGACATACTTCTATTATAGCGGAAGAATCTTGGATCCACAGTTTGTTGGTGAGACCATAGTGGGTACGCAAACTAATTCCAGCAATTTGTTGCCGTTTACCTTCACAAAAGAACATTCTGTGGGTATCATTATGTACACCGCAGATGATTTGGGCTTTGGAGAAGGTATTATTGACACCGTTTCCATTTATATTCATATGGCAGGTAGCGGACAGATTCCGATGAAGTTGTATCTGAAGAATGACAATACTTTTGTAGCGAGCGATTATCCGAACCTGACTCCCACCTTGGTGAACCAGTTGTATCAGAATAATTGGAACAACCTGACCAACGGGGCAACCGTTATTGCCGATGGAAACCTGGAGTTCAACCAGACAGGTTGGTATCAATTTGTGATTCCTGGTGGATTCCATTATACAGGCAACAGTTTGCTCCTTCTGACAGAGCATCATGGTAAGAACACCACAGCCGGTTATACATCCCCCGCGTTCAGATCCTCAACTATACCAGCTGTACCAAACTCTACCTATAATAAACGTGTGGTTCACTATTCGACTGACAATGATTTCAATCCTGTATTGGGTTCGGGAAATAATGTGATGTCACAGGGAACCTTAAGATTCAATACCAAATTTAATATCAGCTATTCCTGCGAATCAGCAGGTAGAGGTATGATTACTGTGCATACTGCTGTGCCGAGTGTTGACTTGGATGTGGTGAGCATTGATAATCCTGTTACCCCGAATCCTGCCTATACAAATAATGAGACTGTGACTGTTCAGTTGGCTAATCATGGTAGCAATGTTGCCAGCAACTACAGCCTGAGTTATCAGCTGGAAGGTCAGGCTCCTGTCACGGTTAATAACCCGATCAATGTGCCGAGCAATGGTACGGTGACATATTCGTTCGCCGCCCCTGCCGATTTGTCTGGAATTTATTTCCAGAAATCATTCAAAGTGTATGTGACTTGTGCTGGCGACAATCATCAGAGTAACGATACTGTCACTATCATGTTGATGAAAGAAGTTTGTGAGTCGGGTGCTCAGAATGCGGCAAGTCCGAGCATTGCCAATGTGACATTCGCCGGTATTGACAATCTTCCGCTCCCGGCAAGTTGGTCTCCATTCGGAACAGCGGATACCGTTGCTTATACAGATTATACCCAAACGGTTGCTCCGGCTGTATTGGTAAAGGGACAGACCTATCCAATTAGCATTACGAACGCCTTCACGGGCAACAGTGGCGCGAAACTATTCAAGTATGTCTTCATTGACTTTAACAGAAATGGTGCGTTTGATTTGACCACCGCAAATAACGAAAGGGTTGTCAATATTACAGCGAATACCTTCAATAACCAGCATCCGGAGAATGCTACTTCCGAAGCGTATATCACCATTCCTGAAACAGCGTCGGAGGGTGCTACTTTGATGAGAGTGGTGGCATCTACCGCTTCGACGGTGGCCAATACAGGTTGTGGTTATTATTCACAGGGTGAAACAGAAGACTATATGGTGACCATCAGAGGCGCCTACAACAATGACTTGGCAGTGGTGGGCTACTTGCAGCCTTCAGGTGTCTCCTGTCCCGATAATCGTGCTAATATCAAGGTTTATGTAAAGAATACCGGTGTTAACGCACAGACGTTCACCATTTCTAATCCTATGTTGCTCTCGGCAGAGGTTACTGGTGCTGTTCAAGGTTCTTATACACATACGGTCAGCCATGGTACCATTGCAGCTGGTGAAACGAAGGTTTATACCATTCCGGCAGCTAACTTTGGTGTGGTGGGCAGTTATGATGTTAACACGAGCTTGACTTATATGCCGGATGAATACGATATCAATAATGAGTGGAAGACGAGCTTCTCTGTAGGCAATTTGCCTGTGGATACCGCAATGCCTCATCTGGAAACATTTGATGAAACTATTACTGATCCCGAATCTCCGTTCACAGAATTCTGGACAGTTCATTCCTCCAACAGCGCCTATAAGTGGAATATCCAGACCGCTCCGGCGGCCAATAATCCTAACGCAGGTCCGGCACAAGACCATTCAAGCAATAATATGGGCCAGTTTGCAGTGGCTGCGGGTAAGAGCAACCAGACTTCAACAACGGTTTATACGACACTGACTACCAGCTGTATTGATTTGCATTATCGTGACGGTTATCCCATCCAGATGGAATACTGGGAGCATATCTTTGGTGCAGACAATGCTACAGGAACGCTCTTGGTTCAGGTGGGTACGGGTGATGATAAGTCTTTCGTCACAGTCGACTCCGTGGTTGGTCCTACTCAAACTTCATGTAACGCATCTTGGAAGCAAAGAACGGTGATGTTCAGCAACAATGATGAGGTGGCTAAGGTCAGATTCAGAACCAAGGCACATACCCGTATGATGGATATCGCACTTGATGATATCAACTTCGGACATGGTAAGCCGGATATCGGTGTGGCTGACATTTTATATCCATACGACTTCAGAGATCCAGACGGCTCCTGTGTGGTGTATGGCGACTCTATTCATCCTGTGGTTACTATTATAAATGAAGGACGTGCTCCCGTTGAGTCATTCGACATTTATGGTGAGATGAAGGTCGGCTACGATGTGGTTTCCATCACTGAGACATGGACTGCTCCGGTGGTTGAAGGAGAGAGGTTGTATCTGATGCCTGGAGAAAGTATGGATTACACCTTCACCGGCGCTTTCGAGGTGTTCTCCACTTCCGACTTCTTCGATTTCAAGGTGCGTGTCATTCTTGATCAGGATAACAATCCTTATAATGATCTCTATACGATTCACCCATGTGCGACACCTACAGGTGTAGAGGCTTATGAAAAGACGGGCGGACTTGTGTTGTATCAGAATATACCTAATCCGGCTGACGACAAGACCCGTATCAGCTTCCTGGCACCGACTGCAGGCCAGGCTGTGATTGAAGTGTTCTCCCTGACAGGACAGAAATTGTTCAGTGAACAGCTCAACGCTCAATTTGGTGAGAATCATATCGATTTGAACACCTCTTCATTTGCCGCAGGCATGTATATTTATACCCTCCAGTTCGAGGATACTGTGCTGAGCAAGAAGATGGTTATTGAAAAATAATGTTGGAAAAACATAATCTATTTACCTAAATTAATAATATCAAAAAACTACAACTTTTATGGCAACAGAGAAAATCACAAAAATTGACGACATAGTCGTTCGTTTTGCGGGTGACTCTGGCGACGGTATGCAGCTTCTGCCCTCACTGGCAATGACATCGCCACCTTCCCCGACTATCCAGCCGAAATCCGCGCCCCTCACAATACCATCGCTGGTGTGTCTGGCTATCAGGTGCATGTGGGTAACCACATCTATAGTTCCGGCGACAAATGCGACATCCTGGTCGCTATGAATCCGGCTTCTCTCAAATCAAATCTCAAGTGGGCCAAAAAAGGTGCCACCGTCATCGTGGATATTGATACTTTCACCGATGAGGCGCTTGAAAAAGCAGGCTATAACGAGAATAACCACCCCTTCACCGATGAGATGGAACGCGCCTATACCATCATCAAGGCTCCGGTTACTTCGTTCACTCAGCGTATCGGTAATGAGCAGGGTGCCGACAAGAAGACTGCCGACCGCTGCCGCAACATGTTCGCGCTGGGTATCATTTTTTACGCTACTCATAAGAAACTCGACCAGACATTCGCTTACCTTGAACGCAAGTTCGCCAAGAAACCCGATGTGGTCGCTTTGAACAAGGCCGTTTTGACGGAAGGCTACGAATATGCCGACAAGTTGGAAGTGATGCACTCCCATATTTTCGAGATTGCACAAGCCGATAAGATGGAAAAGGGCCGTTACCGCAATATCACCGGTAATGTAGCCACCGCTTGGGGTCTTTTGGCGGCATCCGAGAAATCCGGTCGCAGACTGTTCTTAGGTTCTTATCCTATCACCCCCGCTACGGATGTGATGGTGGAATTGGCTAAACATAAATCCTTGGGTGCACGCGTCTTCCAGGCTGAAGACGAAATCGCCGGTATCTGCTCCGCAATTGGTGCTTCCTACGCTGGCGCATTGGCTTGTACCTCTACCTCTGGTCCCGGTCTTTCTCTCAAGAGCGAAGCTCTCGGTTTGGCTGTGATGGTGGAACTTCCGCTCGTCGTCGTTGACGTTCAACGTGGCGGTCCTTCCACAGGTCTGCCCACCAAGACCGAGCAGAGCGACCTGAACCAGGCTCTGTATGGCCGTAACGGTGAAGCCCCCGTAGTGGTGATGGCTGCTTCTTCCAGCGCCAACTGCTTCTATTGGGCTTTCAACGCCGCTAAAGTTGCTTTGGAGCACATGACCCCCGTCATCCTCCTTACCGACGGTTACCTTGGCAACGGCTCACAGCTGTTCCGCATCCCCAAGATGGCCGACATGCCGGAAATCAAACCGCGTTTGGCAACACCTAACGATCCCAACTACAGACCTTTCCGTCGCGATCCCGTGACTTTCGCACGCGAATGGGCATTGCCAGGCATGGAAGGCCTTCGTCACCGTGTGGGCGGCTTGGAGAAATGTCCTGACGGACCTCTCAGCACCGATCCCGAAAACCACGCTCTGATGGTAGCTAACCGTCAGGAGAAGGTGAACCGCGTGGCCAACTACATCCCCGACCAGGAAGTGATCGGCGATCCAGATGCCGAACTCCTCGTTGTGGGTTGGGGCGGCACCTCAGGCGCGCTCACTCTCGCAGTGGAAGAGATGAACAAAGAAGGCAAGAAAGTGGCCTATACCCACTTCAACTATATTTGCCCGCTTCCGAAGAATACTGGCGACATCCTCAGAAAATACAAGAAGATTGTCGTTTGCGAACTTAACAATGGACAGTTTGCCGGATACCTCCGCACCCAGTTCCCCGAATGCCCGATGACCCAATACAACAAGATTATGGGTCTCCCGTTCGAGGTGGGCGAGCTGAAGGCAGAATTCGAAAGACTGCTTGCCAAATAATTCAAAAAAAAGAACTATTTAATTACAGATCATTATGGCAGAAAAACATTTTGTTCCGAAAGCGGATCGCGAATATACAAAAGCTGACTTTACCAGCGACCAAATGGTGAAATGGTGTCCCGGTTGCGGTGACCACGCCATTCTCGCCGCATTGTTGAACACTTTCCCGAAAACCAACCACAAGAAGGAAAACATCTGCATGGTGTCCGGTATCGGATGCTCATCATGTATTCCTTACTATGTGGATACCTATGGTTTTCACAGCATCCACGGCCGTGCTTGCGCTATCGCCACGGGCGTGAAACTGGCCAATCCGGCTCTCTCCGTGTGGGTGAGCATGGGCGACGGCGACTCCATGGCTATCGGTGGCAACCACCTGATTCATGCGGTACGTCGTAACCAGGACTTGAACATCACTATCTTCAATAACGAGATCTATGGTTTGACCAAGGGTCAATACAGCCCCACCACGAAGTTTGGTCAGGTGACCAAGACCTCTCCTTATGGTACCATTGACTATCCCTTCAATCCGGGTGAGTTGGTGATGGGCGCACAGGGCACCTTCTATGCACGCGCATTGGACTGCCTGCCGCCGTTGACCACCGACATCATGACCCGTGCTGCCAAGCACGACGGCACCAGCGTGGTAGAAGTATTGCAGAACTGCATGATCTTCAACGATAAGGCTCACGCCGCTATCACCGACCGTGCTGTACGCGACGACCGTACCATCATTCTTGAGGACGGCAAACCCATGATTTTCGGCAAGGAGAAGAACAAGGGTCTGCGTTTCAACGGACGTTGCCTGGAAGCCGTTACCATTGGCGAAAACGGCATCACTATCGATGATATTATGATCCATCATGAAGACACTGAGGATACCGGTATCCACATGATGCTGGCCCGCATGAGCGGTGACCTGCCCGTAGCTCTCGGTGTAATCCGCAACGTGAAGAAGACCTCTTACACCCAGCTTTACGAAGACCAGATGGAAGAACAAATGGCCATTGGCAAATACAAATGCATGGATGACCTTTTGAACAGCGGCGACACCTGGGAGGTGGAGTAGTTGTTTATCAACTTTCTTATTCCCATAGGGTGGATTTCGCTCAAAGGGATTATGTAAAAGACAAAGGCAGGGAAACCTGCCTTTTTTATTGAAAAGTGGTCTCCACTGCGTTAGGACTTTTTCAAAATAGTGGCCAGCATATCACAGCATACAGTTCTGCTATGTCTGAATCCAGAATCACCTGCTGATTCCGCAGGGTGATGATTTTCTTTTCCACATCAGGTTCCTGTTCCTTTTCCCTTCTATATAACAAGAACATTTTTTGTTCTGTTATTTCACATGTCCGTTTGAATATTTCAATGAAAACTTGATGGAAAAGGAACCAAAAGATCAAGCCGATTGGAATGCAGCCTCACAGGCCCGTCCCCCTCGCCAATCGGCCTTGCCTACCCACGCAGCGTCAGGGGGTGATTCTTTTCTTAAGCTCCGCTACCTCTTCATTTAATTTCTGAACTTCGTCATCGTTCTCCCGTTTTACTGAATGTTTGAACTTGAACATGGCGAGGTTCAGTTCGAAGGAGGTTTCGCTACTTTGTTTTGGAAGTATGTCGTTTATGATGTCCTCCACCAATTGCCCGCCGCGATGTAAGAGAACCTTTTGTTCCATGCTGTCTTCCTCTTTCTGTGGAACTTCCACAATCACCCGTGAAAGTTCCTTCAATTTGGCGTATGCCTCCACTATAGCGATGGTTGTTTCCACCGCTTTAGGACTCTTCAAGATAGTGGCTAGCATATAAAGCCCTTTTTCGGTGAAGGCTTTGGGAAGTTGTCGTGTTTTTGAAAATTTTGTGGTCAAATTTTTTGACCGCAAATTTCTAAATTCTTGATTTTCAAGTTGAAAAATGTATCCTTTGGGGAATTTCTCGGGATTGTTTTTTACTGCTTGATTGATTTCTTTGGTTTCCACACCATACAAATCAGCCACGTCTGAATCCAATATCACCTGCTGATTTCGCAGGGTGATGATTTTCTTTTCCACTTCGGGAAGTAAATTGTTTTCCATTACATTTAAAATTTAAGGTTTGTACTGCCTGCAAAGTTATAACATTTGAACTGAAAATTCAATGGTAAAATAACAGTTAATTTGCTTAAAATCAATAATTTAATAAATTACACTTTTGGGTCAGGAAGTAGATGAAAGTGAGTGAAAACTTGCAAAAAAGATGTTATAAATTTTTTGTGATCCAGGTTGAAGTAGGGTAGAGAGGGACTGAAATTTTGGAAAATTTATGCCATAAAGCTGCGTGCGAAGGCCATGCCGACATGCGATGCGGAAGCGATGTTAGTGGATGGCCTCTATATAATTTCACTACCCCGCCCTACGGGCACCCCTTCTAACAGAAGGGGAATTGTGCGTTCCCGTAAAGCCAAGCTATGATGCTGCGTGCGAAGGCCATGCCGACGGTTGGGGGGAGCGGGCTCGTGCGGCTGCACTTACCGTCGGCTTGATCTTTTGGTGACTTTTCGATCAAGTTTTCATTGAAATATTCAAACGGACATGTGAAATAACAGAACAAAAAATGTTCTTGTTATATAGAAGGGAAAAGTATAAAAAATCCCCAACATCTCCTCTATCTCAAAAAAAAATCGTACTTTTGTAGTTTGCAATTTGTAATAAACACAATAACACTATGAAAAGAGCACTGGTGAGCGTGAGCGACAAAACAAATCTCATCCCCTTCGTTCAGGCATTAATCGAAAATGGTTACGAAATTATCTCTACCGGCGGTACCCAAAAAGCTATAGAACAGGCTGGCCTGCCCGTGATGGGTATCAGCGAGGTGACCGGCTTCCCCGAAATTATGGATGGCCGCGTGAAAACCCTGCACCCTATGGTCCACGGCGGACTGCTGTCGGTGCGCACCAACCCCAAACATCAGGAGGAAATGCGCCAGAACGGCATCCAATACATCGATATGGTGGTGGTGAACCTCTATCCTTTCAAGCAAACCATTGAGAAAGAAAATGTTACCTTCGCAGAGGCTATCGAGAATATCGACATCGGTGGTCCCAGCATGCTGCGCAGCGCAGCCAAAAACCATCAGTTTGTGACCGTGGTGTGCGATGCCAACGATTATGATGCCGTGATTGCTGAAATCAAAGCCAATGGCGACACCTCGCTGGAAACCCGCTCCCGCCTGGCCGCCAAGGTGTTCAGACATACCGCTGCCTACGATGCCATGATTGCCCAGTACCTGACCGACAGGGTAGGGGAGGAAGATCCTGAAAACATGACGTTGACGTTTACCCGCAAGCAGTCGCTGCGTTATGGCGAAAATCCCCACCAGAAAGCGGCTTTCTATGCTGGCAAGAAACAGGGCTATTCCATGGCTTGGGCTACCCAGTTGCATGGTAAAGAATTGTCATACAATAATATACAGGATGCTGACGCTACCTTGCAAATCCTGCGCGAGTTTGATGAGCCGACAGTGGTGGCCGTCAAACACAAAAATCCCTGCGGCGTGGGTATCGGCAAAGATGCCATGGAAGCATGGACCCGTTGCTATGAGGCCGACACAGTGTCCATTTTCGGTGGTATTGTGGCCACCAACCAGACGGTAGATGAAGCTTTGGCTATTGCCATGAAGCCGGTTTTCCTGGAAATCATTCTGGCTCCCGCCTTCACTCCAGAGGCTTTGGCGGTGCTGACCACTAAGAAGAATATCCGCCTGATGACCTTCGATTTGGATAAGTCTAAAGCTGATGAGAAGATGTTCATTAGCGTGACCGGAGGTATGCTGATGCAGAGCATCGACCGTGCCGGTGCTGAGGATTATGAGATAAAAGTGGTGACCAAAAAACAGCCTACTGAAGATGAAATGCGAGATTTGCTCTTCGGTATGAAAGTGTGCAAACACGTGAAATCCAATGCGATACTCTTAGCTAAGGAGATGAAGACCATTGGTGTAGGTGCAGGTCAGATGAATCGTGTGGGCTCTGCCCATATTGCCCTCGAACAGGCCAAGGAGGCTGGTCATACCGACCATATCTGCTTGGCCAGTGACGCCTTCTTCCCCTTCGACGATGTGGTGCGCATGGCCGCCAAATATGGAGTTACCGCCATTATCCAGCCCGGAGGTTCCGTCCGCGACGAGGACTCCATCAAAGCCTGCGACGAGCTCGGCATCGCCATGATTTTCACCGGAGTACGACACTTTAGACACTAATGGGAAACTGAAAACTGAAAACTGAAAATTCAAAATTCAAAATTCAGAATTCATAAACTCTAAACATTAAACATTAAACACTAAACACTAAACACTAAACACTTGAACTTTGAATTTTGAACTTTGAATTCTAATTCTAATTCTAATCCCTAACCTCTAATCATGATCACACCGAATATCGAAGAATCTTGGAAAAAAGTCCTGTGGGACGAGTTTCAGCAGCCGTATTTCGCGGAGCTGAAGCAGTTCTTGATTGAGGAGAAACAAAAATACACTGTTTACCCTCCGGGACCGATGATATTCAACGCTTTCAACAAAACTCCTTTCGATAAGGTGAAGGTGGTGCTGATAGGTCAGGATCCTTACCATGAGCCGGGCCAGGCGCATGGTCTGTGTTTTTCGGTGCAGGATGGGGTTCCGCACCCTAAATCGTTGATTAACATCTTCAAGGAGTTGCATGATGACGTGGGTTTTGTGGTGCCCAAAAGCGGAAATCTGGAGAAATGGACTGCGCAGGGTGTGTTCCTGCTCAACGCTACATTGACTGTGCGTGCCCATGCGGCAGGTTCGCACCAGAACCATGGCTGGGAACGCTTCACCGACGCGGCCATCAGCAAGCTGTCGCAGCAGCGCGAGGGCTTGGTCTTCCTTTTATGGGGTAATTATGCCAAACAGAAAGAGGCCCTTATCGACACGTCCAAACACCATATTTTGTCCACTGTTCATCCTTCGCCTTTATCCGCCAGCAGGGGCTTCTTCGGCTGCAAGCACTTCTCCAAAACTAACGAACTACTGCGACAAATCGGCAAAAGCGAAATCAACTGGCAATTGTAATTAGTGGTTAGGTGTTAGTGGTTAGGTGTTAGTAGGAACGTGATTCATCGCGTCCGTCAAACCTGAGAATGGGCTGGTGATGTAAGTTTATCAGCAGGCTATAGGGATGCTTTATTAACGACGTTTCAGTAGAAACAAAAAACCGTCATCGTCAAGACATTCATAATGGGTGGTGTCAGCGATATACTCCGCCACCATTTCTTTTTCTCCTTCGTAATATGTCCAATGTTCAAGGGGGAACAAAAAATACTCAGGGTGGTGGCCTAAACTGATGGGGAAAATATGGCATTCTTCTCTGGTGGCCAAATGTGGCGTGAACATGGTAGCGGCGCATACCGATACATCTGGCGGTATCTGTTTGAGCATTCGACGGGCCACTTGAGGGTCGAAATCATTTTGATGCCAGTGTCTCTTATCAAAGAGATTGACATAATCGCGCCGAATCTGGGTGTATGGTTTGTCGATGGTGTAGAATAAGGTTCCTGCGGTCAATATTAGTGCCAAAACAGGCACAAAAACACGCAATTTCAAACTCTGTATTTTTTGAATTTTGAAATTTTCCTCCATCGTTGGTATTTTAGCCAATACCACAACACTGGCTATGCATAGAACCATACAAATCTCTATGTTGTAATGACAGTTGATTCCCCAAAATGCTTCAGGCTCTTGGGCATACATTTTCAGGAAAAGAGGCGGAATGATCATCAGCAAGTAATTGGGTTTTAACAAGGCGAAGAACATGCCTGAACATAACGCACAAATATAAAACTCTCTTTTAAGGATAGAACGGTCAGCATTGGACATGAAATCCACAAACAGATTCTGAAGGGCCTGTAACGGATGTGTGATCAACCAAATGGCCATTTCTTTGAAATTCTCTCCCATCCAGCTGTAACGCCAGAATCCTGGTGAGGCGCCTTCGTGGAGTGAAGGCATGATAAGGATTATGACGACAAAAGCATAGACAACGGTCCCTAGCATATTCCATAAGAGCCAACGTCGGATTTTGGTATCCTTGCGGTAGTCCCAAAGTAGGCCTAATAACACAAAGATAACCCACAGAGACTGTGTCTCTTTTGCTATTATTATAGCAAAAACCATGAGGGATGCCAGGCCGAGCTTCTCGCGTTTGATGAAATACAATAGCCATGGTAGTAGCATCGCCGACGGTACATTGGAGTGATAGTCGGAGCCAATGGCGGACCATATTCCGAAAGAAAAAAGCACCAATAAAGGGGTAATGAGGGTTAAAAGAGTTGATTGGGTATGGAGTTGTGTCAGTTTGTAAACCCCTAAAGCTCCAAACAATATGGAAATGATTTGGATTATTAAAAGTGTATATTGACCGAAAATGTAGGTTAAAGGGGCGAAAAGTATGAGATACAGGTCGAAGTGGTCGGAAAGCAAAGGTTGGGGTTCCCAAAGGAAAAAGGTACAGTCGTTAGCTCTCAGGTGGGCGTAGTTGTATGAGGCGTGTGTATATACACCAAGGTCAAGACCGTAAGTTTTGAAGAGCAAATGGTTGCCTATGGAAATAAGCCCGAAAAGAACTCCGAAAACTATCAGCATTCCCACAAGAATTATTGTCCGGTGACGATAGAGGAATTGTTCCATGTTGCAGTGTTTAGATTTATATGCTTTTTTCTGTGCAAAAGTACACATTTTTTTTAATTTGCCATAAAGATTCTGATTTTTTTTAAGAAATTTACCCACATGTCCGGATTTGCATCCGTGGAGCTGTGTTCCGGAGAATTGCGAGCCGTAAATGCAAAAATGCACCGACAATCGTTTGATTATCAGTGCATCTTTGTTGGTTTTAGGGAGTAATCCTCCCGTTCAAAGTGGAGCCGGGGGGAGTCGAACCCCCGTCCAAACGTGTTGCAAAAGTGCTTTCTACATGTTTAGTCTCAGCTTGATTGTCGGCAACAGGGAGGTGCCGGACCAACCGGCCTGTCGCTTATCTTCTAAGGTTTCGCTTCCGCATCGAAGCCTGCGGTCACTAGCCTGCCATTTCCGATACTTCGGTCCGGACGCCGGCGGGCGTGGCTTCCGGGGAAGCACCCGCAACTACGGACCTTGTCCGTGTCGCGAGATTCGCGGCAATTAAGCTGCGAATGCATAAGATTCGCCATTTATTGGCATGGAGAGTTAGTTTTTAACGGAACCGTCTCACAACCTCCGACATGCTTACAAATCCACATACCCGCTGTCAAAACCAAACGACCCCAGGTGGAATTTATATTTTTGTTAGTCCATGACCACATTGGCCTTCAAGGTCAGAATCACCCTGTCGCTTGCGGCATTAGAGTCCACCGTGATTCTTTTGGTGCGCGCACCCACATCATCGGGCTTGTCGGCTTTGAAGATGACCTTGATGGTGCCGGTTTTGCCAGGCATTACCGGTGCGGTGGAGTACTCTACTTTGGTACAGTTGCACGCGGCAGTAACATTGTACAGCACCAAGGGCTTTTTGCCCACGTTGGTGAAGGTAAAGGTGTCGGTCGCCACTTCGTTGAGTTTTACGGTGCCCAAGTCGCACACTTTTTTGTCAAACTGAATCTCCGCACCTGCAGGGGTACTTGTCGACTCTGCTTTTTTGCTGTTTTGGGCGGCACAGAATGAGACGGCCATTGCCAATACGATGAGGACAAAAATTCTTTTCATGACTAATGTGTTGAATGATTAGTTGTTAGGTGCATTGAGCGGAGTGCTGTTGTTTTCAGGGGTGGCTTCTGCCGGTCTGGCGTTTACGTTGCCCTTGATGTTCAGCACTACTCTGTTGTTGGTGGCGTTGGATTCCACGGTGATGCTCTTGTTGATGATACCCAAACGTCCGGTGTTGTATTTCACCTTGATGCTGGCTTTCTTGCCAGGAGCAATAGGTTCGCGAGGCCATTCGGGAACAGTGCAACCACAGCTGGAACGGCAGTTGGTCAGAATCAATTCGGCTTTGCCGGTGTTTTTGAACACAAATTCACATTCACCATTGTCGTTCTGGTAAATCTGACCGTAATCGTGCACCAAAGTCTCGAAAGTGATTTCTGGTTCTTTCACTTTCTTGGGTTTTTCGGGTGTAACGGTTTCCTGTGCGGACATAGAGAGCGCAAAAATCATAAGAACTGCAATACTTAAGATCTTTTTCATAGCTTCTTTTGTTTATTTGATTGTTTATTTGTTGAATTGTTGATGTGTTCGATGAATACTAATTGGACTGATGTTTGTGATGAAGGTTTAATGCCAGACGAAATGTTGTACCGCCAAGGCGTAGCTTTGCAAACCGAAGCCGCTGATAAAACCGGCGCAATGAGCCGAAATGACGGAACGTTTGCGGTAGAGCTCCCTGCCAAACAAGTTGGAGATGTGTACCTCAATCACAGGGGTGCTGATAGATCGTATGGTGTCGGCCAGCACGATAGCGGTATGGGTATAGGCTCCCGGATTCAGGATGATGCCGTCGCAGTTCTGCCCCTTGCGCAAGGCGTCTACCAGTTCCTCAATCTTGTCGGACTGGAAACTGGTCAGCTCCACGTCTGGAAACATCTGCTTCAATTCCTTGAAATACTCTTCAAAGGTCTGAGATCCATAGATGTTCACCTCTCGCGTGCCCAGCTGGCCCAAATTCACTCCGTTGATAATCGCTATCCGCATGGTCTGTCGTTTTTTATTCATACACCACGATAAACACATCTTCATCCGCTTTCTGCATGTTCAGCTTTTCGCGGCCGTATTGCTCCAGCTTGCTCGAGTCTTTTTTGAGTTGGTCGTAGGAGTAGTTGTTCTCAATTTTGTTTTTGGTTTCGGTGATACTCTTCTCCAGATTGTCGATTTTCTTGTCTAATTCGCGGCGTTTGCTCAGGTTGTTGTCTGAAAAGAAAATCATGTAAAAGAGAAATAGCAAGGCTGTGACTCCGAACAGAATCAGCCAAAATATTTTTCCTTGGAAGATTTTCTTATTCATAAGCTTGATTTACAATTATCTGGCGTAGTTTACCGAGCGGGTTTCGCGGATGACGGTAATCTTGATTTGACCTGGATAAGTCATTTCGTTCTGGATTTTCTTGGAGAGGTCGAAAGACAGCTGGTTAGCCTGCTCGTCGCTCACTTTTTCGGCACCCACGATAACGCGCAGCTCGCGGCCTGCCTGGATGGCGAAGGTCTTGACTACGCCGGGATAGGTGAGGGCGATATTTTCGAGGTCGTTCAGTCTCTTGATGTAAGCTTCCACCACTTCGCGGCGGGCACCGGGACGGGCGCCTGAAATGGCGTCACAAACCTGTACGATCGGGGCGATGAGGTTGTCCATTTCCATTTCGTCGTGGTGGGCACCGATGGCGTTCACCACTTCAGGACGTTCCTTGTATTGCTCTGCCAGCTGGGCGCCGTAGATGGCGTGCGGCATCTCCAATTCGGTGTCAGAAACTTTGCCGATATCGTGCAACAGACCGGCACGTTTGGCCAGTTTGGGGTTCAGTCCCAGTTCGGCAGCCATGGTGGCACAAAGGTTAGCCACTTCCTTGGAGTGCTGCAACAGGTTCTGTCCGTATGATGAACGGTATCTCATCTTACCTACCATACGCATCAGGTCGTGGTGGATGTTGTGGATACCCAGGTCGATACAGGTACGCTTACCGATTTCGGCGATTTCCTGCTCGATATGTTTCTTGGTCTTGGCCACCACCTCTTCGATACGGGCGGGGTGGATACGGCCGTCGGTCACCAGCTTTTGCAGTGACTGGCGGGCAATTTCGCGGCGGATGGGGTCGAAGCTGGAGAGCAGAATGGCGTCGGGGGAATCGTCGATGATGACATCCACGCCGGTCAGGTTCTCCAGGGTTCTGATGTTACGTCCTTCACGACCGATGATACGGCCCTTGATTTCATCGTTTTCAATGTTGAAAACAGAAACGGCATTCTCGATGGCGGCTTCTGCTCCAACACGCTGTATAGATTTGATAACCAATTTTTTAGCCTCGTTATTAGCGGTGGCTTTGGCTTCGTCCATGATGTCTTTCACCAAGACCATGGCGTCGGCTTTGGCTTCCTCTTCCATGAGGGTAATCAGCTGTTGCTTAGCTTGTTCGCTGGTCAGTTCGGCAATGGATTCCAGTTTCTGTTTTTGGATGTTGGTCTGTTTGTCGAGTTCGGCTTGCTTCTGGGCGGCGAGATCCAATTGTTTTTTGAGGTTTTCCTTGGTGGCGTTGTTTTCGTTTATTTTTTTGTTCGCCTCTTCAAGTTTCTGGTTCAGTGTGTTTTCCTTTTGTTTGATGCGATTTTCCGCAGCGCTGATTTGTTGGTTTTTCTCGTTGACTGTTTTTTCGTGCTCACTTTTGAGCTGGAGGAATTTTTCTTTGGCTTGAAGTATTTTTTCTTTTTTCAATAATTCCGCATCTTCCTCGGCTTTTTTCAGAATGGCCTGACTGCTTTTAGTAAGTGAGTTTTTGAGAATGGTAAAAGAGAGGCCCATGCCGATGCCGAAGCCTACAATTATACCAATGATGATCCATAGTATTGTCATTGTTTTTTAGTTTTGATTTTTTGGTTATATATTTGGTTTGATGTTTTTTTCTTTTGTTTGTCGTTTATGCGTAGAGGCGTTAAGTAATTCGCTGCGCTCATTCGTCAAGGCGTGTAGACACTCGCTTCGCTCGTTCGTGGAGGCGAAATTCGTCTTAACGAATGCACGAAGTGCATGTCTTAACGTCTCCCCGTCTTCACGAAAAAAATCCCGCACAGTCCATAGGGTTTCATTAAACTCCTATGTTAATAATGATGAAGGAGCCGCAATGTCGCAATAGTCCACCGGATACCGAAGCATCCCCTTGCGGGTGAGGCCTTATTTTGACAGAACGAGCCGAGCCTTCGTTTGTAAAGTGTTGAGTTTAACAAACGTTATTGACTTGTGCGGGTAGGGTATAATTCAAAGAACGTCTAATCAATGTCCAAAGTGTCGGTCAGCTTTTTCAAAGCCTCCATTTTCGGAATCAGATCCTCTTCATATTCATTTAATCTTTCCTCAGTATCAATTAATTTCACTGTATATTCGATGAGTATTTTGGAGAGTAAGTCCTGATGGTCGGTGTAATTGAATTTTCTGGCGAAGCTCAAAAAACTGTCATTGATTCTTTTTTCGGCCTCTCGATAGTAATATTCCCATTCTTTTTTGATGACGACGCCTATCTTCCTCTGCGCCACCTCTATCTGTATTTTAATCTGGTCGTCTTCCATCGCTTAGCTATTGAGAAGTCCAATACAATTGTCTATTTCCCGCACTAATTCAGTTATTTTCCTTTTAGTTTCAGTTTTGTCTTCTTTATGTATAATGGTTTGCGTTATGGTCATTAATTTTATTTTCTCTTCCAGCTCTCTTACGCGGGCTTGCAGTCGCTCGTTTTCATTTTTGATAAGCTGCTTTTCCTCTTGCAACTGTTTGTTCTCGCGAGAGATATCTATTAAACGCAGTTGGGCTTGTTTTATTTTATATTCGATATCGTTATATAGTGAATAAAAAGATGCCATCGTGTTCCAATAGATTTTGCAAAAATACAACTTTTTTTTGGATTAATTCATGCCTCTTGATTTTTTGATACGCTCGTAGGCTTCGTTTACCTTGGAGAATTTCTCTTCGGCGGCTTTGCGCACTTCTTCTCCCAAATGGCTAACTTTGTCGGGATGGTGCTTGATGGCGGCCTTGCGGTAGGCTTTCTTCACTTCTTCGTCGGTAGCATCGGGCGATACTTCCAGAATTTTGTAGTCATCGTTTAAATTACGGGTGGAACTTGAATTATAACCGCTTGATCCTGAACTGTAACCGCTTGACCCAGAGCCGTATCCAGAATTATATCCGTATCCGTTTCCGTAGGCATAGCCGCTGCTTTGGTAGCTGTAGCCCAAAAACATGGATTTCAAAGCCTCGAAAGTGGAAGCGGAGATGCCGATACTGAGGGCGATATTGCGGATGACAGTCACTTCGGTGTCGTCAATATGGCCGTCGGCTTGGGCCAGTCCGAAGAGGAATTGCAGGATTAGAATCCTTTCCTGAATAGAGGAATTGCTCTTGATATTCAGGCAAACTTCTTGAATGTCAATATTTTGATTAAGATAGTCGCGCAGTTTGAGAATGGCGTCTTGTGCTTTGGCGGCACCGATATTTTTCGCCAGATATGCTTTGACAAAGTCCAGCTCCGATTTCAGCATTTTGTTGTCGGCTTGCATCACGGCGGCGGTCAGCTGCATGAGCGTGTCGATAAATTCGTCTTGCGAGATATGGTGAGAGGTGAAACTTGTTCGTACCGTTGTCCCGTTGACCCAGTGGTCGATGAGTCTTCCTATGAAGTAACCGAGCAGTCCGGTAAAAAAATTTCCTCCGACAATGAATCCGGCAATGAGCCCTATAATTCTGAAAATCATTTTCTTACGCTTCTTTATTGGGTTTGATGACGCTGCCGTAAAGGTCGTAATGGTCGGCCTGGTCGATTCTTACGGGATAGAAGTTGCCAATATCCAGTTTCTGCTTCTTGTCGAGGAGGATGGTGTTGTCCACATCGGGTGAGTCGAATTCGCTTCGGCCCACATAAAAGTCGTTTTCTTCGTAATCTACCAGCACTTTTATGACTTTGCCCACTAATTTTTCGTTGTGTTCCAATGAAATTTCCTCTTGCAGGCTCATGATTTCCTCTACACGGCGGTTCTTTTCCGAAGTGCGGATGGGGTCGCCGAGCGGGTAGGCGGGAGTGTCTTCTTCCTGCGAGTAGGCAAATACGCCCAAACGTTCGAATTTCACCTCCTTGACAAATTGAACCAGTTCTTTGTGCATGGACTTGGTTTCGGTGGGATAGCCGGATATGAGGGTGGTGCGCAAGGTGATGCCAGGCACCTTGTTGCGGATGTTTTCAATCAGCTTGTAGGTCTGCATTCCGCCGCCGCCCCGGCGCATGTCGCGCAAAATGTCCTCGTTGATATGCTGCAAAGGCATGTCAAGGTATTTGCAGATGTTGGAGTACTCGTTCATCACATCCAATATCTCATAGGGGAAGCCGATAGGGTAGGCATAATGCAAGCGAATCCATTCCAAACCGTCAATCTGGGCGATACGGCGCAACAGCATTTCCAGGTCGCGGTGCTGGGTGAGGTCCATGCCGTAATAGGTGAGGTCTTGGGCGATGAGCATCAGCTCTTTCACGCCGCTCTGTGCCAGCAGCTTGGCTTCTTCCACAAGGGTGTCGATGGGTTTCGACACTTGCTTGCCGCGAATCAGGGGGATGGCGCAGTAAGAGCAGCTGCGGTCGCAGCCTTCCGAAATCTTCAGGTAGGCGTAGTGCGAAGGTGTGGAGAGTAGTCGCTCGTGCTGGTTCAGCAAGTCGAATTTGTCGAGATTGAATAGTTTGTGCAGTTCGGCAAAGCTGTAAAAGGCGTCCACTTCGGGAATCAGCTCCTGCAAATCGTTTTTGTAACGCTGTGCTAAACAGCCCACTACGTATATTTTCTTGACCAGCCCCTGCTTTTTGCGTTCTGCATGGATGAATATCTCATCGATGGACTGCTCCTTGGCATCATGGATGAAACAGCAGGTGTTGATGATGACCATGTCGGTGTCGCGGGTGCTGTTGTGCAACACCTCAAAGCCCATTTTCTGCAGCTGGGCGGCAATTACCTCGGAGTCCACATTGTTTTTGGAACAGCCGAGGGTGACGATATTGACAGAGGTTGTATGTGTTGCCATGGGGATTGCGATTAAAATTGCAAAAATACTACTTTTTGTCGAATTGTTGGTTTTTAAACTAAGAACTAAGAGTTAAAAGTTAAGAATTGCTAATTTTCAATTCTTAATTCTTAGTTCTTAATTCTTAATTTCATTGGCACATTAAAAATTTTCGTATTTTTGCACTTCATAAAATTTTTGTGAAAGGTGTATTTTAATGCTGAATTGTTCGCCGATTTTCTGACTCACCGAGAGGTGACATGGTTGGGCGTGGACTTTTCAAAAGCAAAATTCACCCGTAGCGGGTTTAACTTGCCCCAGGATGCGCTTCAGCACTATCTCAACGACTGGAATATGATGATTATCTCCGACCAGAAAAAGTACGATGTGCGTATGAGCTTCAGGAAGCCTATTATGCAGTACGATCTTTCATGGGTGACCAAAAGGAACAAGACAGTGAAAGTCAATGATGTGCTGTCGGAGTTTATCACCATTGACGCGGTGTATTCCGACGAGGCTGTGATGGAGCATGTATACAGTTCTTTGTTTCCCGTGGTAACCCCATACGCTTTGTTTTTCATGGTGGAGTCGTTTGATGATCATACCAAGCTGGGAACGGTGTGGGTAGTGGTGGTGCATGCTGTTGACAGGCAAGTGGTACTGTGTGAGAAATTTATGAAGTCTCCTGGTGGGTTTGGACTTCGAAACTATTGGGGCAGAGTGTTTTACAATCTTTTCTTCGATATACAAAAGTATGCTTTCCCCCGCTGGGAAAACCTTGTGAAAGGAAAGTAGAAGTTAGAACTGAAAGTTGAAAACTGTAAATTTAGAACTAAGAACTAATATACTACCCCGGCCTTCGGCCACCCCTTCTAAAAGAAGGGGAATTTTAAACTCCCCTCGAGCGAAGCGAGACTCCCCTTGAGCGCGAAGTGCGAAACTCCCCCTGATGCGAAGCATCATTCCCCAACTAACCCCTAATCACTAACCCCTAAAACCTAATATATCATGGGTGCATTCAAACAATACGACTTCAGAGGTGTCTTCGGAAAGGATTTCACTACAGAGGATATTTATCGTTTCGGTTTTTTTCTGCCGAGCTTGTTAAAAGCTGATAAAGTGCTGGTGGGCAGGGATATGCGTTTGTCCACTCCCGCCATGTTCGACAATCTGACCCGCGGTATCACCGATGCGGGGGCAGATGTGTGTGACATGGGACTGACCACCACCCCGATGGTCTATTATTTTACCGCCAAGCATCATTTCAAGGCTTCGGTGATGATTACTGCTTCTCATAACCCTAAGGAATACAATGGGTTAAAGGTGTCAAGAAAAGATGCTCTGCCAGTGGGTTTAGACACCGGACTTGGTGAGTTGCAACAGATGATGAAGGAGCAGGAAGTGGTGCCCGCCGCTACTAAAGGTAAAATTGTGGATTATCCTGTGATGCAGGAATATCTGGAATTCCAGAAACAGTACCATTACGATTGTTCGAACTTGAAAATGGTGATGGACTGCTCCAATGGCATGGCCTCCATTTTGGTGAAAGACATTTTTGGCTCTCAACCTGTCTATATGTTTGATGAGCTGGATGGCTCGTTCCCGAACCATGAGGCGAATCCGCTGGAACCTCAGAATGTGGTGGACCTGCAGCAACGTGTACTCCAGGAAAAAGCCGACATCGGTGTGGTTTTTGACGGTGATGCCGACCGTGTGATGTTTGTGGACGAGAAAGGCCAGTTTATTCCTCCCGATTTGATGATTGCTGTGCTGGCGCATTATTTTGTCGGGGAGAAAAATGTGCAGGGCAAGGTCATTGTGGATATCCGTACTTCCAAGTCCGTGACCGAGTACATTGAGAAAATGGGACGGGAGATATACACTTGGCGAGTAGGACGTGCCTTCGCGGCCCTTAAGTTGCGTGAGATTGACGGTGCTTTTGGCGGAGAATTCGCCGGCCATTACTATTTCAGGGATTTCTTTTATTCCGACTCAGCCATGATTGCCGCCCAGGTGATCCTGCATGTGGTGAGTGAGATGAAGAAAAATGGAGTGTCGGTGTCACAGATGATTTCGCAAATTGCCACTTATCGCAACACGGGAGAAATCAATTTTAAGATTGAGGATAAAAAAGGCGCGATGGAAGCCATGCGAGAGCATTTCTGTGCCCAGGAACCCTACACCAAGTTCATGGATTTCGATGGTTACCGTATCGAGTTCAAGGACTGGTGGTTCAATGTGCGCCCCTCCAACACCGAGCCATACCTCCGCTTGCTCATGGAAGCCAAAACCCAAGAACTCCTCGACGAAAAACTCGCTGAAGCGAAAACTATAGTGAACAGTTTTCAGGGGTCAGGGGATAGTGATTAAATTCAAAATCCAAAATCCAGAATCCAAAATTTTGAACCTTGAATTTTGAATTCTCAGTTTTAAACCTATAAATTTTTCCTTATGAACTACTTCAAAGAAGCCCCAATCTCCGTGACCGTTTGCGACAAGAACGGTATTATTTTAGACATGAATGAAAAGTCGGTGAAGACTTTTGTAAAAGACGGCCAAAGCATTATTGGCAACTCGTTACTGGACTGTCATCCCGAGCCGGCGCGCACCAAACTGCTCGGACTGCTGGCCAACCACAATGTGAATTGTTATACCATCGAGAAGAACGGTGTCAAGAAAATGATATACCAGTGTCCGTGGTTTGAAAACGGTGAATTTGCCGGTTATATCGAGCTTTCGATGGAGATTCCCTTCGAGATGCCGCATTATGTGAGGATGCCGAAGAAATAGGGAGTCTCGCTTCGATCGAGGGGAGTCTAAATTCCCCTTCTAGTTGAAGGGGTGGCGAAGGCCGGGGTAGTCATAAAGTGGTGTTGTTCATCTCGGGGGAATCTTAATAAATGTTAAGAAATAAATAGCACGTAAGTTTTTTTCGTAATTTTGCATGCTAAAATTGAGATATAGTATAAATTAATATTGAATAAGTTATGGCAACAACTGCAGATTTTAAGAATGGACTTTGTATCGAATTGAATGGCGAACTGTGGTCAATTGTTGAATTTCAGCATGTGAAACCCGGAAAAGGTCCTGCTTTTGTTAGAACAAAATTGCGTAATTTGAGAACTCAGCGTGTGTGGGAAAACACTTTTACCGCCGGTGTGAAAATCGACTTGGCAAGAGTGGAGCGCCGCCCGTATCAGTTCTTATATAAAGAAGGTGACGATACTTATAATTTCATGCATTCCGAAACCTATGAGCAGCTGGCTATTCCGGGCGAACTGATCAACAATCCTGGTCTGTTGAAGGAAGGTCAGGGTGTGGAAATCATGTACCATGCCGACACGGATACTCCGTTGACTTGCGAACTTCCTCCCTTTGTGGATTTGCAGGTAACATACACTGAACCAGGTGTTAAGGGCGATACAGCTACCAATGCTGCCAAGCGTGCCACCGTGGAAACTGGCGCAGAGGTCTTCGTTCCCCTCTTTATTGAAACCGGTGAGATGATCAAAGTTGACACTCGCACCAATAAATACGCAGAAAGAGTAAAATAATATGAAATTCAAGACCCCTATTACCCTTGACGAGTTCTGTGGTATTATCGGGCATCAGGTGACCATTGTGGGCAATCGATCCAATATGATTGCCGGTATCAATGAGATTCATTCTGTTGAAAAGGGCGATGTTTCTTTTGTTGACTCTCCAAAGTATTACGATAAGGCCCTTTCCAGTGAAGCAACGATAATCCTGATTAACAAGGAGGTGGAATGCCCGGAAGGCAAGACACTGATTATCACGGATGACCCCGTGGGCGATTTTGTTATGGTAGTTCGTCATTTTGTGCAGCTGCACCCCCAGACCGCACAAATACATCCCGACGCTGAAATCGGCGAAGGTACCATCATCCAACCTAATGTATTCGTTGGCGAAGATGTAAAAATTGGAAAAAATTGTGTTATTCATGCCAATGTGAGTATTTATGCCCACACCATCATTGGCGACAATGTCATCATCCATTCTGGAGCCTCCATCGGTGCAGATGCCTATTATTTCCAGAAACGCAAGGACGGATGGAAAAAGTTGGAATCCTGCGGACGGACAATCCTCTGCGATAATGTGGAAGTCGGCGCGAATACTTGCATTGATAAGGGCGTTTCCGGTGACACCTACATTGGCAAAGGCGTGAAGTTTGACAATCTGGTGCAAGTGGGCCACGATACCCATATCGGTGACCATTGCCTGATAGGTGCCCAGTGCGCTATTGCTGGCTGCACCTACATTGACGATGATTGCAATATCTGGGCAAGAGCCTGCATCAACAAGGATCTTTATATCGCCAAACATACCACTGTCCTCGCTATCTCAGCGGTGGATAAGAGTGTGAAGGAAGAGGGACAAACCATTTTCGGCCAGCCTGCTATCGACGCCCGCAAAGCATGGCGAGAAATGGCCAGCGTGCGCATGTTGCCCGCTATGATGGAAGAGTTCGCCAAATTGAAGAAGGAAGTGGAAGGATTGAAGCAGAGATAATTTAAAATTCAGAATTCAAGATTTATAGGACGCTATTTTTTGCGTCCTTTTTTTTGTATTTTTGTAACAAATAAGGACATTGTTGCGTTATTATAGTATAAAAAATGTCTGATTATGATAAAAATTAATTGTAAATATTTAATAATCAATATATTGTTACTTATATTGATGAAGGTGGTAATGATGCCGCTTTCAGCACAGACTTGCAATGTTCAGGGTACAGTGATTGACGGAATGACAAAATCCCCGTTGTTTTATGCCCGTATCAGCCTGATGGAGAATGATTCCTCGACCAACGAATTGTACATGTCGTTTACAGGAGCAGACGGAAAATTTACGGTGGAAAATGTCCGTACCGGAGATTATGTGCTGAAAGCCAACTTGGTGGGCTACAATGTGTTGTCATTGCCTATCCATATAGATGCTTCGGAATCTGTGAAGGATTTGGGTGATTTGCAAATGCCTCGTCAAAGCAAAAGTTTGAAGGAGGTGACGGTGGCTTCAACCAAACCCGTTTATCTGATGGAAGGGGAGAAAACCATGTATAATGTTTCGGAAGACCCGTCCATTCAGACGGGTACTGCTGCCGATGCTTTGCAAAATGCACCTGGAGTAGAAGTGGACATTGAGGGCAATATTACCTTGCGTGGTGTATCGTCCGTGGAAATATGGCTGAATGGTAAACCCTCGCATCTCAATGAGGAAAGCTTGAAAGAGTTTATCAAACAGCTGCCAGCTAATTCGTTGGAACGTATTGAGGTAATTACTAATCCTTCCGCCAGATATAGCGCTAAGAGCGACGGAGGCATTATCAATATAGTGACGACCAGCAATATCAAGAAAAACAGCTTTGTCAGTTTCGGTGTGCGTGGTTCTTCCCAGCCGCATGTGGGGCCATGGATCTCATACGTGTGGGCCAACGAGAAGTGGTCGCTCAACTTGCATGCCGGTATGTGGTATTCTTTATGGAAAAACAAGAGCGAGAGTACCGCTATGCGCTTGATGGATAATCCCACCGGAGGACTGGATACGGCAAATATGGATTACAGCTCCGGCCAGTCACAAAACCACAATATGTCTTTCAACTTGAATTTTAACGGTTCTTGCCAGATAGACAGCATAAATTCAATCGGCTTTTGGTTGGGCACATATCCCAGTCTCAGAAGAAATTCGTCAGAGTCTTTTACTTCCCGGCAGGAGTTCTTGTCGCAGACTGGGTTAGAAAGATTTGATTATACTACTCTTAACGGTTCGAAAGGGACGAATGCGGGGGCATATATGGGCGTGTGGTATGAACATGAATTCAATAAGGAAGGACATAAGATAGATGCCGATTTCGGAGGGAATTTCCATTATTACCGAAATAACTCTGATTATGACCGAAACTATACTCCACAGGATTATTTGGACAAGAATAAGAAAGGTCTTTCAAGAGACTTGTCATATAGCTTTGACGCAGCGGTGGATTATACCATTCCTTATCATGAGGATGGGGAGATTAGTGTGGGTATAAGTGGCGATTTTGAACGCTCTGCCAGTCTGACAAAATATGATACACTGGTGAGAGGGGAGGGCCCCCATTATGTTCTGGATTCTTTGCGCTTACATGATGCAAGTTCCAATGAGGGTGATTTTGACGCGTATGTCACCATTCAACACACGTTTGGTGGTTTCACCATCAAAGCTGGTTTGCGCTCACAGTATATTCATTATAATTTGAATATTCATAATTCCCCTACAGATGACGTGGTCAAGGGGTACTGGAGTTTATATCCTTCTCTCCATTTATCGTATAGAACAAAATCGATGCATAATTTCAAATTGAGTTATACCCGACGAGTCCGGAATCCAAGTTCTTCGCAGCTGACCACATTCCGTGATTACAGCGAGGACTCTTTTTCCATGGGAAATCCTGGGTTATTGCCCACCTACACGCATTCAGTAGAAGCAGGCTGGACCAAGTTTTTCCAGAAATTCGGCAGTGTGGGGGTGAGCGCTTATTTTCGCAACTCCAAAAATGAAATCAATTCTTTGTCTGATGTGATTTATGATCCGGTCTTCGGCCGTGTCATCACGTTTTCACAACCATTTAATTCGGGTGAAAGTTATAATACCGGAGGTGAGTTGAATGTGACCTGGAGACCAAAGCCCTTTATGAATGTTCGCTTGTATGCCAATATCTATTACAGCTATTCGCAATTCAAATTTCGTGAGAATCAGATACAAACGGTCAAAAACTTAGGCTACAGCTTGCGTTTGAATCTTTGGTCAAAAGTATGGAAGATGATAGAAGTGCATGCATCCCTCAGCTACCGGTCCAAAAACAAGACTTTGTTCACTACTACACGTCCAAGCTATTCCTTCGATTTTGGTTTGAATGCCGACTTCTTCAAACGTAAACTTTCGGTTTATATCAATGTGAATGACCTTTTCAACTGGAATGCGCATCAGAGCGAAAGCAATAACCCGTATTACATTACCACCAGCACCTCCAAGTACGTGAGTCGTTCGATCAGTGCGGGTATCACCTTGCGTTTTGGCAAGATGGAGCTGGAATCCAAGGCTTCGCAAGGCTCACAAGGTGGCCAGGACAATCTGGGAACACCAAGTTACTGAAATTTTCTTCTCACTTTTGACAGCTCCTCCTCCGTCATGCCGTAATTTTGCTTGGCTGTTTCAAGACATTGGTTGAACCCTTCTGTGTTATGCATGGCGTGGTAACACTCCAATTGGCCATACCATAAGTCCCATAATGGCGGCAGATATTGGTTGGCAGTTTCGTAACAGCCTAAAGCGGTCTCGTAGTTTTTGGCATAAAAATTGGTCTTCCCGAAAATCAGTAAAAAAATCGGGTCATCGCCAGTAAACTCAATCAGCTGGTTAATAGTGCCTTCACAAGCTTCCGTCCTACCTTCATTGAGATTAAACATAAGTTGGTGCAAAAGAAGTGTTCTTTGATCTAATCCTCTGTCCTTTAATGCGTTAATAGAGTCAATGTATTGTGTCTTGGGACAGGTCTTGTAAAGGTTGGCGATGTAAAGTTGCCAGTAATAGGACAGGTCCTTAAGTTCCGTTTCGTGTTCATTCAGCAACTGAAGGGCTTCTGAGCTCTTGCCTTGGTCGCTGAGGTTTTTGATTTGGCTGAGAATGGACGTAATGCCTTCAGGATTAGTTTTATAGAGTACGTTCAGCAGGACATTCTCCCGAATGTTATCCGAAAAAAGATTCCCGCTGTTGTAGATAAACCCGTCTTTGATGACCAGAGAGCCTCCTAATGTGTCCACCACATAATCGAAGAAATTGAGAATGAAGTCGTTATACGTTCTGAAAACGATGTGGTGACTACTGTCTTCAGCATTCAGATAATAGCGCACAAACTTGAAGTCGCCGCCATTGTCCACCAAGGCTATGGCCTCGTCGCCGGCATGGAAGTTGCTTTCGAAAAATTGCTGTCCGAAGTCGGCATCCAAACTACTATTGACGATGGAGTTGTCGCGGATAAGGGATTTGAGATACGCTTTGTCAAAGGCTTGGTTGTAGGTATCTGGATTGCCGTTCAGCACGCTCTGCTCAATCTGCATGGCGAAGGCGGAAACGGAATTTTCATCGAGGATAATAGCTTCTTCGACAGGAGCTTTGGTCTTGCAGGCCCCTGCGAGAAGCAGCAGGGTGCAAGCTATGCATAGGATTTTGATGGTTCTCATGGTTTGCCGAATATTAGGGTAGACATTTGGTCGGGAATCAGGATTTCGTTAGCCACTCGCAGAATTTCGTCAGCGGTAATGGCTTCCAGACGGGCAATGGACTCTTCGGTGCTCTCTACTTCATCGAAGAAGAGAGCGGTGCGGCCTAATGAAATCATTTCGTTGAGCTTGGCCTCGTTGGTGATAGCGATCTGCCCGATGAACTGTTTTTTCGCATAGTGCAGCTGCATGGTGCCTAACTTGTTTTGACACAGTTTTTTGAACTCTTTATAGCTGAGGTTGATGCACTGTTCAATGGTGTCGTGTTCGCAGCCGATATAGACGGTGAATAGACCGGTGTCTGAGAAGGGCGAATATACGGCTTCTACGCTGTAAGCCAACCCTTTATTCTCACGAATCGCCATGTTCAGTCGGGTGTTCATGCCTTGTCCGCCCAGAAGGTTGGTAAGCAGTTGGAAGGCGGTGCGCTCATCACGGGTAATGGCGTAAGCCGGCGTACCGATCATGATGTGCGACTGGTTGCTATGCTTGTTCACCCGCTGATGTTGTGGATGATAGTTGTCAAACGGAATTCTGGGGGATGGATTCTCAACTAACTGCTTGTCAGCGAAATAGCGCTCGCAAAGTCGCAGTAGTTTTTTTTCGCTGATATTGCCAGCGGAGGACAGTACAATATTGTTGCGGGCGTAGTTGCGACGAATGAAGTTCAGGATGTCCTCACGTCTGAAATGCTTCACATCCTTGCGTGAGCCCAGGATATTGCGTCCCATGGGATGCCCCTGGAAAACCATGCTCTCAAAGTCATCAATTATCAATTCTGAAGGAGTATCCTTGTAATAGTTGATTTCCTCAATCACCACATCTTTCTCTTTCTCCAATTCCTGTTCAGGGAAAGTGGAGTGGAAAAGGATGTCGGCCAGCAGTTCCACGGCACGGGGGTAGTCGGCAGACAAGAAAGAGGCATGGAAATAGGTCTCTTCCTTGGAGGTGCTGGCATTCAGCTCGCCACCCACATCCTCCAGGCGGCGTATCACCTGATGGGCACTGCGTTTTTGCGTGCCTTTGAAAATGGTATGTTCCACAAAGTGGGCAATGCCCATTTTGTTTTCATCCTCATCGCGGGTGCCGGCATTCACCAAAATGCCGAAGTGCGAAATCGGTGAGTCTATCTCCTTGTGAATGAGTTTAATGCCGTTTTTTAACAGCAGAATAGGATGCGGCATGAGAGCAAAATGCTTTAGAATTTGATGTCAGCAAGCAGTTCTTTGATGGGCACGCGTTTTTGCTCCATGCTGTCGCGTTCGCGGATGGTGACAGTATTGTCTTCCATCGTCTGGTTGTCGATGGTGATGCAATAGGGTGTGCCGATGGCATCCTGACGGCGGTAGCGGCGGCCGATGGCGTCTTTCTCGTCGTACTGGCACATCATGTAAGGCTTCAGCATATCCATCACCTCGCGGGCTTTTTCGGGCAGACCGTCTTTCTTCACCAGCGGCAGCACAGCGGCCTTGATGGGAGCCAACTTGGCGGGCAGGCGCAGCACCACGCGGGTGGAGCCGTCCTCCAGCTTCTCTTCGGTATAGGCGTGGCTGAAAACGGCCAGGAACATACGGTCCACACCGATAGAGGTCTCGATGACGTAAGGCACATAGCTTTCGTTGGTCTCGGAGTCGAAGAAACGGAGTTTCTTGCCGGAGTATTTCTCATGCTGGCTGAGGTCGAAGTCGGTACGGGAGTGGATGCCTTCCAGTTCCTTGAAGCCGAAGGGGAATTTGAACTCGATATCGGTAGCGGCATTAGCGTAATGAGCCAGCTTCTCGTGGTCGTGGAAGCGGTAGTTTTCGGGAGCGATACCCAAGTCCTGATGCCATTTGATACGGTTTTGTTTCCAGTAGTCGAACCATTTCAGTTCTTCGCCCGGGCGTACAAAGAATTGCATTTCCATCTGTTCGAATTCTCTCATTCTGAAGATGAACTGGCGGGCGACAATCTCGTTACGGAAAGCCTTGCCAATTTGGGCGATGCCGAACGGGATCTTCATTCTACCGGTTTTGTACACATTCAAGAAGTTGACAAAAATACCCTGGGCGGTTTCAGGACGCAGATAGATGGTGTCGGCACCTTCCGCCACGGAGCCCATCTGGGTGGCGAACATCAGGTTGAACTGGCGTACATCGGTCCAGTTTTTGGTTCCGGAAATCGGGCAGACAATGCCTAACTCCTCAATCAGGGCCTTCAGACCAGCCAAGTCGGTGTTGTTCATCAATTCGGCATAGCGGGCGGTGATGTCGTCAATTTTCTGCTGGTATTCCACCACACGCTGGTTGGTCTGACGGTATAATGTCTCATCGAAGTTTTCGAAGCGTTTTTTTGCTTTTTCGACTTCTTTGTTAATCTTATCTTCAATTTTCTGAATATGATCCTCAATCAGCACATCTGCACGGTATCTCTTTTTGGAGTCCTTGTTGTCGATGAGGGGGTCGTTGAATGCGTCCACGTGGCCGGAAGCTTTCCAGATGGTGGGGTGCATGAATATGGCGCTGTCGATGCCCACAATGTTCTCGTGATACTGCACCATAGCTTTCCACCAGTACTGTTTGATGTTGTTTTTCAGTTCAACACCATATTCTCCGTAGTCATAAACGGCACTCAGACCGTCGTATATTTCGCTGGAGGGGAAAATAAATCCGTATTCTTTCGCGTGAGAGATGATTTGTTTGAAAAGTTCTTCGTTGTTTGCCATAATTATTCGAATATTACTGATACTTGTAATGTTTTTGATTTCACAGATTCGATATTGCTGCTATATAAGTGTTTGTCAGGAACCAAAAGGTTGATCATGCCAAATGACATTTTTACCTCAGTGGTGAGTTTGAAATAGGTGCAATAAAAATCCAGCCCAAAACCGACTTGCCCTTGCACATCGTTTCTATTGAGTTTGACCAGCATCTCGTTGGGGCGTTTGGACTGTTTTTTCTGGTTGGAAATCAAGTCCAAGCTGTATTGCACTCCACCAATGACATAGATGCGGACATTGTGCATTCGGGAGGATTTGATTTTGAACAGCAGTGGAAGGTCCAAATACACAGACTCGACGCGCTTTTGCCGGTCATCGTCTTTCACACGATTGGCAAATTCGTAGGTGAGTACTCTTTCACCAAATGACAGTCCAGGAATGAAACGCAGGTCGAAATATTTCCATATTCGCAGATCGGTGACGATACCTAAACTGAACCCGCTGACCGCTTTGGTATTGATGACCAGCAGAGAGTCGGTTTGCGGGTAATAGGCATTGGTTTTCAGATTGAAATCGAAAAGATTATAACCGATACTGAAACCGAAATGGAAGAGTTTCTTGTCGTATTTTTCCAGGTTGGGCACGCCAAAACCGCCTTTTTGCGGGAAGGCGGCCACTGAAGTCATTACCAACAGCAGGATGAGAAGTATTTTTCGGTAGTTTTGTTTTTTATGCAGCATGATATTATTCTCTGTTTTTTGTGGCTTTTAAACTGAATTCACAGCCGCAATATTGTTGATTGTAAAAATTATTTTCTTTTAGCAGCTGGTTCCTTCGTTCTTGCAGTCCGTCTTTGCGCCAGTTTTTGTCCCAGAATCGGGTACCTGCTACCTGTTGTTCGGCCCATAAGCCCGCCTCATTGATCTGTTTCAGGTCTTTCCATCTTGAAGAAGCCAAAGTAGTGGTGAATAAATTGATATTCAACTCTTTGGCTATTTTTGCACTCTTCAGAAGTCTCATTTTGAAGCATTGCAGGCAGCGCTGGCCGCGTTCGGGTTGGTCTTCCAAGCCTTTCATTTCCTCGCACCATTGCTGGTGGTTATAGTCGCCATCGATCATGCGCACTCCCAATTGCTGGGTGTAGCGGCTGCATTCCTTTTTCCGGATTTCATATTCTTCCGAAGGAAAAATATTGGGATTATAATAATAGACTACAGGAGTGTAGTTATTGTTTAACATCCATTCCAGAATAGCGGATGAGCACGGGGCACAGCAGGAATGCAGGAGGACTTCGGTCATGAAAGATTAGAATTTGGGCTTCATGCCGAGGTTGTACATGATGAAGGCGTAGATGTCGGTGTATTCGTCAATCACCTTGCTGAGGGGCATGCCGCCGCCGTGGCCGGCCTTGGTCTCAATGCGGATGAGTTTCGGGGCGTTGCCAGTGTTGGCAGCTTGCAGTGCGGCGGTGTATTTGAACGAATGGGCAGGTACCACACGGTCATCGTGGTCGGCAGTAGTCACCATGATGGCAGGGTAGGGGGTGCCGTCATTTTTAATATTGTGCAGTGGTGAGTAATTGTACAGGTACTCGAACATCTCCTGGCTGTCGGTGCTGGTGCCGTAGTCGGGCGCCCAGTTCCAGCCGATGGTGAAGAGGTGGTAGCGCAGCATGTCCATCACACCGACCATTGGAATGGCCACTCGGTACAGGTCGGGACGTTGGTTGACGCAGGCGCCTACCAGCAAACCGCCGTTGGAGCCACCCATGATGGCCACTTTTTGTGGGTTGGTGTAATTCTCGCTGATGAGGTATTCGGCGGCTGCGATGAAGTCGTCAAACACATTCTGCTTGTTCATTTTGGTGCCGGCTTGATGCCAGTCCTCGCCATATTCGCCGCCACCACGCAGGTTCACCTGTGCGTATATGCCACCATTTTCCAGGAACGGAATGCGCATGGTGGAGAACGAGGGGTTCAGGCTGATGTTGAAACCACCGTAGCCGTAAATCAGCACGGGGTTGTTGCCTCTCAGGTTCAAACCGCGTTTGTAGGTGATGAACATGGGGATTTTGCTGCCGTCTTTACTGGTGAAAAAGATCTGTTCGGTGAGGTAGTCGTCGCTCTTGAAGTCCACCTTCGGGGCCATGTACAGCTCCGACTTGTTGTTGTCGATGTCATATCGGTAGATGCAGGAGGGGAAGGTGAAAGAAGAGAAGCCGTAGAATACTTCTTTCTCGTCTTTGTTGCCGCTGAACCAGACGGTTCCCAGTGTGGGCAGTTCAACCTCGTGCATTTGTTTGCCGTCCATAGTATAGACGTAGGCGTGCTGCGAGCAGTCTTGGTTATAAGTCAGCACCAGCTTGCCGTCGATAATCGCGGCGGAGCTCATCACATTCTTGCTTTCCGGAATCACCTCGGTCCAATTTTCAATTTTAGGATTGTCAATGTTGGCTTTCATCAGGCGGTATTTCGGAGCTTTGTAGTTGGTATAGACGTAGATGTCGTTACCCGTAACTTCAATAGGAGAGTAAATGAAGTCCGCATCAGTGGTAAGTGCAATAACGGGAGTGTTAGGTTTGCGTAAATCTTTCATCATCAGATTGTTGCCTGCTCCAAAACCATCTTCGGTAATGAACATGACGGTCTCGTCCTCATCGGTGCTGGCCACGTAAAAGCGTTGCGGATATTTCGGGTTTTCAAAGGTCAGCACATCCTCTTCCTGGGTGGTGCCCATCTTGTGATAGAAAATCTTGTGGTTTTCGTTTTTGTTCGAATATTCTTTGCCGGCTTCGGGGCGGTCGTAGCAACTGTAGTAGAAGCCGTCGCCATGCCAGGCTGCGTCGGTGAACTTGGCCCATTCAATATGGTCGGGGGTCAGTTGGCGGGTAGCCAAATCCATTACGTAAATTTCTACCCAGTCGCTGCCGCTGCGCGAGATGGTATAGGCCATATATTTGCCGTCGTTCGAGAAGCTGATGCCGTTGAGGGCCACAGTGCCGTCGTCCGACAGGGTATTGGGGTCTAACAGCACCTCGGCTTCACCGTCCAAAGTCTCCTTGACATACAATACGCTTTGGTTTTGCAGCCCGTCGTTGCGGTAAAAATAGTATTTGCCGTGTTTTTTGAAAGGAGTGCCTATTTTCTCGTAGTTGGAGAGGTCGGTCAGTCGTTTGTTGAGGGCTTCGCGGAAGGGAATCTTCTGCAGATAGGTCTGGGTGATTTCGTTCTGCTGCTTTACCCATTCCTCCACCTCGGGGGCGGTGTCGTTTTCCAGCCAACGATAAGGATCGGCCACTTTCACACCGAAATACACATCTGTGTCGCTGCCCATAGCTGCCTCGGGATACTGAATAGGGGCGCTTTTGTTACTGCAATGGGTAAATATAAAACCTGCGGCTATCATAAACAGAATTGAACTTATTCTTTTCATAAATATCTATTATAAACTCTAAACTTTAATCTCTAAACTCTAAATCTTAAACTATCAATTATTAATTGTCAACCGTCAACTTTCAGTTTTCAGTTTTCACTTTCTTAAAGTCTCTCCAATTATACTTCCCTTTCACAATGCCTCCCTGGATAATAATCAGTCCGGGGTTGGAGCGGATAGCGTCGCGTACCATGAAGGGACCTTTCACGGGGTCGATATGATTCTCATAAATCGGGAATGGAATGTTGTTGTCTTGACTGAATTTCTGGATGACTTTTCCTTCTGAGTTAGAGATACCCACCACTGTGATGCCGTTTTCGAGGCAGTAGTTGACAATACGTTTGAATTCTTCATTCTGAATGCCTTTCATATTGGTTTCATCCAGATTGTGCATGAAGAAGATATAGGCTGGTTCTTCGCTGAGGAAGATTTCCATGGCCATGTCGGAGCCTGTGGAATCCAGCATATTGAAGCCCTCATGAGGGGCGCGTTCAAACTCGCTGATAATGCTATCCTTGCGATCCACATACTCATGGGTGTCGTAAAAGTCGGGCTGTTCATCACTGATGGTCATCAGTTCGTCTTCCGACAGGGTGACAATACTACTGTCGGCATTGTTTCTGTATAGGAACACGATATCCTGTACTGCAGGTTTATCGATAAAGTTCTGGGCTACATTCTCACCGATTTTCCAATTGCTATAGTCGATGACAGGTAAGTGGCGGAAACAGTAGGCTTCCAATCCAAAAACAAGCATGGCGCCTATAGCAGCGAAGCACCACTGTCCCAGTTCGGTAAGGCGGATGTCGGGGATGCTTTTGCGCTTGAAGAAGACAATCAGGGTGGGAATCATGATGACCACATTCTTCAGGAAGGTCTCTTTGTTGCTGAGTTTTACGGCTTTGCCGAAGCAGCCACAGTCGCGAACCACGCCGAAATTGTAGCCGTAGTTAACCTCCAGATGTTCAGCGATGGCCAACCACAGGGTCAGGAAGAAGAAGAAGACCATGAAGAGCAGGTAGCATGTGGCGGTAAAGCGGACTTTGATGCGAAAGAGCATCATGAAGCCGAGGGTGAATTCGGCAGCGGTCATGCAGAAGGCGAAAAACATCGACAGCGGGTGCATGAAGCCCATGTGGAAAGAGGTGAAATAATCATCGAAAGTGATGCTTGTGGCCACGGGATCGATGGCTTTGGTGAAGCCGGAGTATAAAAATACGCAGGCCAGTGCTATACGGACTATTTTCAGCCAGATAGGTTCTTTTTGTTTGGTCATATTTTTAAAAGTTTAGGGTCTTTTTTTGAGTTTGCAAAGATAGTCAAAATATAGATAACTTTTTCTGTTACTTTTCTCATGATAGAAAAGTAACAGAAAAATCAAGCCGACTTTTTCTTCTCCAACTTTTTCCTTGATGAAAAAGTTGGCAAAAAATCAAGCCGACGATAAGTGCCACCGCACAGGCCCGTACGCCCCAACCGTCGGCATGGCCCCCGCACGCAGCGTCATGGCTTAATTGAGGGTAGTGAAGCTAGTAACATAGCGAAGCAGTATGCCAAATAATTCTTAAGACTTGAGGAAATTGAATAGTGATAATTCCATAAAAAATTTTAATTTTTCAAAAAAATAACGATGTTTCCAAATTTTTTTTACTTTTGCACATTAATTCTTTGTGTATTAATTTTTTTTAACCAAATTTATAGAATGATGAAAAAGCTTTTATCCCTTTTGGTCATTGTCTGCATGACCGTGTTTTGCCTGTCCTGCCATAAGGATGACAACAATAAAAGCAATGGTAATAATAACAATTCATCTCAAGGCACGGAAGATCCGTCCGGCGGTGATGAAGGCGGATATGTTGAAGGTGTGTACCAACCTTCAAAAAAAATAAGTAGAGTCACATCTACTGGTCAAACTAATGGAACAACCCACAATGTTTTATCAATTTGGAATTGGGAAAATAATAATCTTAAAGGTGCTAGTTCGTATTTGAATGGTGTTGTGGATGCCACAGTTTCTTATAGTTATCAGAGCAATCGTCTTGTTCGGATGGATTATTTTGTTGAAAATACTAATACTATCTATTTTAACGGTTATGTTGAGTGCCGGTATGAAGGCAACAAAATTAAGGAGGCTAACACCTACGTTGATGGACAACTAAGTGCGACATATACCTACACTTATACGAACGGTTATGTCACTCGAATTGATGCGCATTATTTCAATATTACGCGAGATGACGCAAAAAAAGCATATTACGGCTTGTTAGGCATTTCAGATGTGAATTTGAACCAAATTAAAGGGAATGAAATTCCACAATATCAGGCCAAAACAAATGGGAGTAGCACTTTCAATTTAATATGGAATAATGGGAATATTACGAGGGTAGAAGCTACAAGCAATATTTATTCGTTAGGTAGTTATATTGTTGAGACTGAATATGATACATATAACAATCCTCAGCATGGTTGGTTCTGGGCTGCGGTTGCATGCTATGGTATTGCGGAAGGCGCTTATGGGGGAGAGGGAACATCTGGCCTTTCTATTTATTCAAAAAATAATCGTATTAGACAGACCGTTACATACTCTGATGAAGACATGGTATGGCAATATAGTTATAACTACACCTATGAGGGAACATACCCTAAAACTTTAACACTCACTTCAACAATATATGATATTGAAGTGGTTAGCGTTTCGGAATACGAATACCTCAATTAGCATAGATCACATACCCCGGCCTATGGCCACCCGATGGAGGCTTCGCTTTCGTTTCCTCTTCGCTCGGCATAGCCAAAGTAAACTTTGTCTCTGCTCTCGCTCATTCGTCAACCCTAATAGAAGGAGTGCTTTTGCACTCGTTTGATTGTCGAATCTATGAGAAGGGGAATTACGTGCCTCCTCATATGATTCACCAAGCCCTGCAGGCCGCTGAATCCGTGGCGACTGCTGTGATACGACAGCCCTACAAGGTGCTATATGATATGCATACCTGATACGGATGCGGACGCATTTGATGCGTCCCTACGCATAATGCCCTGATGCTGCGTGCGTATGCAATGCCGACGGTTGGGGGGTACGGGCTTGTGCGGTGGCACTTTCCGTCGGAAAAAATCTTTTGGTTACTTTTCCATCTTTGGAAAAGTAACAGAAAAGAAGGTCGGAAAGGATCTTTGTACACTTTCCAAGAATGGAAAGTGTGAAGAATTACTTTTCTTCTTCAATCACCAAGCGTATCAGTGCGAACATCGCGTAGTTGATCATGTCATAATAGTTGGCATCCAGACCCTCTGAAACGATGGTTTTGCCTTGGTTGTCTTCAATCTGTTTGATTCTCAACAACTTCATCAGGATGATGTCGGTGAGGGAGCTGATGCGCATCTTGCGCCATGCCTCGCCGTAGTCGTGGTTCTTGTTCATCATCAGCTCTTTGGCCTTGCCCAAATAGAGGCTGTATAGGCGGATGGCTTCTTCCGCAGGCAACATCTCATCCATGGTTTCGGCTACACCAACCTCTAACTGGATGAGGGCCATCACCGAGTAGTTGACGATGCCGATAAATTCGGGAATAATGCCTTCGCCCACTTTGTTTACACCGGTCTCTTGCAGACTGCGGATACGCTGCGCCTTGATGTATATTTGGTCGGTGAGCGAGGGCAGTCGCAAAATATGCCAGGCAGTGCCATAGTCAATGGCCTTCTTGGTGAACAGGTCGGTACACTGCCGGGCGATTTCGTCAAATTGAGCTGAGGTGTCTGCCATATCGTTTATTTTTTGATGATTTTGCTGATCAAAGTCTGTTTGTTTTCGTCTTTTACTCTTACAAAATAAATTGCAGAGGATAAGCTGCTGACATTCAGACTGTATGTGTTGCTGTTTACGTTAATGGCATGTCTTACACAACGGCCAGTCATGTCAATAACCTCAATCTCATTAATGACAGTATTGCTTTGGATATTGATGTAATCGCTACTGGGATTAGGATAAACAAGCAGCGAGCTGACATGGTGTCCATTAATGGAAGAGGGGTCGTAGATATTGATACTGGTGAGTAAAATGGGGCAGGAGGTGCTGGTACCGCCGCAGCTTAGTGTGAAGTTGAAAAGAATATTTTGGATTTCAGGCATCCCGTTGACAAAACTGATGTCGTAAGATGCTGTCTTGGAGGAATTGACGGCCATAGAGGCATAGCTGATCATATCACTGCCGCTGTTATTGTTGATGTTGACACCATTGCTTTCAGTACTGAGGGTGGCTTCTATATTGGAGGCAGCTGTACTGCCTTCATTTTTGAACATAACCTTGATAGTGGGTTCTTCATTGCCGAGGATGATGTTGCCGGCATAGCTGCCTTCAATGTCGTAATGGTCTATGGTCAGCAAGGGAGAGGTCGGGTTCATGTTTTGTCTAGGTATGGGCAGGACAATATTGTCAATCCATGCGCAGTCGCTACCGCTTGAAACACTTTGGTCTTTGGTATATTTGAATAAGAAGGTATGATTGCCAGCTGAAACATTAAATGAGACTTGTTCCCAATCTTGATCGCCACTGAGTGTTTCCTTTACAGAGCCATCGATAGAGAAGGTGAATTTGTCCCAGTTGGTTTCTGACGATATTTTTCGGTAATAAGAAATGGTTCCTGCCTGGCTGACATTGAGGGTGATGGAGAGTTCTGAGCTGCTGGAGTTACTGAGGCCGGTTTTGCTGCGGGCACAATAGGTTCCCTCGTATACATCACTTTGGGTGATTTCCCAAGGATTGTTGCCCTGGGTCCAGTTAAAGGCACTGAAGTCGCCACTTTCAAAGTCTTCCATTTCTTTGTAGTACGAGAGCGAGTAGGGCATATTAACCATATATTCTTCGTTATTGATGGTGAACAAAAGTGGATAGCTGCCGTTGACGTTGGCTTGTGCTGCAAGGCTAACGTTAAAGTTAACGGTGACTGTTCCATTAGCCGTAATCTGTGCCACACTGGTACTGCCGGTATTTACGGTCACATCATTGTGGTGGGATACTAATGTGGCAGTGAGGTTATTGATGTCATTGGCACCAAGGTTGCTTACCACGAAGGAGATGGTGCCACTCTCACCGGGATTGATGCCACCAAGAGTATTGTTACTGTTGAGTACATTGACACGTGTGACAGTCAGAGCTGGGGCGGCAGCGTAGAAATTATAGTTACGTACGAAACTGTCAACGCTTGAGTAAGTGACCAATCTTAATGAAATCAATTCGTTATTGTTGAGGGATGCAATCGTTCTGGAGGTAAAGGCATTGCTGAGGTTTATTTCCTGACCGCCTGCCATACTGCCGATATATACCGAGTCAACAGAAAAGTATATGTTGGGGGTAACGGGTATAACCTTGACCCAAACATCATTGCCACTAATCTGGCTTGCATTGGAAATACTTAGATTCCAATTGTTGTCCTCATTGTTGTGGATGCTGCTGCTGCTGTTGTTCAGCTCAACACTACTGATCGCATAAAAGGCATCGGGAGATGCAAAATTGATAGTTTGGAAATATTGTACGTAATTTTGAGCGGAAATCGCTAATTCGTAGTCACCGGGAATCATACCGGCGGGCAAAGTAAGGCTGGCGGCGCCAGTGCCATCAGCAAAGGTAGCGGCTATCAGTTCATTGTTTTGTGTCAGCACCACGTAGGCGTATGGTACAGCTGTGATGTCCAAGGAGGATAGCGCAATGGAGCTGTTGCTGGGAATGCTAAGGTTCATTACGGATGGTTCAGACATATAGGGCTTAAGGGAAGGATCGCCAAAGACATGGTAAATTTCCCAATAATATAGTTTTCTTGAGGAGGAGGAAGATTCAACAGCAAGGTTGCCTGCCATGTTGATGCCGCCAGCAGTCACATACCACTGGCTATGTGCTTCGTTGTGGGTGTGGAAAAGACGGTCGTAAAATCCTAAGTTTGAGGCAGCATAGGTTGGATTGGCCGTGATACTGCTGCGCAGTCCTACAGCCCAGTAATAGTCTTCATCCCAGTAGGTGCTGTTAGAGGCTCCAAGATATATCACTGCACCTTTTCTAGTGGCACGGAGAAGGGTTTCGCCAAAACAAGTTTGTTCAAATCTTCCTGATTCACAGCAGTTTCCAACCATAAAGCCGTATTTGTCGGCATTGCTCATGGAGTTAACATGGTTGTTCTCGAATGTGGGGTCTGCCCAGCCTTGGTAGGAGCAGTGGGCGGTATAGTTGGCCCAGCCGACACCTGCGCCGATTTCAGCACGGATTGTGGCAGCTTGGCTGCTGCAGTTGTACAAGTGCGTGTGTACTGTAGTGTAGCCGTTAGCGGTATTGACATAGTTGTTGGCAGCATAGTTTATTTGTCCGTTAGCATGGGTAGGCCCATAATTGGCGTCTGTGCCAGCTACTAATACGGCATCATCCAAATAGCTTGGATCTGGCATAGTATATTGTTCATACATCAGGGTTTTGTCGATCTGCGGAGTTAACTGACTGACGGTCTGAGCGGAAAAACGGCCATAATAGCAGTCGGGGATATTGTCGCCGGTGGTCCAAGTGGCATAGTATAAGTCGGTAATATGGTCGGTCTCGGAAACACCTGTGAAAGCGGGAATCTGCTCTTTGTCACCCACTATCAGCAAAAAAGTGGGGGCGGGGTTCTCCGCAGTGGCATTGTCATATTTTGCCTTGATGAAATTCCTGATGCTGTTGGTGGTAGTGCCCACATTGGTGTCGTCGGTATAAGCGATTTCCACCAGGTAACCGATACGTTTTTTCCAGTTGATAAAACTGGTCAGGTTTTCATTGTTTCTGAACATGGAGTGAGCCACAATCAGATATTTAATCGGAGCATTGTCGATTTCGTCTCTGAAGCCAGGAGTGTTCATGGGGTTGATGACACCACAGTGTTGACCGTCGAAAAGTCCGTTGCCGTGTTTGGCTTTCATCTCCATGGTCTGGGGAATATTGGCATTCACAAAGCTGACTTCCACATCGAGATGTGTGCAAACTCTGAGCTCATTGGTGACGGGATTGTATTCAAAGGGAGCTATGGTCAGTCTACCTAAGCAGATGTTGCGGAGAATACCCGCTTTTTCGGCTTGGGCCAGAGGCATTCCATAGAAACTGTTGTTGGCGTACGTAGCTTCATTAATCACAAAAGGAAATGGTCCGTCCTCAGATTTGGGATGACTGGGCTGTGTCGGCATAATGGGATAAATGATGCCGAGTTCAGCGAGGTTATACACTTCGTAAGTGCTGCTCACCACATTCACTTCCATACCCTCGCATAAGGGGATTTCCAACAGGTTGGTAATGATAGGCAGGGCGGGCTGGCCAGCTTCCTGCATGGGAGTCATTCCTTCGTACGAAATCTGACTATAATAGCCTTGTTCGGTCTCGATTTTCGTCACTTGCAGGTTCTGAACATCGGTAATATATTCTATTTTTATATTGGTATAATTGTTGTCCGCTATGCGGTGGTAGTTGGAATGTTGAGCCATGATGAAGTTACTGAACAACAGACTCACAAAGCAAATCAGAAAGAAAGACTTTTTCATAGAATATTGATTATATTTATATTGTTTTGTTATTTTGCTGGATTGATGAATTCCTAATATAAAATTCCGAATTTTACTCCGCCGAAATGGTAGTGTTTATTTTTTTCCTCATTGGTGAAATATTCAGAGTTGTCAGGTTCGTCGGGATATTGCACACTGTATTTGATGCTGGAATGTTGCATTTTGTAAGTGGCTAATATCAACAGGGATACTTTCTCGTTGACGCGAATGTTGACTCCAAGGCCGGTTTCCACTACGGGTCCGGCTTTGGCACCCTGTATCACTTTGGTGGTCAATTCCGGCTTTTGATTCATGTACCACTTGAAAGAATAACCCATGTTGGCATACCAATGGGGACTGATTCGGGTTTTGGTGAAGTTGACGCTGAGGTTGAAGGTCAACGGAATAAAAGCGGTGTATTGCCAGAAATCAATACCCAGGTTCACTCCCATGAAAAAGTTGGGATTGAATTGGTAGGCTAACAATTGGTTGATCTGAATGGCGAACAAACGATTCGGAATCTGGCGGTTGGGGATAATGATTTTTCCGGCGCCGCCAGCAGCTCCAATGGTGGTCATGAAGACAAATTTGCTGTCTTTGCGGTCGTGGAATTTTTCTTTTTCTTGGGCGAAAGAACTGAGCAAACAGCCCAGACATATAATGGTAATTAGGATTTTTTTCATAATAATTTGTTTTTCAGTTCTTTTGCTGTCTTGAGGGCGGCATCACTAATGTGGTCGCCACTGATCATCGTGGCGATTTCACGAATGCTCTCATCCTCATTCAGACTTTTGATTTGTGTAAAGGTTTTATCTTCGGATACGTTTTTAAATACAAAATAGTGTAGTTTGCCTTTGGCGGCAATCTGGGGCAGGTGGGTGATGACAATCAGTTGGTGTTTGCTAGACAGCTCCTGCATGAGGCTGGCTACCTTGCCGGCCACTTCACCTGAAATGCCAGAGTCAATCTCGTCGAAAATGACGGTCGGCAGCAGACTGTTATCATTGATAATGCTCTTAAGGGCCAGCATCAGTCGGGAGATTTCGCCGCCAGAAGCGGCTTTTTCGATTTCTTGCAATTCGCTGCCCCGGTTGGCGGAAAATAGGAACTGCACCGTGTCAATTCCGTTGGGACCAGCATGACTCTGTTGGGTGAGTTCAATCTTGAAGTTGC
Source organism: uncultured Bacteroidales bacterium (assembly GCA_905233625.1). GTDB lineage: Bacteria > Bacteroidota > Bacteroidia > Bacteroidales > WCHB1-69 > RUG11690. Next base: position 208,865 of record CAJOFJ010000001.1, on the reverse strand, counting down.
CGTGCTCCATCCCTAACAGCTGCAGCTTGCTTTTCATTTCTTCTTCGAAACGGCTGATGCTTTGCCGACGGGAATCCGATAGTGCTTGGGCCGCTTCCATGGTGTGAGCCAAAAGTTCCTCGCATTGCTGGCGGCATTGCTCCAACTCTTCGTTGTTGGCGCTCATTGACTGCAACTTTTCTTCCGAAACGGACAAGAGTGAAATCAGTTCTTCGTTGCTGTCCACATGATGTTTGTGCTCCAGATTCAGCAGCAAATCCATACGTTCATTCAGGCGCTCCAATTCCTGCGGGTTTACCTCAATGCGGTTTTCTTTCTGCCTTAGCTCCCGGGCAATGTCCTTCAGTTCCAAAAGACTGCTGTCAATGCGTTGGCTCAGTTCTTCGAGATCTTTGTCGTATGTGCTGATGCTGTGGCAATTATCCTGTATGATTTGCAAGCGATGCAGTATATTATCTTCCTCTTCCTCCTCTAGTAGTTGGATGCTTTGGTATAGTTTGGTTTTGATGGTTTCGGCATGGGTGAGCAGGGCTATCTGTTGCTCAAGGGCTTCTTGCTCGCCATTCTTCAATTGGGCATCAGTGAGTTCTTGCACAATATAGGTCAGGTAGTTCTGTTCCTGAACCTGCTGTTGTTGTGTGGCTTTCAGCTCTTCAAGACGTTTTTCAGTTTTTTTATAGGCTGAGAAAAGTGCTTTATATTGGCTTAAAAGCGTGGCATTTTGCGCATATTGGTCCAGCAGGTCTATTCTGAAATTGCCGTTGTTGACCAATAAGTTGTTGTGCTGAGAGTGAATGTCCACCAGTGTCTCGGCAAGCTCTTTCAAGACGGTCAGGTTGACGGGTGTGTCATTGACAAATGCTCGGGACTTTCCGTTTTCGGTTACTTCCCTTCGGATGTATGTAATATTTTGATAATCAAGGTCGTGTTGCTGGAAGAAATCCTGTAGTTTCAGTTTTGACAGGTCAAAAGTGCCTTCAATAAAGCATTTGCGGTTTTTGTCATGCAAAACGGAAGTGTCGGCGCGTTTGCCCAAAATCAGCGAAAGGGCACCGATGATGATGGATTTGCCTGCTCCGGTTTCTCCGGTGATAACAGTAAAGCCCTTGTCAAAATTGATTTTGAGGGAACGGATAATCGCGTAATTCTCTATCTGCAGGGCTTGTAGCATGTGTAGGAATTGTCTATTTGTTGGTACTGGCCGTTATGGCCTCGTATTTGGAGGAATTGGCGGGATCCAGCTGTTTCATGATGTTGACTACCTGGGTTTTCTCGTTGGCCAGACCTTCTTTGAAAATATTGATGATTTCGTCTGATTTGGCAGCAACCATGTACTGCACAATCACCAAGTTTGATTTTTGACGAGCTACCTGCTGCAGGGTTTTGAGTGCTTCGAAAATGACCGCTCTGCCTGCGTCGGGATTGTCCACCATGGCATCCAACCCCAAACGGTGGTACTGGTATAGAAAGTCGTGGATTTTGCTATAGCTGCCATTGGTGAGGTTCTCAATGAGCCAATAGCGGTTGTTCTGACCCGATTCAAACGTTTGCCATCCCGGTTCGGCTGCACTCTGGCAAAGATTCACAATATTCTGGCAGTTGTTGAAATAAGGGGAGCCGCCATTCATCGAGAAGGTATCGAAGTCAAGTCCCAGGAACAAGTTCAGGTAATAAGCGATGAGCGAAGTGAGTTGGTTGAGGTTGAGGCTGGGGTCATATTCCAGCGGTTGACCTTCGTCGTAAGTGAATTGTATTTTCTTGTCTTGGAAGTTCAGAACTGTGGTTTTGTAGTTGGTTTTGTATACGGGACGATGCAGCTGTACGGTCATGGTGCCCTTGAGCACGTCGCCTGACACTTCGGTCAGATTAATCATCAAGCCGCATTCAATGCGCTCATTGGTCTTGAGGGTGTATTGGCACCATTTTCTGTCATTGACAAATTTGTACAACTCCTGTTGCAGTGCATTGTAACGCTCGCGGTTGGAACCGCTGATTTTCGAGGAGTTGATGGACACCTGGCATTGAAAGTCTTGGGCGGACAGACCTGTGCAGATGATGACCAGAAAGAATAAAACCAATAAACGTTTCATATTTTATTTGTTTAATTTGCTGATAATAAACTGAATAATTTCCTTAGCGACTTCTGCTTTGCTCTTGGCCTCTCCCTGAATCATTTGTCCATCCCGGTCAATCATCGTCACTTGGTTGGTGGGCTTGTTGAAGCCGGCTTTGGGGTTATTCATAGAATTTAAAACGATGATATCGATGTTTTTATTTTGCAGCTTGCCCTTGGCGTTTTCCAATTCGTTCTCGGTTTCCAGTGCAAAGCCCGTAATCAATTGGCCTTCACGTCTTTGGTGACCCAATGTGGAAAGAATGTCTTTGGTTTTGACCAATTCCAGTTGCAGACCTTCCTCATGTTTTTTGATTTTCTGGGGAGCCGTTTCACGCGGGGTGTAGTCGGCTACAGCAGCGGCCATGATGATGATATCGGCGTTTGGACCGTAGTGCATGCACTGTTCGAACATTTCCTGGGCGCTTTTTACGTCCACACGGTGAATGTCGGGGTTGTGGCAGCTGAGGTGGGTGGGGCCGCTCACGAGGGTCACATCCGCGCCTTGGCGGGCCAGTTCTTCCGCCAGCTCAAAGCCCATCAGTCCGGAGGAGTGGTTGCCGATGAAGCGCACGGGGTCAATCGGTTCGTAGGTTGGACCGGCGGAAACCATAGCTTTGAGGCCTTTGAGTGTGTCGCTGCCTTCGAGGTAGCGGGTTACGGTCTCGAAAATGCGTTCGGGTTCTTCCATACGTCCTTTACCCTCGGTGCCGCAGGCCAGGAAACCGTTGCCCGGCTCAATGAGGCGGACACCTCTTGCCACAAGTGTCTGCATATTGGCTTGCACGGCCGGATGCTCGTACATGTTGCAGTTCATGGCAGGGGCCATGAAGACAGGCTTTTTTGTGGCCAATAACAAGGTGGACAAGGCGTCATCGGCAATGCCGTTGGCCAATTTGCCGATGATATTGGCGGTGGCAGGTGCCACTACCACACTGTCGGCCCATTCTGCCAATGCGATGTGCTGCACGTCGATTTCATGGTCACAATCAAACATGTCCATGTAGAGTTTGTTCTGCGACAGCGTCTCGATTGTGAGTGGGGTCACAAACTCCAAAGCGTGTTGGGTTGCGGCCACTTTGACCTCGTAACCAGCGCGTTTAAACAAGCGGATAAGGGATAGCGTCTTGTATGCCGCTATCCCTCCCGTAATGCCAATGACAATATGTTTTGGGCTTGTATTAGTCATTTGATCTCGGACTATCCACGTCGTTGAAGTAAATCTGTTTGTTCTCGTATTCGTTGATGGCCAACAGTGTCGGTTTGGGCAGCTGTTCGAAATACTTGGCCAACTCAATCTGTCCGAGGTTTTCGTTGAATTCCTCCAGGTTGTCGGTGGCGCTGACAAATTCCTGCGATCTTTCATGGAATTCCTCTTTCAAGTCGGAGGCTATCTGATTTGCTCTCTTAGACAGCACTACAACTGTCTTGTAGATATTGCCAGTCTGATCATCCATTCTTACGATGTCGCGCGTGATGGCGAAGGGATTTACTTTCAATTTTTTGTAATCTGCTGATTTCATTGATTTTTATTTTGATTTTTGATTTTATTAATCTGTTGAAGGGCGTCGTCGGCCAGTTTTTTTGCATCCATGTAATATCCGCAGTTGGGATACTGGCTTTGTATGATTTTAAAGGCGTCCACACAAGCCTGATAGCGTTCTCTTTTCTTGCTGTTTACGCTTTTCTTGGCGTATTCGTGGTTGTTTCTGACCAAAATATATACGGCTTCTGGCGCATATTTAGAACTTGGATAGTCTTTCATGAAATTTTTGACAGCAATCTGAGCAGCCTGGTAATGGTCGGTATAGTAATACAAACGGGCGATTTCCAAATCTTTTTTGGCTAACTTCTCTCGCAGTACATCCAACATCTGGTTACATTCTTCTACATGTTTGCTGTATGGATATGTCTTTATAAACAAATCCATTTCATCAATGGCATATAGGGTAGATGACTGGTCCACGCTATAGATGGGCGATATTTCATATACCGACTTCACACACATGTACTGGGCTTCCTCGGCTTTTTCCGTTCCCGGATAATGGCGGGCGTAGTCTTTGAAATGGAAGGCGGCCATCTCGTAGTCCTTGTTTTTGTAATAGCAGTCAGCGAATAGATACAACAAGGTGTCGGCAACCGGAGTGCCCATGGAGAGAGGGTATAGTTCTTCGAAGAGACGTGCCGCGGAAAGATATTGCCCGTTCTGGTAATATTTGAGGGCTTTGGCATAGTTCATGTCGAAGGTCTCGAAGGAAACTTTACTACTCTTTACACTTTTTTTCTTTGCTTTTTTTGCTGAACCTTTAGCTGTGGAAGTAGTGTTGGAAGAGACAGTCTGTGAGGGTATAGCTTGTCTGTTTCCCACAGAATCGGAAGAAACTACCTGTGAAAATCCACAGTAGGGTATTGCCAAAGCAATGATTATCAATATGTTGAATATATTTTTTGCCATTTTTTTCATTCTTGCAAATATAATGATATTTTTTTAATTGATGTAGATAAAAACAAGTAATAAAAAAAGCACGACATTGCTGCCGTGCTTTTTCAGTTGAAACTACTGTTAATCTTAGTGTTGTATAATGAGTTTCTTCGTGACGATATGGTCAGAAGTCATCATTTGTACGAAGTAGATGCCGGGAGTCAGATTGTCTACATTGACCTGGCCATTGAAATCGTTGATGCTCTGGCGCAACACAGCTCTGCCGTTATTGTCGTAGATGGTCAATTCGCGAATCATGTCAACGGTGGAGCTTACGGTGAAGACATTGTTGGTGGGATTCGGGTAGAGGGTGATGTGTTGGTCGAGATAGTGCAGATTGATACCGTCACCATCAATGATGATCAGGGTGAAGTGAAGAATACTGTCACATCCGTCCACAGTGACTTCAGGAATATCGATATTCATGATGCCGGGGCTCTGTGGAGTATAGTCGAAGCCGTAATTGCTGTAATAGACGCCTACAATGGCCGTATCGGTTACATCCTGCTCGTAGCTGGGATTTATCGTCAAGTGGAGCATGTATGCACTGTCGCAGCCATGGATGGTTTCATAGTTCTTGATATACCAGCCGGTGGTGTCGCAGTGGATGCCGTGCCATACGAACTCGTCATTGCTACAGGTGCTGGCGGAATCAACGAATGCATAACCACGGTGGACTGTCAATACCAGGTTGATAATGCTGTCGCAACCGGCGGCATTATCATCAACACGCTGCAGGTTGAAGGTCCCAACATTTATGGTCAGTGTATCGAAACCATACTCCTGGTATCTGTGACCCTGGCAGGTGGTGTCGTACAAGGTCACTTCGGTGGCGTGATTGATGGTCAGTATCATCGTGGCGATGCTGTCGCAACCTACAGTCTGCGGATAAACCTTGGTGAACATACCGGAGTGGTCGTATACGGTGCCCTCCCATTCGTAGCTTTCGCAAGCTACCACTTCAATGGTGTCATACGAATGTGTGTCAATGATCAGGTTCATGGTCACAATACTGTCGCAGCCATTGGCGGCGGGGAAACTCTGCTGGTAGGTTCCGCTTTCCAGATACCATTGGTTGTTCCATTGGAATGGTCCGCAATAGATGGTGTCGAAAGTGAGGGTGGCCATCGGTTTCACGTACAAATTGACGGTGATGGTGCTGTCGCAACCTGCCACATTTTCTGTAACGCGTACCAAAGTGGTGTCGCCAGACAGAGCGGGAGTGAACTCAAAGCCATATCCCTGATACGGTGTGTTAGCGCAGATTGTATCGGCAAAGATGGCGACTGAGGGATCTAACAGGGTGAAACGCAACTCGCAAACACTGTCGCAATCCAATGAGGTATTCAACGTGTCGTAGTAAACACCCGTGGCGGTGATGTCGTGTCCATGCCAGTTGTATACCTCTTCGTTGCTGCAAGCGGAAGCGTTTTCCACACTGTACTTGGTGGGATTGACTGTCAAATGCAGTGTAACGATAGAGTCACAACCAAGGATAGTGTTACGGTGGAAGATATAGTCACCGGAAATAGTTCCTGCCAAGAAGTTCGTGTCACGCCATGTATAGGGCAGTTCTTGCTGGCAGATGCTCAGGCTTTCCTCTTGCGTATAGCTTTGGTTGACGGTCAGGTGCAGTGTTACGGTAGAGTCGCAGCCGTTGACGGTATTGCGGTGGAAAACGTAGTCGCCAGATACTGTTCCTTGCAAGAAGTTCGTGTCGCGCCATACGTAGGGCAGGTCGTTCTGGCAGATGATCTGGCTTGCCTCCAGATTGTAATTCTGGTTGACCGTCAGATGCAGTGTCACGATGGAGTCGCAACCATTGATGGTGTTGCGGTGGAAGATATAGTCACCGGAAACAGTTCCAGCCAGGAAATTTGTGTCACGCCATGTGTATGGCAACTCATTCTGACAGATGGTCTCCGTTTCGCTTAGGTTGAATTTTGGATTAACAGTCAGGTGCAGCGTCACAATGGAGTCGCATCCGTTTACAGTGTTTTTGCTGAAGACATAGTCGCCACTAACCGTTCCTTCTGTGAAAATGGTGTCGCGCCATGTAAACGGCAACTCATTCTGACAGATGGTCTCCGTTTCGCTCTGGGTATAACTTTGGTTCACGGTCAGGTGCAGCGTCACAATGGAGTCGCATCCATTCACAGTGTTTTTGCTGAAGATATAGTCGCCACTAACCGTTCCTTCTGTGAAAATGGTGTCGCGCCAAGTGTAAGGCAGGTCGTTTTGACAGATAGTCACTGTCTCGCTCTGTTCATAGCTCGGGTTCACGGTCAGGTGCAGTGTCACGATGGAATCGCAACCGTTGATGGTATTGCGATAGAAGGTGTAGTCGCCGGAAACGGTTCCTGCCAGGAAGTTCGTGTCGCGCCAAGTGTATGGCAGATCGTTTTGACAGATGATCTCTGATTCACTTTGATTGTAGCTTGTGTTCACCGTCAGAACCAGATAGTAGATACTGTCGCAACCGTTTATAGTGTGATATTCAGCTGGGGTGGTACCTGCCTGGTTAATGGTTTTTCCTTTCCAAGTGATAGGCAACTCGCTGCTGCAGACCGTATCGTATTCGGTGAAGGAATAAACGGGATTCACCGTAACTACTAATTTATAAACGTCGTAGCAACCGTATTCATTGTCAACAGTATCCGTATAAAGACCGGATTCTGTAATGACTTGGTTGTTCCAGGTATAAGAGCCGCCTTCGCAGAATGACACGGGGACGTCATAATATTCATTGTTGGGATTGACAGTCAAGTGCAGTGTCACAATACTGTCGCAACCGTTTATTGTGCTTCTGTGGAAGATGTAGTCACCGCTGACGGTACCTTCTGCGAAAACAGTGTCGCGCCAGGTGTAGGGTAACTCAACTTGGCAAATGGTCTCATTTTCGCTTTGAGTGTAACTCGGATTCACGGTCAGAGTCAGTGTTACGGTGCTATCGCAGCCGTTTACAGTATTTCTATTAAAGACATAGTCACCGCTGGTAGTTCCTACTGCGAAAACAGTGTCGCGCCAGGTGTAAGGTAACTCGTTCTGGCAGATGGTCTCACTTTCGGTCTGGTTGTATGTCGGATTCACCGTCAAAGTCAGCGTTACGGTACTATCACATCCATTTACGGAGCTTCTGTTGAATATATACTCTCCGCTGGTGGTTCCTACTGCGAAAATAGTGTCACGCCAGGTGTAGGGTAATTCGTTTGCACAAATCACCTCATTTTCAGTCTGGTCGTAAACTGGATTCACTGTCAAGGTCAGCGTTACGGTACTATCGCAGCCATTCACGGTGCTTCTGTTGAACACAAACTCGCCGCTGGTAGTTCCTTCTGCGAAAACAGTGTCGCGCCAGGTGTAGGGCAGCTCGCTTGCGCAAATCACCTCATTTTCAGTCTGGTTGTATACTGGATTCACTGTCAATGTCAGCATTACGGTGCTGTCACAGCCGTCTACAGTGCTTCTGTTGAACACATATTCGCCGCTGGTGGTTCCAACTGCGAAAACAGTGTCGCGCCAGGTGTAGGGCAATTCGCTTGCGCAAATCACCTCATTTTCAGTTTGGTTGTAAACCGGATTCACTGCCAGAGTCAGCGTTACGGTACTGTCGCATCCGTTCACGGTACTTCTGTTGAATACATACTCGCCGCTGACAGTTTCTACTGCGAAAACAGTGTCACGCCAGGTGTAAGGTAATTCGTTAGCGCAAATCACTTCGTTTTCAGTCAGATTGTAAGATGGATTCACGGTCAATTCAAGATAAACGGTACTGTCGCAACCTGTGCCTACACATTGCAGATGCAAGGTGTCATAAACGATGCCGGCGTTTTCAGGATTCTGGTTGAAACCATTTTCCACATAGCTTTCACCTTGGCAGATCACAGGAGTCAGCAGGGTGTCTTTCGAATAATTGACGGTCAGATTATAGGTGACAATACTGTCGCAACCTTTAGTCGTACTGAATTGTTGAGTATAGATTCCGCTTTCTGTGTAAACTTCGTTATTCCATACAAATCTGTCACATACAGTGGTGGTAAGGGTGTCATTGTATGTCGGATTGACATTGAGCGTCAGCGTGATGATTTCGTTGCATCCATCGTTGTGGCTTACAGTTACTTCATAAGTGCCAGCCTGGTAGAAGATGGAATCTTCGATATGATAGGGGAGCTCATTGTCACAAATGGTAGCGGTGCGGGTTGAAGTAATGAAAGGTCTTACATTCAGGGTGACATGATAGATGCTGTCGCAGCCATTTTGTGTGTGCAAATAGATGTCTTTGCGACCACTGCCATTGAAAACGGTATCAGCGAAAGTATATGGTAACAGACCTTCACAAATATTGATGGTTGTGTCAATATTATATATTGGATTCACAGTCAGATGCAAGGTGACAGTACTGTCGCAGCCCAAAGCAGTCTGGAAGGTGAAATTGTAATCGTTTTGGTCTTCGTATGGTCTGTTGTTGTAAATATAGACGTCGCCTTCGCAGATTTCTTCATACAAGTCGGTGTGTTTAGCCGGGTTGACGGTCAAATGCAGCGTAACGATACTGTCGCAACCGTTTACTGAGCTCTTGCTGAACACATAATCACCACCGATTGTTTCCGTTCCGAAAACGGTGTCACGCCAGGTATAGGGTAATTCGTTCTGGCAGATGGTCAGGTTGGCCTCCAGATTGTAACTCGGGTTTACCGTCAGATTTAAGATTACGGTGCTATCGCAGCCGTTCACAGTGCTTCTGTTGAATACATACTCACCACTGGTAGTTCCCGCTGCAAATACGGTATCACGCCAGCTGTAAGGCAGTTCGTTCTGACAAATGGTGGCATTTTCGCTCTGTGTGTAAGACGGGTTGACGGTCAGAGTCAGCGTCACAGTACTGTCGCAGCCGTTCACAGTGCTTTTGTTGAATACATATTCACCGCTGGTGGTTTCTGTTCCGAAAACGGTATCGCGCCAAGTGTAAGGCAACTCATTTTGGCAGATGGTTTCGCTTTCGGTCTGGTCGTAAATAGAATTTACGGTCAGGGTCAGCGTAACGATACTGTCGCAGCCATTCACGGTGCTTCTGTTGAACACATATTCGCCGCTGGTAGTTCCTACAGCAAAAACAGTGTCACGCCAAGTGTAGGGCAATTCGTTTGCGCAAATCACAGCATTTTCAGTCTGGTTGTATACCGGATTGACGGTCAAATACAACGTTATTGTGCTGTCGCAGGTGTTAATAGTTTGATATTCAGCTGTATAACTTCCTTCTTGGTCGATTTGTAAACCTTGCCATACGATAGGCAGTTCGTTGGCGCATACAGTGTCATATTCAGTGAAATGATAAACCGGATTGACGGTCAGGGCCAGATTGATGGTGCTGTCGCAGCCAAAGGAAGTCTGGACAATTTGCTGATAGTTGAAAGTACCCACTGTTTCAGGTGTCTCATTAAAGCCGTTCTCAGTATAAGTCTCACCCAAACAGATGCTTGCATTTAAGTTTGTGGTGTGCAATTCATGAACCGTCAAACTCAGTCTAATGATACTGTCGCAGTGGTTGGTGGCCAGTAAAGTATCATAGTAGATGCCGCTCTGGTTCAGCACCTGACCAGCGAACGGATAAGTTTCGCCTTCGCAGATGTCTGCGGCCAGCGGAGTGATATACTGGTTGCTGATGGTCAGATGCAGGGTGACAATACTGTCGCAACCGGCTGCGGTATGAGTGCTGTATGTATGGTCATAGTCACCACTGGCAGTGCCTACTGGGTAGGTAATATCATTCCAAGTATAAGGCAAAGCGGTTTCACAGATAGTAAGGGTAACATTCTGATTGTAAATAGGATTAACTTTCAGAATCAAGGTAGTGGTGCTGTCGCAACCTGCTTGGTTGAGGTCGTGACGAACCAAAGTATAGTTACCGGCAGTGTTGAACAAGGTATCGAAACCATTGGCCGTGTATCTTGTTCCGGCGCAAACAGCATCGTTCAGGTTGGCGGCATTGCTGTAATTGACGGTCAGATGCAAGGTGACGGTGCTGTCACAACCCTTTGAGGTATTGAAGTGCTGCACATAATCACCGCTCTGCGTGTAAGTCTCGTTGTTCCACTGGTAGCTGTCGCAGGCGATGTCTGAGAACTCTGTTTGAGCCGAATAGTTAATAGTCAGGTGTAAGGTCACCATGCTGTCGCAGCCGTTCACTGTGCTGAAGTGCTGCACATAGTTACCGCTGGTGGTATAGGTTTCATTATTCCATTGATATTCGTTACAAGCGATATCTGAAAATTCATTTTGTACTGATTTGTTCACTGTCAGATGCAGGGTCACCACGCTGTCACAGCCAATAGAAGAGATGAAGTGACGGGTGATGTTCTCGCTGGCGGTGAAAGTCTCATTGTTCCATATATATGAGTCACAAACCGTTTCTTCAAATTCGAAGTATCTGATTTCCTTTACCCACAAGTGAAGGGTAACCAAGCTGTCGCAGTTGGTGGAGGAAACAGTGTTGATCACGCGGTCAAAAGCACCTGCATCGTTGAAAGTTTCGTTCAGACCATGCTGCGTGTAGGTTTCGCCTTGACAAAGGGTGTCGTACAGGTCTTGAGCCTCATATACAGGGTAGATGGTCAGGGCTAATTCGGACTTGTTGCTTTCGCAGCTGATGCCGGCATAGTCAACGGCATGGCTGATGAAATAGCTACGTGAAGCATCAACCGTAGGAGTGGTATTGTTGTTGATATCCAAGGTTTCAGTGCTTCCTTCGCTGTCATACCATTTGTAATAGCCGTTGGCGGGCGCATCGATGCTGAACTGCTGGGGTCCGCAGTGGCTCATGGCAGTCAATACGGGAACAGCGGGGATGGCGAAGGCTTGGGCCTTGACTTCTTTTCTGCTGCTCTTACATTCAGTGGTGTTATTGTAGCTTTCCACATAGAATGAAGTGTTGCCCATGTTGACACTGAGGTTAGGATTGTAACTCAAGCCGTCGGCCGCAACATTGGTGGTATTGGCAGTGAGATACCAACGGCAGGTGGTGGCATTCTCGTCGATAGTAGCAGCAAATTCCACGTTGCCGTCGCCGCAGCGCACTTGATCGCTTACAGTAGGCTCGGCGGGAACAGGATTAACGGTGGCCACAATGGCTTGTCTGCCGCTTTCACAGGGATGACCATTATAATCATTGTATGATGTTACATATAAAGTGGTGCTTTCGGTCAGGTTCCCGGTGGTGTATTCCGTGCCAGCAAATAGAACTTCAGTAGAGGTTTCATTGGCGTACCAACGACAAGTTGTACCATTTGTTCCGGCATGGGCGCTTAGTTTAACAGTGCCTTCGCCGCAACGGTCCGCGGGTGCCAGATTGATGGCTACAGCAGGTTGAGTGTTCACGGTGACTGTCAAAGTGATGGTGCTGTCGCAACCAGCAATATTTTCAGTGTGAATGGTGAAAGTGCCTGCTTCGATTACCGTGTACAAGTTGTTGTAGTTGTAAGGTAATTCATTGCTGCAGAGATAAATATGGTCTGAGCCTACCGTGCTTTTCTTCACGATCAGATGAACATTTACGGTACTGTCGCACTGTTGTGTTGTTTGGAATGATTGCTGATAATCACCGCTGGTTTCGTAGGTTTGGCCATTCCATACAAAGGCATCGCAAACGGTGGTGTCAATGTTGGTCACTTTGCTGCGGTTGATGGTCAGCTGCAAGGTCACCACGCTGTCGCAATTATGCTGGGTATGCAACGTTCTTTCATAGTTGCCGCTTTCGGTGAACAGTTCATTGTTCCATCTGAAAGAATCGCAGGCAACAACTGGGTAATTGACGGCGTAAGTCGGATTGACGATAGCTTCCACAGCCACTCTCTCACTTTCGCAGTGGGTGATGTCATCACGCTGGCTAACGTAGTATGTGGTGGTGCCTACAGGCAGCGTTGAGGTGCTATAACTGTCACCGTTGGCAAAAGATTCGGTGCTTTCTTGGCTGGTGTACCAGTAGCTGGTGCAGCCGGTGGCTGCGAATGCGGTCAGCGTGATGGTGTTGTGTTCGCATTGGGTGTCAGAACCTACTTTCGGAATTCCAGGGTTCGGGTTGACCGTAACGGTGAAGTTCACCACCTCGCTTTCGCAGTGTGTGTTGGCATTATATGCTTTAACCGTATAATTAGCATTGTCTAAAAGGGTAGGAGTTGTGAAGTTCACGCCTTCGCTTTCGTTTTGTCCATCTGACCAGACATAGTCGGTAGCATTGTCGGCAGATGCGGAAACGGTCAGGTTTTGACCTTCGCAAATGGCCACATTACCGTTGATGGCCAAATTGTCGGGTATTGTGTTGATGGTAACGGTCACCTCTCTACGGCCGCTCTCGCAATCGTAGCCGCTGACAGCAGCTGACACGTAGTAATGTGTGGTGGCAGTCAGTGTCCCGGTGGTGAAGCTGGTGCCTTCAGTGGCAGTGCCGCCTTGGGCTTCGGTGTACCACTTATAGGTGGTATTGGGTTGCGGATCAATGATGTTCAGGGTGAAAGCCGCGGGACCGCAGTGGGCGGTGTCGGCCACATTGGGAATGGCGGGAGCGGCAATCGCTGTTGCGGTAGCCAATATTCTTTCAGCGCTGGTACAGCCGGTTAGCGTGTCGTATGCGGCAGCGTAGAAGTTGTTTTCACCTACAGTCAGATTCGTCGGATGAAATTCTGAAGCTTCAGCTAAAATGGTATTGTCTTGGGCAGTAGCATACCAACGGAAAGCAATGTTTTCTTCGGCGCTGCTGGCTGTCAAGGTCACTTCGGTGCCTAAGCACTGGGTGTCGTTGGTGGTTTGCGGAGCAACGGGCAGGGTGTTCACTACTACGGAAACGGTAGTGTTCTCGCTGGCACAGCGGGTGTTGGCATTGTATGATTGTACCAGATAATCTGTGCTCTGGCTGATGTTACCTGTGCTGAAGCTGTTGTTGGTAGTGGTATCATTGCCGTTGATCCAGCGGCAGACAGTAGCATTGGTGCCAGGAACACCGGTCATTTGGATAGCGCCACTACCGCAAATCGGGTTGTTGCCGTTCACCGTTGGCACATCGGGTATCGGGTTGATGGTGGCAGTGACAGTACGGGTATAGTTGCTTTCACATCCTGTCTCGCTGTTGTATGATTTGCAGGTAAAGGTAGTGGTTTCTTCCAGATTGGCAATTTCGAAAGAAGTGCCTTCGTAAACAAGTTCGCTTTCGGCATTGTACCATCGACAGCTGTTGGCATTGTTGGGCGTTGCTGTCAAAGTGACGGTACCGGCGCCACAACGGGCAACATTAGAAGCAGATGGGATACCGGGAACGGCAGCCACAGTGACCTGAACGGTGATGGTATCGCTGTGACAGTTGGTGTTCGGATCGAAAGCGCAAACGTAATAGGTGTTGTTGTTAGAAAGATTACCGGTGGTCAGTGTTGTACTGTCCGCACTGACACCATTGGTGATTTCAGCATGGTTGGCATTGAACCATTGGCAGTTGAGGCCTTCAGCGGGTACTGCTGTCAAAGTGGCGACACCAGGACCGCAGAGGATGACATCTTCAGCTGTTGGAGCAGCCGGTATGTTGTTGATGGTAGCTACCACGGCTGTGCGCGCACCGAAACATTGGGTGTTGCTGTTGTAAGAGGCTACATAATAAGTGGTTGTAGTGTTGATGGAAGGAGTAGTAAAGTCGTTTTCAGTGCCGATAGGTTCACCGCCTTCTTCATTGGCAAACCAGCGCACCTGGTTGCCGTTTTCTCCTGCAGTGGCGGACAAGCTGACCTCGCCTGCACCACAGTGGGCGCCTGCTGTAACAGCGGGCAACGCTGGAATGCTATGGATGGTGGCGGTCACTGTAGCAGATGCACCAGTACAACCGTTGGCGGTTGCGGTGACGTAGTAGTTGGTGGTGCTGGCTAAATTCTCAGCGGTATAGCTGCTGCCAGTGCCTAATTGCTCATCGTTGGCATTGTACCAGGTGTAGGTAACGTCATTAAGGGCGTTAAGGACGTTAAGAGTAACATCGCCGGTGCCGCAACGGCTGTTACTGCTGAGTTCGGGCGCGGCAGGAATGTCGTTGACCACGATGGCAGCTGCGGTGGCTAAGCTGTAACATCCGGTAGTGCTATTATAAGACTTGGCGGTATAGCTGGTATTGTCGTTCAAAACGGGAGTGGTAAATGAGGTGCTGGTGCCAACTTGCCCATCGCTGCTGTTGTACCATCTGATTTCATTGGCGTTGCTGCCCGGTGTGGCCGTCAGGGTAAGGGTGTTGCCGTCGCAGATAGCCTCGTTACCGCTGATTTCAGGAGCCCCGGGTATCGGGTTGATGGTGGCTACCACCTGCTGGCGGGCACTTACACACTGCGTGGTGGTGTTATAGCTGGCCACATAATAATAAGTGGTCTCGCTGATTTCGTCAGTGGTGAAGTTGGTTGCTGTACTAAATGCTTCACCGCCTTCGGCAGCGGTAAACCATTGTAGTTGGTCGCCATTTTCACCAACAGTGGCGCTCAAGGACACTTCCCTAGTACCGCAGTTGGCACCATCGGTCACGTCCGGCATGGCCGGAACAGGGTTGATGGTGGCAGTCACGCTGGCTGATGCACCGGTACAGCCATTGGCGGTAGCGGTGACATGGTAGGTGGCGGTGCTGGATAAATTCTCAGCGGTAAAGCTGCTGCCGGTGCCCACCTGCGTGCTGTTGTCATTGTACCATGTGTAGGTAATGTCATTAAGGGCGTTAGAGACATTAAGGGTAACATCGCCAGTGCCGCAATGGCTGTTGCCAGTCAAACTGGGAGCGCCAGGAATATCGTTAACCACAACATTAACCTCAGTGGCTGCACTGTAACA
Organism: uncultured Bacteroidales bacterium; assembly: GCA_905233625.1. Lineage (GTDB taxonomy): Bacteria > Bacteroidota > Bacteroidia > Bacteroidales > WCHB1-69 > RUG11690. Next base: position 193,431 of record CAJOFJ010000001.1, on the reverse strand, counting down.
GCCAGTAGTGCTGTTGTATGACTTGGCGGTATAGCTGGTATTGTCGTTCAAAACGGGAGTGGTGAAGTCGGCGTTTTCGCTCACTTGTTGTTCGTTGTTGTTGTACCATTTGATTTCATCGGCGTTGCTGCCCGGGGTGGCCGTCAGGGTAAGGGTGTTGCCGTCGCAGATTGCCTCGTTGCCGCTGATTTCAGGAGCTCCGGGTATCGGGTTGATGGTAGCAGTAACCGTAGCGGATGCACCAGTACATCCATTGGCGGTGGCGGTAACATGGTAAACGGCAGTGTTGTCCAAACCGGTGGCGGTATAGCTGCTGCCTGTGTCTACCGGGGCATTGTTGGCATTGTACCAGGTGTAGGTAACGTCATTAAGGGCGTTGAGGACATTAAGGGTTACATCGCCAGGTCCACAATGACTGTCTCCACTGAGGGTTGGAGCATTGGGGATACTTTTAACGTTGACGGTTACAGCCACTCTGCCGCTTTCGCAACCTGTGGAGGTATTGTAGGTGCTGGCATAGCGGGTGGTGTTTTGGGTGAGGTTGCTCACTTCCAAAGAAGTACCTGTGCCCAATATGTCTGAAGAGTTGTTGTCGGCATACCAACGGCAAATCAGGTCGTTGTCCTCAGGAATAGTAGCGGTAAAAGTTCCCGTTTCACCTACACATACAGGAGTGGTGTTACCTGCAGTGGGAGCAGTGGGTAGAGGTTTGGTGGTAACTGTAACAGGAGTACGGTCATCACTTTCGCATCCGGCTGCATTTACCGCACTAACATAATAAGTTATAGAACCAATGACTCCTTGTACGCTAAAACTTGTCGCATTGGCTTCGCCAATAGCATTGGTGGACGTTGCTGAGTTATACCAGCGATATCCGGTTGCGGTTTCAGAAGTAGCTGTAATGGTAATGGGGTGAGCAGCGGGTGCACAGTCCGCGTCAGGAGCAGTTACGATGGGTGCATCGGGAACAGATGCGGTAGTGAAATTTATTGTATATACTTTATATACGTCATCCTGATTTTGGTGTGTTACTTTGATGGTAGTATATGGCTCGTTAGTACTGGGTGAATGAGTTATACTGGCGGTTGCATGATTCGACTGACAAGAAAAAGTAAATTCGGGGAAAGACGCCCCTGGACACAATGGATATTCATAGGTGGTAATATCAGGATCAAAACCACTAATATTTGTATTTGTACCACTTTTCTTTAATGTGGCTAAGCGGGTGTTGTAAATTAGGACTACATCGTCAAATTCGAGGTAATCTCCAGCTTTACCTTCTCCTGCAGCTTGATTTGAAGCTAATGTGGCTAATATATATGAAGGTGTAGATCCATTATTTTTGTATACAAAGGGCAGTTTGATTTGAGTCCAATTTGCAACATGGTTATTCCATTCTGCTTCGGCAACAATTTTTCCTTCATTCGTTGCCCAATCTGTGTTAACAATTCCACCTGTACTAGATGATCCTTGCGAGCCGGGGTTTGGATCTTGGCAAATAGCATTGTTGCCTGCTACAACATCATTATGAATTATGATGTGAACACGGGCGTTTTTATTGTTTTTGATACTTGTCCTAACCCATAAATACACGGAGTCGGGATATGCGGTCAAAACTTGTTGATAGCCACTGTTTGTACTTGTATATGTGCAGTTTGCTGGATCAGAAGGAGTCGTACTTCCTGCGTTAAAGCATCCAGAGGTTAAACTTCCGTTTGCCGCAACAAACAAGACTGTTTTACATGTGACGCGAACGCAGTAGGATCCTGTCCCTCCTGGTTGAGCATTTTGTCTGGAAATAAAATCAGCTGTTGCTATGCTGATTAATGATCCGGTACCGCTGTTCAAAGAGTGCCATCCAGTAGGAGCAATACGAGCAGATGTTTCGTTATACCAATTCTCAAAACTATTGTTTTGCATTTGTTGTCCCACACCAAGCTGTGCCCAGCCGAAAGTGCAGGAAAGGGTGAAGATGATTAATAATAGTAAAACTTTCTTCATGTTAATATTTTTTTTGTTTTTGTTTCTGTTTTTAATGTTTTTTGTTTTTAATCCTTTTTTTCTGGTTCTCCAAAAAAAGTTTGCAAAAGTACAATATTTCCCCCGAATAAGGGTAATTTTGATTTGTTAAATCAATCAAATAATTGAATTATAATAATTTAAAAATGTTAACAAGTGTTAATATAAACAATTAAATGTTGGGGGTGTTGATAAAAGGAGATGATGATAGGACGCTATGTATTGGCTATGATGGCATGCCGAAGGCATTATCCCGTATGTTCGCGGCGCAACTGTTGTGTGCTGAAGGCACATTATTCTATTAACCCCTAACAAGGCCGTAGGCCGCAGTTTGGGGTGGCGATGCTCGTGGTAGAATACAGCGTGCCAAAGGTACGCTACTTTGGGGGTCTTTGTGGCGTGCCTTCTGCACGCATATTACTCGTTCATTCTCACCACCCCACACTACGCACTATCGTGCTTGTGCGGGGTTAATAGGATGTTGTGCCTTGGCACATTCTGAATTAATATTGAAAAGTCAGTCGTTTTATACTAAAGAATAAGTTTTTTGAGTGTAAAGGAAAATTATTATAATTTTTTTGATTACACGGATGATTGACGTTTTAAAAGTTGATGAAGAAAAGGAAAAATTTTCGTATTTTTGCAGTTTCAAAAAAGATTTATATCATCATGGAAATCATAGGAAAATTATTGCAGAAACTGCCCCTCCAGTCCGGCATCGGCCGTACGGGCAATAGCTGGCAGAAACAGGAATTCGTCATCGAAACCATGGAACAGTATCCCAAGAAAGTGTGCGCCAACCTATGGGGCGACAAACTCGATATGTTGGATACCGTGAATATTGGTGATACTGTGAAGGTTTCCTTCTCAATTGAGTCTCGCGAGTTCAATGGCAAGTGGTACACCGATATCAAAGCCTGGAAGATAGAACCTGCCACGGAGAACCCGATGCAGCCTGCCGCCCCGGCCTACCAGCAAGTCCCCGCTGCTCCAGTCCCCGCCGACACACTGCCGCCTATGGCTTCTGACGATCTCGATACCTTCACCGATACCGGCGACGACCTGCCTTTCTAAGCGATGAGTTACGGTGTCTGTATCCTGTCGGTAGTGCCCCTGCGAGGCGAGGCATCCGAACGCGCCGAAATGGTGTCCCAGCTGCTCTTCGGCGACCTGTACGAAGTGCTGGAAGAGAATGGCAACTGGCTGAAAATCAAAACCTCGGATTGTGGCTATGAGGGCTTCTTGAGCCAGAAATACCATCATACCCTGAGCAAGGAGCAATTTCAGGAGCTGAAACAAGCTCCCCAGTCCATGGTGAGCGATTTTATGACTTTGATTTGCGAGGGAAAAACTCAAACCATTTTCCCGGTTTTTATAGGCGCTTCCTTCCCTAAACCCGATGACCAAGGCCGTTTCCAGATGGGCAATGCTGCTTTCACGCTTCCATCCTGGTCAGAAGAGGCAGTAGAGAATTCAGAATTCAAAATTCAACATTCAGAATCTGAAACTACTTTCAGTTCTCAGTTTTCAGTTTTCAGTTTTCAACTGTCATCTATGTTGGAGTTCGCTATGCGCTTCCTCCGCGCTCCCTACCTCTGGGGTGGCCGCACGCCCGCAGGTATCGACTGCTCAGGCTTTACACAATTGATATACAAGAGTATAGGAGTGCTGATCCCGCGCGACGCTTCGCAGCAGGTGGAGCTGGGACAGCCTTTGGACTTTGCCTCCGAGGCACAAATCGGAGATCTGGCGTTCTTCCAGAATGAGGAGGGCAGAATCATCCATGTGGGTATGGTCTGCGGTCCTGGCAAAATCATCCATGCCTCGGGGCAGGTGCGTATCGACAAACTCGATGACACTGGCATTTTCAACGCCGACAAAGGTCAGTATTCCCATCAACTTCGGATTATTAAACGCATATTGTAATGGCAGATTCTTCGAAAAAAAGCATGGAGTCATCCGCGTCCCCGCAGATGAAGACAGGTGGCAATCCCATGGTGTCATCTGCGTCCACGCAGCTGCAAAATCCATTGCAAACACAACTTGTTCGTCTTCGTGCTATGGAGCCCCGCGATGTTGACCTCCTTTATCGCTGGGAAAACGATCCGGAGGTTTGGAAGGTCAGCGATACTATGGTGCCTTTTTCCAAGTTCACCTTGCAGGAATTCATCAAGACTTCCACGATGGATATCTATGCGTCGCGGCAGTTGCGCTTGATGGTGGAGGACTGGAAGGGAAACACGGTGGGGGCGGTGGATATATTTGATTTTGAGCCTTTTCACCGCCGCGCTGGCATCGGTATCCTCATTGCCAAAGAGTATCGCGAAAACGGTTATGCGGAAGAGGCGGTACGTTGCGTGTGTCAGTATCTGTTTTCGGTGTTCCAATTGCATCAGGTATATTGTAACGTAATGGAAAACAATGAGATAAGTTTGAAGTTATTTCAGCATGCCGGCTTTGTGCTGACAGGCAGAAAGAAGGATTGGATGCGGGGGAAGAATGGTTTTTTGGATGTTTTGATTTTACAGTTGATTCATGAAAATGAGAAATAGAACCATATTGTTGGTTGTGGTGATTATCATCGCGGTGGGGGGCACAATGGCCTATAACACCGTTTTTAAGAAAAATAATGTGGCGGTGGAAAAGGCAGTTGTTACAGTGCCGAAAAACGCTACTTTCGACCAGCTGATGGACTCTCTGAGGGCTCATCAGGTGCTGCTCGATGAAAAAACGTTCCAATGGACTTGCGATTTGAGGCGTTTCAAGACCCCTCGCATGGGACATTATGAGCTGCGAGCGGGCATGACGAACTTGGAACTCACAAGCCTACTGCGTCAGGGACAGCATTACGCTGTGAAGTTCACTTTCAACAATCTGCGCACCAAAAAGCAGTTGGTGGACAAGGTGGACCATCGTTTCTTTTTTGCCCCTGAAGAATTGTACAATCTTTTGAATGACAACGAGTTTCTGTCAAATTATGGCTTTGATACAGCGACTTGTGTAGCCGCTTTTATTCCTGACAGTTATGAGTTTTTCTATGATATCACAGCTGAGGATTTCTTTGAGCGCATGATGAGTTATTATCATAAATTCTGGAATGAAGAGCGATTGAAACAAGCAGCGGAAATCGGTCTCAGTCCCACAGAGGTGGCAGTGTTGGCTTCCATCGTGGAGGAGGAAAACTACAAGGCTTCCGAAAAAGCTTTGATTGCGGGGGTTTATATGAACCGCCTGAACAAAGGGATGCTCCTGCAAGCCGACCCGACGGTGAAGTTTGCCGTGGGTGATCCTACATTGAAACGTATTTTGCTGGAGCACACTAAGATTGATTCACCCTACAATACCTATCTTTATCCGGGGCTTCCTCCAGCCCCCATCCGTATCCCCGCGGCTTCTACCATGGATTCAGTATTGCATTACACGCATCATAACTATCTGTATATGTGTGCCAAAGAGGATTTGTCGGGTTACCATAACTTCGCCGCCACTTTGGCAGAGCACAACCGCAATGCAGCTGCCTACCACCGGGCCTTGAACAGACTAAAATAATTCAGAATTCAAATTTTGTCAATACTCAAAGCCCCCTCTATCAATTGTAAACTATAAACATTAAACCATAAACTATTAATTATCAATTATTAATTGTAAATTATAAATTCCAATGTCTTTTCGTTTACCCCTCATAGCTATTGCTCTCCTTTTCCCTTTCTCCGTATTCTCGCAGATTGCGGGCATTTGGGAAGGAAAATTGCCAGTGGGGACGGACTCCCTTCGCTTGGTGTTGGCGGTGAGACAGCAGGGTGACAGCCTATGGGCCGAGATGGATAGCCCTGACCAGTATGCGTCAGGAATTGAGGTCAATAGCATCAGTTTTCAGAACGATACCCTGAAATTGAAGTCGAAGAGTATTGGAGCTGCTTATCAAGCTGTTTATAATGCTAAAAATGAAGACATTATTGGTGTGTTTAAGCAGGGTGGGGCGAAACTTCCGTTGACTTTGCATCGTGTAGCGGAACGCTGGAAGTTGAATCGTCCACAGACCCCGAAGGAGCCTTTTCCCTATGAGACTGAGGAGGTGAAACTGCAATTTCCTCATGCCACTTTGGGACAGATTCCGATTACGGGAACGCTGTCGTATCCTTCTCGCAAACACGAATTTAACAATAAACTGCTGATTTTGGTCTCCGGTTCGGGTTGGCAGGACCGCGACGAGAGTATCATGGGTCACAAACCCTTTGCCGTCATCGCCGATCAACTGACTCGTCAAGGTTATGCCGTGTTTCGCTATGATGATCTCCCCAGGGCACAGTATGCCAAATGCACCACGCATGATTTTGCTGATGTTGCCTCTTTTGTGGTGGATTATTTCAAGCTTTTCAATGAGCATTTCAAGCAGGCCAAAGTAGGTATTCTCGGACATAGCGAAGGTGGCACTATCGCGGTGATGGTGGCAGCCAAAAACAAAAATGTCGCCTTCATCATTTCAATGGCGGGTATGATGACTTCCGCCAAAGCAACCTTGCTCTATCAGATAGAAGCTCTTAATCAGCATGATACGACTCTTTCGGCTGAGGAAAAGGCTGAATCGGTACGGATATCGGAAGCATTGTACACCACCATAGAGCAGTCCAAGAGCCTTAAGGAGGCTTCGGATCGTTGTGGCAAGTTGTTGCGGGATTATAGCGCGGGCATGAGTGGGGAGCAGCAGAAAAAGCTGAATATGACGCAGGCAGCTGTCTTTCAGACTTTGAGAACGGTAAGCTCTCCGTGGTTTTATGAGTTGTTCAGACTGAATCAGCCCAAATACTTGAAAAAGGTAAAATGCCCTGTCTTGGCTTTGAATGGCAAAAAGGATGTTCAAGTGGAGTGGGAGAGTAGCTTTTCCGTTTTGAAACAAAATCTGCCCCATAAGACCAACTTGATGACCCATGCTTACGAGCGATTGAACCATCTGTTCCAGCCCTGTACGACTGGTCTTCCTACAGAGTACGGACAAATTGAAATCACTATTTCTGAAGAGGTACTGCGTGATATTGAGCAGTGGTTGGAGGAACGGTAATCTTTGTAGAGACTTTTCGAAACGTCTCCACAGGGATAACGGTAATTTTCAAAAAAAATATCGGTATCAACATTTTTTTGTATCTTTGCAGGTTATTCTTTATAGAAAAGCAGAGTGTCATGAAAAATTGGAATGTTATCAATAAGATAGTTGCGCTAGTAGTGATTCTTTATGCCACGGCAAGTCTTTCCGCTCAGGGCTATGAAATCAAGTTTTCCACTACAAAACACTACGATTCGCTCCATCTGAAAGCTTACGACGGGAAAAAAGATTTTGTGGACCTGCAGGTATTGCCCAATTCCAAAACGGTGGTTTTCAAAGGGAAAAAATCCTTGGAACCGGGAATTTATCTGTTGAATGGCGATTCTCTAGGCATTACGGAAATCCTGATTTCTGACCATAAATCGCAGCAGTTTTCCATCGTCGAAAAAGACAGTGTGGTGAAGTTTGTCAATAGCCCTGAAAACGAGGCTAACCAGCAGTATATGAAAGAAATGAAGGAGTATGACCATCGTTTGTATCTGCTGGACGTGGAGTTTCGCGAGATGCAGAGCAACAATCTCCCGCAGTATATGATGCAGCCTTTTGTGGATTCATTGATGGCTCGGGCTATACGTATCGGAGAGGAGAAAACCGCTTTTCAGCAACAGAAAGCGGATCAGTATAAGCAATATTTGCTGGGTTCTATCATCAAATCGACAGTGGATCTGCCAAATCCGCCTCGCGAAATTTATGGCAATCAGCGGCAAATGCAAATGTTTATTGCCAATCATTTATACGATAACTACGCATGGGAGGACGAACGGATGATCAATACACCGATTGCGGTGAATAAGCATAAGCAGTTTGCCAATATCCTTTATTATCTCGATGCGGAGGCTTCTGAACCATATTTGAGAGCTGCGCTGAAAGCCGCCCATGCCAATGACAAGGTGTACTTCAGTTTTTTCGATAAATTGGAGGAAATCTTGGGGGCTGCCAAGTCTATCTATCGTGTTGAAGATCTGTATATTATCATGCTGAAAGATGCCTTGGCCTATGACAAGACCGACAAGGTACGCAAAACCCGTTATGAGTCAGAGTTGAAACATTTGGATAAGAATTTGAATGGCAGTATCTTGCCTAATTTCAACTTGCTGATGAGCAATGGAGATACCACTACATTGTACGATATCAAGAGCCCTTATATGCTGCTGTATTTCCAGCATCCCGAATGCCCTACCTGCCGTCAGGTACGTACCAAAATGAAGGATTATCCCATACTGAACAAGGCTATCGAAGATGGCAAAATTGTGGTGTTGACGGTGTATTTCGAAAAAGATCAGAAAGTTTTTGAAAATTATTTGAAGAATGAGGCAAATCCTAAGTGGTTGAATTCCTGGAATTATGATAACGAAATAGAAAAACAGGAGCTTTTCTATCTCGTCACCATTCCCTATATGTTCCTGGTGGACAAGGATAAACGAGTCATAAAAAAGGATATCTTGTATAACGAGATAGAAGACTATGTGAAGAGCCTGAGATAATTAGCAAATTAGTTAATGTGCTAATGTGTTAATTAAAAAATTTAGAGAGATTAGAAAGAGCAAACATTTCTGAATTCTGAATTCTTATCATTTGATTCCTACCTCCTTCATCATTTTCCGTTAATAAAGTATAAAAATACTTTATATTGGTAGGTTGTTTCGAAAAATATCTTATTTTTGTAAGTTATGTGTAAAAGTGCTATATAATTTTATATAGTGCTGATAATCAATTATTTGTTCGGAAATAGGACGTTCCCGACAGTGGCGAAGCTGTATAAAGACGATACGAAAGATGACAATTGAATCGGAAAATAGCTGGTTTGTGTTGAAAACCCGTCCTCGCCAGGAAAAGGCGGTGCGGGGGTTGTTGGAAGAATACGGCATCAGGAATTATTTGCCGACACGCATGGAAGAGCATGTGTATGTGAATCGCCGCAGGAAAAAGATTGAGGTGCCGCTGATCCCATCCACCTGTTTTATGTTTTGCGCTCCCGATAGTCGTTTTGCCATTGTGAACAGCCTGAAATACAAAACAGAATTGGTCACAGATCATTTCACACGGTCCAGTATGGTTGTCCCCAACCGCCAGATGGAGGATTTCATGCGCGCGGTGGACATGACCGATGCAAATCAAATGGAACAGGTGCCGTTGGTAAAAGGAGACCGGGTCGTGGTCACGGAGGGTCAGTTCAGTGGCATAGAGGGGGTGGTGGCCAAGATCAACGGACAGCGTCGTTTCGTTATCACCTTGAGTAATTTTACGGCTTTTGCTTTGCAGATGCCCATTTCATGCCTCAAAAAAATAGAATGAACCCTTTGGAGACGATGTACATGTCGTTTCTCTAACGGAAATAGCTTATTGTAAGATAGAGACGAAATGCATTGCGTCTCTACAACAGAAAATCAGAAACCAAAACAACACAAATATGGATCGCGTAACACTTCTACCGTACGATCGCATTTATAAAAATTTTATTGACGAGAAATACCTGCATGGTTACGATGAATACTATTTCAGGAATCAACAGGCAAAACAACCCGAGAAAGGCTGGCGGCATCTTCGTTCCGACGAGGTGGAACGTTTGGTGAAGAATAGTAATTCCGCTACCAACTGGGACGATATTTGGGTGAGCGAGGAATTCGACACCAACATGATTCGCAACAACCGTTTTTTCGGCATGGTGCGTATTGGACGAGTAGCCTGTGAGATTCTGCAATATCACGACCTCCGTGTGCCGGTGGGCATTACCGACAGTAGCATTATCTCCTGTGACATCGGTGACAATGTAGCCATCCATGATGTTCATTACATGGCCAATTATATCATTGGCGATTATACGATTTTGTTCAATGTGCACGAGTTGTCGGCCACCGACCATTCCAAATTTGGTAATGGTATTGTCAAAGAAGGGGAACCGGAGGATGTGCGTATTTGGCTGGAGGTGATGAACGAGGCCGGCGGACGCCGCATTATGCCTTTCGATGGCATGATAACGGCAGATGCGTATTTATGGGCCAAATACCAGGATGATAAATGTTTGCAACAAAGATTGGCAGAGATAACCCAGAAAACATTTGACAATCGCCGTGGCTATTATGGTACGGTAGGGGAGTCATGTGTTATCAAGAATTCTTGGATTCTGAAGGATGTGAAAATCGGTCCCGGCTGCTACATCAAGGGTGCCAGCAAGCTCAAGAATGTCACAATCAATTCTTCGCTGGAGGAACCCAGCCAAATTGGCGAGGGCACTATTCTGGTGAATGGTATTGTCGGTTATGGTTGCCGCATTTTCTACTCGGTGGTGGCCGTCCGCTTTGTGGTGGGCGACAACTGCAACCTGAAATACGGCGCCCGTGTCATTTATTCCGTTTTGGGCGACAATTCTACCATTTCATGTTGCGAGGTGCTGAACAACTTGATTTTCCCCTCGCACGAGCAACATCACAACAATTCCTTCCTTATTGCTTCGTGTGTGATGGGACAGAGCAATATGGCTGCTGGTGCCACGATAGGTTCCAACCACAACAGTCGCGCTACCGACGGAGAGATTAATGCCAAGCGCGGTTTCTGGCCGGGCTTGTGCTCTTCGGTCAAACATTCATCCACCTTCGCCTCCTTTACCTTGCTGTCGAAGGCCGACTACAAATACGAGTTGAATATCAAGTTGCCTTTCAGTCTGGTGAATAATAACGACCATACGAATGAATTGGAGGTGATGCCAGCTTATTGGTGGATGTACGATATGTACGCTATTGCCCGTAATTCTTCCAAATACAAGAACAGGGACAAACGTAAGAGAAAAATTCAGAATATTGAGTTTGAGACTTTTGCACCGGATACCATGGAAGAAACTATCCGAGGTCGCAAGTTGCTGGCGGAATGGACGGGAAAAGCATGGCTTATGTCGAAAGGCGAGTATCAGTCGGATATGGACAGCAAGGCGCTGCGTGCCATCGGTCACAGATTGTTGGAAAATGAGCCGGAAGAAGCCCGCAAATTGGAAGTTTTTGGAGAGGGCATGGAAAATAGCAAACGGAAAGTGCGTATTCTCAAACATGTGGAAGCTTATCGCGCATACGGTGATATGATTGTGTATTATGCCATGAAAAATGCTATCCGCTATTTGAAGACCCATCCGGAGATGAGTTCTCGCAATCTGGTTGCTTTGGCTTCAGGTTCCCGTAAACGCGAATGGATTAATTTGGGTGGACAGCTGGTTTGCGGTGAGGATCTCGACCAACTGAAAGCCGATATTTGTTCGGGCAAGCTCGACAGCTGGGTGTCCATTCATCATCGTTACGATTCCTTGTGGGAGAATTATCCCATGGAGAAACTCTTCCATGCCTATCAGTCATTGGTCTTTCTGCATAAGGATGAAATGGAGGAAATCAGTGAGGAAATGTGGCAGCAGTGCTTGGACAAAGTGTGCGAAATTCAACAGTTTATCTGTGATCAGGTATTCCTTTCAAGAAAGAAAGATTACGAAAACCCATACCGCAATGCCACTTTCCGCAATGAGGAAGAGAAAGAGGCGGTTGTCGGTACCGCCGAATCTGCCAGCTTTGTAAAGCAAATCCGCCAGGAAACCGAAAACTTCCTTGCCCTTGTTGAGGAAATTAAAAAACGATAACCTTATGAAACTCATCAGTTGGAACGTAAACGGTCTGCGCGCTGTCGCCGCAAAAGGCTTCGCCGATATTTTTGAATCTCTTGATGCGGATTTCTTCTGCCTGCAAGAAACCAAACTGCAAAAAGGCCAAATCGATATGGAATTCGTTGGATATCAGTCCTATTGGAACTATGCCGACAAGAAAGGCTATTCGGGTACTGCCATCTATACCAAGCATTCCCCCTTGTCGGTAACTTATGGTATCGGCATTGACGAACATGACCACGAAGGACGTGTGATTACGATGGAAATGCCTGATTTTTATCTTGTTAACGTCTATGTTCCCAATTCTCAGGATGGTCTGAAACGCTTGGATTATCGCATGCATTGGGAGGCTGACTTCAGAGCTTATCTCAGTGGTTTGGCAGAGAAAAAAGCGGTGATTGTATGTGGGGATATGAATGTGGCGCATCAGGAGATAGACTTGAAAAATCCTAGTACCAATCGCAAAAACGCCGGCTTTACTGATGAGGAGCGTGCTTGTATGGACCAAATGCTGGCGGCAGGTTTTGCCGATACCTGGCGGCAGTTGCACCCCGAAGAGGTCAAGTATTCGTGGTGGTCGTATCGCATGAACGCCCGCGAACGAAACGCAGGGTGGCGCATTGATTACTTTTTGGTGTCCTCACCTTTTATGAACCGGGTTGTTTCGGCGGATATTCATAATGAAATTTATGGCTCCGACCATTGCCCAGTGGAATTGTTGATAAAGTAAAATATCAAAAAAATCAGAATATTATGAAAATTGCAGTCGCAGGAACAGGCTATGTAGGCCTGTCAATCGCAACATTGCTGGCCCAGCACAATCAAGTAGTGGCTATCGACATTGTACCTGAAAAGGTCGATATGATTAACCAGCGTAAGTCCCCGATTCAGGATGAGTATATCGAGCGTTTTTTCGCAGAGGATGTTGCCTTAAAACAAGGGAAGCCACAACAGGATTTTATCCTCTCAAAACCGTTGAACCTCCAAGCCACCTTGGATGCGGCAATGGCTTATAAAGATGCTGATTTTGTCGTAATAGCCGCTCCGACCAATTACGATAGTGTGAAAAATTTCTTCGACACTTCGGCAGTGGAAAGTGTGATTGAATTGGTGCTGAAATACAATCAGCAGGCTATGATGGTGATAAAATCCACGATACCAGTTGGTTATACCGAATCGGTGCGGGAGAAAATGGCCGCTAAACACCCTGAACTCGGTGGTAAACCGAATATCTTCTTCGCTCCCGAATTTTTGCGTGAGAGCAAGGCTTTGTATGATAATCTGTATCCTTCCCGCATTATTGCTGGCTTTGATGCCTCCAATCCATTGCTGGACAAAGCGGCTCATGTTTTCGCCGATTTGATTTACCAAGGTGCCTTGCAGAAAGACACTCCTGTCCTGTTCATGGGATCCACGGAGGCCGAGGCAGTGAAGCTTTTCGCCAACACCTACCTGGCTCTGCGTGTCAGCTATTTCAACGAATTGGATACCTACGCCGAAATCAAAGGCCTTAACACGCAGCACATTATCGAGGGTGTGTGCCTCGATCCGCGTATTGGCAACCACTACAACAATCCTTCCTTTGGCTATGGCGGTTACTGCCTCCCGAAAGATACCAAACAGTTGCTGGCCAATTATTATGATGTACCAGAAGAACTGATACGTGCCATTGTGGAGTCAAATCGCACACGCAAGGATTTCATTGCCGACCAAGTGCTGAAGATGGCAGGCTATTATGATTACTACAATCGCGGGGATTATGATGCGCAGAATGAGAAGAAATGTGTGATTGGGGTTTACCGCTTAACCATGAAGAGCAACAGCGACAATTTCCGTCAGAGCAGTATCCAGGGGGTGATGAAACGTGTGAAGGCCAAGGGTGCTGAGGTAATTATTTATGAGCCATCGTTGGAAGACGGTTCTACTTTCTTCGGAAGCCGTGTGGTCAATAATATGGATGAGTTCAAAAAGCTCAGCCAGGCAATCATTGCCAATCGTTATGACGCCTGCTTGGAGGATGTGATGGACAAGGTTTATACTCGTGATATCTTCAAAAGAGATTAAAGAATTTTAGGAATATGTGGGGTACGCTACACCTGAAATATCCGCTTGCTTTTACCATTGTTGACAGACTGGGCTATGCATTATTGCTATTGTTGGCAGTACTGGTGGCGATGGTTTATCATCCTGCGATAATAGGGGTGGCGAAGGCAGAAGCAGTACTCCATAGTATTATTTTCCTTGTTTTTTTGCTGCTGTTTATGTTAAGCCAGGTGGATAAGCCTGTGTTTTCCTGCCAAGTTACCAATATGAGCTGGCTTTTATGGGGAATAGCGGCTTTTATGGCAATGTTGTTCTATGGTTTTTTGGGTGAAGCGAGTTTGAAATCGGAATTACGTTGTGTTGCGATTCCTCTTTGTGCCATTATGGTGGGATTACAGATGAAAATGGATGAGAAAAGGATAAGGGGAGTGATATTGTTGTATGTCATAGGAGCTGTTCTCGTGGGGTTATTATCGATTTTTATCCAGGGTAGTGGCTTCCGAATCACAGAAATGTATACGGTGGAACACAAAAATGCGATAGGTCCATTGATTGCTACTGCGTCTATTTTAAGCTTGGGAATGGCGCTTAGTGCTTCCGGTCGACAAAAGCTCCTGATGATGTTTATAGGTTTTGGACTTGCCCTTTTGTGTATTGCACTGGTGCTCACTATCCGGGCAAGAGCGGCATTATTGGCCATGGCTTTGGTTATGGCTCTGATGCTGTTCCAGCGATATCGCGGTAATTATATACTGCTATCATTGTGGGTGGCTTTGGTGCTTATGGTAGTGTTGTATTTTTTTATGCCCCTGTCAGTGAAACATTATGTTTCTGAAAGTCTTTTTTCGGGTTTTACAAATGGTGATATTTCTTCTGGCAGAATGTTTCGTAACCAGCAGGCTTTGCAAGTGATTGCGGAGAATCCCTTGTTGGGACTTATGGTGAATGACAGAAGTGTTTATACAGCGCATAATTATCCTTTGTGCGTCTTGTGCGAATTTGGCTTGCTGGGAGCTTTCCCGTTTCTGGCAATATATTTGCTTTTGTTTTTTACAGATGTGAAAAGAATATTGAAAGAGGGAGTCAACAATTTGATGAATGTGGGTGCTTACCCGGTGCTGGCTCTTTTTGTGATATCAATGTTTGAGTTTACGTATCCTTTTGGACCGGGAACAACAACCATGATGAGTTTTGTTCTTTTAGGTGTGTCTTTACAACATCTGGGTTCGAAGAATACGGGAAGTGTGACAATTTAATGATCTTGGTGATATGAATGATTGTAAGATTGCTGTGATTGGACTTGGTTATGTGGGGTTGCCGTTGGCATGTCTTTTTTCTACCCAATATAAGACTGTGGGTTATGACATCAATAGTTCCCGTGTGGAGGCTTTGATGAATGGACATGATTCAACAATGGAATTGGATGATGCCTCGTTGCGGAATGCTATTCAAAACCATGGCTTGAGGTGTACAAGTCTTCTGGAGGATATTAAAAACTGCAATTTTTATGTGGTTACTGTACCAACTCCGGTTGACGAACAAAACAGGCCGGATTTAACTCTTTTGCTGAAGGCAAGTGAGGAAGTGGGGAAGGTTATCGGTAAAGGGGATATTGTTGTCTATGAATCAACAGTTTATCCCGGTATGACAGAAGAGGAGTGTATTCCTGTGATTGAAAAAGTGTCGGGATTGAAATTTAACCGTGACTTTTATGCAGGCTATAGTCCCGAACGTATCAATCCAGGGGATAAGGAACACACGGTGGAGAAAATCAAGAAGGTGACCTCCGGTTCCACTCCTGAAATTGCGGATATGGTGGATGCGGTGTATAACAGTGTTTTGGTAAATGGCACTCACAAAGCTCCTTCTATCAAGGTTGCCGAGGCCTCAAAAATCATTGAAAATTCTCAGCGCGACGTGAATATCGCATTTATGAACGAGTTGGCCAAGATTTTCAATGCGATGGGCATCGACACCCACGATGTGATAGAGGCAGCGTCATCCAAGTGGAATTTCATAAAATTGAGTCCTGGTTTGGTGGGAGGGCATTGTATAGGTGTCGATCCGTATTACCTGATACAGAAGGCCCAGGTGTATGGCGTGTTGCCTCGTATTATGCATGCGTCCCGCCGCTTGAACGATGGCATGGGCGCGTATGTGGCCAACCAGACCATCAAGTGTATGAACAAAAAAGGGGTGCGGGTGAAAGATGCCAAAATATTGATTATGGGGTTTACTTTCAAGGAGAATTGCCCGGATATAAGAAATACCAAAATTGTGGATGTGTATGACACTTTGTTGGAATATACCCCGAATATCACAGTGTATGACCCATGGGCTGATCAGGAAAAAACTGAAAAGGAATATGGTATCCATGTTTTGAATAAACTTGCTGAAGATCAGTATGATGCGGTAATTTTGGCAGTCGCGCACAGCCAGTTTGAAACCATAAAGCTGCAAAATTTGGTTCGTGAGGGTGGCGTGATTTATGATGTGAAAGGCGTCCTTCCTCGTGAATGGGTGGACGGAAGATTGTAAAGCCAATACACGTTTTTGAAGTAGTAAATACGGATGAAAGTCGCTAATAAAGTTGCTCTTAATACGGTAATTCTGTACGTGAAACTTGTACTGGGGGTACTTATCAGTTTGTATTCTGTACGCCTGATATTGAAAGCCCTTGGCGCGGATGATTACGGTATTTATGATGTGGTAGCGGGAGTAATCAACCTGCTCGGCTTTGTCAGTGCGTCACTTTCTATGACCTCCACCCGCTTTATTTCGGTAAGCATAGGGGAGGGGATTCCTGAAAAGACTCAAAAGACATTCAAAGCTTGCTTCGCCCTGCATTTCCTGATTGCAGTCGCTTTGGTGTTGCTTTTGCAGATTGTTTTCTTGTTCGTTTTTGATGAACTGACAATTTCTGCAACGCGGCTCTCCAGTGCCAAGTGGATATATCAATTCATGTTGGTGACGCTTTTTCTCAATGTGGTGGTTACCCCGTTTACAGCTTTAATCATTTCTCATGAGCATTTTTTATATGTGTCTATTATCGGAATTGTGGAATCCCTGCTTAAACTGGGAGTGGCATTTGTGATTTCGTCGTATCATTCAGACCGGCTGGTGCTATATGGAGCGCTGATGGCGGCCATCGCTGTTTTTGATGTTTTGTCTTACATTATATTCTGTGCCATAAAGTATAGACAGGATATGAGCGTAGGTGTATGCTCCGTAAAGGAATTGAAGGGTGTTTCGGGCTTTGCCAGTTGGACTCTTTTGGATGTGTTGGGAACGGTCATACCACGTCAGGGATATGCCGTGTTGCTGAACAAGTTTTTTGGCACTATGGTTAACGCGGTGTTTGCATTGGCACGACAAATGGAAGGTGTAATTTACACCTTGTCCGCTTCCGTGATTGATTCGATGAAACCGCAAATCATGAAAAGTTATGGGCAGGGAGATGTCCAGAGAATGCTTCGTCTGTCAATGCTGGCAGGCCGGCTCGGTTTTTTTATGATGTCAATCATTGCCATTCCTTTGTTAGTGATGATGCCGGCAGTGTTGACATGGTGGTTGGGGGATTTTCCGAATGATACAATACTTTATACCAGATTGTTGATTGTGGCATGTATGATAAACCAGCTGACCATGGGATTGTTCTACGCTAATCAGGCCATTGGAGATATTAAGTGGTTCTCTATTGTTGTGGCTTCCATCAGAATGTTATCCTTGCCAGTGTCATTGGTATTGTTTTTGTGTGGTATGGAGGCTTATATGGCAATTGTGGTATTTGTTATTTGTGAAACTGTGGCGTCTTTTGCGAGAGTGGTTATGTTATCAAGGCAAACTGAATTCAAAATATCGTCTTTTCTTAAAGATTTGTCTGTTAAAGTATTTCCTCCAGCCCTTATCGCTATGGTGGTTTGCATATCCTTATACCGTATTTCGCAAGACATAGTGTATTCCATAGTTGTGTTCCTGTGTACGGTATTTTGCTATGTTTTATTATGCTTCTTTATAGGATTGTCTAAAGACGAACGGTCGATTGTGAAAGAGATGTTTCAAAGTGTTTGGATCAGAATCAGACATGGTCAACAAAGGTGATAACAGAAATAATGTTGCTATTATGAAGAATATTTTGTTGATCACCACAATGTATCCAGATCCCTTGCGTCCGGGAACAGAAGTGTGCCATTATTTTGCTCGCGAGTGGAAGGCCATGGGTTATCAGGTGTTGGTCATCAATTACAGGTCAATGTTTCCTCGCATATATACCGATTTGGCTTCGTTGTTTCCTAAGTTGGCGGAACGTTATATTGGCAATAAAGCTGAAATGGACCGAAATCAAGAGGTGGTTCAGCATGAGGTGGACGGAATTCCAGTATATAGTATTCCGATTTTCAAGTACATCCCTCATGGCAGGTATCCGAAACGTGTTATTCGCCAGCAGGTGGAGCGGCTGAAAACTATTTTGCGGGAACGGGATTATGTGCCCGACGCAATCATTGGTCATTTCCATAATCCGCAATTTGAAATCATCGGTGCATTGAAAAAGGTCTTTCCTTCGGCAAAAACCTGTGTTTCTTTGCATGAACTGGGCCCCGAGGTGTTACAAAAATGCTATGGCCGTGATTGTGAACAGGTAATCAATGGGGTGGATATAATCGGTTTCAGGTCAGTTCCGATCAAAAAGCGTTTTGAGGCTGTTTTTGGACATAGAGAGAAGAGCTTGGTTTGTTGGTCTGGAGTGCCTGCCGAATATTTGGAAACCTCCTGGATTGAAAAACAGTTCACGGAAGGAATGGTTTCCAAGTTTCTGTTTGTGGGACAGACTATCCCAAGGAAATTTCCTAAAGAAACGGTAGAGGGAATCCACCTGGCTCTGGGAGATACTGATTTTCATCTGACATACGTGGGCTCAAAAGATATAGCCTACGAAGAAACCCAACGATATATAGATAAGCATCAACTGGGTGCCAAAGTTGATTTTGTTGGTGAATGTCCTCGACAAGAAATAATACGTTATTATGATGATAATGAGTGCTTTATATTGATAAGCAAACAGGAAGTGTTTGGTTTGGTTTATTTGGAAGCCATGGCGCGTGGTTGCTTGACTATCGCATCGAGAGGAGAGGGAATGGAGGGAATTATCAAGGATGAGGAAAATGGTTTTTTGTGCGAGGCTGGCAATGCCGGGGAGTTGGCAGCGGTGTTGCGCCGTATAGAAAAAATGACGGCGAAAGAGAAGCAAAAGATGTCCGCACTTGCTCGTCAAACAGCTATGGCGCTCTCGGACCGCAAGGTGGCAGAGAATTATATAAATGCTGTAATGAATTTGTAATCAACGAAAAACGTTATATTATGTCTATTTTTAAAGATAAGGTTTTATTGATAACGGGTGGTACCGGTTCATTCGGGAATATGGTACTCAAACGTTTTCTCAATTCGGATATCAAAGAAATCAGGATTTTCAGCCGTGATGAGAAAAAACAGGATGACATGCGTCATGCCTTGCAGAATCCTAAGGTGAAATTCTATATCGGTGATGTCAGGAATCGTCAGAGTGTGGATGAAGTAATGACGGGGGTGGATTATATATTCAGTGCGGCTGCGTTGAAACAGGTGCCCAGCTGCGAGTTCTTCCCAATGGAGGCGGTCCGTACCAATGTGGAAGGAACTTACAATGTGCTGGAATCGGCAGTCGCCCATGGAGTGAAAAATATTGTGGTGCTGAGCACCGACAAGGCTGCTTACCCCATCAACGCGATGGGTATCAGCAAGGCGATGATGGAGAAAGTGGCCATTGCCAAAGGCCGCCAGCTGGGTGAACAGGCAACGACAACTATCTGTTGCACACGTTATGGCAATGTGATGGCCAGCCGTGGCTCGGTAATCCCGCTATGGGTGGAACAGATGTTCGAAGGGAAACCGATTACGATTACCGATCCGAATATGACTCGTTTTATGATGACTTTGAACGATGCGGTGGATTTG
Source organism: uncultured Bacteroidales bacterium (assembly GCA_905233625.1). GTDB lineage: Bacteria > Bacteroidota > Bacteroidia > Bacteroidales > WCHB1-69 > RUG11690. The sequence goes on along the minus strand of CAJOFJ010000001.1, from coordinate 173,638 downwards.
GTGGTATATGCCTTTGAACATGGTCATAATGGTGACCTTTTTGTGCAGAAAGCTCCGGCTGCTACGTTGAACGTGTTGGCGGAAGCTCTGAAACAGGTGTACACAGAGGTTGACCCTAAATATGCCGACACGGAGGTGAAAATCATTGGAACCCGCCATGGCGAAAAAATCTACGAGACCCTGGTCACTCGCGAGGAAATGTCTCGAGCCATAGATTGTGGCCAATATTACCGAATACCTTGCGATGCCCGCGATTTGAATTATGACAAAATTGAAGGCGGTAATCCGGATATAGACAAAATGGGTGAGTATAATTCTCATAATACGAAACAGTTGAATGTGGAGGAAATGAAGGAACTTCTGAAAAAATTACAATTTGTAAGAGAAGATCTGGGCTTACAAGCAAAAACATTTACGAAAGAAATAAGATCAGAATAATGAAAATATTGGTTGCAGGAGCCAAAGGCTTTATCGGAAAAAATCTGGTATCTGCCCTCAATAATATCAGAACAGGAAAAGATCGCACTCATCCCGTTCTGCAGATTGAGGAAGTGTATGAACATGACGTGGATACTGGGTCATTGGACGATTTTTGCCAGGATTGCGACTTTGTGTTTAATTTTGCCGGGGTGAATCGTCCACAGAATCCGGAAGAATTCATGCAAGGAAATTATGGCTTTGGTTCTGTCATCCTCGACACACTGAAAAAATATGATAATCATTGCCCGGTCATGTTGTCCAGTTCACAGCAAGCCGCTCTTACCGGGCGCTTCGGAATAAGTGAATATGGCAGAAGCAAAAGAGCAGCTGAAGATTCGTTACTGAGTTATGGTGCTGAAAATCAGGTTGATGTAAAAATATTCCGTTTCCCGAATGTGTTTGGAAAATGGTGCCGTCCTAATTATAATTCGGTAGTGGCTACTTTCTGCCATAATATTGCCCACGATGTGCCTATAACAATCAATGATCCGGCTGTTGATTTGGAACTGCTGTATATTGATGACCTCGTAGCTGAAATGCTGGCTTGCCTGGAGGGCAAAGAACTCCATTGTGAATTTGACGGACTTACTGTTCTGCCTGATGAGAATGGAAGGTATTGCTATTGTCCTTTGACTCATAAAATCAGACTCCAAGAGCTGGCAGATATGTTGTATGGTTTTAAAAGCCAAATGGTGAACTTGACGGTCCCTGCAATGCCCAATGGTGGCTTTGCCAAAAAGTTGATGGCGACCTTCTTGAGTTACTTTCCTTCCGATAAAGCGGTGCAGACTTTGAAAATGAATGTGGACCAAAGAGGTTCGTTCACAGAACTGATTCATACATTGAATAACGGACAGGTAAGTATCAATATCTCAAAACCTGGTGTCACCAAAGGTCAGCATTGGCATCATACCAAATGGGAAATTTTTATTGTGGTGGCTGGGCACGGTTTGATTCAGGAACGTAAAATCGGCACCGATGAGATCATTGAATTTGAGGTGAGCGGTGATCACATTCAAGCGGTATATATGCTGCCAGGTTATACTCATAACATTATCAATCTGAGTGATACTGAAGATTTGGTGACAGTCATGTACTGTAACGAGGTTTTTGACCCGCAACATCCGGATACATACGGCGAAATTGTTCAATAATCATGGAAGCAAATAATTCAATGGTGGTTTTTGTCCTCTCGTGCGATAAATATCGCGATGTATGGGACGAGTTTTTTAATCTGAAAGATAAATTTTGGCCAGATAGCGATTTCGAATGGTACGTGGTGACGGAAAGTGTTCAGTATGAGCGTGATGGCGTGAAAACCATTACTGGGGGAGGGGATTGGAGCACTCGTCTGAGAAATGCTGTGCATGCAGTCAAAGCGGATTATATCTGTACCTTCTTAGATGATTATTTCATTACGGAAAATATTGATAATCAATTAATTCATGATAGGGTTGAATTTATGAGAACCCATCAGGTCTCATTCTTGAATATGGACGACGGTTTTGACCATATTCGTCATGCGGATGGTTTGGAGCCTTTTGATAAGGACTTTGTAAAAATACCCAAACATTTGGCATACGGAGTGGATACCGCGGGAGCGATATGGGACAGGGAATATCTCTTGCAAACCTTGGGCGATGGGGATTATAGCGCTTGGCAGTTTGAACTTGACCGTTGCAAAGAAGCTGCTTCAGAGGAAGGGCTGAAAGGACTGATACTGATGGATTTGCTACAACCACTTCATATCAGCAAGATTCCAGTGATTATCCAGGGTGCATATTATCCGCCGGCAATCCGTTTCTTCAAAAAGCAAGGATATGTCATTAATTGTCACGACCGTAAGGTGATGTCAACATGGGATGTGTTTGTTTACTGGTTGAAACGAAAGGGATCTGGCATGAAACATGGCCGTAAATTCATGAAATGGGTAGGACGAAAGGTTTTTGGTTTGACCTTCGTATCAGAAGATTAAGTGATATAATGAAATGCATTATTGAAAAAATGTAAGAAGATGGACATTAACGATGTTAAAATAATAAATCTCCCCCGGATTCTGGACGAGAGGGGTAATTTGTCCTTCGCCGAGCAGATGACACATTTGCCATTTGAAATAAAACGGACATATTGGCTTTATGATGTTCCGGGTGGCGAGTGCCGAGGCGGTCATGCCTATCGCAAGAATCAGGAGTTTATCATTGCCCTTTCAGGTAGTTTCGATGTGATAATTGATGATGGCAATGAAAAACGTTCCTTCACGTTGAACCGTTCCTATTATGGTTTATATGTGCCCCAAGGCCTGTGGCGCGAAATGGAAAATTTCTCCACCAACTCCTTGGCTTTGGAGTTCGCTTCCACTCATTTTGATGAGTCAGATTATATTTATGATTATGAAGAGTTTCTAAAATTGAAAAAAGATGGCCAACTATAGTGTATATGATTGTTCTATCATAGAATTGGATAAGCACCATAGCGAACGAAAGGGTAATTTGTCGGTAGTGGAGAATGGTGTTACTCTGCCTTTTGATGTGAAACGGGTGTATTATTTGTATGATGTTCCAGGCGGCGAGTCGCGTGGCTCTCATGCGCATAAGACTTTAAGTCAGCTGATAGTGGCCGCCTCGGGTTCGTTTAGGGTAACACTTGATGATGGTTCTGTTAAACGTACTTTCTTCTTGAATCGTCCCTATCAGGGATTGCTAGTACACCCTGGTTTGTGGCGTGATTTGGAGGATTTTTCCTCTGGCGCTGTTTGTATGGTGCTGGCTTCGGAGGTATATCAGGAGGAAGACTATATCAGAAATTATGATAAGTTTTTGGAATATAGAGAAATAAAAAAATAGTTCAATGAATAAAATTGATAAAACAGCGATCATTGGCGAACATGTGCTGATGGGTGACAATAACGTGATTCTGCCGTATACCATCATTTATGATGGGGTACAACTGGGCAATAACAATGTGATTGGCTCTCATGCAGTGATAGGCTGTCCTGCCACAGACACAAAAAAAATAAAATCACAGGTAGAGGATGTGTGTGTATTCATAGGCGATAACAATGTGATACGCGAATTTTGTATCGTTGAACGTCCTTGCTATGAGCAAAAGTCAGTGATACATAATGATGTATTTCTCATGCAAGGTGTGCATCTGTCGCATGATAATATTCTGCAAGATCATGTGGTTGTTACAAACCAGTGTGTTCTGGGTGGTATTGCCAAGATTTTGGAAGGAGCGAATCTGGGTATGGGATGCACCATCAACCAATATACTATAATCGGACAGTATTCCATGGTGGCTACTGGTGCGCCTTGTATGAAAAATGTCAAACCTTTCAGTCGGCATATACCTAATAAACCCTTATCAGTTAATGTTTATGCCTTGAAAAAATATGGTTTTATGGACTATCTGGAGGAAATTACCGCTTACGTGATGGACGATGTGATGCCGGTAAACCCTAAAATCAGGGACATGGTTTTGGAATTTGACAAATGGGTGGCCGTATATGGACACGAAACATACAAATAGAAATGAAAATACCTTTTTTGTCGTTAAAAGATGTTACTGCCTTGCATGAGGCTGAAATACAAGAAGCTGTCCGTCGTGTGACGGAGAGTGGTTGGTATTTGCAAGGTGCTGAAAACAAAAAGTTTGAAGAAGATTATGCCCGGTATATCGGTACGCAATATTGTATAGGTTGTGCCAATGGTCTTGATGCGCTGATATGGATTTTCAGAGCCTATATAGAGCTTGGAATAATGCAGCCTGGAGATGAGGTGATTGTTCCTGCCAATACTTATATCGCTACTATTCTGGCAATTACGGAGAATGGTCTGATTCCGGTTTTGGTGGAACCCAAACTGAATACGTTAGAGATTGATGACAATCAGATTGAAGCGAAAATCACTGAAAAAACCAAAGCCATTTGTATTGTGCATTTGTACGGACGGTTGGCTTATACCACAAAAATTGCCGCATTGTGTGAGAAATATCAGCTCAAGTTGATAGAAGACAATGCGCAGGCGCATGGCTGCCTTGCCGTTGACGGCCGTAAAACCGGCTCTTTGGGCGATGCGGCCGGACATAGTTTCTATCCTGGCAAAAACCTGGGTGCTTTGGGTGATGGCGGTGCGGTGACCACCAACGATATACGCTTGGCGGAAACCATCCGTTCATTGGCCAACTACGGTTCTTCCGCAAAGTATGTGTTTCAATTTCGTGGCCGCAACAGCCGTCTTGATGAGATTCAGGCCGCAGTGCTGGATGTGAAACTCAAATACTTGGACCAAGATAACCAGCATCGTAAGCAAATTGCTCAATATTATATAGAAAATATTGATAATCATTATATTACACTTCCTGATACCCTGCCTTTGGAAAGTAATGTTTTTCATCTTTTTCCTGTCTTGTGTAGTTATCGGGATAAGTTGCACGATTACCTTGAACGGAATGAGGTGGGCACATTGATTCACTATCCGATACCCCCGCATAAGCAGGCCTGCTATCAAGAGTGGAATTCCCTGATTCTGCCCGTGACAGAGCAAATTGCAGCACAGGAATTGAGTATTCCTATAGGTCCGGCTATCAGCATGGAGCAGGCCGAGGAGGTGGTGAGATTGTTAAATTGCTTTCAACCAGAAGTTTAGTTTTAAATTCGAACGGATGAAGAGAATCTGGATTATCAACTACTATGCGGAAACGCCTCAAACAGCAACCAATCCGCGCTATCTGCATTTTGCAAGGCGCTTTATGGAAGCTGGCTATGAGGTTGTTACATTCAACTCGTCTTTGAGTTCCAATTTGTCTTCGGAAGATTTTCAGGGACAGCCATTTTTGAAGAAACAGCACGGGGATTTTCAATATATACATGTAAATGTTCCTGAATATCAGGGAAATGGAGTTCGGCGTATGTACTCCATTTGGTCTTTTGCCCGTGTCATTTTTAAGAATAGAAAACAATTTGAACGTCCGGATATTATTCTGCAGAACATCCATCCTCCTTTTGATTATCCCATTGTGAGATTGGCTAAGAAATTGAAAGCCAGATATATCGCCGAGGCTTGGGATATGTGGCCTGACGATTTTGTGACGTACGGTTTGGTAAAGGAAAATAACCCGGTGATGAAAATCGCCTATCAGATTGAGAAATGGTATTACTATCACGCTGATGAGATAATCTTTACTTTTGAGGGAGCATTTGATTATTTGAAAAAGAAAGGTTGGACGACGGAAACGGGTGGAAAAATTGACATGAATCATGTACATTATGTCAATAATGGTATTGATATAAAACAGTTTGAAGCGAATAAAATTCGTTATCCTCGTGAAGATGCGGATATCAATGATCAGGATGCTTATAAAATTGTGTATTTGGGAGCCATCAATCGGGCCAACAATGTCAAAACCTTGGTAGAGGCTGCTTCTTTTCTGAAAGATAATCCGAAATACAAATTCTTTGTTTATGGTGACGGTGCCTATCGGGATGTGTTGAAGGAATACGTGCAATCACAGGGTATGAACAATGTGGTATTCAAGGAACGTCATCTGTCGTTTCCCGAATGTGCGTGGATTGTGTCACAAGCCACGGTGAATATTATGAATTATGAGAAGGATTTTGGAAAGTATGGTGTGAGTTCGGGGAAGCTTTTCCTGTACTTGGCGGCGGGCAAGCCCATTGTGTGCAACATTAAAATTGCATACGACGATGTGATTACAAAATATAATTTGGGCGTGGCAAGGGATTTGGAGTCGCCCGAGGAATATGTGAAAGCTATCCGTCAGCTGGCCGAACAGCCGAAAGAGGAGTATGAGGCGATGTGTCAACGAGTTCGTCAGGTGGCGCAGGAGTTTGATTATGAACACTTGTCGGAACGAGAACTAAAAATAATAGAGTAACGATGTACCGAAATTTTTTCAAGCGTTTTTTCGATTTGCTGTTGTCGTTCATAGCCCTTTTGTGTTTTGGTTGGCTAATTGCATTGACAGCATTGTGTTTGCATTTTGCCAACAAAGGGGCAGGGGCTTTTTTCCTGCAGGAACGTCCGGGTAAAGACCAAAAGCTATTCAAAATCATCAAGTTCAAAACTATGACGGATGAACGGGATGATCAGGGCGAGCTGCTGCCCGATGAAAAGAGATTGACACCAGTGGGACGTTTTGTCCGCTCTGCCAGTCTTGACGAACTGCCCCAGCTGATCAATATCTTCAAAGGAGACATGTCATTGGTGGGGCCGAGACCGTTGACACCTGTTTATCTCAAGGTGTTTGACAAACAGCAGGCCCGCCGCATGGAAGTGCGTCCCGGCCTTACTGGTTGGGCACAGGTGCATGGCCGGAATCATTGCAAATTGAGCAAGAAGTTCGAAATGGATGTGTGGTATGTGGATCATTGTTCCTTTGGACTGGATTTGAAAATCGTCATGTTGACAGTTGTCAACGTGTTTAAACGGAAGGATGTGGGCACAGGCTCTGCCGATATGAAAGAGGTGGATGACCTGGGATTTTTGGATAAAATGCTGGAACTGCAGGCAAAAGGAGAACTTTGACATGTTACGCGAAATCGGTAGTAATTTTTGGCTTGTCCCGAATGAGACATATAGGGATTTACCCTTAGCCCCGCCTATGCAATTTGGCTGCGAGGGCAAGGATTTTTTGTGGCTGTCTACAGGGCGCTCTGCAATTGCCATGGTGTTGGACGAAATTGGACGTGCCCATCCGTCGGCATCCAAAATAGCCTTGCTGCCGGCTTTTACCTGCGAAACCGTTATTGAGCCATTCCTTCAAAAAGGGTATCGTGTTGATGTGTATGATATCGATAGGAATTTACATGCCTCTGTTAAAGATATCCATGACAAAGCTGTGCATCTTGGCGTCTCTGTAGTGCTGATACACCGTTACTTCGGCTTTGACACTTTGTCGGGTGATGCATCTGAAATACAGGCTTTTAGTCAGGATGGCATCGTTACTATTGAAGATTGCACGCAGTGCCTATACAGCGATGTGGAACGATGGCCAGTGGATTATTATGTGGCCAGTATCCGGAAATGGTGTGGAGTTCCGGACGGGGGATTTGCCGTGAGTAGGGAGTCTTTTTTCGCAAATCATCCTGAAACATCGGATGTGGCGCTTGAAAAAGCCAAGTGCGAAGCCGCTTTCGCCAAATATGAGTATATGTTCCATGATGTTGGATGTAAGGAGAACTTTTTACGTATGTATCGGGAAGCGGAGAGCCTATTGGACTCACGCACAGAATATTATGCCATCAGTAGTATCTCTGCTAAAATACAATCCAATCTGAACCGGCAGGAGATGGCTCACGCAAGACGGCAGAATTATCAGTTTCTGACATCGGCATTGGAACACTCGGATATACTCTCTTTCCCGCTGGGTAAATTAAATGATAAGATTGTGCCACTTTACTGTCCGATACTGACTGGGCAGAGAGACAAACTTCAACGCTGTCTCGCTTCAGAGGCTGTTTATGCCCCGATTGTATGGCCCAAAGCGGAAAATTGCCCACTCGTTGATGAGCATACGCAATATGTTTATGATCATTTGCTTTGTATCCCGATAGACCAACGTTATGGTCAAGAGGAGATGGAAAAAATCGCCACAATATTGAAAAAACAAGATGATTAAGATTATTTCAATTCAAGAGGCATGCTTGTGGGATGAGATAGTAAGCTCTTTCGCGAACTATGACGTATATTATCTCAGTGGTTATGTAAAGTCTTTCATGATTCATGGGGATGGAGAGCCGAATCTGATGTATTACGAATCGGATAATCTTCGGGCGATATATGTGTACATGAAGCGAAAAACAGCCGTTATCGGTCTTTTTGACATTATTACCCCTTATGGTTATGGAGGTGTGCTTTTTGAGGGACAAACGGAACAGAAGCAGTTGGAGAATTTCTGGACGGCATATATCCAGGCCATGAGGCAGGATCATATTGTGGATAATTTTGTGCGGTATCATCCGGTATTGCAGAATGCGGTACCGATGAAATCGATTTCCAATGTGATAGACCTGGGCCATACCATTGCCATGGATTTGGCTTCACCGGAGGTGATATGGGAAAATATAGCCAGCAAAAATCGCAATATGATACGGAAGGCCCAGAAGAATGACGTGAAGATTCTTCATGGTACGGGTATGGATCTGTTGAAGATTTTTATTCCTATGTACAATGAAACGATGCGGAAGGATCAAGCAGAAGCGTATTATTTTTTCGGGGAAGATTTCTATGAGTCTGTGGACAGGGATTTGGCGGGACATTACGAGGTGTTCTATGCGGTGTATGATGAAAAAACCATTGCGGCGGCTATTATCCTTTTTGCCAATGACCAGATGCATTATCATTTGTCGGGATCGGATATGGCTTACCGGCATTTGGCCCCGTCCAATGTGTTGTTGTATGAAGCGGCGTTATGGGGCTACAAGCAGGGATTCAAAACGTTTCATTTGGGTGGCGGCATAGGTTCGAAAGAGGACAATCTGTATAAGTTCAAGTCTGTCTTTAACAAAAATGCGAACTATCAGTTTTCTATCGGCAAGGAGATTTTTAATCAAGAATTGTATGATCAATTAGTGGAAAAAAGAAGAGAGACGGATCATGATTTTGATGCCTCGTCTTCATATTTTCCTTTATATAGAAGTTGAGATGAAGAAAAAAATCGCAGTATTGGGCGCTAATTACCAGTACCTGTCGTTTTATCGTCAGGCGGCGGCATTGGGTTACGAAATCTTCGCGTTTGGAATAGCCAATGACGACCATGTCAGTGCCACCAAGTACGCGTCGCGCTTTTATGACATTTCTTTCAGGGAACCGGAGAAAGTACTTGAGGTTTGCCGACAAGAGAAAGTGCAGGGCGTGACATCTTTTCTTATTGAATCGGCGTTGCCATTTGTTTACCATGTGTCGAGAGGCTTGGGCGTTCCTTGTAATTCGCCCGAATGTGAGGCGTTGACTGCCAATAAATATACCATGAGGGAAGAAATGCGCCGACAGCAAATACGCATTCCTGCCTATAAGGCGGTGCGTTCTGTTGAGGAAGTTGGAGATATGCAGTGCCCGATGATTGTTAAACCCGCTGATAGTGGCGGAAGCCGAGGTGTGACACTGGTAAAAAAACGGGAAGATATTTCCGCTGCTATCGATAGAGCCTTGGAGTGGTCGGCAAATGGCTTGGTCATGTTGGAACAGTATGTGGAAGGCAGGGAGTTCAGCGTGGAGTCCATTTCGTATCAGGGACAGCATTATATTCTGCAAATCACAGACAAAGTTACTACAGAAGCTCCGTATTTTGTGGAACTTGCCCATCATCAGCCTGCTCAATTGTCCGACCGTCAACGTAGGGAAATCGCTGAGTTGACTGTGCAGACCCTCGCTGCCATGAAAATAGAATATGGGGCTGGACATACCGAGATAAAAATGGATGCAGCAGGAGTTCCGTATGTGATTGAGACAAGTCCACGCATGGGCGGTGACTTTATCTCCTCTGATCTGGTGCGTTTGTCTACAGGCTATGATTTTGTGAAAGGAGTGCTGGAAGTGGCCACGGGCACTTTCACGGTGCCACAGACACATCCTATCTACCATTCGGGCGTGTATTTTTTGTGCCATGAAACAGAAAATCGTGTGTTGACATATATTCAACATCCCGAAAAATATCCTTTTATTGTGGATTCGGATATTTGGGGAGACATTCAAAATGTGCAGTGTAACAGTGACCGAGGCGGTTACTTTATATATCAAGCTGAAAAGAAAATTGAAATCTAAATAGTTTGCAAAATGGAAAAAGTTGTTTTTTTCAGAACCTTTGAAGAAGAAGATGCTGAATTGATTTATCAGTGGATGAACGATGATGATTTGAAGCGTTTGAGTGTGGGGCTGAATCGTCGCATGAGCCATTCGGAAGCCTTGGAGTGGGTGCGTAATAAAATACCGCACAATCCATATCAGGTTTATTGGGCTGTCTGTGCCAGAGATACTGGCCGAATGATAGGGTACGCCAGTTTGGTGAATATCCATTATATCAACAGCTCTGCGGAAACAGGCGCTATTATGATTGCGGATCCTGATTACAGAGACGGCTTCGCTTGGCTAGAGACAGCCTTGTTTCTGTTGGAATACGCTTTTGAAAGATTGGGCTTGAATCGTGTATGCGGCGAGTCGATAGTGGGTCACAAAATGAGTAATCTAATGGAAAAACTGCTTTTTATGCAGCACGAAGGCATTCGGAGACAAGCCATTTTCAAAAACGGGAGATTTTATGATTTGAGTTGTGGCGCGTTGTTGAAAGAGGAGTATTTTAGTCATAAGGAGGCAGGCGAATATGAGTTGATGACGATGATTCGTCGGTTAAGATCTTTAAAGGCATAAGTGATATGAGAGCATTGATTTTCCCGGGTCAAGGGTGCCAGAAAGAGGGCATGGGAAAGGATTTATATGAGAATTTTCCTAAAGCCAAGGAGTTGTTCGAACGTGCTAATGACTTACTGGGCTTCAGAATCACAGATGTGATGTTTTATGGTACAGAAGAAGAGCTGATGGAGACTAAAAACACACAGCCATCGGTCTTTTTGTATGAGACAGTGTTGGCTTTGTGTCAGCAGGATGTTCGGGCGGATGTGGTGGCAGGGCATTCTTTGGGCGAATTTGCCGCTTTGGTGGTGAATGGTACCCTTTCTTTTGAAGACGGATTGAATTTGGTACTTCATCGTGCTCTGATAGGACAAAAGGCATGCGATCAATACCCAACAGGAATGGGCGCTGTGATAGGTCTGCCCGATGACTATGTGGCAAAGCGTATCAAGGAAATCTGGGATGAAACGGGTGAACCGCTTTATTTCGCCAATTACAATGGTCCCGGCCAAGTGGTGATCTCTGGTAGCCGAAAGGCTGTCCGTGTCGCTTGCAAGACATTTATGAAAGAAGGCGCAAAGAAAGCGGTGCCATTGGCTATAAGCGGTAGTTTCCATACCCCATTTATGAAAGAAGCTCAGGAAGAATTGGGTGAAATTATTAGAAATACTCCGTTCAAGGTGCCCGAGTGCCCAATCTACCAATGTGTGGATGCCCTCCCTCATACTGATGTTGAGGAAATCAGAGAAAATCTGATACAGCACATAACACATCCGGTGTTGTGGACGGCCATGACGCATCAGATGGCAGCCGATGGGGTGACTTCTTTCTTTGAAGTGGGAACAGACGATACCCTTGAAAAGATAGTCCAACGCATGTATCCCGATTTGCAGGTGCAGTCGTTACTGGATATACCTTCTTATAAGGGCAAGATAAAAAATTATAAAATATTGAAAGATAATCATTTAAATTAAATTGTTATGGAAATTCAGGAATTTATCAAACATTTTGCAGGTGAATTTGATGAAACACCAATGGACGAGTTTACTCCCCAAACCGATTACAAAACGCTGGACGAATGGAACTCGTTGACTGCGCTGTCGATTATCGCTATGGTGGATGAGGTTTATAAAAAAACCATTACCGGAGCAGATTTGAGACATCATAATTCAATTGAAGAACTTTGGAAATTTGTTGAAAACAAGTAGTATGAATCCATTCTCGTTGCAAGGGAAAACTATTTTCGTGACAGGAGCTTCCTCGGGTATTGGCAGGGGTATTGCCATCGCTTGTTCGCAAATGGGCGGTCAGCTCATCCTGAATGGTCGGAATACAGAGCGTTTGCAGGAAACATTGTCGTTGTTGGAAGGTACAGGACATCGGATTCTTGTGGCCGATTTGTCGCAGCAAGAGGAATTGGAGCGTGTGGTGGAAGAGTTGCCGGAAATTCAAGGTTGGGTGAGCAGTGCGGGGATTCCGCAGCTTAGCCCCATCAAGCATTTCAACAGGGTGGGTGTGGAAAAAATTATGAACCTGAATGCCCTTTCTCCTATGCTTTTGTTGTCATTGTTGCTGAAAAAGAAAAAACTGAAGCGTGGATCTTCAGTGGTGCTTATTTCCGCTGTTACAGGAACTTTTGTTGGTAGTAAAGGGGACACATCGTATTGTGCGTCCAAAGGTGCGGTGAATGGTTTTATGAAGGGTGCGGCCCTGGAATTGGCTCCCATGGGTATTCGCGTCAACAGCATTAATCCAGGATTGGTGCCTACTAACATTTTAGCTACTGCCAATGCAATGGCTGGAGAGGAACATCATGTGGAAATTATGCGCGACAAATATCCACTCCAGCGCTTGGGAACCCCTGAGGATATTGGTCAGGGCGCTGTTTATTTACTTTCAGACGCTTCTTCGTGGGTCACTGGCATCAATTTGGTGATCGACGGAGGTTATCTTTTGAATTAGTTGCAGTATGAAAATCAATCTAATAGAATTTTTTGTCGAAACCGTAAGGAAATATGCCGGCAAAACGGCAGTGACAGAAGGGGACCGGTCGGTCTCTTTTGACAATTTGGACCAGGGTAGCCGCCGTTTGGCCAAAGTCTTGTCAGACACGTGTGCATGCCAAAATCATCCGATAGCTGTTTTCCTGCCCAAATGTGTGGAAGCGGTAGAGGCGGATTTGGCGATCACTTATAGCGGAAACGCATACATGAATCTGGATGTGAAGAACCCCCAAGAACGTCTTCAGAATATTATTAAGCTTATCCAGCCAGTGGCGGTGATTACCAATTCTCGTTATCTTCCTGCTATAGAATCAGTTGTCGGTAATACCGTCAAGCTTGTCAATGTGGATGATGTACCTGATACAGCTGAGGTCCTGGACCCGCATTATTTTATGGAACGAAACAGAAATCTGATAGATACCGATCCATACTGTATCATCAATACCTCGGGATCTACAGGGACTCCGAAGGGGGTGGTGCTGAACCATAAAAGTTTTATAGATTTTATGGCACAGACCTTTGATGAATTTGCTTTCACCGAACAGGATGTGATAGGCTCTCTTTCGCCTGTAGTGTTCGATATATGGAGCTTTGAGCTATGTTTGCTGCAAGGCCGAGGCTGCTCAATGGTATTGATTCCCGACACCTATTCGGCTTTTCCTGTCAAGATACTGCAATTGATGCAACAGCAAAAGGTGAGCTATATTTTCTGGGTGCCGACTATTATGGTCAATATGGCCAATATGGGTCTGTTGGAACAACTGCCGCTTCCCGATTTGCGCCTTTGCTGGTTTGCGGGCGAAGTGTTCCCAACCAAGCAGTTTAATATCTGGCGGAAAAATATGCCACAGACTGTCTTTTCCAATTTCTATGGGCCAATCGAAATAACATTGGATTGTGTTTATTATACTATTGACAGGGCAATTCCTGATGAGGAACCAATACCTATCGGAAAACCTTTCCGAAATACAGGAATCTTGATTTTGGATGAACAGGATAAACTTGTTTCAGAAACCGGTAAGCCGGGCGAGTTGTGTGTCAGGGGTACGTCATTGGCCATGGGATATTATAATAATCCAGAAAAAACTAAGGCCGCCTTTGTACAGAATCCTTTGAATTCGAGCTACCCTGAAATTATTTACAGGACAGGAGACATTGTTTACCTCAATGAACGTGGGGAAATGGTGTTTAAAGGCAGAAAAGACAGCTTGATCAAGCATTTGGGCTATCGCATTGAGTTGGGAGAGATTGAACATGTCATCATCAACAACCTTAAACTTGTAAAGAACGGCTGTATAGTATATCATCATCAGAAAAAGGAAATCACCCTGTATTATGAGGCCGAACAAGAATTGTCGCCTGCGGAATTTAGAAAAGCCATCAGCAATGCTTTGCCAAAATATATGGTTCCTGTGGTATATCATCGTCTTCCTGAATTGAAGCGGAATGCCAATGGTAAAATTGACAGATTATATTATTCTCAGTTGGTAGAGTCGTAATGGAACAAATAGCTTCTATTGAACAAATCCGTAGCTTAATAGCACAAATCCGTGATCGAAGACAGGGTTTTGTGACGAATTTTTATTTGGATGAGGAGAAACACAATTGGTGGATCAGAAAGGGGTTATTCTTTTATGCCTGTTTACCCCATACTTTGTTTTTGGTCAAACAATCACCGGATTTTTGGAATGTCTTCTATTGTTCGACAACTAAGGATGAATTGGGAGAAGATGTGAGAGCCTTTCAACAAACTTATCCGGATAAGAAGTGGATGGTGGATATTGTAGGACGAGAACATCAGTGCGTTCCGATGATAGAAATGTTTGAAAATCAAGGTTTTTGCATGGCGGCATCGTTGGTCCGTATGTTTCGTGCAAATCCGCCGGCACCATCGGAAGAACTGGTTGATGCTGTAGTCAAAGCGAGTGCGAATGAGGCGGGTATGGTGTCATCCTTGTTGGCCCAGTATTTCGACGCCACTCTCGAACAGCTTCCTTTGGAGGAGGAATTGATGGACTATGCGCAAAACGGGCAAGTCTTATTGTGCCGTATAGGAAAACAAATCGCTGGATTTTTGATTTTTGAGCAAAATATGAGTACCTTGTATTTGAGGTATTGGTTTACTCACCCCGATTTCAGGGATCAGGGAGTTGGCTCTAAGCTGCTGCGAGCTTTCTTTTCGGAAGGGAAGAATGCCCCGCGCCAGCTGCTTTGGGTAATCAAACATAATGAAAATGCCATCAAGCGTTACAGGCATTATGGCTTTATGGAAGAGAATATGTTGGATTTTGTGATGACCAACAAATTGTGATATGAGATTTGTGCAGTATATTTTCTTATTTTTGCGGATTCTATTTTTGAAATGTAAAACCACAAAGTGTTAAGATAATGAAAGATCAAGTTATTAGAATTTTATCCGAACTTCGGCCGGAATTTGATTTCACCGAAGATGTCGACTTTATTGAAGCCGGAATGTTGGATTCGTTTGACCTTGTGTCGCTGGTTGATACAATTGAACAGGAATTGGGGGTCGCGATCAGTGGCATGGATATTGTTCCGGAAAATTTCAATTCGGTGGATGCGATTATATCCACAATAGAGCGTAACAGAAAATAAAGTATATGCTTGCAAGTTATAAAAACAAGACAATTTCAGCGGTGATGTCCGTGCTTCCTAAGCACGAAGTGGATTTTATGGATGAAATGGCTAATTATGCCTTTTCTGAAAGCCAGATGAAAAAATTGAAGAAGGTCATGGGCTTTGGTACCAGAAGGGTGGCGAAACCAGGGGAAACAGTGTCGGAATATGCCATTCTGGGAATAAGGAAGATGATAGATGATGGCGTCTTTACAGAGAAAGAGGTGGGTGCGATTATTGTGACCACAACCTCCCCCGACCATTTTATACCTCCTGTCAGCAACATTATCCAAGGCGCTTTCGACTTCGACACGGATACAATTTGTATTGACATTTCCCAAGGTTGTTGCGGCTTTACAGTGGGCTTGTCATACGCGTTTATGACGCTGGATTCACTGAAAGGAAAGAAAGTATTGCTGGTAACAGGGGATATGTTGTCGGCTAAGGTCTCTATTTATGACCGGGCCAGCCGCCCCATAACAGGCGATGCGGTTTCCATTAGTGTGGTGGAAAATACGAGCACTCCCAATGAAGTTTATTGTGCCATGAAAAATAATGGCAAGTCCGCTTTTTCAGTGTATATCCCAGCTGGAGGAACAAAAGTGCCGATTACTCCGGAAACAACAGCTATGAAGGAGGATGAGTTCGGTAATAAGAGGGGCTTGAATCATTTGGTGATGCAAGGTGATTTGGTCTTTAACTTTATTATCAATGATACTCCAGTGATGATGGAAGAGCTGTTGCAATTTGCCCAAGAAGATATCCGGAATGTGGATTATTTTATCTGCCACCAGTCCAGTGTCTTTACTTTGAAAAAATTGGCCCAGCGCTTGGAAGTGCCTCAGGAAAAAATGCCTAATGATATTGTTCCGTTGTATGGTAATTCAAGTAGTGCCACTATCCCCGTCACTTTATGTCAGCACTTTGAGGAAATGTTTGCGGAAAAGGAGAAACTGAAAGTCATGTTTGCGGCATTTGGCACGGGACTGTCTTTGGGTGCGGCACTGATGGAACTTCCGAAGTTCCATTATTGTAAATTTATTGATTATCCCCATCAATCATGATAAGCTGTGTCGGTTTCGTAAACTCCAGATTCTCTTCCAATAGCTACATTATAGCTCATCAAGATTATACAAATGTATGGCTGATAGATCCAGGTGATGTACAGCCGATTTTGCTTTGGATGCGTGGTCATGAAAAGGAGTCTGTGTCGGGTATCATATTGACACATACACATTTTGATCATATTTATGGGATTAATGAACTTTTGGAACAGTTTCCCGATAGTAGAATATATGTGGCTAATGAAATAGGGAAAGAAGCGTTATACGATGCTAAGAAAAATGCGTCGAGATATACAGAATATGGCCCCATAGTAATTAAGGATACGGCAGATGTGCGTATGCCTGAGCCACTTATGACATTGTGGCCAGATGTGGTTATGCAGGTGATGTGGACTCCTGGACATTCTGAAGATTCACTTTGTTTTGTTGTGGACAATATGATGTTTACGGGGGATACTTTGATCAATAATGTACGGACTGTGACGAAATTGAGGGGCGGCTCAGAGGAGAAGCTTAAACGTTCAATGGCGCAGATAAGTCAATTTGTTAAAAGGGGTTTTGTGATTTTTCCGGGTCATGGCGAAGTGTTCAATTTGGATGATTGCGATTTGAATAACAGCTGTCGTCAAGCTTATGCTGATTAATGTTCAATAAATACCAGAATATCAGGTGAATTCTAATCTCAGTTTGACAAGTCTAAGAAACGACTTGAAGTCAATGCATTGGTCCGAACGGACGGAAATATTGTGGTTGGCACTTATGCTAAATGCCTTTCCTTTTTCTTCGGGAGTCAGTGTGGCATTCGCATATATATGGATGTTGAATGTGTTTGTCAAAAACACGCTTCTCAAGCGTTGGTCTTTCTTCGACTGGCACCAGGATAAGAATGGTCATTATAGTAGAATTTGTTACATGCTGCTTCCAATGATTTGCTATTGGATTGCCTATCTTGTGAGCATGTTCTGGACGGAAAATATCAGTTATGGCTTGCAGGAAATCAACAGCAATGTTTGGATGCTATTCTTTCCTCTTGTATTTGCTTTAACGGATTTCCGGCAGCTTACATCTGAATGGCTCAGATCATTTTTTTGGATGTTCGTATGTATTCTGTCAGCTTTGTTTATGGGATGTTTCGTAAATGTGCTGGTGTCATACAAAATAGCTTACGGCTCGTTTGTCTGGTATTTGATGAGCCGCCAGTTTTATTTTATCCATCATAGCTACATGGCTTTATATATTTTGACAGGTTTGGCATTCTTATACTGTGAGTGGGCCCGTCAAAAAAAACACGGTAAACGGCAGGTCGTCACGACCATGGTATGCGCTTGTTGTTTGATACTGTTTTTGTTGTGTATCAATTCCAGAGCAGGATTGTTGTGCCTGATTATATTGATGTTGCTTTGTTGGATGCACCAGTGTTTTGTACGAAAGAATTACCGTTTTGCATGGATAAGCTTAGTGATAGTCTCTTTGTTGGTGGTGGTTTCGCATTTTGCTATGCCTGAGCATTTCCGCCGTTTGTCAGCGACAATAGAGCAAGTGGCCCAAGGCGATAAGTCGGATTGTCGTTTTGAGATAATGGGCAATGCGTGGATGGTGGTGAAAGATAATATGTTATGGGGAGTTGGTGCTGGCGACCGCCTGGATGAGCTTATTCCGTACTATGGATCAGCGGAAGATACCTATTGTCCTCATAATCAATATCTTGACACATGGCTAGCCACAGGTCTTCCTGGCTTGCTGTCGTTGTTGGCCATGTTGGTTTTGCCCTTGGCGTTGGCTTGGCGAAAACGGTTTATTTTCCCGGTTTTGTTTGTGATTATGCTGGGTTTGAGCTTAATGTTTGAGTCTATGCTGGAGCGTCAGATGGGAATTGTCTTTGTGGCTTTGATATATGTTTTAATGGCGATGTTTTTTGCTGTGGAATCATCTGATAACAAGTATATTAAATCATAAATTATGAATAAGAGAATCTTGCTTTGTCTGGCTCACATGAGTGAGACAGGTATGGAACAGAAATATGTGAAAGAGGCCTTTGACAGCAATTGGGTGGTGCCTCTCGGTCCTAATGTCAATGCTTTTGAAAAAGATCTCGAGGACTTTGTAAATCAAATAGATACGTCTGATGGTAACAGGGCCATGGACAAGAAAGTGGTGGCCTTGTCATCAGGTACGTCAGCGGTACATCTGGCCTTAATTGCCTGCGATGTGCGTGCCGGTGATGAGGTGTTGGTACAGAGCTTTACTTTTTGTGCATCGGCAAATCCGGTCACGTATTTGGGTGCGATACCAGTCTTTGTTGACAGCGAGAAGGATAGTTGGAACATGAGTCCAGAGTTGTTGGAGCAGGCTATTATAGACCGTTATGAGAAAACAGGCAGGAAACCGAAAGCAATTATTCCAGTGGCTTTGTACGGGATGCCGTATCAGATTGAGGAAATCATGGCTATTGCCGAGAAGTATGGAATTCCGGTCATTGAAGATGCGGCAGAGGGCTTTGGATCCAGATACAAGGGTAGGGTGTTGGGCACTTTCGGCCGATATGGGGTGATGAGTTTCAACGGAAACAAAATGATTACCACATCCGGAGGCGGGGCTTTGATTTGTCCCGATCAGGAAGCCAAAGACCGCATCATGTTTTTTGCTACTCAAGCCAGAGAGGCTTATCCGTATTATCAGCATGAGGAAATCGGCTACAATTACCGTATGAGCAATATTTGTGCGGGTATTGGTCGTGGTCAGATGACTGTGGCAGAAGAGCATATCCGACATCATCAGCATATACAAAAGTTATATGGGGAATTGTTGAAAGAGGTGGCAGGAGTCACCTTGCATACGTCACAACATCCTGAATCTGAGTCTAATTGCTGGCTCTGTACCATTGTTTTGGATGAGAATCTGCGGGTGAAAGGGCAGGAAAGAGCCTATCAAATGGCCGTGAATGGTGCTGTGGGAGGTGCCGCTGGTATGGTTCACGCAGGTGGAAGCATTCACACCGACTGCGAACCGAACACCAATGTGGAAGCCATGCGCCTGGGTTTGGATGCCGCAGGAATTGAAGCCCGTCCTTTGTGGAAACCAATGCATAAGCAGCCTGTCTTCGCTCATTGTCCAGCCTATTTGAATGGAGTGTCCGAAGCTATGTTTGCCCAGGGCTTATGCTTGCCTTCCGGTCCATACGTGTCGGACGAGGATGTTCATTATATCGTTGAAACAATTAAATCATTGATACTTAGATAGAAAAATGAAGGCTCTTTTGAAAAAAATCGCACTGGTGCTGTTCGGCAGGTCATCGTCACATTCTTTCCCGCGAATCTGGATTTTGTGCTTTGATTGTACTTTGGTGTTGTGTTCTTACATTATCATCATGGGTATTCAGTGGTATGCAATTCCAGGTTCAATAACTTGGATGTCGATGGTTAAGCAGTTCTTGTCCATTTTTGTGGCTTTCTTGCTTGCTTTTCTGATGACCAAGTCCTACAATGGAATGTTACGGTATACTGGTTTCAAGGATATCGTCCGTATATCGGAAGCCTGCCTTATTGCTTTGCTGATACTTTTCGCCGGCAAGTTTGTCATCACCCAGGTGCACATCGAAGCCTTGTCTTTTTTCCCTTCCTATTATAAGTTGTTTGCTATAGCTTTTGTGGTATTGCTGTTGTTATGCCTTTCCCGTTTGATTGTCAGACGAGTTTATAATGAGTATTTTAGAAAGAAAACGAAGACGGTTAACGCGATTATTTACGGTGCGGGTGATGCCGGTCCTATCACGCAAAACGCTCTGGCACAGGATACTTCTTGTCAGTATAATATTGTTTCTTTTGTTGATGATGCCAAGCAGAAAATCGGCAAGTCAATCAATGGCACACTGGTCCGTAGTCCTGAGACCGTGTTGAATCGTCATTTCATTGACAAGTACCAGGTAACGATGATGATTATTGCCATCCCAAGCATCACCAAGTCGCAACAACAGGGAATCATCAATAAGGGTTTGGAGTTGGGCTTGAATGTGAAATCCGTTCCCCATGTCAGTAAATGGATAGATAATTCATTGACATCTAATCAGATAGAAGATATTAAAATTGAGGATTTACTGGGGAGAGATGCTATTATTTTGGGTCATGAGGATGTGAAACAGGAATTAGAGGGCAAAGTGGTGTTGGTGACTGGGGCGGCAGGTTCCATAGGTAGTGAGATATGCAGGCAGGTAATGCATTATAAACCAAAGTGTTTGGTGATGGTGGACCAAGCGGAGTCTCCGGTATATGAGTTGCAGTTCGAGTTGTGCAGGGAGGAACCGTATGCCTCTATGGCAGTGCCAGTGGAATTTATTGTGGCGAATGTGAAGGACAATGCCCGTATGGAGGAAATTTTCGCGAAATATCACCCGCAGCTGGTGTATCATGCCGCGGCCTACAAACATGTGCCTTTGATGGAGCAATTTCCTTATGAGGCAGTGCTGGTAAATGTGTTCGGTACCAAAAATATGGCCGATTTGGCGATTCAATACAAGGTGGAAAAGTTTGTGATGATTTCAACAGACAAGGCGGTGAATCCGACCAATGTGATGGGTGCCACCAAACGCTTGGCAGAGATTTATACTCAAAGTCGCCACGCCAAAAATACCAAGTTTATTACGACCCGTTTTGGGAATGTGTTGGGTTCCAATGGTTCTGTGATTCCATTGTTCAAAAAACAGTTGGCGCAAGGGGGGCCGCTTACGGTGACTGACCGGAACATCATCCGTTATTTTATGACTATTCCGGAGGCTTGTAGCCTTGTTTTGAAAGCTTCGGCGATGGGAGAGGACGGCAATATCTTCGTGTTTGATATGGGTGAGCCGGTTAAGATTTATGAATTGGCCAAGAAGATGATTAAGTTGTCGGGAGTGCAGAATGTACAGATTGAAATCACTGGTCTTCGTCCCGGTGAGAAACTCTATGAGGAACTTTTGGCTACTAAAGAGAATACTATACCGACCAATTCACCAAAGATTATGAGGGCTAAAGTACGGGAATATGACAGTGCGGAGGTGGACCAGCAGTTGGATGCCTTGATGGTTTCACTGAAATCGATGGACAATTTCGACATTGTGACCAAAATGAAAGAGATTGTGCCGGAATTTGTGAGCAATAATTCAGCGTTTTCTGTGCTGGATCATCAAAAATCAATTCAGTAGAAAAAATAGTTATGACAGTAAAAGACGATTATCAAGCTGAAAATGAAGTAAAAGAATCCCATGGGATGGGGTATTTGCTGGGATTAATGGTACGTATGCGCTATTGGATTCTGCTTTGCTGCGCAGTACTGGGATTGGTCGTGTTCGTATCACTTAGATTTGTACCTTGCCAGTACGAACGGGTTATCGTTCTGAAGGTTGATATGAGCGCATATAGCGACTTGAATGACTTGTCGCCGGATTCCACGGGGACTGCCATGGAGTGTGAGCGAGACCGGATGGAAGCGAAAGTAATGTTGTTGCAGTCGCAACCAGTGGTGGATGGCGCATTGAAATTGCTGGCGGAGCAAAGTGAGAATAATCATGTTGAACCCCTCGCTTTGTATAGCCACAACAAGTCCAATCTTAAGGCTGAATATTCAAAATATTCCGATGTGATACGCCTGAGTTTTCGCTCTTCAGAACCAAAGATGGCAGATGCGTTTTTGCTGTCTTTAGTGGAAAGTTACAATCTTACCGTGACACAGAATGAGGTGTACGATCATGCCCATATCACTGTGATTGACCCTCCTCATGGTTCCGACAAGCCCGTATATCCGCATAAGAAATTGCTGTATTTGCTGGCAGTAATATTAGGAGTAATTCTGCCTCTTACATGGGCAGAATTGAAAGATTGGTGGCACACAAAACAACTTTTTTTGTGATACTTATGCTATTGTCGTTGATAGCAAGTTATTTTATTTTCCACCACCTCCAAGGGCAATATAGAGAGCGATAAGGGCACGGGAACCTTCGTACAGGTTAGACGCTTCGTTAATCTGCGCAGAGAGCAGAGACTCCTGTGCGGTTAGTACCTCAAGGTAGCTGGCCTTTCCATTATCCATTAATTCGTGTGTGCCTGTATATGCGTCTTGCAGAACTTCTACCTGACGTTTATAGTAGGTGTCTTTTTCGCGGGCGACTTGACAATCTGCCAGTGCCTCATTCACCTGGTTACCGGCATTGATAACGGTCTGCACGTACTTTTGTGCCATATCCTCCTGTGTCAATTTGCTGATTTTGAGGTTGGCTCTTAGCTTACCCTGGGCAAAAATGGGCTGGGTGAGAGAGGCAAGGGCATTCAGCAGCAGAGCACCCGGATTGGGTATTATTCCCGCATTGTTGCCCCATCCCAACAAGCCTTGCAGCGAAATCTTGGGATAAAATGCCGCGCGAGCGGCTTGGGTATTATAAAACGCCTCTTCCAACGCATGGTCGGCCACTTGGATGTCGGGGCGATTTGACAGCAACTGAGCCGGCACACCCGTGTTGATACGTTGTGGCAGTTCGTAAGAATTCCAACAGCTTCGGGCGATATGTTGCGGTGTGATGGCCAACAGTTTGCAAATCGCGTTCTCCACACCACGAATCCGGCGGCGGACATCCACAATCTGTGTTTTTACGTTCAAATAAGAGTTTTCCATCTGGTTGACAGCGGTGGAATAGGCCTTGCCGTTTTCCCAAAGAGACCGCTGGGTCTCCAAAGAGAGATTCCAAATGGAGTCGGTGAAGAGCAGAATTTCCAACTGACGGTCAAGGAGTTGCAACATGCAATATTGCTGTGCCACAGTGGAAATGAGATTGGCTTTTACCACCTGCTCATGTGCCTGTGTCTGCCATAGAACCGCCTGGGCTTTACGCTTCTGGTTGGTGTTCACCGCGAATATGTCGAGGTCCCAGTTGATTTGCAAGGGAAGACTATATGTCCAGGTAGGCTGCAAACTTCCTTCGTTCAGGAAAGAGTTTACCCCGGCAGAAGGTGCGAAAGAGATGGAAGGAAGGTAGCCCAACTTGGCCGCTTTGAGAGAAGCCTGTGACTGCTCCACAGCGATACGTGCCGAATTCAGGTCGGTGTTACGCGCTATGGCGGAATCAATAAGCTTCTGCAACAGCGGGTCGGTGAAGAACTCTCGCCACGAAAGTCTCGCAATGGAACTGTCGGTCTGTGCTGACATCACATCCTCTGTAGTACCGTAGATTTCTGGGGAAATCTGCGATTGTGATTTATATTTGTTGTAAATCTTGCAGCCAGTGAATGAGAAACACATTACGCTGACGGCAATGATGATGAATATTTTTTTCATTTCTCCGATTTATTTTCGTTATCATTCTCTGAAACAACAGCTTCTTCAGTCTGAACCGCCACAGGTGCTCCTTGGAACTTCTCGTGCAGTGTTTGGAACACGATGAAGAAGGCGGGAACGACAAAGAGCAGGGCCAAGGTACCTACGGCCATACCGGCAGTGACGCCGAGGGCGAGCACACGGTTACCATTAGCACCGGCACCACCAGCGATGATGAGCGGAATCATACCTGCAATCATGGTGACGACGGTCATCAAAATAGGACGCAAACGTTCCTCACAGGCTGCAAATGCGGCATCGCGGATGCTCATGCCTTGTGCGCGTCGCTCCGAAGCGAACTCAGTGATCAAAATGGCGGTCTTGGCCAACAAGCCGATAAGCATGATGACACCTGTTTGCAGGTAAATATTGTTTTCCATGCCAGGCAGATGTAACAATGAGACCAGCCATACGACACCAAAGGAGCCCAACAGACCGAAGGGAACTGAGAGCAGTACTGCCCAAGGCGTGAACCATGAGTTATATAGCGACGCCAGAATGAGGAAGATGAGGATGGCGCAGACTACATAGATGAGCACTGTGGCGTTGGAGCCGGCAGCTTCCTCTACCTCACGCGACATGGCGCCATACTCGTAGCTGTATCCAGGGGGCATCGTCTCCTTGAATACCTCTGCGATAGCCTGATGTGCTTGTCCTTCGGAGAAACCGCTGTTGGTCATCACACCACAGGTGATACTTTGGAACAGGTTGAAATGTTCAACGGATGCCGAACCGACAATCTCCTTGAGGGTGACAAACTCTGAGATAGGAGCCATCTTGTCACCGCGGACACGGACAAAAATGTTGTTTAATGCGGAGGGGTCTAGACGGTACTCCGGTGCGGCGTTTGCCATGATACGATAGACCTTGCCGAACTGGTTGAAGTTGCCGATATATGCGCCACCACAATAGGCACCAAGCGTATTCAATACCGTTGCGGGAGAAACACCAGCACGGTCGCACTGTGGCGCGTCAATGTTAATCTCGTATTTGGGGAAACGCTCTGAATAGGAGGACATAGCCATCATAATCTCCGGACGCTCGTTCAACTTGGCAATGAACTTCATGGCCTCGGCGTTGAATTCCGACATGGGGCGGTCCTGCAAATCCTGCAGCACCAGGTTTACGCTACTGCTTGAACCGTAACCCGGCACCTGAGGCATCTGGAACGGGATGACTTGGGCGTTCTTGATTTCCTGACAATCCAAAGCGAAACGCGTATATACGAGAATGATGTTATGGTTCATACCCGGGCGGTCGTCCCAATTTTTGAGACGGATGATGAGGGTGGCATAGCAGCTTCCCGCGTTGCCAGCCATCATACCATAGCCGCTAACTACAGCGTAGCTCTCCAGCTCGGGAATTTTCTTCACTTTCTCCTCAACTTTTTTAACAATCTCCTCTGTCTCATGCAGCGTACAGCCTTCCGGTGCACGGACCTCGGCGAAGAATACACCTTGGTCTTCCTGCGGAACAAGACCTGACGGCAGTCCGCGCATAGCAAAGATGAGCAATATGGCAGCTCCTACAAGCAATGCTCCCGCAATCCACGGGCGTTTGATGAACTTGTTCACACCATTTTTGTATTTGCTCAGAATGGCGTTATAGCTGACAGTATAGGCTTTCTTGACATAGTAGTTCAAGTCTTTCTTCTCGCTCTCGTTCGGGTCAAAACGCATCATGATACCACACAAGGCGGGACATAGTGTCAAAGCCGATACACAAGACAGACCGACGGCAGATGCCAGCGTGACACCGAACTGCAAGAAGAAACTACCTGATGTGCCAGGCATGAAAGCCACAGGAATGAATACGGCCATAAAGACCAGCGTACATGAGATGACGGCTATGGATACATCGCTCATGGCTTGGCGTGTGGCTTCACGGGCGTCTGATATACCGCCCTCCATCTTCGCCATTACTGCTTCGACTACCACAATAGCGTCATCCACCACCGTTCCGATGGCAAGTACCAAAGCGAATAGTGTCAATATGTTCAGTGAGAAACCCGCAACCTTCACGATAGCGAAGGTACCCAACAGTGACACGATAATTGATATCGAGGGGATAACCGTTGCCTTAAAGCTCTGCAGGAAGAAGTAGACGACCAAAATAACGAGAATGATAGCGATGACCAGTGTTTCCACCACATTATGGATGGCTGCGAAGAGGAAGTCATCGCTGGTTTCCAAAATCTCGAATTCCAGTCCAGCGGGCATCGTCGGTTCAAGCTCTTCATACAACTTGTTGATGCGGGCGTTCACCTCCGTCGCATTGGCGCCAGGAGCTTGGAACACCATGTAGATAGTACCGGGTTTGCCATCAATATTAGAGGAGTAATTATAGCTCACGGCACCGATTTCCACATCTGCCACGTCGCTCAGGTGCATCATGTGTCCACCATCGCTTGTACGCAACACAATGTCGTTGAATTCCTCGACGGTTTTCAGCGTACCCTTGTATTCCATTGAATACTGGTAGGCATTCTCACTTTGTTCGCCCAAATAACCTGTGGCGGTGACGAAACTCTGTCCTCCGATGGCTGCGAAAACATCATTCGGTTCCAGACCGTATTGTGCCATCACATCCGGCTTCAGCCAGATACGCAAGGCGTAGGTGTTACCGAGTGACATTACATCACCCACACCGGTAATACGCATTAAGCGGGGACGCACGTTGATGTCGATGTAGTTGGCAATAAAGTCGGCATCGTACTTGCCATCAACGCTTTTCAGAGCACCGATATGAAGGATGTTATTCTGCTGCTTCATTACCTGCACGCCTACTTTGGTTACTTCTGAAGGCAGCAGTGCCAGTGCTTTGCTGACACGGTTCTGCACGTTCACTGCGGCAATGTCAGGGTCGGATCCCTGTGCGAAATATACCTGAATGGATACTTCGCCAGAGGAGGATGCCGAGCTGGTAATGTAAGTCATGCCAGGCACACCGTTAATATTCTCCTCTAACGGTTGGATCACCGACTTCATGATGGTGTTTGCATCGGCACCGGTATAGGAGGTTGAGACGCGCACTGTCGGCGGAGCAATGTTAGGATATTGTTCGATGGGCAAGGTGACAATGCAGATGAAGCCCACCAAAGCGATGACAATCGCTATCGCGCATGCCATCACATATTTGTTGATAAAAATGTTTCCCTTCATGGCTTACTATTCGTTTTGTGATGCTTCAGGAAACAACACTTGTTCTCCATCCTGTACATTATTTGCTCCTACGGTCACAATTTTGTCACCGACATTCAAACCACTGGTCACGATAAAGTCTTTACCATTACCCGTGTCTTCTATGGTTACTGTAACGGCAGTGGCGGTGTTGTCGTCTTTTACTTTATATACTAATGCTCTGTCCTGCAGTCGCACCACGGCGTATTGCGGAATCACTATTACATTCTCGTTATTGTATGGCAAAATAATGGAGCCCTGAATACCGCTGTATAGTTGGCCATCAGGATTGGGGAAAATGGCCGTGCAGGCAATAGTACCTGTGGCGGCGTTTACCACACCGGTGGCGCTGGTAATGCGTCCTTTGTGCGAATACTCGGTTCCGTTTTTCATCATAAATGTCACATCAGGGAACGCCTTCAGCGCATCTTCTACCTTTCCCTCATAACCTTCGGCAACAGCTTCCTCCAGCACCGTCTCGGGCACAGAGAACACAGCCTTCATCATGCTATTACCGCTGACAATAGTCAGCTGGGTACCTGGTGACACTTGAATGCCTTCGGAAACTGGGATTTCGCCAATGATACCGGACACGGGCGAGGTGATGGTACAGAAACCCAGGTTAACTTGTGCACGGCTTACTGCAGCTTTTGCTTGGCTTACTGCAGCCTGTGCCTGTTTGTAAGCATTCTCGGAATTATCCAGCATATAGCGGCTCACGATTTTCTTTTCAAACAAGTTTTTATTTGATTCGTATTCCAGTTTAGCACTATTGGCTGATGCCTCGGCAGCCTGCAGGTTTGACTGTGCTGCTTCCAGTTCCAGCTGTGCGTTGCGCGAATCGATGACAAACAGGACCGTTCCCTTCTTCACCTGCTGACCTTCGCTAACGCATGTCTGCATCAGCTGACCGCTCACCTGTGGTGAGATGACCACATCCGACTGTCCTTTTAGTTTTGCACTGAACTTCACGGGTATCGTGATGTTTTGTTTCTCTATCGTCATCGTCTCATACGAAGTTTTCTTTTCTTGGGGAATATCAACTCCGCAGGACATCATCATACCGGCCATGAGGCCGAGAAGGCATAACCATTTTATCGGTTTCATTTTCATCTTTTTTATGTTTTATATTCTATTTTTTTATTGTTTCTACGTATTTGCTGCTCCCGATTTTAGTAAATAAATCAGAAGATGAAATAACTTGCAAATATACAACACTTTTTTCGTTTGACAATCGTTTTTTTTGAAGCCAATTTGGTTTAAAACAAAAAATCAGCGATTTACAATTAAATCGCTGATTTGAAAGGTTTTGTACTGCATGAGGGATTCGAACCCTCGATCCTCAGACTGAGAATCTGATGTCCTGGACCACTAGACGAATGCAGCGTTTCAGTTTCTCGTTTTGAGGTTGCAAAAATACAACTTTTTTTTGAATTGACAAGCACTTTTTTGCTTAAGTTGAAAAATTCGCATAAATACTTATGAATGAGATGATTGTGTGTTTTAGAATTCAAAGTCCAAAATTCAAAATTCGATAAATTGAATTCTGAACTTTGAATTCTGAATTAATTCATTAGCACATTAGCACATTGATAATTAGCACACCCATGACAGATTATTCTTCTGTGTTTTCCTCTTCCAACGGTGGGAAGTACTTCTTTGTGAACTTCCGCTGCTGGCTGCGGTTACCAATCTTGTAGGTGAACGAGGGTTTTCCTTTCTCGGCATGCAGGGTCTTGTCTTTCGCCTTGGTGTTCATGATTTCGTCGTTGAATTTTTTTACTGAAGCATAACCATACATGCTGTTGTTCTCGAATTGGAAAAAGAAAAATTCATTATCAAATTCAAAATAGATATACAGTCGGTTGCGCGACCCTTTCTTCTCGATGACAATACGACCTGGCACGCTCTTGTACACTTGCTTGCTGTTGCATATGATGATCGGAAGAGTGCGTTGTGACAAGAAAGCGGCATTCACATTGTCCCACTCGAAGTCGATACGTGAGAAGAGGAAGCGTACTTGCAAAGCTTGGGGCAGTTTTCTGCTGGATCCACCCATTGCCATATCGTTTTGGTATTTGACGTATTCATCTTCCGTCAGCATGTTTCTCAGAGCCATTTCGTAGCTCTCGTCTTCAGAAACATCAAGGAAATCCAGCGAAGAGGAATTGTCGATGTGGCGGTTCAGTACTTTCATGGATTCTTCATTGAAGAAGAAGTCGATGGAGGTGGTCAGGTGCATGTCGGCAGAGTCGGTTTTCATGTAGTTGACAATCTCACCATTGGTGTTGAAATCGATACGTCCCAATTTGGTACCCATGTCTATGGTGCCTTTGCCGGTGCTGATACAGTTGTTGGCGTTCAAGGTCATCATGTTGCCGGGTAATGATGGATCTTCCAATTTCTCTTTCGAGGCGGCCCAGAATTCCTGCGTGGAGTGATGGTAGGTGATAAAGCCCCATACATTGATGTACTCGGCGTCATTGAATTGTTCCTTGGCACAGCCGAAGGCGGTGTATATACGTCCGTTCGTGTTTGCCGATGCTATGGCAATCACCACCTTACGGTCGTTGATGTCTTTGGTGCGTTCGTGTACTTCCAGCTGAATGTTGTTGGGATCGACCTGTTGCAGGATTTTCATTCTTGCCGGCTTGTCCTTGTAACAGTCGTGGATGATTTCCACACCGCCGAAGAACGACAGGAATTGATTCTCGCCATGCAACTCTGCACGTCCGTCAAAACCGAAATGCGGACTGAGTTTAAAGTTCTTTTCAACTGGTATTTTGGCGTGGCCTTCAGTATTTTTGATACACCACAATGTGTCGAAATAGAGGGTTTGTACCGTCTTTTCTTCATCTATATAATCGTAAAAGCCGGAACCTCTGAATCGGGTGGCGGAATATAGATTCAGCGTACAGTCGTGCAGCTCGTGGTATTTGTCGGTGCGGTTGGCCAGTAAACGGGCATTGGTGAGTTGTTCCAGACGGCATTTCTCGTATATGGTGACTTTGCCTCCATGTGGGAAAATAGCCGCGTCGCCGCTTTCGATGAAACGTACACCGTCACAGCGGATGATGTTGTCAGAATAGTTGAATTCGGCACTTAATGCGTTGAAATGTAGTCCTATGCCGGGATCGGTGGCAATGAGCTCGTTAGTTTTGATGCCTTGCATTTCAATCAGCTCACGAGTGGGGGTGTTGTCAATATCCACATCCTTGTGCGGGTCATCCCACTTGAAGCGCAATATGGTCTCGTCAATAGGATCCCAGTCAAAAGCGGAAGCATTGGTCCTGATTTCATTTTTCACGAAAACCACCTCAGAGGCACTTCCGTTGGACTTGAAGGATGCCTTGCGTGTCTTGAAGTCGACATGAGAGTTGTAGTTGTCGGTACGGAAAGCCAACTCTCCCGTGTTCAGGTTGAACAGTCTCAAACTGGAGGTGTCGGCTTGTAGTTCATGGTGTTTGAAGGCAAACAAACGTGAGTCGATTTCTGCTCCTTTGAAACGCAGTGTGCCGGAGCCAAACATGCCGCTTGGAGTCAGCATAGAATTGCCCGTCAGCTCTGTTTCCCGGAAAATACTCATTGGAGACTCAATGGTATAGACATAGAATTTGTCCTGGTAAGGTGTCCAGTGCAAATAGGCGTTGTCCACTGTGGCCGGCGGAAATTCCGTGCCGCTTTCCTGTTCGGCCACCTCATGATGGATAACCGATGCGTTGCAGGAATCCAGATAGAACACCAGACTGTCGGAGGTCGTAACGGAAGTGAGATAATTGATAGTGCCGTCTCGTCCTCTTAGTCCTCTGTAACTCAAATCAATAGTTCCTGAATAGTTGCCATTGCCCTCATAGCAGGGGAGACCCGATGCGGATGTATGGTGTACAAATCCCAGCGAGAAATCCGGTCGTGCCTGCAAGGGTTCGCGAATATCGGGAAAGATACCGCCAGATACCAGCGCTCCAGTAAATTTCATGGAGTCAATTTCAAAATTGTCCAGGTTTTTCACACGGAACAAGTCCACTGCATAGTAAAAACGGTCGCGTGTATATACTCCTCCCAGCACTTGAGGCTTGTCATAGTACACTTTGCCACCTTTGCGGGCTTCGAAAATGGGATAGTCGGGGTAGTCCACCGTGCCGGACTTGTTGCCAGGAACGTCAATATACAAAGTGCCCGCCAACTCCTCAATGGGACTTTGCAACTTGCGTAATTTGTGTTCTCCGTATATGTTGACTGGCCCGTGTTCATCGGGAACATACATGATCATGGAGTCAATCACATTCATATCCACCTGGAATTTGTCATAGTTGAAAACACAGTTATGGGTTACAAAATCAAACAAGCCAGCCACGATTCGGCCTGAAAAGACCATGTCGCGGTTTTTCTTGACCGTTACTTTTTCATTAGCGGGATACACATTGACAATCTGTGCGTCACTCAGTACAAAGAATTCACAGCCTGTAACTCGTAAGTCTTTGGAAACCAAATCGTAAGATGCATAGTGTGTCTTGGATTCCAGAATGATGTTGTCATAATCTTTGCGTCGCACGTCATTGTTGAGGTATTGGGAGATTTTCTTACGATAAATAATCTTGTCATTGATGATGTCGTACTCTATAAAGCCTCGCGCAGCGAAGTCTATCAGCAGGGCTTTCATATCGACTTCCGATTTCTTGAACCAGGATACCACTTCATGCAAGTGCAAGGGTTCGTATTTGTTGGTTTTGAATAATTCCCACAGGGTGAACAGTGGGTTTACCTCGTTAAAGCCCCATATCTTACGCATTATGGTTGGGTCAAAGAAATTCTGTGACTCGAAAAAGGCGGGACTTTCGCTGGTCATACCCACAATGGGCTTGAATTCAATACGTTCTTCGTCGGTCTTCCAGAAGATTGCCTCTGCGGTGATATCCATTTTGTGATAGGAATCGAAGAAGGGAGTTCTGCCCACACCTTGCTTGGGTCTTGAAATCAGCAATTCTTTGGTGGTCTCATTGTACTTGAAATTAGCCGCAGGATGGTAAATAGAGTCTTCGTCGATAAGAATACGGATACTGGCATCTTCCGCCAAGACATTGCCGGGTTTGAACAAAAAGTTTCTGGAATAGACTTTGACAATCACCTTGCCGTCTTTTTTGACAAAAATTTGCGAAAGGTTTTCTCCGTCTGAATAGCCTTGAATGGAGTTTCCTCGCAATTCAAATCCCCCGATGTAATCTACATTTTGGTATATATCATTGATGGCAATACGTTCGTCGTTACTACGGAAACGGGGGTATGTGGCTTTCTCTTCTGTGGTGGCCAGTCCGGCTTTTTCTTCCAGCACGCCTTTCACTGGTCTGCTGAAATAGTCGGGGTAGGAGAGGGTAGCATCGTTGGCGGTGAATTTAGGGAAACGTACGTCCACGGTATAATTGGCGATTTTCGCATTGACATCGGCTCCCAAACCGGCTCTGTCCCAGTATACAATTCCTTTTTTGCCTTTGAAGATCAGGCTCGAAGGATAGTAGTCACCTTGGGCTGATACAATGGTCAGGCTGTCATGTGCTGAACTTCCAACTAAATCAATATCTGCAAAGCGGATGTAGGGTTCCCTGTCGATTCCGATGTTTTCGGCGTCACCGTATGCGGTCCAACGTGAGTTGGTGCTGTTATAGAGAATGTTACGGGTGAAGAAATCGGTGTATATCTGCATCTTGTCCTTGAACAGCGTAGGCTCGTCATTAATGTGATATTGTATGATTTTCGACCAAGTGTCCAGTTCGCCGTTAAATGGACTGCTCATGAATGCGTAGTATGCTTCCACGTATGCTTGGAAATGTGGGAAGGGACGCATACGTTTTTTCAGCATCTTGTTGGCTACATCAATGAATACGTCCTGCGATTCGTCGTCCATCCAGGGGCTGTTCCAGAATTCGGTAAAGCGTGCCAACAGGGCATCTGCCTCTTTCTGCCGCTCTTTGGGTACAGTTGACAAATAGCTCTTCACCTCTTCAATGGTATAGGCAGGGTTTTCGGTAAAAGAAGTGAAACGTTGGGCCTTCAGTCCTATGCATGATAATATTAAGATGCTGATTATAAGTATAATATACCTTCTCATGTTATGCGAATTTGTTTTTTAAATTAAGAAGTAAGAGTTAAAAGTTAAGAATTCTTGGCTCTTAGTTCTTAGTCCTTAGTTCTTAATTTCTGTCTCCTGTAACCTGTTCCCAGTAACCTAATTTTTGATAGCTTTCATTGCGCACCATCTGTTTTTGGCCTTGTGAGATTGGTATTTGATGCCGAATTCGGCTGCGCGTTGCTTGATGATTTCCAAATCATTTTCTTCGTAGAAGCCGCTGAATAAAATAGTTCCTCCTGGCAGCAGAGCTTCGGCGTAAGCTGGCATGTCGTTTACCAAAATATTGCGGTTGATGTTGGCGATGATAAAGTCAAACTTCCTGTCTTTTAGTGCGGAAGCGTCACCTAAAATCACCTCCATATCTTCACAATGATTGCGGGCGATGTTTTCGAGGTTGTTGTTATAGGCCCATTCGTCATTATCGATGGCGGTAACGGGATGAGCACCACGTTTATAGGCGAGAATAGCCAGTACACCAGTACCTGCTCCCATGTCCAACACGTTTTTTCCGTTCAAATCTTCTTCCAGCAGATATTCAATCATTTGGGAGGTCGTCTCATGGTGAGCGGTACCGAATGACATTTTAGGTTCTATCAAAATCTCATACTCTACATTTTCCATGGCGGGATGGAAGGGTGCGCGGATATAGCATCGGTCGGCAATCAGCACGGGAGTGTAGTTCGATTCCCATACGGCGTTCCAGTCTTGCTGTTCAATTTCCTGTGCCTCATATTGGATTTCCACATCTAAACCGTGATTTTCCAGTATTTCCTTGATGTTGTTAGCATCATAGAGGTTGGTGGGAATATAGCAGAGTAGGTCATTGTCGGTCTCCCCGTCCATGAAACTTTCGCAGCCGGCATCGGCTAAGAACGAGCTGAAAATTTCTTTCCACGGTTCAGCGGAAGAGAAATGAATTTTGATTTCTATGTAGTTCATTATTTTCTAAATACTATTGATTGATATTGCTTTATTCAGTTGCGGCCATGCCTTGGAAAGGACAT
Source organism: uncultured Bacteroidales bacterium (assembly GCA_905233625.1). GTDB lineage: Bacteria > Bacteroidota > Bacteroidia > Bacteroidales > WCHB1-69 > RUG11690. Next base: position 139,439 of record CAJOFJ010000001.1, on the reverse strand, counting down.
GGCCGCGGAAAATCTTGATTTGTTTCTATTCAACGATCTTGCCGGAGGTGGTAAACCATAGCTCGTGTTCCACCTTCGTTTTCTTTTCTGCAATGATGACCTTGTAGAAGTTCTTTTTCTCAACAAGTTTCTTTACTGCATAATATTCAACCACCTTGCAGTTCTTATGATTTTGTTTGATATAGCTGGAAATGCTGCTCAGCAGGTTATCGGGGTTGCCCAGCGTCATGGTCTCGGTGATGGTGCCATAACTGTTGATAATGCAAATTTCTTTGCCGCGAGTACCATAATAAGAGGCGCTATAACTGCCGTCTTCGGTTTCTGCCCAGGTTACACCCGTTACATGCGGGTATTTGGTCTTGAAGGCGTTCATCACATCTTTTGGAATGTCGCTGTTGTTGTCGGCTTTGTTCGACATATTCATCTTTTCATAGTATCTTTCCAAAGACTCATCTTCTGCGCTTTCTTTTGTTTGTCCACCCATTTCATATTCTGGATCGATGGTGCGTAACAGTTTGCCGGTCTTGTCAAAGAACAAGGTGGTCACGAGTTTCTGCTTGTAGTTGTTTTTTTCGTAGATTTCCACCATGGTCACGTCTTTTTTGTCGGCGCGAGTCTCTTTGATGGCATTCTTGAAACGATAGCCTTTGTAGTAGGTTTGCAAATGCTTGGCCATGTTGCCACTCACCGATGTTTCGGGAAGCACAGTGTAGGTTTTTACCCATATTCCAGATGGTCCGATGAACACTTCGTTTTTCTGCTCACGGGCAATGAAGTTGGCCACATAGAAGGTATCCACTCTGAACCAGTGGAGGTTTTCGGGACGCTGTGCTTTCTTGTTAAGAGCGGTCTTGACATTGGCAGGCACTGTGTTGGCATCAATAGCTTTGTTGCCGCGTTCATCGTAAACAGGCTTCTCTTCCTTCTCCTTTTTGGGTTTGGCTTTGGAGTTGTTGGCAGTGGCAGCAGTTTTGGTTGAAGTGTTGGCAGCAGCTTTTGTATTTTGATTGGCAGGTTTCGTGTTGGAGCTGGAGGTGTTGTTTTTGCTTGTTGCACTTGAGCTCGTGGATTTGTTAGAAGCAGTTGTCGTAGATTTGTTGGAGGCTGTTGCAGATGCGGTTGCGGCTTTGGCACTTGAACTGGCAGGCTTGTTGTTGCTGGTGTTGGTAGCAGATTTGGTGTTGCTTGCGGTAGCGGGCTTGCCTGTGTTGCTGCTTGATTTGCTGCTGGAGTTACTCTTATTGTTGCTGGCCGAGGTCTGGGCGGTCTGTTTATCATTGTCGGTCTTCGCTGAAGCGGTGGTGTTCCCTTTGGTGTCCACCACAGTCTTGGCCTCTTTGTTGAAGTTGGCGGGGTCGTGGCGTTCTATCAGTGATCCCACTTCGTTGAATGTCAGGATAGAGGATTCGTAGCCTACGCCTTCGGGTTTGGCTTCCACGTAATAGTGAATACGCACATTGGGCATTTCTTGCAATTGAGACACGGCAATGGAATAGTTGGCATAGTTCTGGTTTACATAGTCCGTTATGGCTGAAGGCAGTTCAGCGCGGGGAACAGGATATACGGTTTTCAGCCATTGCCCTTCTTTGTTGATGTAACATTTGCCGGGAGAGTTGTCCTCTTTGAAATTAGCGATGTAAACATCGTTGGCAAGTTCCCATGAAACGATTTTTACATTGGAATATTCAAAATCCATCGTCTGCTTGACATCCTCAGGGACTGCATCGGGTTTGAGTTTTTGTCCAAACAATGGCGTGATAGCAGTCATGATGATGACTGTCAGGGCAATGAGGAAAAGACGTATTGTTTTCATAATTTTTGATTTTATTCTGCTAATACTAATATATTATTATGAAGAATTTCGGCGGTGCCTCCGTTAATTTCGAAGAATTCGGTGTTGCCATCTCTCTGCTGTACCTTGACTTTCCCCTTTTTGAGGGCGGCCACCATCGGAGCGTGGTTTTCCAGAATTTCAAACAATCCGTCCAGCCCTGGCAACTGTACCAGACTGGCTTCTCCGGAGAAAAGCTGCTGGCCGGGAGTGGTGATGTCTAATTTCATGGCTTCGTTTTTGAGTTTTATTTAGCGGCCTGTGCCAGTTCTTTCTCACCTTTCTCGATGGCTTCTTCAATAGTACCCACATAGCTGAAAGCGGTTTCGGGCAGATAGTCCAGATCGCCGTTCAGAATCATGTTGAAGCCCTTGATGGTATCTTCGATGTTGACAAATTTGCCCGGCATGCCGGTGAACTGCTCTGCCACAGAGAATGGCTGAGACATGAAACGTTGTACACGTCTTGCGCGGTGCACCACTTTGCGGTCTTCTTCCGACAATTCTTCCATACCCAAGATGGCGATGATATCCTGCAATTCGGTGTAACGCTGCAGGGTCGCTTTTACACGCTGGGCGGTGTTGTAATGTTCCTCACCCACAATGTCGGGAGTCAGGATTCTGGAAGTGGAGTCCAAAGGATCCACAGCAGGATAGATACCGAGGGAGGCAATCTTACGGCTCAATACGGTCTGGGCATCCAAGTGCGAGAAGGTAGTGGCAGGAGCCGGGTCTGTCAAGTCATCGGCCGGCACGTAGATGGCCTGCACAGAAGTGATGGAGCCTCGTTTGGTAGAAGTGATACGCTCTTGCAGCACACCCATTTCAGTGGCCAGGGTGGGTTGGTAACCTACTGCAGAGGGCATACGTCCCAGCAAAGCGGATACCTCTGAACCGGCCTGGGTGAAACGGAAGATGTTGTCCACAAAGAACAGGATGTCCTTGCCACCTGACTGCTCGTCACCATCGCGGTAGTATTCGGCAACGGTCAGACCTGACAGGGCCACGCGGGCACGTGCTCCAGGGGGTTCGTTCATCTGTCCGAAAACAAGGGTGGCCTGTGACTTGGCCAATTCGTCCTTGTCCACTTTGCTCAGGTCCCAGCCGCCTTCTTCCATGCTTTTCTTGAACTCCTCACCATAGCGGATAACGCCTGATTCAATCATTTCTCTCAACAGGTCGTTACCCTCACGGGTACGCTCACCCACACCGGCAAATACGGACATACCCGAGTATTTTTTGGCAATATTGTTGATCAACTCCATGATTAACACGGTCTTGCCTACACCAGCACCACCGAACAGACCGATTTTACCACCTTTGGCATACGGCTCAATCAGGTCAATAACCTTGATGCCAGTATAAAGTACTTCTTGCGTGGTGGACAGGTTTTCGAAGGTAGGAGGGTCGCGGTGGATTTCCTTGCGTTCTTTGGATTCCAGTTTGTCGATGCCGTCGATAGCCTCGCCGATGACGTTGAGCAAACGGCCATTGATATTGCCGGTAGGCATGCTGATCATGTGTCCGGTGGCAACAACCTCCATGCCGCGGAACAAACCGTCGGTGGAGTCCATAGCGATGCAACGCATGGTGTCCTCACCAATGTCTTGTTCACATTCCATAATAAGTTTTTCGCCGTTAGGACGGATAACCTCCAACGCGTCGTAAATGTTAGGCATAGTGGTGCCCTCGCTGAACTGTACATCTACTACAGCTCCGATAATCTGAGAGATTTTTCCTTTAACTTGTTCTGACATTTCTTTTTATGTTATTTTTAATTTTATGCTGATGTTATGCGGGTTTTGTGGTTCCACCGCAATTATTTTAAAATCTAATCCCTAGTCACTAATATGTCGTATACGCTATCTCCACCCTCAATTGTTGACTTTCATAGCCTGTTTCGGGATTGCTACTATGGAAAACCAAGCGGTTGGGGTGAATACCGGAACCTTTGACAACAAGGTAGAAATAGTCGGCAAGGTCGCCTTGGTTTAATATGAGTTGTTGTAGGTATTTGGTAATTCGTATTTTGTATTCTCCTGTTTTGGAGTTGTATGAGCCTCCGAAAAAGCCGTCGGCACTGAGTACTTCGTCGTCGGGAATATAGTAGATGGAACCGTCTTTTTTCACTCCTTGAATAGTCAATGCGCTCGGATGGGTGAACATTTGCTCATTCGGGTTGTAATTGCTGATGATTAATTCCGCACGGTTGATCACCACACGGTTTTGCAAAGCGGCAAATTTGTTGTGTATGTTGGGAAAATTTACCCGTGTTCTCACACCTCCCATGGCTTGAACATAGAGTCGGCTGATATTGCTGGTTTCATGGTTGATGATCTGTCGTTTCAAATCCGGATCGGCGTCGGAATACTCGTAGTGATTGTAATTGTTGTAGGTTACTCCGGAAACGGAGGGACGGAAGGTATAGCTAAGCTCATCGTTGTAAGCATTGTGAAAATATATTACAATTCCTGACAGCGAGCTGGTCATATTGCAAGAAAATAGACAACCTGTTGGGTGTGAGCTTGTTGCGGAAATCATTAATCCTTTGAAGTCTTCCAACAAATCGTCGTCAGTTAACCAATAGTCGCTTTCCTCAATGAGTCGCTGTCCGAAATCCGTTGACAAAGGAATGCGGATATGGGGGGATAAAATCTCTTCATCGATTAAAATGTTGGTGTTGGGCCGAACATAATAACTTGTGCCTGGGTTTTTGAGAAGACTATTGTAATAATGCTCACTGGTGCTGTTGTTGTAATAGCTGGTAGTGGTGTAGAGGTCTTCGGAAAGCTCATAAACATTGAAGATCAGGGCAGCCGAGGTATCTCCATAGTAGCTAGAGGTCTGCAAAGTCAGTACGACAGAGTCTATGATGGGGTCTTCTCCGAAGTAGGGGATAGAGCCTGACATGCAGAACTGGGAATATACAGTGGCGGTTGTCTTGCCAAAGATAGGGTCGTGTAATTCACCAAGCTGTTGATTGGACAGGTTGGTGGTGATGATGGAGTCGTATAGAACGGAATAGGCTACGATAGAGGTGGTATCCATGTCGGTGCCTAGCAACTCGTCTTCCATGTTCAAGCCGATCGCATTGAATTCTTTTTTGCAGGAAAACAGACAAACAACGAGCACTGACAGTAGTGCGAATTTTTTAATAAATGCCATTGCTGTGACGAAATTATTGGGCTAAAAGTTGATCGTAAAAATTGTCATATTGTTCAATAAAGTCTTCACCTTCAGGGTGTACGAGTAAGGGAAGTCCAGACTTTTCCATGTAGGTTTGGATAGTCTTCTTTGCTTTAGGATGTCCAATCACCACACCATCGGAAAAATCAATGGCGGTTTTTACAAGAGCGTCATAGCTGGGAGTTCTGAATTTGGCGGTATTGTCTTTTGGGATACCTGTTAATTTCAGTTTTTTGGCAAAATCCGAAGAGAATTTTTCAGGGAACTGGTCATTGTATACCGAGAAAACCATCTTCATGTCCTGGAACAGCGGGTTGTCCTTGTAACAGGTCTTGATGAAGATGGGCACCAAAGCGGTGATCCAGCCGTGGCAGTGGATGACATCGGGAGCCCAGCCTAATTTTCTGACAGTCTCAATGACGCCCTTGGCAAAGAAAATGGCACGAGAGTCATTGTCATCGAAGAATTTGCCCTCATCGTCACGGAACATGGCTTTCCGCTTGAAAAAGTCCTCGCTATCAATGAAGTAAATCTGCATCCTCACGGCTTGCAACGAGGCCACTTTGATGATTAACGGGTGGTCTGTGTCTTCGATGATGATGTTTTGCCCAGACAGACGTATGACCTCGTGAAGAAGATTTTTCCGCTCGTTCACACAACCGTATTTCGGCATGAATGTGCGGATTTCATTCTCTCGTTCCTGAATGCCTTGCGGCAGATAACGGCAAATATGAGAGATGTAATTCTCTTCCAGATAGGGGTAAATTTCCGGTGTAATGTATAAAACTTTCTTTCCCATCTTACATAATATTTCAAAATGCAAAATTATAAAAAAAAATTCAATATGAATGCACCTGAAGTGAAAATTTCTCATTTGCTAATTATTTTTTGTATATTTGCGCTCCTAAATTTTATCGGGAAAATTAAACTAAAATATTGATTTATAAAAGTTTATGTAATGAAAAAAGTTATTATTCCGCTTATGATTTGCTCCATTTTCTGCCTTCTGAGCAGCTGTAAGTCCCATAAAGATGAGGCCAAACTGACCTCGGGTATCGACTTGGCCAATTTGGACACGACCGCTTCCCCAAACGATGATTTCTATCAGTATGCCTGCGGTGGCTGGATGAAAAATAACCCCTTGAAACCTGAATATTCTCGTTACGGCAGTTTTGATGTGCTGGGTGAGAACAATCAGGTTCAGCTGAAGGAAATCATCACGGAAGCCGCTGGACAACAGCATGAACAAGGTACTGTGGCCCAGAAAATCGGAGATCTCTATAATATCGGTATGGATACCGTGACCATAGAAGAGCAGGGTGCGGAACCTATTCAGGCCGAGCTGCAAAGTATCGCTGATATGAAGGATAAATCACAGCTGACCAATATGTTGTCTGAAATGAGCCTCAACGGTCTCAGCCCCTTCTTCGGCATCTTCGGCGAGGCGGATCCCGACAATAGCAGCATGAATATCGCTTGGGTTTGGCAGAGCGGACTGGGTATTGGCGACCGCGACTATTACCTTGACGCTTCTCGTCAGAATGTGCGCGATGAGTATGTGAAAATGCTGACTGAGATGTTCAAACTGTCGGGTTATGGCAAGATGGTGAACATGGAAGGCCGCGAGAATGAATTGGCCGCTTCTGTACTGGCACTGGAAACTTCCATGGCAGAGAAATTCATGGATAAAAATACCATGCGCGATCCTTTCAAAACCCATAATATCAGAACTATCGACCAGCTCCAGGCCATGATGCCCGCTATCGACGTGAAGGCTTATCTGAATGGTCAAGGACTGGGTCAGCTGGAAAGCGTGAATGTGGGTCAGGTGGATTACCTGCCGGCATTGAGCAATATCTTGACTATCTGTGATTTGAATACCATCAAAGCTTATTTGGCTGCCAAAGTTGTAAGCAGTGCCGCTCCTTTCCTGAATCAGCAGTTTGTGGATGCCAATTTCAATTTCTACGGAAAAGTTTTGTCTGGTACGCAGGAACTTAAACCTCGCTGGAAACGTGTGGTTGGGACAGTGGATGGATGCCTCGGTGAAGCAGTTGGTCAGCTGTATGTGGAGAAGTATTTTCCCGCCGCCGCTAAAGAGCGCATGTTGAATTTAGTCAATAATTTGCAGCTCTCATTGGGAGAACGCATCCAAAATGCCAACTGGATGAGCGATTCCACCAAAATGCGTGCAAAAGAAAAACTGGATGCCATCATTGTGAAAATCGGTTATCCTGATAAGTGGAGAGACTACGGCAAGCTGGAAGTCAAGAAGGACAGTTACTATGCCAATGTGGTGCGTGCCCGTCGTTTCGAAAACGAGTACCAGATGTCCAAGATCGGAAAACCCGTTGATCCCACTGAATGGCAGATGACTCCTCAGACTGTGAACGCATACTATAACCCCACTACCAACGAAATCTGCTTCCCCGCTGGTATTCTTCAGCCACCGTTCTTTGATATGAATGCCGACGATGCTGTTAACTATGGCGCTATCGGTGTGGTAATCGGTCACGAAATGACTCACGGTTTTGACGACCAAGGTCGTAACTATGACAAAATGGGTAACCTGTCCAACTGGTGGACCGAAGAAGACGGCAAGAATTTTGAGGCTCGTGCCCAGGTGTTGGTGGATTATTTCAACAAGATTGAAGTGGCTCCCGGCTTGTTTGCTAACGGTCAGTTCACCCTCGGTGAGAATATAGCCGACAATGGTGGTCTGAACATCTCTTTCCAGGCTTTGCAGAAGGCTAAAGCAGAAGGTGGTATTCAGGATGTTATGGACGGCTTCACTGCTGACCAGCGTTTCTTCCTGGCATACGCCAATGTATGGGCTAACAATATCCGCGACGAGGAAATCGTTCGTCGCACGACAGAAGATCCCCATTCACTGGGTAAATACCGTGTTAATGCCACGCTGCCGCATATCGACGGCTTTATCGAAGCTTTCAATATCAAACCTGGCGACAAGATGTATGTGGCTCCCGAAGAAAGAGCTCATATCTGGTAATCGGATACTTTTAACATCTAATATTTTCATTGAGGACGGCTTTTGTTCGTCCTCATTGATTTCTTTTTTCAGAGAAAAATCAAGAAAAAATAATCACAAAACAAAACACAAGACATGTCAAAACTCGCAGTAGTAGCTTTCGGCGGAAATGCCTTGCTCAGAAGTAAACAAAAAGGAACTTACAAAGAACAAATTGACAATGTGACCAACACTTGCCGCTCACTCATCAATATCGTCAAACAGGGATATAATCTTGTCATCGGTCACGGCAATGGCCCGCAGGTGGGCAATGTGATGTTGCAGCATGAGGCTGGTAAACAGGTTTTCGACCTCGAGCCCATGCCTATGGATTTTTGCGTTTCCGAGACTCAAGGCTCTATCGGCTATTTGATTGAGCAGGGCTTCAGAAATGTGTTTGCCCAGGAAAATATCCAGCGCAACGTGGTTACTTTGGTGACCAGTGTGGTGGTGGACAAGGAGGACCCCATGTTCATCAATCCCACCAAGCCCGTTGGACCCTATTACAGCCGTGAGGAGGCAGACGAGTATGCTGAGGCTACGGGTTCTATCTTCAAAGAAGACCCCAAAGGCAATGGCTGGCGCAAAGTGGTGGCCTCTCCCAAGCCGCTGAAAGTGACCAATATTGAAGTGGTGAAACAGCTGGCCGACCAGGGTAATGTGGTGGTCACCGTTGGTGGTGGCGGTATTCCTGTGGTGGAAGAAAATGGCATGATGCGAGGTGTGGAAGCTGTGATTGACAAGGACTTGGCCTCCGCTTTGACTGCCTCTGAAATCGGTGCCGACGAGTTCTACATCCTCACCGATGTGCCCAAGGTATATATCAACTTCAAGAAAGAAAACGAAAAGGCTCTCGATGTGATTACCATTGCAGAAGCCAAGCAATATCTGGCCGAAGGCCATTTCACCGAAGGCTCCATGGCGCCCAAGGTGCGTGCTGCCATCTATTACATTGAGCATGGTGGCCACGAATGCATCATCACCGAGGCCGGCCAGCTGGATAACCCCGCCTGCGGCACGAGAATTGTAAAATAAATTTTTTCCGTAACTTTTTGCTGTGATCAAAAAGTCACTAAAAAATCAAGCCGACTTTTTCTTCTCCAACTTTTTCCTTGATGAAAAAGTTGGCAAAAATTCAAGCCGACGGTAAGTGCAGTTTCTTTTCCGTGACTTTTTTATCACAGAAAAAAGTCACAGAAAAGAAGGTTGGCATGGCCCACGCGCGCGGCGTCAAGGGTTGGCGCAAGCTGCTATTTCCACAATCCCAGTATGGTTTCAGGGGTAATCGCCATCTCGGTGACAGCACACATGCCTGCCCCCATGTCTTTTATGCTGGCTCCAAGGGAATGGACTTTATCATTGATGATCAGGAAACGGTCGTGGTGACGTTGAGGTAGCTGGATAAACTCAATCATAGGGTATTGTTCGTTGTGTTTCTTGAGATCGGTGAGGAACTGCTCGCTGTAGCGGGTGTGGATGGTGGCCGTAACGCCATCGGCGCGCTTGGTAAGCATGGATAGTACACGGTCGTCAACGAAGTTGTCAATCAAGATGATGCGCCGTGTGGCGCTGCGGACGAGGTCGGAAACGTAAGTCCAGGCGTCCCACACACAGCCTGTAGGGAAAACTGCTTCGGGAAGTTGCTTGGGCGAGTTTTGTTCCATTTTGTCGAGAATGACATCAATCTTTTCATCGGTTTCAATTTGATGTTTCTCCAAATATGCAATTCGAATCAACAGATTTGCGTTTTGGACGAGGAACCTACGCATTGCTACGAAAGCACGCATGATTTTCACACTTGCTACTATGGCAGTTTCGCTTTTCAGAACTGAAGCAAGCATTGCCACTCCTTGTTCCGTAAAAGCATAAGGAGCGCGCCGTACTCCCTTTTTGTCTGAATTGGAAGTCGCAAATTGCGACCTCCAATTCTCAAATTCAAAATCATTCAGTTGAAAGCAAAAATCAAGAGGAAACTTTTCAATATTGCGTTTCACCTGCTCGTTCAAACGTTTTGTTTTTACTTTATATAAATCAGCCAAATCTCTGTCAATCATCACTTGTTCTCCTCTAATAGTAAGGATAAGGCTTTCTATTTTACTTTGACTGAATATGTTGTCATTTGTTTCGAGGTCGTTACAATTTGTGACGACCTCCGGGGACTGGTCGCAATTTGCGACCGGTTCTATATCTTTTTGTTCATTCTTGCCGTTTTCCTTTGTCATAAGCACTCTGTTTTCGCCCACAAAATTACAACATCCAAAACAGAAAATCAATAGCGAAATTTAAGTTAATTTGCTAAAAAACAATAATTTAATAAATTGCGCCTTTTGTTCAGAAAGTGGACAAAAGTGTGTAAAAAGTGGAAAAAATGCGTGGTGAATGTTTTGGACTTTGCAAAAATTGCAAGGGTGGAAACGTGGAATTTTGGAAGTTTTTATGCTTTGATGCCGCGTGCAAGCTGCTATTTCAACAATTCCAGAGAATTCAGGTAAGTTCAAATTTATTTAAAGTAGTGAAGGTTTGTTGGTTTTTGTAAAGTTTTTTGTATTTTTGCAGTCTTGAAAAAGGTGGTATATGCCCCACTTAATTGGGTGGTATGAACAATTAATTTTGAAAAAATGCACCTGTAAGGTGATATATATCCCATATAAAAGGTGGTACGCTTATGAAATTAGAAAAAATATACAATGAATGGAAGTCGCTTTTTCCACTGCCCGAAAAGCAGGCCCAGTTGCTGCGTAATAAATTTATAACGGAGTACAACTTCAACAGCAACCATATTGAAGGTAATACGTTGACCTACGGGCAAACAGAGTTGTTATTGCTTTTCGGCAAGGTAAGCGGCGAAGGTGACCTGAAGGACTTCGTTGACATGAAAGCTAGTCAGGTAGGTGTTGAAATGGTGAAAGATGCCGTACAGGACAGAAGTATGCCATTGACTCAGAACTTCATCCGTCAGCTACACAAAGTTCTTCTGCGAGAGGATTATACCGTTTATCGTGAATTGCCGGGAGGTGGCACCACTAGTTATACCGTTCATGCAGGGCAGTACAAGACCCGACCCAACAGTGTCATTACTCGTTATGGAGACCGTTTTGAGTATGCCTATCCGGAAGAAACTCCTTCATTGATGAGCGACCTCGTAGATTGGTACAATGCCGCTGAACAGGAGGGAAAGTTATCACCTGTGGAGTTGGCTGCTTTATTCCATTACCGTTACATACGCATACATCCTTTTGAGGATGGCAACGGACGTATTGCACGACTGATGGTGAACTATATCATGGCCCATCACGGATGGCCCATGATTGTTATCCGCAACCGCAAAAAGGCTGAATATCTGGAGGCACTGCACCGTTCAGACCAGAAAATCGGAAAGCTTCCTTCTGACGGAGCTCATGCTGCAATAGGAAAGATTACCTCGTTTCTCGCATTTTTCCGCAAAACGGTGTGTGAGGAAATGCAATGCGAAATAGACATGGTCAGGAATGCTAATAAGAGCACCTGGTGGTATGACGGACAGCGAATCAATTTCAGAAGCGAGAATGGCGGACGCCTACTTGCTCTTTTGCTTGACAAGCCATTTGTAACCTTCTCAGAAATGGCAGAGCTATTGTCGGTAAACCGTTCAGCAGTTCAGAAGCAGATCGAAGGATTCCGTAAGAAAGGCTATCTGGATCGTCGAAATGATGGCAGTTGGCACGTCCTTGCTATGAACTCAAAAATTCAATGAAATAAATAAAATCGATTTAAAAAGTCACGAAAAAAAGGAATCTTATACTGTAATCACCTTCCCATTCCACAACCACATGAGGCCGCCACGGAGGGTGAGGAAGATGAGGAAGGCTATCCATAAGCCGTCGTTGCCTAAACGGGGGGCGAAGAGGTAGTAGGCGATGAAGAAGCCTGCGGTGGCCACAAACATGATGTTGCGCATGGACTTTGAGGCGGTGGCCCCGATGTAGATGCCATCGAACAAAAAGGCACTGAAGCCCGTGATGGGGACCAGCAGCGTCCAGGTCATATAGCTCATGGCTTCGGCAATGACGCTTTTGTCGTTGGTGAGGATGGCCAGGATGAATTCACCCCAGAAATAGTAGATGACGGTAAACAGCAGCGTGATAATCATGCCCCAGCGCAAAAGGTATTTGACCGACAGACGCAGGTTGTCATGGTCTTTGGCGCCGGTGTACCGGCCCACCAAGGCCTCGCCAGCGTAGGCAAAGCCATCCATGATGTAAGAGAAGAGGGTGAACAGCTGCATGAGCAGGGTGTTGGCCGCCAGTATTTTGTCGCCCATGGAGGCGGAAATAGCCGGAATGAAGGTGAATACCGCCACCAGACAGAGGGTGCGCAGGAAAATATCGCCGTTGACTTTGAAAAAGCGCTTCATCTCCTGCCAGTGCAGACTTCCCCGCAGATCAATCCGGGAACGCAGATGGCCGTATTTCCAGAACCAAAACACAATGGCCATGGTAAGACCCGAGTATTGCGCCAGTGCTGTGCCCAGGGCCACGCCGGTAATGCCCATCTTCCACACGATGACAAACAGCAGGCTGAAGACAATGTTGATGATGTTCATGATGATGGCAATCCACATGGGCGTTTGGGAGTTCTGCATGCCGATGAACCAGCCTTTGAGCACATACAAGCCCAGGGTGGCAGGGGCGGCCCAGATGCGGATATAGAAGTATTGCAGAGCAAGTTGCATAACCTCTTCGCTACTGTCGATCCACCGCTCGCAGAGCAGTGCGATGGGGTATTGCAGCAGGATAAGCAGCAGGGCCACGCTGACGGCGATGGACAGTCCGCGCACCATGATGCGCATGGCCTCATCCCAATCTTCAGCACCGTAAGCTTGCGCGGTGAGACCGCTGGTACCCATGCGCAAAAAGCCGAAGTTCCAGTATATCAGATTAAAAATCATGGTGCCGATAGCGATGGCCCCAATATGGCTGGCATTGCCGATATGCCCTACAATGGCAATATCCACCATGCCCAGCAAGGGCACAGTGATGTTGGTGATGATGTTGGGCAGAGCCAGCTTCAGTATCTGTTTGTTCATGTTCTATCTTCCTAAATCTCTGAAACCTCGATACAGAATGTTCAAGTCGGTGAGCACCGAGTAGTCCTGCAAATACAGAACATTGACTTTGTGGACGAGGCTGGGGTCGGGTTGGCTGAAGGTGAAGGCGTCGGTGGGGTAGAGCACACCGGGACGGAGTTCGGGCAGGTTCTCGCTCTCGTCGAGTTTTTGGCAGCCCACCCAGCTTTTCTTCCCTTTCAGCACATCGAATATATTATGGATGAAATTCTTTTTCCGCTTGACAAACCAAATGTCGAAAACCAGGAACAACAGCAGCAGAAGGGAAACGATGATGTCGAAGGCTCTTTTTTTGCGTCGGTTGCTGGCCTTTGTGATGCTGTTGACCTGCACGCCGTAAATCTCGTCGTAGGTGTTGATACTGTTGCTACCGATGATGGATTCGCTTTCCTCGGGGGCGATTTTGTATTCCACTTGGCAGTCCTGCAATTCCGTCATCAACGTGATGATATTGTCAGCGGGGATGTCTTTGGTGCAGAAAACCACCTCATTGATATGGTATATCGAAATGATGTCACGCAATTGGTTGAGTTGTCCGAGTTGCTGGAAGCTGTCTTGTCCCTTTGCCTCTTCTGCCAAATTTTCTTCACTTTGGACAATGCCGATGAAATCGCATTTTTTGTTCACCACGCGCACCAAGGCGGCTACGCGTGCGGCTTCCTCATTTTGTCCAATTACCGCGATACGGCGTTTGTCCTTGCCGCCGAACAGGGCACTGCCAATGTTGAAACGTCGCATGATGTAACGGATGAGGTTGACCACCAATACAGTCCACATGGCTCCCAGGATGGTGACCGCTCTGGAGAAACGGTAAGTTTCTGGCAATAAAGCGTATATCAGCAGAATAATCACGGTGCCGATAAAGATACCTTTGTTGGATTTAGCGGCGGTGACAGGTTTTTTATAGCTGCCACAGCATGCCATTGAAATGATCCAAATCAGGATGTATATCGGAATGAATACTTTGCGGTAAATAGGCGGAAAACTGCTGTTACGGGCGCTGAGGATATTGATATCCCAGTACATAGATAACGCATACATGCCGCCGTAAATGGCCGCAAAGTCGATAATGGGCAGCAAAATGGCCTGGAACAGGCGACATAGCAGTGCCAAGGATGCTCTGAACCAGATGGCCAATGTGATGAGCCAGTTGAAGAGCTTGGCGTTTTTTTGCGAGAAGTGCTTGTCGGCGAAAATCCGCATGGCGTTGTAAAATACATAGACATAGTTTACACTGCTCTTCTTGGTACTCTCGCCTTTATAATGGATGATTCTGGTCTCTGGAAAATAATAGTTTTTATAGCCTCCTTGCGTGATGCGGTATGAGAGGTCAATGTCCTCGCCGTACATGAAATAGTCCTCGTCAAGCAGTCCTACTTGGTCCAATATACTCTTGCGCATCAGCATGAAGGCGCCGGAAAGTACATCCACGGAGTGGATTTCGTCAGGGTTGAGGTAGGTGAGATGATAGGCACCGAATTTCTTGGATTTCGGGAACAGCTTCGACAGTCCGAAAATCTTGTAAAAAGCCACGCTGGGCACGGGCAGGCCACGTTTGGACTCCGGCAGGAACTCGCCGTTGCCGTTGAGCATTTTCACCCCCAGTCCGCCAGCATCTGGGGTGCGGTCCATAAAGTCCAGGCATTTGCTGAAAGTGTCGGGCTCTACCAGGGTGTCGGGATTCAGCAGCAGCACATACTCTCCTTCCGCTTGTCGGATGGCTTGGTTGTTGGCCTTGGCGAAACCCATATTTTCTTTGTTGGCGATGACTTTGGCCTGCGGGAATTTGCGTTCCAGCATGGCTAACGAGCCGTCCACGGAGTTGTTGTCCACTACCCAAACTTCACCGTCAATGCCCTCCAAGGCGGTATAAACAGAATGCAGACACTGTTCTAAAAAGTGTTCTACATTGTAATTGACAATGACGATGCTGAGCTTCATTGAATTTTTGGACTGATGCGCTTAGAAGTATGCTAACACGCTTTTTTTAGATCTGACTTTATCCCCAACTTGGACGGCGACCTGTACATCCAATGGCAGAAAAACATCTACACGGGAACCGAATTTGATCATTCCCATTTCATCGCCTTGCTTTACTTCCATGCCGGGTTTGGCGTAGCAGACAATACGACGGGCTACAAAACCTGCAATTTGACGGAATAACACCACCCGTTGTTCGTTTTGTTTAACCACCACAGAGTTGTTTTCATTGTCGGTGGAAGATTTGGGCAGCTTGGCGATCAGATACTTGCCAGGATGATAGCCCACATAGTCCACAATGCCATCGATAGGATAGCTGTTGACATGCACATTATGCGCCGACATGAAAATGGAGATAAGCATACGGCGATCCTTGAAATACTCGCCTTCGTATATCTCCTGGATATTCACCACCTTGCCGTCGGCAGGGGATAGAACACCGTTTTCCACTTTGTTGATGATTCGATGCGGGTTGCGGAAGAATCGGATAACCATGTACAAAAAGATGGCCAGTCCACCGCATAAAATTACAGTGATAAACCAATATACGGGGAGAAAGCAGAAATAACCGACAATGATGGCTGCGACCACTAGGGTCATAATCACAATGATGGGTATGCCTTCTTTCTGAATCTTCATGCTGACAAATATTTATTTCTTATATTCGCTGACGTAGGTAATGTAGTTTGTGAAAGTAACACCAGGGGTTTTGCTGCTTGAATAGGTGTAAGTTCTGGGATAGTTGTCTTTGTTGACATCGGGGTATTGGTATTCTATGATTTCCGCGTCAGTAGGTGTGCCATCATAAAAAATACTGACCGCTTTGCTGGCCACGGCATTTTTGGAATATCCGATTAAGTCGTTGGAATAGCAATAGTTAAGTCCGTAGTATGGGTTTTGTACATTACTGTATGTATTCACTGTGGAGATGGCTTTGTGGATGTCAGGATAGCTTTCGTCAATTTGTACAATATTGTCCCCATTATAGGTGATAATTTTGGTGCAATAAAGCGTCAAAGCTTTGGTGTTGGCGGCAGCCAGCTCTTCCACTTTTTTCTGGTCACCGACAAATTTGTTGAACAATGCTGCGCTTCTGTATAAATGCATGTCCTCAAAGAATGTCCGGTCGTAAATTTCTACGATCTTTGTTATTTTGGCGGCTTTCTCATCATCGCGGTAGAAATTGCTGGTCAGTCGGATTTCCCCGTTCATGGTGTAGGTCATGTATTTGACATAATGGTTCAGATAGGTGAAATTCACGGTCTCTGTGAGTTCATCGTTGACGTGGGTGATACTACGAACGGTTTTGTCTTTGTTGTATGTGAATTCAAAAGCTTCGGTTCGAATACCGCCAATGGCATTGGTGTCAACGATTTCTATTCTCTCTAACATTTTTTTCTTACTGTAGGTATATACCTCATTGGGGTCGCCGACATTGCTCTTATACCAAATATATTGAATCCGGTAGTCAGACTTGTTGTACATGGCTTCCTCGTATTTATGGCAGGAAGAAAATGCGAGAACCATCAAGATTCCTGAAAATAAGGCGAATAACAGTTTTTTCATTGTATTGTTTTTATATTATTATGCTTAATATATGAATTTGCAAAGATACAAATTTTTTTTATGTGCCACTGCGTAAATGTGCTAATGTGTCTTTTTTTCTTCTTGAATAGCCTGGATTTGGCCTTTGAGAAAAAAAATAAACGTCTCCGCTTTGCATTTCAGAAAAAAGTTGTATTTTTGCAGCGGGTAAGTCTTGTACGATCTGCTCCCTTTCAACTCCCCCAGGACAGGAATGTAGCAAGGGTACATTGGTTGTAGCGATGCGATATAAGTAGCTTACCCTTTTTTATTTGTGTTATGCTACTGAAAATATATCCCGAAAACCCCAATCCCAAAGCTGTCCAACGTGTGGTGGAATGCCTGCAGGACGGCGGTATCGTCATTTATCCTACCGACACTATCTATGGTATGGGATGCGACATCTTCAAACCTAAAAGTGTGGAGCGTATCACGCAAATTCTTGGTGATGCCAAGAAAAAGTCGGCGATGACCTTCATCTGCCACGATTTGAGCAACTTGTCGGATTATACCAAACCCATCAGCAATAATGTGTTCAAGGCCATGAAAAAGGCGCTGCCAGGACCGTTCACTTTCATTCTGGAGGCGAACAACAATGTGCCCAAGCTGCTGCAGAGCAACAAAAAAACTGTGGGTATCCGTGTGCCCGACAATAATATCGTGCGTGAGATTGTGGCCCAGTTAGGTCATCCTATTCTGTCCACTTCGGTGAAGGATGATGATGAGGTGATTGAATATACTACCGATCCTGAACTGATCTATGAGCGCTTCGGCGATATGGTGGATATTGTGATCGACGGCGGTTATGGCGACAATGTACCCTCCACTGTGGTGAATTGCGTGGATGGTGATATAGAAGTGGTGCGTGAGGGAAAAGGAGATGTCGATTTGTTATTCTGACCAGCTCCATGAAAAAAATCGTTTTTTTGCTTACTGCCCATGCCGCTGATGATGAGAGAGTTTGGTATCATCAGACTAGGAGTATGCAAAATGCAGGAGGACAGGTTTTTATTATGGCGCCTCGTTCCAATGCTGTCACAAATGAATGTATTCATTTATATGAAGCTGACAAATACAAACGCTTGGGATTGATGCGTTATCTGGCAAATCAATTAGTTGATTTTCAGCCTGATACAATCATATGTGATACTCCTATGGCTTTGCATGCCGCCCAGATTTACCGGCGGAAAAACAAGGCTGTTTGCCGTATTTTGTATGATGTTACCGAATGGTATCCTTCGAAAAAGAACCTGAATTTACTGTCGGGCATCGAGAAAGCGGCAAAATGGCTCACTTTGTCTGTGTTCAATTTTTGGGTGAATCGTCATACCGATGGTTTCATCTTTGGCGAGGAGGACAAGGCCCGGCCTTTTCGTCGTTTGTTCCCGGGAAAATCATTTGTCAATACATCATATTTTCCTGATTTGCAATATGTTAAATTAAATGATTCTCGTTCTTTGACACAGGAGTTGCGCTTGTTTTATAGTGGCCTTCTGACTCAAGAGAAGGGCTTTCCTCAGGTGCTGAAAGCGGCCGTGTGGATTGCCCGCTTCAATCCGTCTGTCAAGGTGCGACTGAAAGTGCTTTCGTCGGAACAGTTGCCGACACAGCCTGCGGTACCAGATAATCTAAAACTGGAGTTTTCCCCTTACCTTCCTTTTGAGGATTTCTGTCAACAGTTGGCGGATCATGATTTATTCTTTGATTTGCGGAGCACTGATGCGGAAAATCAGCGGTGTTTGCCCATCAAGCTTTTTTATTATATGGCAGCTGGTCGGCCGGTGATTTATTCGGATTTGAAGGCCATAAGCAAGGGGTGTCCTGAAATCGAGGACTTTGGGCATTTGGTGAATCCTTTTGATACTGAAGCTATTGTGGATATTGTCAATGCCTATGTCAAGGATGAGAATTTGTACAGAAAGCATTGTTCCACGGCTCGTCAATTGTCCGAACAAAAATACAATTGGAAAGCAATAGAATCTGATTTTGTCCGTTTTATTCTTCAAAATGAGTAGCATTAATCTGACCAAAAATATTGCGGTGACTATCGTGAGCAAATCGTTGATTTTGCTACTTAATTTTGCTGTGGTGGTGCTGACAACCCAGTTGTGGGGGGCGGATGGCCGTGGCGCGGTGGCTATATTTGTAGCTGATTTGAGCCTGATTTCCATCTTTGCCAATGTGTTCACAGGCAGCAGCGTGTCGTATTTTTTCTCGAAATTAGGTACATCCAAACTTTTCTCAGCGGCGTATTTGTGGTCGTTCATAGTGTCAGCCGTGGGAGCAATTGTTCTCCTGTTCACAGGACAAACACAGGTAGCCCCCTTTCTCTTCGTCGCTTCGTCGTTGATGGGTCTGCTGGCTTTCCATAATTCTTTGTTTGTCGGGGATCAGAAAATCAGTTATTACAATCTGATCACGGTACTGCAACCGGCCTTGTTATTGCTGTGTATGCTGGTATGTCACATGCTTTGGCCGCAGTTGGGCTATTATTGCTATTTTTACGCCCAAACAGTGTCGTTGCTGCTAATGGTGTTAACATGTAGATATTTGCGAGGGAAAATGGGGGTGCAACTACATTGGGATTTGGATCTCTCCGCAAGCCGTCAGCTTCTGTCTTTTGGTTGGAAAACCGAGTTGAGCAGTTTTTTGCAGTTTTTCAATTACCGCTTGACTTATTATCTGCTGGCCTATTTCATCAGTCAAGGGTCGGTGGGAATTTTTTCCATCGGTGTCACGATTGCCGAGGCGATATGGATTGTGAGCCGCAGTGTGTCAATGGTGCAGTATTCCAATGTGCTTAAGCAGGGTAATACTATGCAGTCGAGAAAGGAAACAATGTCGCTTGCATTGGTGAGTCTTGGAATTTCAATGGTTTGTATTTTAGTGATATTGCTTTTGCCAGCATCGCTGTTCGCTTTTGTTTTTGGTCCCGAATTCACTGGGGTGAAGCGGGTTGTGCTCTTGCTGGCTCCCGGTATATTGGCCATCGCTTTCTCCAATGTCTTGGGAAATTATTTTTCTGCTATAAGACAGCTTAATATACTGATTGTTAAATCATTGGTAGGTTTAATATTTACCTTGGTTCTGGCTTTGTGGTTGATTCCAAAGTGGCAGATTGACGGGGCTTGTGTGGTCAATGCGGCATCATACATCGTATCGTCAGCGGTTCTTTTAGGCTATTATTTTTCAAAAAAATCAGTTGCGGATATTCATGAATAATCATACTTTTGCGATACATACATTCGGATGCAAGCTGAATTTCAGTGAGTCGTCAGACATGGCCCGCCGTTTGCGGGAGCAGGGATGGAGCGAGTCGGAACAGCCGGAGGCCATCATTGTGAACAGCTGTGCGGTGACCCATGCGGCGGAGAAGAAAGTGCGCAATTATGTGGCGCATTTGCATCGCCAGCATCCTGATGCGCGCATTGTGGTGGTGGGCTGTTATGCCTCGCTGCGAGCCGAGGAAATTCGCCAATGGGCTGGGGTGGAGGCTGTCTTTGGCAATCGCGACAAATTGCATGCTGTCCATCATATTGTCGGGCAGCCTGTCCCTGAAGTTCCAACCTTCTTTTCTACCTATTCTTCCAATGATCGTACCCGCTCTTTCCTGAAAATCCAGGATGGTTGCGACTACTATTGTACCTACTGCACCGTGGCTGCGGCCCGGGGCGAGAGTCGCAGCGACAGCATTGAGCATGTCCTGCAGAATATTGAAAAAATCCATGCGGAAGGCTTGAAAGAGGTGAATATCACGGGGGTGAATTTGGGTACTTTCGGTAAAGGTACAAATGAAAATTTCTTCGATTTGCTGAAAGCTATAGACCGCCAACATCTGGTGGAAAGAGTGCGCATCTCCTCCATCGAACCCAACTTGTTGACAGATGAGATAATCCAGTTGGTGTCGGAGTCAGATATTCTGATGCCGCATTTCCATATTCCTTTGCAGTCGGGCAACGATAAGATATTGGCGGCGATGAAGCGACGGTACAAAACTGACTTGTTTGCGTCCAAGATCTCGAAAATCAAGCAGTTGATGCCAGACGCATGTATCGCCATCGATATTATCGCTGGTTTTCCGGGTGAGTCTGAGGAGGATTTTGAAGATAGCTACGAATTTGTCAAAAGTCTGGCGTTGAGTTATATGCATGTGTTCACCTATTCGAAACGACCGGGCACGCCTGCTGCATCAATGAAGGAGCAGGTGCCGGAAACAGCAAAACGTGAGCGTACCAACCGCCTGTTGGACTTGTCGGAAACAAAAAAACAGTTTTTTTATCACGAACATATCGGAGAAACCCGCCTCGTATTGTGGGAGTCGGAAGAAAATGATGGCAAAATGTTCGGATTTACCGACAACTACATCAAGGTGGCCGCTCCTTATCAAGCCGACCTGGTCAACGAAATCCGTCCTTATACCCTAAACTTCTAACCACTCACTTCAGCTCAAAATCCTCTTCAATATCCCAATATCCACGAATGTTAATGGATTTGTCGAAGAAGAAAATCTCTTCGGGTTGGAGTTTCTGCCGGTAGTTGCCGGTATCCCATCGGCCGTTGTTGTTGTGGTCTTTCACCACTTTTATTTTATAGTTGCCTGGATCCAGATGGGGATAGGTAATGCTTTGGTCGGTTGATAGTATATCCGTCTTTATGATATTACCCCTATTGTTGAGCAGATAGACGAGATATTGGCAGCTGGGGTCGGAAATGCTGTAGTTGATTTGCAAGTTGCCATAGTCCTTCTCTGTTTTGGTGGTAAAGCTCACTTTGATACTGTCATTGGTCTGGCCATTGTAGCCCCAGATGACCGAATCTTTGATAAAGACAGAATAAGGCAATTTTTCTTCAAAAGCGAAGTTAATGGGCAGACTCTTGACAAAGGTGTCGGGAATTTGGACAGTTTTGACCATCGTGTCATTGCCGCTTTTCAATCGCTTGTATATGACAATGTCGAATTGTCCTGGCTTGACAGGATAGGAGAAGTTAAGTGTCAAGGGCTGGAAAATGTTTTCCTTGTTGCTGAGACTGACATTAAGAGGATTTTTTTCCGTGGTTTTGCGTCGTGCTCCCGTGCTTTTGGCAGCTTTCTTGAACGGGGTAAGTTTGACGGTGTCGATATGCTGATTGTCTACTGTGAATTCGTAGAGCGCCGTGTCTGTGAGGGCTTCTTTCAAATACCAATAAACACTGTCGCGACTGTCGGAAATAATTTGGAAATAACTTAGTTCCTGGCCTTCCATAAAACGGGCCGAAAAGCTGTTGAAATCGGTGGTATAAGGAAAAATGTATATGTTTTCTGTTGTGTTGATGTATTTGGCGAGGGATTGGTTTTTGTTTCGTTCGGTAAACATCGCTAAACCGATTTCTTTCTTGTCAATGACTTCCAGGCCTTTGTTTTTGTCTATTTTCTCCTCTTTGAGGCTGTCACTGGCTACTGGCTTGTTTTGGGCTTCCACCATTGTGTCTAAGAAAGCCACGCTTTCGTTGGGCAGGTCGAAAATCAAGTTGTTGTTAATGTCGTTGAGCGCGAATATTTTGTATTTCCCGGGTTTGATGTTGTTGAAGGTGAACTTGCCGCTGGCATTGGTTTTGGTAAGATAGGTGGGCCTTGTACTTAAGGGCAGAGAGTCGATGTCCCGATCGTATAGAAAAACATAGACATCTTTTGAGGCACCCAGGGTGACGGCATCTTTCACGTTGCCATTGAGCATGAAAGAATCGATATAGTCACCGGTGGAGAAATCGTAGGTGTAGATTGACAGCGGGTTTCCTTCTGTGAAATCTTTAATGGTCTCCGAAAGCACTATGCTATAGGTGGTGTTGCTCCTGAGTGAGTCGGGTAGTTTGATGATGACGGATTTGCCCGAGATGCTTAAATCGGGCTTCTGATCGAGGGGAGGAGATACAATGACGGTTTGGGAGGGGTTGTTCAATACCACAAATTCGTCAAAAGTGATTTTGATGTTTTTTTTATCGAAAAGAGTTGAATGGTTGGCGGGTGATTCCTTAAGGATTTTCGGAGGCGTGGTGTCTTTCGGTCCGCCGACAGGAGTTACAATTTTTGCACAGCCCGCCAGCAGGAGCATCAGAGACAGGAAGAGGCCAACACGATATTTCATCAGTAGTGATTTAAAATGCAAAAATACGGAAAATTTTCAATTAGCCAATTAGTTAAATTGGTAAATTATAAATTAGCACATTGGCACATTAGCACATTAATTAATTTGCTAATTCTCTCATTTGCTAATTTGCTCATTATTTTTTCGTATTTTTGCCCTGAAAAAAATAAATGCAATGACAAAAGCTGAAATTGTGGCCAATTGGCTGCCCCGATATACGGGAATGCCCGTGGATAAGTTCGGTAAATATATCATTCTGACGAACTTCAAAAATTATATTGACAATTTTTCGGAAATAATGGATGTGCGTATTCATGGCGAAGATTGCCCCATGCAAAGCGCCACCAAAGACGATATCTCCATTATCAATTTTTCCATGGGAAGCCCGATGGCTGCCACCATCATGGACCTGCTGACGGCAGTAATGCCCAAAGCAGTGCTTTTCTTAGGCAAGTGTGGTGGACTTAAACCGTACATCGGTTTGGGTGAGCTCCTGCTGCCGATTGCCGCCATCAGGGGTGAGGGTACCTCCAACGACTATTTCCCCCCGGAAGTGCCGTCTCTGCCGGCTTTTAACCTCGAAAAGGCCATATCTTCCACCATCCGCGATTATGGTCGTGACTATTGGACAGGTACTGTCTATACGACCAACCGCCGTGTGTGGGAGCACGATGATCAATTTAAGGATTATCTGAAGAGAATCCGTGCCACAGCTGTGGATATGGAAACGGCCACACTCTTCTCCGTGGGTTTCTACAACCGTATTCCGACCGGCGCCCTCCTGCTGATTTCTGACCAGCCAACTATGCCCGATGGTATTAAGACGGAAAGAAGTGACAAGGAGGTTACAAACAACTATGCCCTGCAACACCTGCAAATCGGCATCGACTCACTGAAGCAGCTGATTAATAAGGGTACGACGGTAAAACATTTGAAATTTGACTATTACGAGTAAAAATCATTCCTATGGCTGCTGCTAAGTTTGAAGAGGTGATGAACCAGCTGAAAAGCGGTAAGTACGCACCAGTGTATCTGCTGATGGGCGAGGAGCCTTTTTATATTGATTGCATTTCAGAATATATTGAGAATAATGCGCTCCCGGAAGCGGATCGTGACTTTAACCAGGTGGTGCTCTATGGCCGCGATACCCATCCCGACGAGGTGGTGGCCAATGCCAAGCAGTTCGCCTTTGGAGCCGATCATCGTGTGGTCATCCTCAAGGAAGCCAAGGATTTGTCAAAGTTCGACCTCTTGACTCCCTATTTTGCTCATCCACAGCCTTCTACAATCTTGGTAGTCTGCTATAAATATGGAAAATTAAAGGCAGCCCAGTACAAAAATTGCGATAAGTCAACAGTGATTTTTACCTCCGAGCCCGTCAAAGATTACCAACTGCCGGCTTGGGTGCAGAAACAGGCTGCTGAACATCATTTCAAACTTAACCAACAGGCAGCCAATATCATCACCGAACACATCGGCAACGACCTTTCCCGTATTGACAATGAGTTCAAGAAATTGAAAATCATTCTGCCGGAAGGTGCGGAAATCACAGCTGAAATCATCGAGAAAAATATCGGCATCAGCAAGGAATACAATATTTTTGAATTACAAAACGCTTTGGGAGAGCGTAATGCGGACAAGGCTTTCAAGATTTGTATCAACTTTGCCCACAACATGAAGGATAATCCCAATGTGAAAACCATTGCGGTTTTGTATTCTTTCTATGCCAAAATGCTGGCTTATATGCTTTTGCCGGATCAGTCGCAGCAGAATTTGGAAAAAGTTTATGGGAAAATTAATCCCTTTGTGATGGATATCAACAGGAAATACGCCAGTCGCTATTCTTTGGCCCAAGTACGTAAGATCATGTCCGTCTTGCGAGAGTATGACCTGAAATCCAAAGGTGTGGATAGTGATGCCCCGGATGAGGAGTTGCTGATGGAAATGATTTACAAAATCCTGCACTAGCTTTAACAGCTATTAACTTTTTTAAAGTATTCGTTTTTAGGTATTTGTGTTTCGAATCAACGATTTTTTTGTTGAGGTATCGTTTTTATTTGTATTTTTGCAAACTTTTTTGTTCTAAATACATATATATGATAAAACTTAGACCATTTATAATTCTGATATTCATATTAACTATTACCTCTTGGACTTCTGCACAGAATGTAGTGTCGGGTGTTGTGAAGGACCAAGCAGAAGGTTTCCCCATACCATACGTGAAAATCACCTGCAACTGCTTGACAGAACCGTTGATGACCGATGCGGAGGGTAAATACAGCATCAAGTTAAGCAAGGACAATTGTCTTTTAACTTTTGAAACCATGGGCTATGCCAAGGAAACCCGCGCGGTCTCGTTCTATCCTAAAAAACGCAATGTAACCTTAGATGTTAAGCTTTATTCGGAAGCAACTGTGCTGGATGAAGCCCAGGTGGTGACTACCAAATATGAGAAAGAACCCGAAAAGTCAACGAGTTCCATTGTGGTGATTGATCCCAAAAAGTCTGTGACTAAGAATGTTACTTCCGCTGATGCTTTGGTTAATACAGCAGGAGGTATAGCTGTGGTGGACAACGAACCTCAGATTCGTGGTGGTAGCGGTTTTAGCTCAGGTATGGGTAGCCGCGTGATGATCATGCTGGATGATATGCCTTTGTTGCGTCCCGACGCAGGCCGTCCTATGTGGAACTTTATTCCGATGGAGGGTGTGGAGCAGGTGGATATTATGAAAGGTGCCGCTTCCGTTGTGTTCGGTTCTTCCGCTTTGACGGGCGCTATCAATGTGTTAACCGCCTATCCGCGTTCTAAACCCAAAACAAAAGTGACGGCTTTCGCTGGCATTTATTCCAAACCGAAAGATGAGAGGGAAACCAGTTGGAATGGCAGGAATCCGGTTCGTTATGGTCTGAGTTTTCTGCATTCCCGTATCATCAAGAAAAATTTTGACTTTGTGATCGGCGGTGAGTTTTTCAACGATGAGGGATATATCGGACCGGAGGAGAAAATTGTTGAGACCAGAAACAAGAATGGTAAAACCAAGGGAAAATATGAAATCCGTGGACGTTTGAATTTCGCTACCCGTTATCGTTTTGAGAAGGTGAAAGGCCTTACCCTTAGTGTGAACGGTAATTTCATGTATACCCAAAATGCCCAGTCTTTCTTTTGGAATGATGGTTTTGAAAATAAATACAGATCTTATAAAGGTTCTTTATCCTATTTCAAGGACTTTACTTTTTATATTGACCCTGTCCTTCGTTATGTGGGACCCAGAGGTTTTGTGCATAGTCTAAAGAACAGAATCATCTATAGTGACAATGCAGAGCTCTCAGGTGCGCAGAGTGCACGTTCGGTAATGGTATATGACGAATATCAGGTCAATAAAACCATCAAGAAAATCGGTATGAATATCGTGGCGGGTATAATGAACATGTACACCACCTCGTATGGTGCTGTGTTTAACGGCATCAAGGGTTCAGATACGCCTCTCCGAGTGAATTCCGATAATATTTCCTTGTATGCGCAAATAGAAGAGAAGTTGCTGAAAAACAAAAATTTGACCTTGCAATTCGGAGCTCGTTGGGAAATTTACAAGTTGTGGAGTAAAGATGGTATCGATATTCAAAACGGATTTGAACACAAACCGGTTTTCCGTGCGGGTATCAATTATCAGTTGAATAAATCCAAGACTTCTTTCCGCGCTTCTATCGGTCAGGGATATCGTTATCCTAGCATCGGTGAGCGTTACATTGCCATTGCGGTGGGTAAATATGGTTTCTTCCCCAATCCCAAGCTACAGTCCGAAAACAGTTGGAATGCAGAGCTGGGTATCATGCAACCCTTTATGGCAGACAGTTTCCGTGGTATGGTGGATATTGCGGGCTATAATCAGGAATTCAAGAATTTTATCGAGTTTTGCGTTGGACAATGGGGTAATGGAACTGGTATTATGGAACAAATGGGCTTTATGTACCTGAATACCGGTCCCGCACGTATCAGTGGCATCGATTTTACATTTATGGGCGAGGGTAAGATTGGCAAGAATGTGGCTTACAATTTGTCATTGAGCTATACCTACAGTCACCCTGTAACGAAAGACCGCAATTATGTCTATTTTGTGCACCCAACCACGAATAAAGAGTATACTTTTACTACAACAGCTTCTGACACTACTCGTAATGTGTTGAAATACAGAATAGAGCACATGGTTAAATTGGATGTGGAGTTCTCTTTTTTCAAGACCTTTGCTATCGGTGTCAGTGCCAATTACTTCAGTGCCATGAAGAATGTGGATGATTTCTTCTTCAATTATGATGCTGCAAATCCCGAGAATTCAGAGCGAAGAAATGCAACGTTGAAAAATCTTGATTTGCCCTTCTATGGATATTATGACTATTTCCAAAAACATAAAAATGGTAGTTTTGTGCTTGACGCACGTTTAAGTTTCTTTGTGAAGGATTTTACCTTGTCTCTCATCGTGAAGAATGTATTGAATGAAACTTATTACTTGCGTCCGATGTATATGGAACCAACCAGAACCATCACTTTCCAGTTGGTGTATGATTTGCACTGAGGAAGTTGAAAGTTGAAAACTGAAAACTGAAAATTCAGAATTCAAAATTCATAAACACTAAACCTTAAACTCTAAACTCTAAACCCACAGCTCATGGCTCACAGCCCACAGCCCAAAAAACTCTAAACATTAAACATTAACCTACCACCCTTTTTCGCAAAATCAACAGAAAAACAATAATAACATGAAAAAAACTTTACTCTCTTTATTGATGACTGTCGTTATGACAGCAGGTGCTTTTGCACAGCAACAATTTGAATTTCCTGATGGAGGATTCGAAAATTGGACTTATTTTGACTCTCAGGGTGGTTATTGGGATTATCAAACCAGTATTTTGATGACCTTGAATGGTTTGTATGAAATGAATGGAGATGAAATGACCACTGCTCTGACTGCTTTCCGTGAGACAAGCAATGTACATGGCGGTAATTATGCCATGCGTCTGACCTCCACCTGGTTTGGCACCAACACCATTTTTGTTCCCGGAGCATTGGCAACATTGAATGAACCTGTCGGTGAAGACTATGTGTCTGATTTCTTGGATTTGCATGTAATCAATCTGAAAGAAGCATTCTCCTTTAAACCATGGAGATTGACAGGCTATTACAGATATGAACCTGTCAATGGAGACTCGGCTGCCATAGAGCTTAAGTTCTATCATTCGAATGCGCTTGCTTCCTCTTGCCCAAAATTCATTATTCATGAGACTCCGCAGTGGACAGCTTTTGATATTCCCACAGGACTGGACAATTATCCTCTTGCGATACATGAAATGAGCATGGTTTTCGCTGCCAGTGCCGATTATGATTTCTCTGATTTGGAATCTTGTCGTGGTCAGGCTGGTTCAAGTCTCTATCTGGATGACTTGGCTTTCCGTTATGACAACGGTCCGATGGAATTGGTGGAGCCCTTGGTTCCGGTTGTGAAAACCACGGTTTATCCCAATCCTTCCGCCGATATGGTTCATTTCGATTTCAATAAGGAAGTGAAAGCCCGTTTGGTGATATATAATATCAACGGAGCACAGGTGGCTGAGATGAATGTGAATGACAGTCACGCAGAATACAATGCTTCTGCATTGGCTGAGGGTACTTATTTGTACCGTATCATTGAGGGCAACACCATTCTGTCGAGTGGCCGTTTTGCCGTGGCAAAATAATATATGAAACAACTGACTCATCCTGTTTATGAAATAGCATCCCATGTGGCGGACGAACTCGGTGTTAACGCGTATGCGGTGGGCGGAGTTGTTCGTGATTTGGTGATGGGCAGGAAGTCAAAAGATATCGACATCGTTGTCGTGGGAAGCGGAATCGCCTTTGCCAATGCTGTGGCCAAGGCGATTTCGCCGCATATTGAGGTGAGCGTTTTCAAGAATTTCGGCACTGCCCGTTTTCGCTATGCCGACACCGAGGTTGAGTTCGTGGGAGCACGACGTGAATCGTACCGCGCCAACTCTCGCAAGCCTATCGTGGAAGATGGCACTCTGCAAGATGATCTCAATCGCCGTGATTTTACTGTTAACGCTTTGGCTATTCCGCTTAATGGACCCGATAAAGGCGAAATTATCGACTGCTTCGGAGGACTGAAAGACATGGCAGCCAAGTTAATCCGTACCCCTTTGGATCCCGATGTGACTTTCTCTGATGATCCTTTGCGGATGATGCGTGCGGTACGTTTCGCCTCACAATTGGGCTTTGCTATCGTTCCGGAAACTTTCGAGGCTATTCAGCGTAATGCTGCCCGTTTGGAGATTATCTCCAAGGAGCGGATTATTGATGAGTTCAATAAGATTATGCTCTCTCCGCAGCCTTCAAGGGGAATAAACCTGCTGAAAGATGCTGGCTTGTTGCAGTTTTTTCTGCCCGAATTGTTGAATCTTCAGGGCGTGGAGATCGTCAATGGTCGTGGTCATAAGGATAATTATTTGCATACATTGGAGGTGGTGGACAAAATCGCGCGCGTGAGTAACAATCTATGGTTGATATGGGCTGCTATGCTGCACGATATCGCCAAGCCTGTGACCAAGCGCTATGACGAGAAAGTGGGATGGACCTTCCATTCGCATGAGTTTGTCGGTTCAAAGATGGTGGGCAAGATTTTTAACCGCCTGAAAATGCCCACTAACGAGAAGATGAAGTATGTGCAGAAGTTGGTGCTGCTGCACTTGCGCCCCATTGCCCTGGTGGAGGATATCATCACCGATTCGGCTGTCCGACGCCTTCTTTTTGACGCGGGCGATGATATTGATGATCTGATGCTTCTTTGTGAAGCGGATGTCACTTCCAAAAATCCTGAGAAGGTGAAACGCTTTATGTCCAATTTTGCCAAGGTGCGCAAGAAATTGGAGGATATTGAGGAAAAAGACCGCCTTCGCAACTGGCAGCCACCAGTGGATGGACTGGAAATCATGGAGACCTTCGGCATTGGCCCGTCACGGGAAGTGGGAATTATCAAAACTGCCATTCGAGAGGCTATCCTCGATGGTGTGATTGGCAATAATCATGAGGAAGCTTATCAGCTGATGCTTACTGAGGCTGCGAAGCTGGAATTGTATCCCCGGTAAATTCTTCCTTTCTTTTTTCTAAGCGGTGTATACATTCTTGTATAAATGCCTCGGAATTTTGGTCCGGTTGCATGTAATATTCTGCGGATTGGACAAATTGTTCTTTGGTGATACCATGCTTTTCGAAAAATTGGGCATATAGCGTAACAGAGGCTGGCTCCAATAGGTCATAATCTGTTACCATAATGTGAATGGCACTCTCCATAATCCATACATCCACCATGATGTCAATCATTTCATCGTATGGTATGACACCATCTGGAACCTCTTGCTTGTTTACACTATTGCAGCTTGTTGCCAAGAAAAGTAAGCATACTAAAAGTCCGAGAATCGTTTTTTTCATGTCTGCAAAAATACGATTTTTTTCAGAATATATTTTATACCAGAGCCCTGATGTTGTGTTCTGTATCGCCAGACAAAAGGTCGATGGGCGTGACCTCGATAAGGGTGAATGCCCCATATTGTTGTCTTCCTTTCATGCGGCAGGCGGCGCGGGCACAGGCCACCATCACCTGTCCTGTCAAGGCGGGATTGTTGATGGCCATGTTGAACTCGAATCGTTGGTTGTGGGTGGTACCGCTGACACCAGAACGGACGAGGTTGACACCATGGGCCACATTGTTCAAACTGTCCACCGAAGGTACCGGAATGACGTGGGTCTCATCATGAGCAAAATAGTCATCCTGAAGCAGATTCTTTTCAACTGTCTTGAAATCTGCACCTTCCTCCAGTTCTACATATACCATACGGCGATGGATTCCTGTGCCGAGCGGAATCGTCATAGACAAGGCGTTTTTCACACCGGCAATGGCTTTGGCAGCCACCGTATGTCCCATAGAACGGCCGGGACCGAAATTGGTGTATGTGACACCTCCCGGAGCAATGGCTTGCAACAGGGTGCGCACCACAGAGTCGGAACCAGGATCCCATCCGGCAGCGATGATGCTTACGGCCTTGTTGGTTTGGGCAAGCGGGGTCAACTGTTGCCGCAAGTCATATATCTGCCCGTGGATGTCAAAGGAATCAATGGTGGAAATGCCCTGTTGTAACATTTTCTTAGCAAAAGTGGGCACTTCCCGGGTTGGAGTGCACAATAGGGCAACATCTGCCTGAATGCTGCTTAAATCATCGTTATGATGATATATGCCTGCCAGTTCCATGTCTTCGGCTACGCTGACAGCTTCTTCCACTGCCCGTCCAATATTTCCGTATCCAATAATCGCGATTTTTGTCTTCATATTCTTTTGCTGTTATTTGTTGTTTTGTTATGTGGGGGTTGCGGTTCCACCGCAATTATAATTAACTGTATATCACCACCCGCTATCAATTTCTAATTGTTAATCATTAATTCTTAGTTCTTAGTTCTTAATTCTTAAATCTTAAATCTTAAATCTTAATTCTTAATTCTTAATTCTTAACTGTTACCTATTCCACCGTCACCGACTTTGCCAGATTCCTCGGCTGATCGACATCACGGTCTTTGACCACGGCAATGTGATAGGCCAACAGCTGCAAGGGTATCACCGTTAATATCGGAGTGAGGCATTCTTCCGTAGCGGGCACGGTAATGCAGAAGTCCGACATCTGAGACACAATGTTGTCCCCTTCGGTCACCACAGAGATGATTTTGCCTTGTCTCGCCTTGATTTCCTGGATATTGCTGACAATCTTCTCGTAGGTGCCGCAGTTAGGAGCGATCACCACTACCGGCATTTCTTGTGAAATCAGGGCAATGGGACCATGCTTCATCTCTGCAGCAGGATAGCCTTCCGCATGTATGTAACTGATTTCCTTGAGTTTGAGAGCACCTTCCAAGGCAACTGGATAGTTGTAACCACGTCCTAAATAGATGAAATTTTGGGCGTAGGTGAAGGTCTTGGCAAAATCGGCAATGCGGGCGTCTTGATGGAGTATCTCCGTTATTTTTTTAGGAATATTGCCTAATTCTTTAAGAACTTTCAGATATTTTTCCTCGTCAACTGTGCCTTTTTCGCGGCCAATGCAGAGGGCAAGCATAGTGAGGGCGGTAACTTGTGCGGTAAAGGCTTTGGTGGAGGCAACACCGATTTCCGGACCGACATGCGTATAACAGCCGCTGTCGGAAAGTCTTGGAATAGAAGCACCTACAACGTTACAAATGGAGAAAATGAAAGCTCCATTCTGCTTGGCCAACTGGATGGCAGCCAGGGTGTCGGCGGTCTCACCCGATTGTGAAATAGCGATAACCACGTCGTCTTTGTGGATGACGGGCTTCCGGTACCTGAACTCGCTGCTGTATTCCACCTCCACAGGGATGCGGGCGAATTCCTCAATGGCATACATGGCTATCAGTCCGGCATGCCACGAGGTGCCGCAGGCGGTGATGATAATACGCTTGGCATTCAGAAAACGATCGCGGTTGTCGATAAAACCCGATAGGGCGATGTTGTTGGCTTCCACGTTGACACGTCCGCGCATAGAGGTGCGCAGGGTCTGTGGTTGCTCAAAAATCTCCTTCAGCATGAAGTGAGGATAACCACCTTTCTCCAACTGGTTCAGCGTCAGTTCAAGCTTTTGTATTTCAGGTGTTTTCTTTACATTGGTGATGGTGGTGATGGAGGGTTCTTTGCCGCGCTCCAGTACCACAATTTCCTCATCACCGATATAAATGACTTTGTTGGTATATTCCACAATGGGTGTGGCGTCGGAGGCTAAGAAAAACTCGTTTTCTCCTAGGCCTACCACAAGGGGACTGCCTTTGCGGGCAGCTACAATCTGGTCGGGATTATGCTTGTCCAAAACGGCAATGGCATATGCTCCAACAACTTGATTGAGAGCTAATTGAACAGCTGTGCGAAGGTCCACTTGTGAGGTGTGCTTGTTGTATTCAATCAATTGAATCAGCACCTCGGTGTCGGTGGTGGAACGGAAGGTGTAGCCATGCTGCATAAGTCCTTCTTTCAGCACAGCGTAGTTCTCGATAATGCCGTTATGGATGATGGCCAATTGTTCGGATTCAGAATAATGTGGGTGAGCGTTCACTTGGTTGGGTTCGCCGTGGGTGGCCCAGCGGGTATGGGCAATGCCTATGTTGCCACTGATATCTTTATCCGACACAAATGCTTCCAACTCAGCCACCTTTCCTTTGGCTTTGTATACATTGAGCTGTCCTTCCGGATTAATCAGTGCTACGCCGGCACTGTCATACCCTCGGTACTCCAGCCGGTGAAGCCCCTTCATCAATACTGGATAGGCTTCTCTTTTTCCAATATATCCTACAATTCCACACATTTTTTTATTTTTTAGTGATTATTTTTCAGAGGATTCTCGCTTTATTCAATGGTAGTGATGCTTCGCATCGGGGGAGTTTTGCACTTCGTGCTTAAGGGGAGTTTGATTTCCCCTTCTATAAGAAGGGGTGGCCGAAGGCCGGGGTAGTGTATTAATTCTTAGTTCTTAATTTTCAGTTTTCAGTTTTCAACTGTCAACTATAATCGTCACTGGTCCGTCATTCACAAAATCCACTTGCATGTTGGCACCGAAACGTCCGGTTTCTACCTGCAGTCCGTATTGTTCTTGCAGCACTTGATTGAAATAGTCATATAGTGGTTCTGCTACCTCTGGGCGGGCCGCTTCGATGAAGCTGGGACGATTGCCTTTGCGGGCGTTGCCGTACAGTGTAAACTGCGAAATACTTAGAATCTGTCCGTCAACTTCTGCCAAAGATAGGTTCATCTTGCCTTCAGCATCCTCGAAAACCCTCATTCCCGCCACTTTTTTGGCCAGAAAGTCGGCATTTTCTCGGGTGTCGCTGTGGGTAATGCCTACCAACACGACAAAACCCAAGCCGATGCGACCCACGGTTTCTCCGTCGATTCGCACTTCGGCTCTGCTGCAACGTTGTAGGACGATTTTCATTAGGTTTTTGTGTTTAGTGAATAGTGAATAGTGATTAGTGGTTAGTGGTTAGAATTCAAAATTCAAAATTCAAAGTTCAAGGTTCAAATGTTTAATGTTTAATGTTTAGTGTTTAGAGTTTATGGATTCTGAATTCAGGATTTTGGATTTTGAATTCTGAATTTTCAATTTTCAGTTTTCAGTTTTCAGTTTTCAACTCTCTCAAACGTCATTTGTTTTCTCAGCAGGTCCACTTCTACCACCCGTACTTTGATGCTGTCGCCGAAGCGGATGTCGTGCCCGTGGTGCAAGCCCACCAAGGTGTAGTTGTCTTCGTCAATATAATAGAAGTCGTCGTCGAAGGTGCGCATGGGGATCATGCCCTCGCACTTCGACTCATCCAGTTCGGCATAAACTCCCCATTTGGAGATGCCTGAAACGGTGGCATCGAATACCTGACCGATCTTGTCGGCCAAATACTCAGCCTGTTTGAACTTCACTGACTTGCGCTCTGCATCACTGGCTTTTTGTTCCATCTGAGAACAGTGCTGGCAGTATTCTTCGTACTGTGTCTTGTTCACCGAGGGCTTGCCTGCCAAGTATTGGTCAAGCAGGCGGTGCACCATCAGGTCGGGGTAGCGGCGGATGGGTGAGGTGAAGTGGGTGTAGTAGGGGAAGGCCAGTCCGTAATGCCCGATATTGTCGGTGGAATAGACCGCCCTTGCCATGATGCGTATCGACAGCTTGCTGAGCATGTTGTACTCGTTGCTGCCTTTCACCTGCTCGAACATCTGGTTCATGGAACAGGTGAAAGCCTTGTGACTGCTGGTTTTTAGGTCATAGCCTAATTTCTTGACAAAATTCTTGAAGGTCTCCAATTTGTCGTTCAGAGGTTCGTCGTGCACGCGGAAAACGAAGGTGCGTGGCAGTTGTCGGGCAGTACGTTTGCCTACCTTCTCCGCTACACGGCGGTTGGCGAGCAACATCATCTCTTCAATCAAGAAGTTAGCCTCTTTCTGCACTTTCAGATACACGCCGATGGGCTTGCTGTTCTCGTTCAGCTTAAATTTTACCTCTTCAGTCTCGAAATTGATGGCGTTGTTGTCGAAGCGTTTTTTGCGCAGAATCTGTGCCAGCAGGTGTAGTTGCAAAATGATATCGCTCATTTCTCCTTGCTTCTGCTCAATAATCTCCTGCACTTCGTCATAATTGAAGCGGCGGTCGGAGTTGATGACCGTGTGTCCGAACCATTCTTTATGCACCTTGGCGTTGTCGTCGAGGTCGAAAACGGCACTGAAACACAGCTTGTCCTCGTGGGGACGGAGCGAGCAGAGGTTGTTGGACAGCACTTCGGGCAACATGGGGATAGTCCGGTCCACCAGATAAACAGAGGTGCCGCGCAAATAAGCTTCGCGGTCAATGTCAGAATCAGGCTTCACATAGAAGGATACGTCCGCGATATGGATGCCCACGCGATGCAGTCCGTTGTCAAGTTTTTCGTAGGAGATGGCATCGTCGAAGTCTTTGGCGTCGGCGGGATCGATGGTGAAGGTGGTGACTTGGCGGAAGTCACGGCGGCGCAGGATTTCCTGCTCGCTGATGCGACTGTCAATTTTGGCGGCTTCCTGTTCCACATTTTCGGGGAAACCCAGCGGAAAATCGTTGTCGGCGAGGATGGCCTGCATTTCCACTTCGTTATCACCGGGCTTGCCCAAAACATGGATAACCTCACCCAGAGGACTGCGGGTTCCGGCTTCCCAGTCCACAATGCGGATGACCACCTTGTCGCCGTTGCGAGCCCCTTTTAGGCTTCGGCCGGGGATGAGCACATCGCGGCGGAAGTTGGGATTGTCGGCTACAAAGTAGGCGATGCCTTTGTTGATGTGTAAGTTGCCAACTATTTGTTTTTGACTACGTTCAATAATTTCAACTACTTGTCCTTCAGGTCTTTTCCCTTTGCGGGAAGGGAATACAACTACCTTGACGACGTCGTTGTGCAAAGCATTGCCCAAATTGCCGTCGGCCACAAAGATGTCTTCGTCTTCGGTAGTACCACTGGCATTGTTTTGTTTATCGATGGTGACAAATGCTGAACCACTGGCCTTCATTTCCAGTCGTCCGATGACGTAATTGCGGCCAGTGGTTTCTTTGCTGAGATATTTCGGATTGATTTTGTAGTGCCCGCGACCGGCTTTCAGCAGAATGCGAGCCTCTACAAAGTCCTCTATGATTTCTTTGATTTTTTCGCGCCCTTGCTTGTCAAAAACACCAGCCTTGGCTGAAATCTGCTTGTAGTTGTATTTGGCCCCCGTATTGCCACGCGAGAGCACTTCGATGATTTTATTGCCTAAATTGTCGGATTTCAATCTTCGATGGTTTTATTTTTCAATATCCAGTAATTCCACTTCGAAAATTAAGGTTGAGCCAGGTTTGATGCTGCCAGCTGCGCGATCACCATAGGCCAAGTTGGAGGGAATGTAGAAGATGAACTTGGAACCTACGGGCATCAGCTGTACGCCTTCTGTCCAGCCCGCGATCACTTGGTTCAGACCGAAGGTGATGGGTTCGCCGCGCTCCACAGAGGAGTCGAAAACGGTGCCATCAATCAAGGTGCCGTGGTAGTGTACTTTCACTTTGTCGGTGGCGGTCGGTTTGGCGCCAGTTCCCATCTTCACCACTTTGTATTGCAGACCGGAAGCGGTTTCAACAACGCCTTCTTTCTTCTTGTTCTCTGCTAAAAAGGCGGCGCCTTTGGCTTTTTCCTCATTCACCATGTTGTTCTGTTTCTGCTGCATTATTTGCTGAAATTCATTGAAAATTTGTTCCATCTCGGCTTGGGTGAACATGTTCTTGCCAGCGATTCCTTCCTGGAAACCCTGGAAGAATTTGTCCATCTGGACTTCTATACCCTGTTGTTTGAAACTCTCTCCAATATTGGCTCCCAAAGCATAGCTGATTTTTTCTTCTTGTGTCATAGTCTCTTGTGCTTTAATGTTACTACTGATTCCGATAAATGTTGCCATCAGGCATACGATTAAGGTCTTTTTCATTGTTTATTGTTTTTTTGATTTCTGTTAATATCTGTTATCTGGTCATTATGGCTATTTGATAAAGAATCTTCTTGTTAATAAAAGGTTTAAAACGAAATTCCTGTATGAGTTTTTTCTGCAGAGTCGATTTTTGATGTGTTCATAGTTCATGAATTTATGAAACGCAAAAATACAAAAATATGTTGTATCTTTGCAAGATAAATTTATTAGATATAAGTATGAAATTGAAAATTAAATATTTGCTGTTGGGTCTGATGTTGTCAGGGGCTATTCAAAGTATGAACGCGGAACCGGTGGACACGGTGACCGTTAAGATGGTAGCCCGGAATTTTTTCAGGAATATATCGGCGAAAACATCCCGCTCTTTGGCTGAGCCGTGTATTGTCTACAAAGAAAGCGTTGCGCATGAGGCAAGAGAAAGCCGTTTGTCTCGTGATTATTTCTATATCGTCAACTTGGGAAACGAGGGTTTTGTGATGGTGGCTGCGGATGATCGCTCTATCCCCATTTTGGCATATTCTGCCACTTCATCGTTTGATGTACAGCGGATGCCATCGAATATGGTGGTGCTGTTGCGCGACTATCAGGAGCAGATGGATGAAATTGATCGCCAGCAGATAGAAGCGACATCTTCTGTGAGAATGCAGTGGGAGAACCTGAGATATCAGCGCGGAATTCATACCCGTAATGTTGTTGTAGAGCCGTTGATTACCAGTAAATGGGCTCAGGAACCATATTATAATGCTATGTGTCCTGCCGATCCTCGCTCCATTTCCGGTCATGCATCGGCAGGTTGTGTGGCAGTGGCAATGGGTCAAATTATCCGTTATTGGAGCCACCCCGAACATGGAGAGGAA
Organism: uncultured Bacteroidales bacterium; assembly: GCA_905233625.1. Taxonomy (GTDB): domain Bacteria; phylum Bacteroidota; class Bacteroidia; order Bacteroidales; family WCHB1-69; genus RUG11690. The sequence continues at coordinate 101,685 of CAJOFJ010000001.1, read as the reverse complement.
ATTCATAGCTATGAAGCCAATAATAGTTTGTATGGAAGAGACTATGGAGATTATGGCACTCTGACAGCGGATTTCAGCAATACTTATTACGATTATGACCATATGCCCGATTCCTTGACCGCATCCAGCTCTGCTCAGGAGGTGAATGCGGTGGCGACTTTGCTGTATCATTGCGGGGTGAGTGTGGATATGATGTACGGAGTGGGAAACAGTTCCGCTTTTATCGCCTCAACGGATGACGCGCTGAGTACCTATTTCTCTTTTTCAACGGCCCGCCATGTCTATCGTAGCGTTTATGTGGAATCAGATTGGCTCAATATGATGCGAGAGGAATTAAACTACATGAGACCTGTGTTTTATTCGGGTGTCGGGAGCGCATCAGTTCATGCTTTTGTGTGCGACGGGTATGATGATCAGGGCTATTTCCATTTTAACTGGGGCTGGGGAGGTAACGCGGATGGATATTTCCTCTTGTCGAACCTGAATCCTGCCATGATGGAATATAATTCCATACAGACTGCCATCGTCGGAGTGGAAGTCGATCCTCCTTTGATGACGGTGATAAACAAAGATATGTCCTTTTTTATGGAAGAAGGTGATAGTGCTGAAATTCAGCAGTTCACAGTCTATACTGTCAATATAGAAGATCCTATCCATGTGTCAGTGACGGGAGAATTTAGCGTTTCTACGGATGCGGTGAATTTTTCATCTCAATTGAATTTGCCTTCTCCGGGAGGGATAGTATATGTGAAATATAATCCTGCTATGACACACGCTCATTATGAGTTGAACAAGGTCGTTTTGAATGCGGGAGTGTGTACAGATTCTGTCAATCTCGTCGGAGTAGCTTATCTGCCTGAATGCCATGCTCCACTTAATTTCAATGGCGTGCAAGGGGATATTGACACGGATACCAATCAGGTGATGTTGACGTGGGATTCTCCTATTCCTGATGTGGTGAACGCTTCGTGGGATTCAATCCCTGAAACTCTAATGGGTTCTAACGATCCTTATATCATTGAACCGGTACATCGTTTGTCGTTACCGGATTTGCTGCCTTTGCATCATCATCGGCTGACACATCTTTCATTTATACCGGAATCTCAGGTGAGTGAGTATCGTTTGCGCATTTATGTCGGCGGAAGCGTTGGTACCCAAAATCATGCCCTCGATCCAGGTACGCTTATCCATGATCAAGCAGTCAATTTGTCGTCGTTAACGATGGGAGAATGGAATACCATAGCTCTGGATTCAGCGATTGTCATCGATGCTAGCCGGGAGTTGTGGTATGGTTTGTATATTTCTGCACCAGCTCATACCTCTACAATATCAACAGGGGAAACTGAGTGTGTGTGGTACAAAGGGAATATTTATGCCTTCTATTATGCCGGAAATGTTTCCTGGTACCCCTATAATCGTAATTTTGTTATGAAAGCCGTTATTGATAATCCGTTTGTTCGGTATGAGTTGTATCGGGACGGCGATTCTCTGGTAGTGCCCATTTCTGGCACATCCTATGCGGATTATCCTCCCGTGTATGCCCATTATTTGTATGAGGTAAAAGCGGTATGGAATGACCAATGTGCTCAGGGCGCTACAAAAATGGTGAATTTCCGCGCTCCATGTCATGTGGTTAATCTGGCAGATTACGTTACGGCATGCGACAGCTTTGTCTGGAAAAATGACACAACATATTATGAAAGTGGTGATTATCTGTATGAGTATTATAATGAAGATGAATGCTGGCAGGTGGATACTCTTCATTTAATTGTCAATCAGTCAACATATTATACTGAAGTGCTTGAAGTGTGTGACAGCTTGCAGTGGATTGATGGTGAGACTTATTTCGAGAGTATAAGTGGACCTGTGAAGGTGCTGACCAATGCGGTGGGCTGTGACTCTGTGGTGACATTGAATCTTACAGTTAACCATTCCTGTACTGCAGTGGATTCGGTCTTCGCTTGCGATTCCTATGTTTGGATAGATGGACATACCTACACGGAAAGTACTGATACGGCTGTCTTCACTTTGACCAATCATGCTGGTTGCGACTCCGTGGTGACGCTTCATCTGACCTTGGGACATTCCTCCCCAATCACGATTGATTCTGTGGTGGAATGCGATAGCTATGAATGGATTGATGGTCAGATCTATACAGAAAGCACCCAGTTGCCAATCGTAACTTATACTAATGTTGAGGGCTGCGATTCAGTAGTGAACCTGCATTTGACAATCCTGAATTCATCCTTTGTAGTTGATTCTGTGGTGTCTTGTTCTCCGTACACATGGATTGATGGACACACGTATGAAGCGAGTACAAATTTGCCTACAATGACCTATACGAACGCCGTTGGATGTGATTCGGTGGTGAATCTGCATTTGATCATTCTTCAGGCTACTTCGTATGTTGACTCGGTCGTGGCATGCGATTCCTATACTTGGCTGGATGGTATTACCTATACTGAAAGTATTGATGGACCGGTCATCACTTTTACAGATGTGATAGGCTGTGATAATGCTACTGTGACCTTGCATCTTACAATTCAACATTCTTCTGGCTCTGACATGTACGAGGAGGCTTGTGATACATATACTTGGATTGATGGGGTTACCTATACGGAAAGTACGGATGAGGCTACAATGGTTTATACCAATGCTGTAGGCTGCGATTCGGTAGTTACACTTCATCTTACTGTCAATTACTCTTCTTCCGCTATTGATTCCATATTCTCGCCAACACCTTATACATGGTTGGATGGCCATACGTATAGCGAAAGTATCGAAGGTCCCACAGTGGTATTGACCAATGAAGTGGGCTGCGATTCGATCGTGGTTTTGCATTTTGAAATTACAGATGCAGTGGAAAATTATAATCTGTGGAATCAGGTGGTGGTTTACCCGAATCCGAGTCGTGGACTTGTCCATCTGAAACTTCCTCAGGAATTGAAGGAGATTACATTGGAGGCAAAATTATTTGACATGTTTGGTAAATTATTGATAGATAAATATTTGGATTTTGACAACCCTGTTTTGGATTTAAGCGGCTATGCTCAGGGTATGTACCTGATCCAACTCTACCACCAGCATCAATTGATAGGTACAGCAAAAATTAGTAAATCAGCTAACTAGCCACTCAAGATACTCAACCTCTAACCTATAAACACTAAACATTAAACACTAAACATTAAACACTAAACACTAAACACTAAACACTATCCCCTATAACCTCATTTCCCCCAACTATCTCGATCCAAACTCCTGAAATTGATGGCTTCTGACAGGTGCTCGTTGTCAATGTACTCCGAGCCGGCTAAGTCGGCGATAGTACGTGCCACTTTTAGGATTCGGTCGTAGGCGCGGGCAGACAGTCCTAACCTGTCCATTGTATCTTTCAACAATTCCACTCCTTCGGGATCCACCTCGCAATATTGACGAAGCAGTTTGGTGTTAATCTGCGCGTTGCAGTGGATGTCTGGATAATCTCTGTATCGTAACTGCTGAATTTTACGTGCCTGGACTACGCGTTCACGGATTACGGCTGATGGTTCGCCCGGCGGGGCAGATGTCAGTTCTTCGGTGGATAAAGGGAGCACTTCCACATGCAGGTCGATGCGATCCATGAGCGGACCGGATATCTTGCTCAAGTATTTTTGCACCACGCCTTGCCCGCAGGTGCAGGGAAGCTTGGGGTGGTTGTAGTTACCGCAGGGACAGGGGTTCATGGCGGCCACAAACATGAATGATGCCGGAAAGGTGACATTGTACTTGGAACGTGAGATGGTGACATAGCGATCCTCCAAAGGTTGGCGCATAACTTCCAAGGTTTGTCGCTTGTATTCGGTTAACTCGTCTAAAAAGAGTACGCCGTTGTGAGCAAGAGAGATCTCACCAGGCTGCGGGTTGGTTCCCCCTCCGACTAACGCCACATCACTGATGGTGTGATGTGGCGCGCGGAAAGGTCGTACCGCAATAAGAGACGAATATCGGCTCATTTTTCCGGCAACGGAATGAATCTTCGTGGTGTCGAGAGCCTCGGGAAGAGTCAATGGGGGAAGAATAGAGGGCAGTCGTTTCGCTAACATTGATTTGCCAGAACCGGGTGGACCTATCAATATCAGATTATGTCCGCCACTCGCGGCGATTTCCATGGCGCGTTTGATGTTCTGCTGCCCTTTTACATCGGTGAAGTCAAATTCGTAATTGCAGAGGCTGCGCTGGAATTCCTCGCGGGTGTTGACGATGGTGCGGGGGAGGGGAGTGCCCTTGTCGAAAAAGTCTATAACTTGCCGGATGTTCTCCGCCCCTAATACTTCAATATCGCTGACAATTGCTGCTTCCCTGGCGTTTTGGGCCGGAAGAATGATGCCTTTTTTGCCCCGTTTGCGTGCTTCGATGGCAATGGGTAGCACTCCTCGTATGGGTTGCAGGCGCCCATCCAGGGAAAGCTCTCCCATAATATAATAGTCACCTACGGTATCGCTTCCATTGATTTGCTCGGAGGCGATGAGGATGGCTATGGCCAGGTTGAGATCGTAGGCACTGCCTTCTTTGCGTATATCCGCAGGTGCCATGTTGATCACAATTTTCTTTCCGGGCATTTTGTAGCCATTGTTCTTCAAGGCAGTGTCAATTCGCTGTTGACTTTCTTTGATGGCGCTGTCCGCAAGTCCTACTAAAAAGAAACTGATGCCAGTCTCGATATTTACTTCGATGGTGACGGGTATGGCAGCCACTCCCATCAATGCGCAACTATATGTTTTGATGAGCATAATATTATTTTTTTTATCGCTGCAAAGATAATAAAAATAATAATATAATAATCAAAAAATAATAAAAATATTTACCATTTTGGTTGAAAGGCATTTGGGATATGCTGAATCTGATATTCTTGCCCACAAAGGACAATAGAGATAATGTCGAAACGCACTTCTTTGGAAATATTTCTACGGGTTAAATACATGTTGGCTGCGCGTATGAGGTTCTTTTGTTTTTGCGGTGTGACGAAGGTTTCAGGTTCACCGAAAGCAGTATAACTGCGTGTTTTTACCTCACAAAATATAAGGTATTCTTCGTTCATGGCAATTAAATCTACTTCCAGATGATAACATTTCCAATTGCGTTCTAAAATGGCAAAATTGTTTTGTCTGTAGAATTCTGCTGCCAAATCCTCGCCTTTTTTTCCTATGATTTGTTTTTCAGTCTTCATATTATATTTGTAATAAAAATATTTTGCAAATATAATATAAATTTCTATATAAATGGATTGTAAAAAAAGCCTCTCCGGAAACGGAGAGGCTTTGTAATTTATAAGAAATAAGGCTAAAAGGTAATGAGATTATTTCTTACCTTTGTCCTTCTGACCAGCGTGACCACGGAAGATACGTGTCGGGGCGAACTCGCCTAATTTGTGGCCAACCATGTTTTCAGTAACGTAAACGGGGATGAATTTGTTGCCGTTATGCACTGCGATGGTAAGTCCGACGAAATCGGGGGAGATCATAGAGGCGCGTGACCAGGTCTTGATAGTGGTTTTCTTGCCTGATTCCTGAGCTTCCAACACTCTTTGTTCCAATTTGTAATGGATATATGGACCTTTTTTTAATGAACGACTCATGATATTCTACTTTAAGGTTATTTTTTTCTTCTTTCGATGATGTACTGATCGGAGTTTTTCTTCGGATGACGGGTTCTGTAACCTTTAGCTGGCAAGCCCTTGCGTGAGCGCGGGTGTCCACCGGAGGCACGACCTTCACCACCACCCATCGGGTGATCAACAGGGTTCATCACAACGCCACGGACGCGGGGTCTGCGGCCCAACCAACGGCTTCTACCTGCCTTACCTGACACTTCCAAGCTGTGGTCGATATTGGAAACCATACCGATAGTAGCTTTGCAAGCGCAGAGGATCATACGGGTTTCGCCGGATGGCATTTTGATAACGGCATACTTGCCTTCACGAGACATCAGCTGTGCGTAAGAACCTGCACTACGTGCGATCTTAGCACCCTGACCCGGACGCAATTCGATGTTGTGAATTACGGAGCCGAATGGAATCTCGCCCAGTGGAAGCGTGTTGCCCAAGTCGGGAGAAACACCCGTGCCTGAAACGATCACCTGATCGACTTTCAGACCGTGAGGAGCAACGATGTAGCGCTTTTCGCCGTCGGCATAGAATACCAAAGCGATACGGGCCGAACGGTTCGGATCGTATTCAATGGTCTTAACGGTTGCCGGGATACCATCTTTTTCTCTTTTGAAATCAATAAAACGATACATCTTCTTGTGACCGCCCCCGCGGTTTCGCATCGTTCTTTTACCACAATTGTTTCTACCGCCTGTGCTCGGATGAGCGCACAATAAGCTCTTTTCCGGCGTGCTTGTGGTAATGTCGTCAAACGCACTGATAACTTTGAAGCGTTGACCTGGCGTTACTGGTTTGTACTTTTTTAATGCCATTGTTTATTGCTATTAAATATTGCTGTATAAATCAATTTTGTCGTCTTTGCTGACAAAGATCATGGCCTTTTTGAAGGTGTTCTTCTGACCTTGGATCATGCCGGCTTTGGTGTAGCGGGAAGTGGATTTACCACGCTGGATCAGGGTGTTCACCTGCAGCACCTTCACACCATAGATGTCTTCGATTTCTTTCTTGATCTGGGGCTTTGTGGCCTTTCTGTCAACAACGAAACCATAGCGGTTGTACTTCTCGCCAACCATAGTCATCTTTTCACTGATGATGGGTTTAATGATTACGTTCATTTCTTTATTTATTACTTGTTATTGACTCTGTTAATTATTCACCCAACATTTTTTCAATGTCCTTCAAGCTGTTTTCGCAGATGATGAGGTTGCTGGCGTTCAGTACACTGTAAGTGTTGACGTCCTGAGCTCTCATCACGTTGGCGCGTTTCAGGTTGCGGGCTGACAGATAGACGTTCTTGTTGCTTTCGTTCACCAACAACAAAGTCTTGGCATCCTGCAGGTTGAATTTCTTCAGCATTTCCAGATAAGATTTGGTCTTGGGAGCCTCGAAAGTGAAGTCTTCCACAACGATAATCTTGTCTTCCTTAGCCTTGTAGGTCAGGGCTGAGAAACGGGCCAAACGTTTGATTTTCTTGTTCAGCTTGAAGCTATAGTCTCTGGGATGAGGACCGAAAACGGTGGCACCGCCGCGGATGGTCGGGGACTTGATGCTACCTGCACGTGCGCCGCCCGTACCTTTTTGTCTTTTCAGTTTGCGCGTACTGCCGGAAACGGTTGATTTTTCCAGAGTGTCGTGTGTTCCTTGTCTTTGATTGGCCAGATATTGCTTCACATCCAACCAAATAGCGTGATCATTGGGTTCCACATTAAAGATGTTGTCATTCAATGTGACCGTCTTGCCTGATTCGCTTCCGTCGATTTTATATACTCTTAACTCCATCTCTCTATTTTTATATATGAACCATTAGGTCCTGGTACGGAACCTTTTACTAAAATTAAGTTTTTCTCTTTCACGATCTTCATGATCTGCAAGTTGATCATTTTTACCTGCTTGCAACCAGTCTGACCGGCCATACGCATTCCTTTCAATACTCTTGAAGGATAGGAGGATGCACCCAGTGAACCGGGAGCTCTCAGTCGGTTGTGCTGACCGTGCGTGCTGTCGCCGACACCGCCGAAGCCGTGACGTTTGACGACACCCTGGAAACCTTTACCTTTTGAAATGCCGATGACATCCACAAACTCACCTTCCACAAATACGGTGACGTCCAAAATCTCACCATACTGTTTCTTGTGACCTTCCTCGAAACGCGTGAACTCACGCAACAGTTTCTTGGGAGTGGTGCCGGCCTTGGCAAAGTGTCCCTTTAACGCCTTGGTCGTCCGTTTCTCTTTCTTTTCGTCGTAACCCAATTGGATTGCATCGTAACCGTCTTTCTCAACGGTCTTAACTTGCGTAACAACGCAAGGACCAGCCTCCAATACCGTGCATGAGAGGCATCATAGATGCTAGTCATCCCAATTTTTTTTCCTAATAATCCAGACATTTTGTTTAATTTTATAATGTTTTTAGTTCCGGTTCTCGCAAACCGTTTTTCTTTCAAATTTTATAATTCTCTAAAAATGAATATTTTACACACAAAAATACCCGCTCCTTCTACTTCATTTTAGGGAGTGCAAATATACATATTTTTTTAATTGATACACAGGTAAATAGAAAATTTTTTCGCTTTTTCTATTTTCCTTCGTTTTTGAGGACAATCAGCACGGTGTAAATTAATATTTTGATGTCCATCTGTATTGACATGTTTTCCAAATACAGTAAGTCGAAACGCATTCTTTCCACCATCTCGTCAACATTCTCTGCATAACCGAATTTGACTTGTCCCCATGAGGTGATGCCGGGCTTGATGCCTAACAATAATTTATAATAGGGGGCTTTCTCCACAATCTTGTCAATGTAGTATTGCCGTTCGGGTCTTGGTCCCACTAATGACATGTCGCCTTTGAGCACGTTGAAGAATTGTGGGGTCTCGTCCAAACGGGAGCGGCGCATGAAATGACCGAACTTGGTGATTCGGGGATCATCATCGCTTGACAACATGGGACCGTTCTTTTCCGCATCGGTGTACATCGACCTGAATTTGATGATGTGGAAAGGTTTGCCTAAATAGCCGATGCGTTCCTGCGAATAAAAAATAGGACCTTTTGAGGAGCATTTCACTCCAATGGCCAGAAAAATATATACGGGAAGAAGTATAATGATGGCGATGAAGGAAATTACAATGTCCATCATGCGTTTCATATATTTTTGCAAGGGTGACATGTATTCCGAATCAATGGAAATCAAAGGCTCATAAAAAACCGACGACATCTTGATAGTGCCCATCAGATAGTCCTGTGTCTGCGGCAGAATACTCAATGTCAGTCCTGGAATTTCCCTTACCATTGAAAGAATCTTCTCAATATATTTCCGTTGCCCGTTATGGATGGCAATGATAACCTCCTCAATATTTTCTTTTTTGATCAGTTCGCGCAGGTCCTCAATGCCTCCCATGCAAGGCAATACCGAACTCATGGTGTTGTCTTCACTATTGGGCAGCGAAACATAGCCTACGATAAAATTACCGGAGCGGATGTTTTGTTGTACCACCGATTGATAGGTGTTCAAGGCTATCTCATCACTACCTATGATTAGTGTCTTGAAACCGATGATACCATTGTGAATCATGCGGTTGATGTGCGTGGTCATCAGCACCCTTGGAATGTAGGTCAACACAAACTGGCATCCGAATAGAACGAGGAAGTACTTGATATAGTCGGTAGGGGAGTTGACAATATCATCCAGAATGAAGATAAAGAAGAATAGTAGCACTCCGAAAAAACTTACACTGAGAGTGCGCCCCAGTTCGCGGAGCCTCGACTTTCGATATATATTATGGTAATATCCGATGAAAAGATGCAATATTACCCAATAGACGGGGAGGAGAAAAATGCCAATCCAGAATTTTTTATCCTGTAAAATAAGGGTGGAAAATTGTTCAAATACTTGGTTGTCAACATTGTATTTTCGAAAAACGAAGAATATTACCCAGGTGAGGATGGCAGCAAGCACATCCATGACCACATGGTAAGTCACAAGCAGATTCTTGTTTTTCTTCATTATTTTAGTGTTGTTTCAAACGAACTTAATTATCATGTTAATAGCAGACGATTGCGTCTTACAATAGCATTAGGGTTGTGGACCAGTAATGACTTTTACATAGTCGATGTAGTAATGTGTGTCTCGATCATCTAACTTGCTTCCGCTCAATAAGACTTGGGCTGAAATATATCCTGAATAAACATATCCAGTATTATAGATATTTACGAGATGTTCACTCAAATCAATATACACGGTTTGCCATTCGTTTGTGGCGTATAAGCCTCCGCAAGGATAGATGCTGGCGTATGCCGGAGCAAAGACATCGATATTCATGTCGTTGTCGCATTTGTATCGGATCTCCAAATAGGTAAGATAGTTAATCTTGAAATTCATTTCGTAAGATGCGACTTCGAAGGTGCTACGTAACGAGTCTCCCGTCAGATTTATCACCCCGATTCTGTTAGCATTGTCCAGAGGGTCAGGCACACATTCAAAGTTAACAACAGAGGTCAGTGAATTATACGGAGAGAAACTGTTCTGCAAGCTGAAAGGCTCAATCAGTTTGAATGTGGCATATTTATGATACTCATATAGATGACTCAGACTCTCTTTGGTAATATAGGTTGTGGTTCCTTTTTTTAGCAGAACATTGTATTTATATGATTTGATATAACCATAACCTTTAATGGCACTGCTTTGGCCATTTTTCTTGAAGCATGGAACAATATTGACGTAGGTGCTGTCAGTACTGTTCACATCTAACAGAGGGATGGAACAGGGCAATTCCCATACCCCGATTGCATTTCCGCCATATGAAACATAAACATGGGTGAATTTGTGCTGACGCATGGCTCTCAGCTTGTCTTCATCTGTGATTTGCTCGTCATGTTCCAGATTATATCTGGAAATGTCAAAACAATCGTCAAAAGCATCCGCACTGATTTCCAAGATAGCAGGGGTATAGTCATGCTTGTCTTTGCAGGAACAAAGAATCATGGAGAATAGAACAAGCAGGAGTATATATTTCTTCATATTATTATATATGTATAACGTAGATTTATGAGATTTATTTTAGGTTGTGATTCATTTTTTTGATAATTTCGAAAGCGGTGGTCAACGCAAGATAGCCGTCCTGCAGGCTGACTTCGGGAACGACTTGGTTGTCAATAGAATGGATAAAGCTTTCCAACTCGCAACGGATGGCATTGTTGGCTTCAATTTTAGGAGTGTCAATGATGATACGTTTCTTGCCTTTTTCTTCGCCTAAATCGAGAATCATGGCAAAGGGGTCGTTAACGTTACCAGTAATGCTTTCAATATGAATCATTTCCGTTTTCTTCTCCAGTAAATCCATGCTGATATAGGCGTTGTCTTGGAAAAGTCTGATTTTACGCATGTTCTTCATGGAGATGCGGCTGGCGGTGAGATTAGCGACACAACCGTTTTCAAATGTCAGTCGCACATTGGCGATGTCAAAAGTGTCGGTGACAATGGCTACACCACTGGCCTGGATGTCGGCAATGGGACTATTGACGATTTTTAGGACGATGTCGATATCGTGAATCATCAAGTCCAGGATGACAGATACATCGTTGCCACGGGGGTTGAACAAAGCCAGTCGGTGCCCCTCAATGAACATGGGTTGCTTGATTTTGGCTTTGGCGGCAATGAATGCGGGATTGAAACGTTCCACATGACCCACTTGTACGGGAATATTGAGTTCTTGGCTCAGCTGTAATAGCTCTTTGGCTTCCTCCACAGTGGCAGTGACTGGTTTTTCAATGAATGTCGGTTTGTGGTGGAGTATGGCCAATTTAGCCATTTCGTAGTGGTGGGTGGTTGTGCATACCACATCTGCAATGTCGCAGATAGACAGAAGCTGTTCTGGTTTTTCAAAATAGGGAACCTCCAATTTTTCTGCCACTTCTTTGGCATGGAGAATATTCACATCATAAATACCGCAGAGTTCGGCTTTGTCACTCTCATTGATGCATTTGCAGTGTATTTGTCCGAGGTGTCCAACCCCGAAAACGCCAATTTTTTTCATTCGTTAAAAATTATTCCACAAAGAATTTTAGTTGTTCAATGCTTCAGCACCGCTTACAATCTCAATCAATTCATTGGTAATGGACGATTGACGAGCGTTGTTGTACCTCAGGCGCAGTTCTTTCAGCATCTCGTTGGCGTTGTCGGTAGCCTTCGACATGGAGGTCATGCGGGCGCCATGTTCAGAAGCGATGGAGTCGATGAGCATTTTGTACAATTGGAGTTTCAGGATTCTTGGAGTCAGGGTTCTGAACAGCTCTTCTTTTGAGGGTTCGAAGATGAAGTCATTTTTCATGCGGTTTTCCCCTTCGGTTTTCTCTTGCGGGGCTACCGGCAGAAACTGTTCCACCGTAATTTTTTGGGTAGCTGCATTCACGAACTGGTTATAAACCACGTCCACCCGGTCGATTTCCTTTTTGGCGAATTTGTCCATCAGATCTTCGGCGATGGCAGCGACTTGGGCAAATTCAGGTTTGTCGAGTATCGCCTCGTTCGAAAGCATCAGCGGGTAGTTTTTGCCGAGCGTATCTTTGCCTTTCTTGCCCAGGCAAATGACTTGTACATGACCCTCTTGCACTTGGTTGGCATACCGGTCTTGTATCAGGCGGTTGGTCTCCTTGATGATGGAGGAGTTGAAACTGCCGCATAATCCCTTGTTGGAGGTAATGGCGATGACCACTACTTTCTCGGGGTCACGCTGGGCAAACAGGGGCATATCCTCGACGCTGTCGGCGGCATCGCCGATACTCCGCATGATCTCACTCAGTTTGTTGGAGTATGGACGCAAGGCGATAATCGCTTGTTGCGAGCGGCGGAACTTGGCTGCCGACACCAACTTCATGGCACTGGTGATCTTCTCGGTGGACTCGATAGAGGATATGCGGGTTCGTATTTCTTTTAGATTTCCCATAGATTATTTCTCGTATTTTCTACAAACATCCTTGCAGACCTCCTCCAGCGTTTGCATGATGCTGTCGTCAATCTTGCCACTTTTCAGGATATCCAAAATATCCTGATGACTTTCATGCATGGTTTGCAGATATTCGGTTTCGAAGTTTCTGATACGGTTGGTGGGCACTTTCTGCAGCAGTCCTTTCACACCGCAGAGGATGATGGCAATCTGCTCTTCCACCTTGAGGGGTGAGTACTGGGGTTGTTTCAGAATCTCGACATTGCGGGCACCCTTGTCCAGCACATTCTGCGTGGCCTGGTCCACATCGGAGCCGAATTTCGTGAAAGACTCCAATTCGCGGAACTGGGCCTGGTCGAGTTTCAGTGTGCCGGCAATTTTCTTCATGGACTTGATCTGGGCGTTACCACCGACACGCGACACTGATACACCCACGTTGATAGCGGGGCGCACACCGGAGTTGAACAAGCCGGTCTCCAGGAAAATCTGTCCATCGGTGATGGAGATGACGTTGGTCGGGATGTATGCTGACACGTCACCTGCCTGGGTCTCGATGATGGGCAGAGCGGTCAGTGAACCACCACCCTTGACGATGGGCTTGATGCTTTCAGGAAGGTCGTTCATCTTGGCGGCAATCTCATCCGACTCGATGATCTTGGCGGCTCTCTCCAGCAGTCGTGAGTGCAGGTAGAATACGTCGCCGGGGTAGGCTTCACGTCCAGGCGGACGACGGAGCAGCAAGGAAACTTCACGGTAAGCCACGGCCTGCTTGGACAGGTCGTCGTATATGATAAGGGCGGGACGGCCAGTGTCTCTGAAGTACTCGCCGATGGCGGCTCCGGCGAACGGAGCGTAGAACTGCATGGCGGCGGGGTCGGAGGCAGTAGCGGTAACCACAACCGTATAGGGCATGGCGCCTCTCTCTGTCAGTGTTTTTACAATAGCGGCTACGGATGAACCCTTCTGGCCAACGGCCACATAGATACAATAGATAGGTTCGCCTTTGTCGTAAAATTCCTTCTGGTTGAGGATGGTGTCGATGGCGATGGCGGTTTTACCCGTCTGACGGTCACCGATAATCAGCTCACGCTGTCCACGGCCGATGGGAATCATGGCGTCGATAGCCTTGATACCGGTCTGGAGCGGTTCCTTGACGGGCTGGCGGAAGATAACGCCGGGAGCCTTGCGATCGATGGGCATCTCGTACATTTTGCCTTCAATATTGCCTTTGCCGTCGATGGGCTCGCCCAAGGTGTTGATGACACGTCCCAGCAGACCTTCGCCCACATTGATAGAGGCGATTTTGCCAGTACGCTTGCATACGTCACCTTCGTTAAGCTTTTTGGAGTCGCCGAGGAGCACAATACCCACGTTGTCCTCTTCCAAGTTCTGCACAATGCCAGTGATGGACTGCCCTTCTTGGGTTATAAAGGTCACCAGCTCGCCAGCGCAGGCATTGAAGAGTCCGTAAACACGTGCAATTCCGTCGCCTACGACCAACACGATGCCAATTTCCTCCAGTTGAGCTTTGACCTCGAAGTTTTGAAGTTGCTCCCGCAGAATCGCGGTTACTTCTGATGGTTTAATTTCTGCCATAATATTGTGTTTTGTTTAAATTCTTAAGGTCTTTAAGGTCGTATAAGTATGGTAAGGTCTTGTAGTCTTAGTAGAATATTAGTTCTTAGTTCTTAACTCTTAATTCTTAATTGTAACTATTTAGAATGCAGCTCGGTAAATATTGTGCGAGAATTCCGCCCTGAGTCTGTTGATTCTTGTCAGGAGGCTCGCATCATACAGATAGCCGTCGATCTCAACCATGAGCCCCCCGATAATTCTTTCATCCACGGAGGTGGTAATCTGGATGGTGGAATGAATATCTTCTTCCAGCAAATTCCGTAGCATTTCTGTCAATTCAGCTGTGATTGGCACCGCTGTGATGACACGGGCAATCTTGATGTTGTGATGAATATTGTACAAAGCCAGAAATTCGTCGCAAATGGTGCCGAGAGAGGGTTCTCTTTTCTTCCTGATAATCAGTGAAAGGAAACCGAAAGCGGTGTCACTGAGCTTGCCTTTGAAGACCTCTTTGAAGATGCTGTTCTTCTTGTCGGGGAAAATGATAGGGCTTTCGATGACTCCTCTAAAATCCCGATTTTCTATGATGACGGATTTTACCAAAGCCAAATCTTTATTAACGGTTTCAATTTCTCCCCGTTGTTGGGCGAATTCGAACAATGCTTTGGCATATCGGCTTGCTAATTTGGTGCTTTTCATAGTGTGTGTGATAGTCGGTTTTAAAAAATTCCCTCCCGAATTAAATCGTGGATATGGATAACACCCAGATATTCGTTGGCATCGTTCACCACAAACAAATTGGTGATATTCTTTTGTTTCATCAGGTTGAGCGCGTCAAGGGCAAGGCTGTTCACATTGATGGTTTTGGGGTTGACGGTCATTACATCGCGGGCGGTCAGTTGGGCATAGTCAGGATTTTTCTCCAGCATTCGTCGCAGGTCACCGTCGGTGATAGCTCCCACCACTTTGTTGTCAACGGTTACAGCGGTCACCCCCAGACACTTGCCTGAGATTTCCAAAATCACCTGAGGCATTGCCGCGTCAGGGTGAACGAGGGGAACGTCGTTGAATTTGTATAAGTCAGCAACTTTCAAGTAGAGTCGTTTGCCTAAAATGCCACCGGGGTGGAACTTGGCAAAGTCGTTGGACGAGAAACCTCGCAATTCGATGAGGCAGCTGGCAATGGCATCGCCCATAGCCAGCTGTGCGGTGGAACTGCAGGTCGGTGCCAGGTTGTTAGGACAGGCTTCTTTATCGACGGTACAGTTGAGCACATAGTCGGCTTCATTGGCCAGGAATGACTGGGTGTTGCCGACCAAAGCGATGAGCGGGGTGCCGCTTTGCTTGAGGAAGGGAATCAGCACAGAAATCTCGGGAGTGTTGCCGCTTTTTGAGATGGCAATCACCACATCGTCGGGCTGAATAATGCCCAAGTCGCCATGGATGGCGTCGGCGGCGTGCATATATACCGCCGGGGTGCCCGTTGAATTGAAGGTGGCCACAATCTTTTGGGCGATGATGGCGCTTTTGCCGATGCCGGTGACCACCACCCGTCCTTTGGAATGAAGAATCACCTCAAGGCAACGGACAAAATCATCATCGAGGTATTGCTGGAGATCCAGCACTGCCTTCGACTCCATTTGGAGAACTCTTTTGGCGGTTTCGATGATGCTATTATTCATTGTTTTAATGTGCCAATAAAGTTAAGAACTAAGAATTAAAAGTTAAGAATATTGAATTGTTGAAGCGTTGAAATGTTTAATTGTTCATTGTTCTTAATTCTTAATTCTTAATTCATACTATCCCCTAATCACTATTCCCTATTTTCTGTGTCTCTTTTTTCTGTCCAGTTCATTCGGCTCCAATGCCATCTGGTTGCCGGCCAGCAAGGAGGCAACGCCTTCGGTGTGGTGTTTCTCGGCCTGGCATTCGGGGCACTGGCATTCTTCGTGGTACTCTCTGGGTTCGGTGTAGGTGGTAATCACACCTTCGAAGTTACGGAGGATAACCTTATGCGGACTCTGGGAGATGACATAGTTAGGCATAACAGGAGTTTTGCCACCGCCGCCGGGAGCGTCCACCACGAAAGTAGGAACTGCATAGCCTGAGGTATGGCCGCGGAGGAATTCGATGATTTCGATACCCTTGGAAACCGGGGTGCGGAAATGCTCCAGACCCATGGACAGGTCGCATTGATAAATGTAGTAAGGACGCACGCGCATCTTGACAAGTTCCTGCACCAGTTTCTTCATCACGTAGGGGCAGTCGTTCACGCCACGGAGCAGCACGGACTGGTTGCCCAACGGAATACCCGCGTTAGCCAGTCTGGCGCAAGCGGCAGCTGACTCTTCGGTCACTTCGTTCGGATGGTTGAAGTGGGTGTTGACCCAGATGGGATGGTATTTCTTCAGCATATTGACCAAGTCGTCGGTGATACGCTGTGGACAAACCACAGGGGTACGGGTACCCAGACGGATAATCTCAACATGAGGAATAGCGCGCAGACGCTGGATGATAGACTCCAGCATGCGGTCACTTACCATCAGGGCGTCGCCACCAGACAGGAGCACGTCGCGTACTTGTGGGGTGCGGGCGATATAGTCAATAGCTTTTTGGATTCTTTCTGACGGGGATTCGCAGTCATTTTGGCCGGCGAATCTGCGGCGGGTGCAGTGGCGGCAGTACATGGAGCACATGTCGGTGATCAGAAACAGCACTCTGTCGGGGTAGCGGTGGGTGAGGCCCGGAACGGGGGAGTCCTCGTCTTCGTGCAACGGGTCGAGCAGGTCGGCGGGTGACTGATGGGTCTCGGCGATGGTCGGGATAGCCTGACGGCGTACTGGACAGTGGCGGTCATTGGGGTCAATCAAACTCAGGTAGTAAGGCGTAATGGCCATACGCAAAGTCTTGAGCGACTGTGCCACACCTTCTTCCTCTTCGGGAGTCAGGTCAATGTATTTCTTTAATTCGTCTAAGGTTTCAATGCGGTTTTTTACCTGCCATTTCCAGTCGTTCCACTGTTCGTCGGTGACGTTCGGGAACATTTCTTTTCTTCTGCTTGCCATATTTTTTTGATTTTGAATTTTGAATTCTGAATTCTGAATTTTAATAATTTCGCCCACCGTTGACCATCCTCATTGTATCTTACACTACACGGTAATATAAGCGTGCAAAGATACAAAATTATTTTAAATAATAAGGCTGAAAAATAACCATTCTTTGTAACTTTTTGGAAAAAAAAACGCCTCCAGAAAGGAGGCGTTTTTTTATATTACGAATCGGAGTTCGTTATTTGGTGTATTCGTATTCTAACGAATAAGTGTATTCGCCATCAAAATACCTTTTGGTTGTTGGCCACTGACCATCGTATTTGTATTCAAAGTTTTCTATTTCTCTATAGGTCTCACCATCATCAATTACAGTATATTCGATATGGGTTACGTTGTTCTTTGATTGATTTATAATATCGCTTTCAAAATAGAAGCTGAGATATGCTCCATAATATGGGTTCTTTTTGTTGTCGTATTGCGCTTCGTAAGTATAGGTATCACCAGACAGATAATTCGAGTATGTCATTTTAGTAACATTGTTTTTCTCCCAAGTCAAATCATAGTTGTATGTGGAGATGCTTTTGCAGTCCTTTTTTATCTTTTTGCTGGTTTCAAATGCTGCGGAAGACATTTCCTCGGGCATGACGAATTGTAGGGGGTTCATGTCAAATCTTTCGTCTCCTCCTTTGTAGTTGTTGTAATAGGTTTCTGTAATTTGGGTGATTTTGCCGTTTTTGTGTGTGAAAGTATAAGTTTCGACTAAGACTCCGTTTGAATAATAGCTGGCTTCTTTCAATCCTTGGTTGTCATATTTGTATTCGGTAGCACGCTTGTTGGAATAGTCGTTTATTCGAGTCAAACGTTTCTTATCGTAAGTGAAATTGTAGGTCTTATAGATGTTTCCGTCGTAAAAGTCAATTTTGTCAAGGGTGTTGTCCTTGTTCCAAGACCAGACTTCTTTTAAATATTTCTGTCCTGTAGAATTGATAGAATAAATTTTGCTGATTTTTTTGGAAGGATTGAAAACTCCGTCTTTGTGACAAGCGGAAAACAACATGGCAATGCATGCGATAAACATGATGGATAGAGCTTTTTTCATGATTTTATTTTTTAATTGTTATAAAAAAAGATTAAAGTGCAAAGATATAAAAAAAAAATTAAAGTGCAAAGATATAAAAAAAAAATTAAAGTGCAAAGATATAAAAAAAATGCAAATTAACTAATTGTTCTCATCCGTCAACAGTGCCAATCCTCCTTGTGCTGTTTCTTTGTACAATGAAGGCAGGTCTTTGCCGGTCAGGTTCATGGTTTTCACCACTTTGTCGAAGCTGATGAGGTGTTTGCCATCGCTCATCATGGCGTAAATGTTGATGTCGAGGGCGCGGAGGGCAGCCATGGCGTTGCGTTCGATACAGGGCACCTGCACAAGGCCGCACATGGGGTCGCAGGTGAGCCCCAGGTTGTGTTCCATGGCCATTTCAGCGGCATATTCAATTTGTTGCGGACTACCTCCGAAGAGCTGGTTGGCAGCCACAGCGGCCATCACACAGGCACTGCCCACTTCGCCCTGACAGCCTACTTCTGCTCCGGAGATGGAGGCATTAGTCTTGATGATGTTGGCGAATAATCCGGCAGTAGCCAAAGCTCTTAAAATTTCTATGTCGCTAAATCCATGGTTCTTTTTCAAATGATACAGCACGGCAGGCAATACGCCCGAAGCACCGCAAGTGGGAGCCGTAACAATGGTACTGCCCATGGCATTGCGTTCGGAGGTGGCCAATGCGTATGCAATGACCAATGCCCGGCTCTGTAGCGAGGGCTTGTAAGAAGATGCTCTGACAAAATATTGGCGTGCCTTGCTGCGCAGGTGTAAGCCTCCGGGAATCACTCCCTCAGCTTGTAACCCTTCTTCAATGGTATGCTGCATAGACTCCCACATCTCTCCCAGATAGTCCCAGATATCATCCTTTTCGTGATGTGCTACATATTCCCAAAAGGTCAAACCTTCTTTTTCAATGTAGGATAATATGTCACTCATGTATCGGTGTTCGTATAGATGTTCCACACTTTCCTGAGTGGTTTCGTTGGCCAGGCTACCGCCCCCCACACTATAGATGGTCCAGCTGTCATGTACTTTCCCGTCGGCATCCAAGGCTTCAAAAAGCATGCCGTTGGTATGGAAAGGCAGCACCACTTCGGGTTTCCAGATGAGTTCCACAGGGATGGGAGCCGAACCATCGATAATGGCTTTGTCGGTATGGTGGCCCTTGCCCGTAGCGGCGAGACTACCGTGCAGGGTGACACGGAATTTGGCGGCACTGGGGTTCTTCTCCCTGAAACTGATGGCGGCACGGTTTGGTCCCAGTGTGTGACTGCTCGACGGACCGTAGCCTTTTTTATAAATCTTTTTGATGGATTCCATAATGTACAATATTGAAAGGCAAAAATACGAAAAATAAAATCAGCAAAACACCATTCTGAAATTTCTAACGTAAAAAAACGCCTCTTTTTGGGGAGGCGTTTTTTTTTGTCAAAAAAGTAATACTTTCTTAGTTCTTCTTGCCGAAATTGCCGTATTTGCTGCGGAATTTATCCACACGACCGGCGGTGTCAACCAACTTCATCTTACCCGTGAAGAAGGGGTGTGAAGTGTTGGAGATTTCCAATTTTACCAAGGGATATTCCTTGCCGTCTTCCCAAACAATGGTATCTTTCGTTGCGACGGTTGACTTCGTCAGAAATGCGATCTCATTGGACATATCCTTGAATACCACTGTTCTATACTCTTTTGGATGAATACCTTTTTTCATTATTTTTTGTTTTTAATAGTTAATCAAATTTGGAGTGCAAAAATACAAAAAATATCAATACAAAAAGCAGTATGAGAGAAAAATTGTTTTGAAAAGTGTGTATTGTGTATAATATTGATTATCATTAAATTAAATCAATTTATAAAATTCTGAAAGTAAGAGAAAAATTCGTGTCTCGTCCGAATCCTCTCCAAATCTTGCAAATTCTTCCCTCCAAAACTGCCAACTATAATTATTAATTGTAAACTGTCAACTATCAATTTTTACCTTTCAGTTTTCAGTTTTCAGTTTTCAGTCTTCAACTTTAAAACGTTTTTCTCCACCCGCACCCGCTCTTCCACTCCGAGCAGCCGTAGGCGGTACGGCCTTTGATAATGCGTCCCTTGCCACACAGCGGACAGGGCTGGCCAATAAAACTGTCGGAGGTGGTGGAGGCATTGTTGCTATTGACGACGGCGGGGGAGGGAGTGTCGATCTTGCGGCGGTCACTGTCATCGCGCAGCACCTGCAACACAATGTCGTTCACCATCTGCTTGAGTTCGTCAATGAACTGCTGGGCGGAGTATTGCTTTTGCTCAATCTGTCGCAGTTTTTTCTCCCAGATGCCTGTCAATTCGGCACTTTTAAGCAGTTCCTCGCGAATCAGACTGATAAGTTCGATGCCCGTAGGGGTGGGCTCCAGACTTTTTCGTATCTTCTTGATATAATTGCGTTTAAATAAGGTCTCAATAATGGCGGCACGGGTAGAGGGGCGGCCTATGCCGTTCTCTTTCATCACCTCGCGCAGACTCTCGTCGTCTACGGTCTTGCCAGCCGTTTCCATAGCCCTCAGTAGGGTGGCTTCGGTGTAAGGTTTGGGTGGCTTGGTCCACTTTTCACTTAGGGTTGGTTCGTGCGGACCGTGCTCTCCCTTGACAAACAAGGGCAATACCCGTTCCTCGTTTTTGTTTTCCTCATCGTCATCGTCACTGCCCCTGGCTTTGCTCTTGCCGTCAGCTTTAGCCTCGCTTTTGTCCTTGCCCGAAGGTGCTTCTGCCTTGATGACCACCCTCCATCCCGGGTCGAGAATCTGCTTGCCCGTGGTCTTGAACTGCACCTCTTCCACGATGCCGGTCACATTGGTGTTGGAAAACACACAGTCGGGATAGAAAACGGCTATGAAATGGCGGCAAACTTCGTCATAAACACAAGCCTCCTGGGTCGACAGTGGCGATTTCGGGTTCATTCCCGTGGGAATGATGGCGTGGTGGTCGCTCACCTTGCTGTTGTCGAACACTTTCTTGCTTTTGGGCAGCTTCTTGCCCAGCAAAGGTGCAGTCAATGCGCTGTAGTTTGTGATGCCTTTCAGGATGCCAGGGCACTTAGGGTAGATGTCGTCGCTAAGGTAGGTAGTGTCTACACGCGGATAGGTGGTCAGTTTTTTCTCATATAAACTTTGAATCAGCTGTAAGGTCTGCTCCGCAGAGAAACCGTATTTCTTGTTGCATTCCACCTGCAAAGAGGTCAGGTCGTAAAGCCTTGGCGGTGCCTCCTTGCCTTTCTTGGTGCTGATGTCGGTAATGGTAAACTCCTTGCCAATAATGCGTTGCAAATCCTCTTGTCCTTCTTCTGCCGACTGGTACTTGCCCTTGGTGGCGGTGAAGGTGGTGTCGCGATATACAGTGGACAGTACCCAATAGGCGCTGGGCTTGAAGGTCTGTATTTCGTGGTGGCGTTTTACGATGAGGGCGAGGGTAGGGGTCTGCACCCTGCCGATGGAGAGTACCTGCCGGTCTTTGCCATACTTGAGGGTGTAAAGCCTTGTGGCGTTCATGCCTAAGAGCCAGTCACCGATGGCGCGCGACAGCCCCGCCTCGTACAATGGCTGGTAGTTGGACTGTTCTTTGAGCTGTTTAAAACCTTCACGGATAGACTCTTCTGTCAAGGAGGAAATCCATAGTCGGTCCACGGGGCAGTTGGCGCGGGCTTTTTGCATCACCCAACGCTGTATCAGCTCGCCTTCCTGGCCGGCATCACCGCAGTTGACGATGCGGTCGGCTTTCTGCATCAATCCTTCAATGATAGCGAATTGTTTTTTGATGGAGGGACTGTCAATCAGTTTGATGCCGAATTTGGACGGCACCATGGGCAGGCTGCTGAGCGACCACTGTTTCCACATCGTGGTGTAGTCGTGCGGCTCCTTCAGCGTGCACAGATGTCCGAAGGTCCAGGTCACCTGATAGCCATTACCCTCGATGTAGCCGTCGTGTGACTGCTTGGCACCGAGCACATTGGCGATTTCTCTGGCGACACTTGGTTTTTCAGCGATGCAAACGATCATGTTGAGTTAAGAACTAAGAATTAAGAGTTAAGATTGTTTAGTTGTTTAATTTTAATTCCCCTTCTTTAAAAAGGGGTGGCCGAAGGCCGGGGTAGTGTAATTGTTGAATTGTTGGGTAGTGGTATTGATATTTTGTATGAGTTATTTGATTGATTTTGTGAGGTGTGGGCATGATTTCGTAAGATTCATTTGCGGTGGCAAAATTAGTCATTTCTGCCGAATCAGCGGAGGAAAGTTTTAGAATTTTTTTTCTTTGAAATATTGTAGAAATAAAAATTAGTTGTATTTATGTTGTTGTAAAATTTCAATAAAAGTCCAACGTGTCGAATAATTCGTTATTTTTGCAGGCATAATGGATATTATTTCTCACTTATTGCCATACTAAAGAAAGAATTGTAAAATGAAAAAAACATTATTATTCTGTATTTTACTGATTAGCGTTCTCTTTCTGGGCGCACAGAACTATACACTTCGGCAGAACACGATAAGCAATCTTTCCATTGAGTTCGTTACTCCCAAATTACAGAGCAGTGCGGTGAAAGCCGGAGACGCTCGCTACACTTCCCTTATAATGGATGGCTACGACAACTCCACGAAAGTGGGTTTCCCGTCATTGCCGGAACTTACCAAGTTGATTGAGATCCCCTTGTGCGACGAGGTCAACGTCCGGATTGTGTCGGCGGACTACGAGGAGTACGATGCCGCCGCCTTGAATGTACTTTATCCCGTGATGCCCAGCCAAGAGAGCTGTTCTAAGTCCGATACGGGAAAACGTCCCTTCAACAAGAACGAAGCTGTCTATCGCACCGATGCGTTCTATACTTCGCAGCCGGAGGTGGTCACTGTCCACAAGATCGGCACCATGCGTGACGTGAACCTGGCCAGTGTGGTGGTGAGTCCCGTGGCCTACAACCCCGTCACGGACAAGATTAGGGTGTACAGCCGCATCGAGGTGGAGATCACCTACGAGAATGCCAACATCCCGGCCACCTTGGAGATGAAGGACAAATACTACAGTCCGTTGTTCCACGCCGCCAAAGAAGCCGTCATCAACCCGATGGACACGCGCAACGAGTTCAACATCACCCCCGTCAAGTATCTGATCATCGCCCACGACATGTTTGCCAACAACGAGCAACTGATGGCTTTCGTCAACTGGAAAAAGCGTATCGGCTACCTTGTGGAAGTCGCTTACACGAGCACCACTGGCACCACGACCACGGCCGTCAGGAACTATATCCTGTCCGAGTACACCAATGCCACGGCTGAGAATCCAGCACCCACCTTTGTCCTGCTCATCGGCGATGTGGAACAGATACCCGTTTTCACGGGCACTCAGAACCACAAGACGGACTTGCACTATGCCACCTGGACCAGCGGCGACCATCTGCCGGACTGCTACTACGGCCGTTTCTCGGCCCAGAACATCAACCAACTGCTTCCGCAGATTGAGAAGACTTTGATGTACGAGCAATATACGATGCCGGATCCGTCCTATTTAGGCAAGGCGGTGTTGATTGCCGGCAACGACGATATCTGGGCCCCCACCCATCTCAACGGTCAGATCAACTACATCTTTGACAATTACGTCAACACCACCTCCGCCACGCACAACTACACCACGGTGTACAAGCATCTGTATGATTGCTCCAGCCAGGCATCGATCATCCGCCAAGAAATCAGCGCCGGATGTGGTTGGATCAACTACACGGCACACGGTTCTGGATACGGCTGGAACGAGCCCGCGTTCACCTGTGACCACGTGCCATATATGAACAATGCCGACAAATACGGTTTTATGATCGGGAACTGCTGTCTGTCCTGCACCTTTGGAGATCCTGAGTGTTTTGCCGAAATGCTCTTGCGTGTCCCCGACAAAGGAGCTGTCGGCTATATCGGCGGTTCCGACATCACCTATTGGGATGAGGACTTTTACTGGTCTGTCGGCTTCCGCAGCACCATCGACTCCACCCCGACGTACGATGCCAACCATCTGGGTGCCTACGACAGAATCTTCCACACGCACGGCGAGAATCACGATGCTTGGGTCACCAGCATCGCGGGCTATATGACCGCCGGAGATCTGGCGGTGGAAGGCTCAAGCTCGGATCTAAAGCTTTACTACTGGGAGGTTTACCACCTGATGGGCGACCCTTCCCTGAAACCCTATTTGGGCATTCCATCCAACTTGACCGTCAACGCTGACGAGTTTCTCTTGGTGGGCAGCACCAGCTATGACGTGCAGACGGTGCCCTACGCATACGTGGCCTTGACCTACAACAACGAGTTGATAGCGGCCGCCTTCACGGATGCCTCCGGTTATGCCAGCCTCAGCTTCAGCGCCGTCAACATCCTGGGTGATTATGAGTTGGCCGTTTCGGCACAAAACCACATCCAATTCTTCAAGACCGTGCAGGTCATTGCCCCGACAGGACCCTTTGTGGCCGTCTCTTCTTGCTCCTTGTCCGAGTTCAGCATTCCGCAACCAGGCTCCACTGTTTATATGGATGTGGCCTTGACCAACTATGGTGTGGCAGCGGCCTCCAATGTCACCACCACGCTCAGCAGCAGCTATCCGGGCGTCGTCATCCCTCAAAACAGCGTGAGCGACAACAGCATCGCCGCTGATGCCACCAGCACGCACAACAACGCCTTCACCATTGTGTTGCCTGCCGATGCCCAAGATGGAGACGAAATTCCTTTTGTCATCACCACCACCTTCGGCAATCTCACCACCACCAAGAATTTCAAGATAATGGTTGCGACTCCGAAATTTTCCATCGCGAACGTGACCCTTCAGAACGCGAATGGTGCTTCCTCCTTCGCTCCCGGCGACATGGTCAACGTGACGGTGACCTACGCCAACACCGGCCACAGTCCGCTAACCAATGCTGTCTTGCACCTCACCAGCCATTACAGTTTAGTGACCGTGAACACCCCGGCCCAAAACATCGCGGTGTTGCCTGCCGGCGCCTCCGCAACCGCCCAGTACCAAGTGGCTATCGGCGCCGCGGTGCCGGATATGACCACTGTGCCGCTCTACGTGAAATGCGTGGTGGGCCAGGACGTCATCGTGGACACCATCTACTTGACCGTTGGCACTGTGATGGAGACCTTCGAGACGGGTGGCCTGACCGCCTTCCCGTGGCAGACCAACAACAACCCATGGTTCGTCACCAATGAACAGCCCTACGCCGGCAACTACTGCGTCCGTTCCAAACAGGACTTGGCCGACAACGACCAATCTGAATTCTTCATCACGGTCAACTGCTCCCCCTCTGCGAACATCTCCTATTTCCGCAAAGTCTCTTCTGAGGATGGCTATGACTTCTTCAAATTTTATATTGACAATACAGAGATGGATAGCCAAACGGGTTCCACCGATTGGTCACAGGCTTCTTTTCCGGTCAATTCAGGCACGCACACCTTCAGATTTAGCTATCGGAAGGACTCTGGTGTCATCGATGGCAGCGACTGCGCTTGGGTGGACAACATTGTACTCCCCGGCATGGGTACCCTATGTGTGGAAGACATGGACGACAATGTGGGTGTCGCGACCCGCGACGAGATACTTTCCAGTGTGTTTCCTAACCCTACCACGGGCATACTCCATGTTCAATGCTCCGAACCAGTACAGCAAATCGTGATCTACGACTTGAGCGGTCGCCAGATCATGAGCTATAATGGACAGGCTGAGCATCTGAGTGCCATTAACGTCAGAGGTCTGACCAGCGGACTCTACTTCATCCGCATCCTCACTACCGATATGCGCTTTTCCATTTCCAAGTTCATCAAAAAATAGTTATGGCGCTAAAAGCCAAGATGCTGCGTCACATTTAACGACTCCCCTTGAGCGTAGCGAAACTCCCCTCGAACACGCAGTGTGAGACTCCCCTCAAGGGCGCAGCCCGCGACTCCCCTTGAGCGTGGCGAAACTCCCCTTTGACGCACATAGTGCGTCACTCCCCCATCTCTCACAGTCTCTGCGAAATCCTTGGTAAAATCTCGTTCTTCCAGCTGGCGAAAGTCCCGTCGGCGATGTGCTTTCTGGCGGTCTTCACCAAGTCCAGATAGAAGTGCAGGTTGTGGATGCTGCCAATCATGGGACCTAAAATCTCGTCGGCCACGTACATGTGGCGCAGGTAAGCGCGGGTGTACTCTCGGTCGGCAAACAGCTCGCTGTTGGCGTCTATCGGGGTAAAGTCATTTTTCCACTTTTCGTTGCGCATGTTCATGATACCATCCCAGGTGAAAATCATGCCGTTGCGGCCGTTACGAGTGGGCATCACGCAGTCGAACATATCCACACCCATGGAAATACCCTCGATGATGTTGGCGGGAGTGCCAACTCCCATCAGGTAACGGGGTTTATCCTTGGGCAGCAGCTGGCAGCACAACTCCGTGATTTCGTACATCAAGTCGGTGGGCTCGCCGACGGACACGCCGCCGATGGCGTTGCCCTCGCGGTTCATCGAGCTGATGAACTCCGCAGAGCGTTTACGCAGTTCGGGAAACACACTGCCTTGCACAATGGGGAATAGCGTCTGTGAATAGCCGTATTTGGGTTCGGTCTCGTCGAAACGCTTGCAGCAGCGTTCCAGCCAGCCATGGGTGATTTTCATCGACTGCTCTGCGTAGGCATAGTCGCATGGGTAGGGGGTGCACTCGTCAAACGACATGACGATGTCGGCCCCGATGCTGCGCTCAATGTCCATGACTTTCTCGGGACTGAACAGGTGCCTTGAACCGTCGATATGTGACTGGAACCACACACCCTCCTCGGCATTGATTTTGCGTCGGCCACTCAGCGAAAATACCTGATAGCCACCACTGTCAGTCAGTATGGGTCTGTCCCATCCGTTGAAACGGTGCAGGCCACCCGCGTTTTCCAACACTTCCAAACCTGGACGCAGGTACAGGTGGTAGGTGTTGCCCAAAATAATCTGGGCTTTGATATCTTCCCGTACATTCTTGATATGTACGGCTTTAACAGCTCCCACAGTGCCTACGGGCATAAAAATTGGGGTCTCGATGTCACCATGGTCGGTGTGGATCAATCCGGCTCGTGCAGAGCTTTTGGGGTCGGTATGTTGAATTATAAACCTCATTTTGTTAGTAAATTTCGGCAAAAATACATCAAAATTTCTAAACTTTAAAATATTTTTGTACTTATTATAAACAGTGTAATATGCTTGTAATTCTTCCTTTAAATCTGCCTCTTGTTTTCCTGATATGTTTTTCTGTTACAGCGTTTTTCCTTTTGCTGTACTATGCCGCTATATTCGCCCGTTTCGCCTTCCATAAGCCGAAAAAAATCAAAGACTATCGTCAGGATCCGATTTCTATTGTCATCACTTCGTGTGATCAGGCGCATCATTTAAGCAGAACTTTGCCCGCTTTGCTCACCCAGCAGTACAACGATTACGAGGTGATCGTGGTCAGTGACAACTCTCACGACGAGACCGCCCAGGTGGTGGAGGACTATCAAAAACAGTACCCCCATTTGGTATTTGTGGATCTGAACTCATCGGTAACTACTATCAAAGGCAAGAAATTCCCATTGGCAATCGGTATCAAGGAAGCCAAACATAAACTGATTTTACTCACAGATGCCAACTGTATGCCGGCGTCTCCGTATTGGTTGCAGAATATGGCCAAGCATTTTGTGAACGGCAAACAAATCGTGTTGGGCTATTGTTCATACGAGAAACAGAAAGGTTTATTTAACAGATTGTTGCGTTTCGACTCTCTGCAGACCGCCATCCAGTATTTCTCCTATTCTCTGGCTAAGATGACTTACATGGGTAAGGGACAGAATCTGGCATATACCAAAGAGTTGTTCATGAAACAGCGTGGTTTTGCCTCCCATAATCATATCGAATATGGCGACGATGATATTTTTATCGGTCGTGCTGCGACAAATAAAAATGTGGATATAGAGTATTTCAGTGAGTCGTTTACGATTGCTCGTCCCAAGGTGAATTTCCGTCGTTGGTTCAAGGAGAAAAAAGGGTACGTCATTACCCGTACGTTTTACAAGCCGGGAGTCCGCTTCTTATTGGGGGCCTATAGCCTGCTGAATGTGCTGTTTTGGGTGTTTTTGGGACTGGGTATAGGCTTCACCGTCCATGTGATGCCTTTCCTGATTGCCGTTTTGTCAGTCTTTGTGTTCAAAACCCTGTGCCAATACTTGGTTTTCGGCTTCTCTGCCGCCAAACTGAAAGAAAAAGATATTATCCCGCATATCCTTTTCATCGACATTCTCTACACGCTCATTAGCATCATGCTCTATATTGTTGCCAAATTCTCCCGCCGAAGCTAAAACAGTTGAAAGTTGAAAACTGAAAACTGAAAATTTAAAATTCAGAATTCATAAACTCTAAACATTAAACTCTAAACATTAAACATTAAACTCTAAACATTTGAACTTTGAATTCCCATCCCCAATATCACTGAACCCTGTAATCTGTAGCCTGAAATGAACACCCCATTTTTCTTAATCGCTGGCCCTTGTGTGGTGGAAGGTGAAGAAATTACTCTTTCCATCGCGCGTGAAATCAAAAAAATCTGTACGGAGCTTGAAATTCCCTTTTATTTCAAGGCTTCTTACAAGAAAGCGAACCGCTCGTCGCTGAATTCGTTTACGGGTATCGGCAACGATCAGGCATTGGCGGTGTTGGCCAAGGTAAAGGCTGACCTTGATTTGCCGATTGTAACGGATATCCATACTGAGATTGAGGCGGCTTGGGCAGCCCAGGTGGCGGATGTACTGCAAATTCCGGCTTTCTTATGTCGTCAGACCGACCTCTTGGTGGCAGCGGCTAAAACGGGGAAGGTGGTGAATATCAAAAAAGGTCAGTTTATGTCGCCCGAGGCTATGCGTTTTGCTGTGGAAAAAGTGCGTGCTGCGGGCAATGAACAGGTGCTGATTACCGAACGGGGTACCAGTTTCGGCTATACCGATTTGGTGGTGGATTTCAGGGGAATAAAAGAATTGAAGAAGAATGCCTGTCCTGTGGTCTTCGACGCTACCCATTCCTTGCAGCAGCCCAACCAACCGAAGGGGGTTACCGGTGGCCGCCCCGATTTGATTGAGACCATGGCCAAGGCCGCTGTAGCGGTCGGCTTCGATGGACTGTTCATGGAAACTCATCCCGACCCTTCCAAAGCCCTTTCCGACGGCGCCAATATGTTGCCTTTGGATCAGTTGCACGACTTGTTAGTGAAACTCCTCCGCCTCCGCCAAGCGTTGTAGGGAATAGGGAATAGTGGATAGTGGATAGTGGATAGTGGATAGTGGATAGTTTTACAACTACTATCCACTAAATCCTAACCACTAATTCCTAAAGTAAAGCAAAAACGCTATATACAGGATAGCCTATATATAGCGCAACACAAAAATATGAAAAAAAACCAATCAACCCTTATAATTGGTTCACCTTTTTCATTAAACCAGATTTCAAGTTGGCGGCTTTGTTCTTGTGAATAATGCCTTTCTTTGCCAATTTGTCAATTAAAGAAACTACGACGGGCAGTCTCTTCTGTGCTTCAGCTTTGTCTGAAACCAATCTGATGTCTCTCAAAGAATTACGCATGGTCTTAGCGTAATATCTGTTCTCTAATCTTTTTCTGTTGTTAGCTCTGATTCTCTTTAATGCTGACTTGTGATTTGCCATTTCTTATCTTTTATTTTTATTTTTTATACATTCAAAATTGGGTTGCAAAAATACAAAATTTTTTATTTCACAAAACCTTTTTATGAAAATTTATTTTTTTTGATATTCTGATCACTTCTCGGGGACCTGAAGATACGGAAGAATTGTGCCGGTTATTTTTATAAAAAATTGTTAGATAGTGTTTTATATTCATTTTAAGATGATGAAAAATACAATAAAACGTAATGCTGAAATAAAAGTAAAAAGAAGGAAAATATCAATTTGTTCCCCTAAAAATGGAATTCATACCCATAATTTCGGAAAAAACACTCTCCCTTTTGTGAAAAAATGTTTTTGAATTTTGAATTCTGAACTTTGAATTCTAAATTCTAAATTCTAACACCTGCTACCTGCTACCTATCCTGAAAATCCTGTGCTCAATTCCCCTCTCGTTCAGAATGTCGTTTACCCGTACTTCGTCGGTGTCGGTGATGAATACCTGTCCAAAATGGTCTTTTCCTACTAAATCAAGCAGTTGAGAGGTTCTTTTCTTGTCTAATTTGTCGAAAATATCGTCCAGCAACAAAATGGGCTTGATGCCCTTGCGCTCGAAAATGTAGTCGAATTGTGAGAGTTTTAGAGCCAGGGCGTATGATTTTTGCTGTCCCTGCGAGCCAAAGCGTTTTACCGAGCGGCCTTCAATTAGAAAAATAAAGTCGTCTTTGTGAATGCCGAAGTTGGTGTAGCCGGATTTGCGGTCAGCCCATTCGTTTTGCCGTATTCCTTCAGCAAAACTCATGTCGTTCAGCCCCGATTCGTATTGAATGTCCACTGTCTCGCGGCCTTGTGACAAATATTGATAATGGTGGTTGAAGACGGACAGGATCTTCTCTACGAATTCCTTTCTTTTCTGATAAATATAATTTCCCAGTGGAATTAATTGATTGTCAAATATTTCAACGAGAGAATAATCGTATTTTCGCTGTTCAATGAAGTTTTTGAGCAAGGTGTTTCGTTGCAGTATGATTTTTTGGTAGGCAATGAGCTGCTGTAAATACTCTTTGTCAAATTGCGAGATGATCATGTCGAAGAATTTCCGGCGCACCTCGCTTCCTTCGTTGATAATGTCGCTGTCGTAGGGTGACACCATGACGAGCGGATAGAGCCCGATATGGTCGCTGAAACGGCTGTATTCTTTCTTGTTGGCTCGCATCGATTTGCCCTTTCCGGTCTGGTAGGTACAGCTGATATGTGTGCTGTTTTGCTGCATCCGGTTCACAAAATCACCGTGAATGGCAAAAAAGCCGGTGTCGAAACGTACGGAAAACTGGTCTTGGGAGGAAAAAAAACTTTTGCTGAAGCAGAGGTAATAGATGGCGTCGAGCAGGTTGGTTTTGCCACAACCGTTCTCGCCCACAATGCCGTTGACATTCTCGCAGAAGTCAAATTCGGCATTCTCGTAGCTCTTGAAATTGGCAAGCGTGATGTGTTGGAGGTACATCGGCTTACAACAGGTCTTGTGCGTTGATAACTCTCACCGCGTCGTTATCGGTGGATACAGCTACCATGCTATGGTTCTTAATCTGTGTCTTCAATACCCTTTTCTCTGAAAGACTCAGGGCTTTCAGAATAGCGATCCTCTGTTTTCTGATATGCTCATTTAACATAGCTCGAAAGTATTTTGTTGTACGTATTCAAATCATATATTTCATCGGGCTGTCCTTTTATTTTCCCCATGACAAGGTGGTGCTTCAGCTCCGAATTGTCAAAAACCATGACATTGTCGCATAATGGCATGAAAATGGAGAAAAGGTTGTGGAGCCCTCGATGATATCGTCGCTCGATGACGGTGTCGGAAACGTTATGTCCGCCTTCCAGTGTGCGCAGCCTGACGCGCTCTTTGGCCAAGGCCACACTGCTCAGCCAGAAGAAAAGCAGACTAACATGGTAACCATTGGCTTGGGCTTTCAGAATTATGTCGCGGTAGGCAACTGCCGATAGGGTGGTCTCTACCGTGAAGTCCTCGCCCTTGCTAATGAGTCCGTTGATACGTTGAAGCATGATTTTCCCCGCTTCGTAAGTCGCTTTCTCAGGTTGGAAAGGCGAAATTCCGCGTGCAATCTCGTCGGCATTCACAAACTCCCGACAGTCCAAAGTGTCGGGAAGCAAGTTGTATGCAGCGGTGGTTTTTCCCGCTCCATTGCATCCGGCGATGATATACATGTTCTTCATTTTTTCATCTTACAAACTGCAAAAATAGTAAAAAAAATCAAATCATAATAAATGTTAAAAGATTTTTTTGTCTTTGCGGCTGAAATTCACGTTCTTGCGGCTTGTTTTTTTCTTGTCTCAAAAAAAATAGAAGAATGTGCATTGTAGCGTTTTTTTTATTATTTTTGCAATCTAAATTTTAGAATATAAAACATAATCTATTTTAAATATGAAAGCAGCAAAAATATTGTTCCGTATCGCATTGGTACTCGTGGTCATCGTATTGGCCATTATGGTGATGAGAAGTATTATGAGACCCGAAAAATTCCGCACTGTTTATGAAGAGCGTTGTGCGATTATTAAGGAAAAACTGATTACCATCCGTGATGTGCAGGCCGTGTACAAGAATGAGTACAAGAAATATTTCAATGATGCCGACAGCTTGGCGGAGTTCGCTACCGAAGGTACGGTGAATATTGACAAGAATGTGGGTGAAATTCCGGAAGGTATGAATGAAAAAGACGCTATCAAGGCCGGTCTTTTGCGTAAGGAAACAGTTAAGATTAGTGCTATGGAGAAGGTGATGGAGATGGATGCCAGCCGTAAACCTGAAAATTTCAAGCATCTGCAATATGTGCTGGGTGCCGATGGCCCGAAATTCAGTATCCAAACCGGCTCTATCGCCAGTAAAACATACGAAATCCCTGTCTATATGATTGTGGTGCCCTTGGACGATATTTTGACCGACATGGATAAGGCGATCACTCCCGATGATGCTTCTGCATTTACCAAGTTCTTCAACAAAATTTTCTACAATGGCTTGTCCGAAGAAACCCAATACAGATCACAATATAAAGATATGGTGATGGGTTCTCTCACCGAAGCCAGCACCAGCGGTAACTGGGAGTAATGAAGAAATTAGTCAACTTATTGACATGCGACAAATCCATTTGGCTATACCCAAATGGATTTTGTCTTCTAGATAGAGGCCGTTCCAACAGCCGGCAGTTTTTTCGTTATGCCGACGGGGATATCCTCTCTGTCAAGGCATTGGAGTTCTTTCAGATGGAAGGAAACGATCAGCCAGAGGTGGAGGTGGTGGTGGCTAACGAGCCCCCTGTCATTGTCCCGAAGGAATTGTATCAGCATGAAGATGCCCTGAAGTTCGTGGCACTGCAATTCGATGCTACTAAGGTCGCAGATTTGTTTGCCTGCGAAATGGAACCGTACAAGTTGATTTATTTCCTGTATCAGAATGAAAAAAATGCCTTGGATCGTTTGGCTTTTTCCAAACAAATTGTGAGTTATTGGGGACTGATACAAAAACATGTACATCAAGAACAACATCCTGATAATATGATTTTGGTGGCCGAACATGAAGGCTTTCTTGATTTTTATGTGGAGAAAAAAGGAAAGACGATATTGATGAACCGTTTTCATTATGTGACACCGGAAGATGAATTGTATTATATCATGAATGTAAAAAAACAATGTCATCTCGGCGGGGCAGAAGTGAGAATCGTGACAGAAAACAACCGCTCTCCACTTAAAGGTCTGGTAAAGAAATATTTGGATAATTATTTGTGGATTGATTGAGATAATATGAGAATTATCAGCGGAAAAAACAGAGGTCGACAGATTACCGCTCCAAGTAGTCTGCCGGTGCGTCCGACGACCGATATGTCGAAGGAAAGTCTGTTTAATATACTTAACAATTACTTCTATTTCGACCGGGTGGTGGTGCTTGATTTATTTGCCGGGACTGGCAATCTTACCTATGAATTTGCCTCCCGTGGCGCTTTGTCGGTCACATCGGTCGACAACCACCAAGGTTGTGCCGATTTTATTCGCCGTACCGCCGGCAAATTAGGGTATAGCCAGGTGTCGGTGATTAAAGCCGATGCTTTCGTGTTTACCAAACATTGCAAACAGCAGTTTGACATTATTTTTGCCGATCCTCCATACGAATTGGCAGATATTGAGAAGATTATTGATAATGTATTTGAACACAACTTGCTGAAACCCGATGGCTGGCTGGTAATGGAGCATTCCAAGGCTCACGATTTTTCGCAGCACCCTCAGTTCTATCAGCATAGGAAATATGGTAAGGTCAATTTTACTTTTCTGGTGAATATGACTGAGAATCAGGAAGAAGAGGAGGTTGAAGATGGACGATAGTAGGAAATTCCTGATCGTAGGGTTGGGGAATGCGGAGGATAAGTATGCTGGCACCCGCCATAATATCGGTTTTGAAGTGGTGAACGCATTGGCGTTGAAGTTGGATACCAAGTTTGACATCGGTCGACATGCTTATGTGGCGCATGCCAAATACAAGGGTCGTGCGTTGACGTTGATTTTGCCGACCACCTACATGAATCTTAGTGGCAAGGCGGTAAAATATTGGATGACTCAGGAAAAAATTGGTCCAGAGAGCATTATGGTGGTTTCCGACGATTTGGACCTGCCCGTGGGACAGCTGAAAATGAAGCCTAAAGGCGGGGGTGGTTCTCATAATGGGCTTGGACATATTATCGAAGTACTTGGCCATCAGGATTTTCCACGCTTGCGTGTGGGTATTGGCAAAGATTTTCCACAAGGTTATCAGGTGGATTTCGTTTTGGGCAAATTCTATGCCGAGGAACGTCCTTTGATTGATGCTGCCATTGAACGCGCTGTCACCGGCCTCTTGGCTTTCGTTACCATAGGCCTCGAAAAAGCCATGAACGAGGTCAACCGTAATAATTGTTAATTGAACAATTGTCCTGCAATCCCATCCGCAAAAAATTTTCCCTCATCGGTAAGGACAATGCGATCCCCGTTACGGTGGTAATGGTCGGGATTGACCTGCAGCAATTGTGCTTCGGCCAGCTGTCGGTATTTCTCCCCGAATAGTTCGGTGATTTGTGCAAGCTTGATGCCATGGTTTGTCCGCAGTCCTAACATCACATATTCATTATACTGGTCATCTATACTCAAGATCTCGCTGTCGCCGCTGAAAGTTCCGCTTGCAATGTCATCAATATATTGTTGCAAGTCACAGACATTCCATCGACGCGAGTGTCCGTCGTATGAGTGGGCTGACGGTCCCAATCCAAGGTAAGGCTTGCGCTCCCAATAGGCCGAATTATGTTGTGAAACCATTCCATTTCTGGCGAAGTTGGAGATTTCGTATTGCAGAAAACCGTTCTCACGACAAATTTGAAGCAATTGGTGAAACTCACGGTTGGCCAAGTCCTCGTCCATGTCGGGCAATTCGTGACGGTGTATTTTTCGCCACAGCAGGGTGTTTTCTTCCTTGGTCAGGGCATAGCACGACAGGTGGGTAATGGGCAGTTCCATGGCGGTACGCACATCTTTTTCCCATTCGCCAGCTTGTCGTTGGGCAATGCCGTATATCAAGTCAATGGAAATGTTGTCAAAGCCGGCTGCAAGGGCGTAGCTGACCGCCTCGCGAGCCTCGTCAGCATTGTGTCGCCGTCCTAGAAATCGCAGGTTTTTGTCACTAAAAGATTGTATTCCGATACTGATACGGTTGATGCCGAGACTGAGCAGATCTTGCAGGTAGCTTTTGCTGAGTTGTTCAGGATTGGCTTCGATGGTAAATTCTCCCTCAGGATTCAATGTGTAATGTCGTCGGATTTTCGTGATAATGTTTTCTATCTCACTGATGGATAATAGAGTAGGGGTTCCTCCCCCGAAGTACACGGTGTCAATTGCTCGTGAAGGCAAATAGTTCAGCGTTTGTTCGATTTCGCAATTTAAGGCATCGAGATAATCTTGTTTTCGCGACACCAGGGCAATAGAATAAAAGGCGCAGTAGATGCACTTGCGCCGACAAAAAGGAACGTGGATGTATATTCCACTCATTTATTTCTTTTGGGGAGCTGCGGGTTGGGGTGTTTGCTTTTTGGCCATCTGAGCCTGCTGCTGCCGTTTGGTGCACTGATCTTTGAAACTTTGTTCCAGATGGTAGAAATCGTAAAGTTCTTTGGAGCTTAACAATACCTTGGCTTCGTTGTAAAAGTTCTTGTCCAGCTGGTACATTTTGTCTTTGAAAATCATTTTCTGGTTCAGGTAGAAGGAAATCTGCTCTTCAGTACCTTTGCCTTCTTTCAAGGTCTCGCGTTTGATGCCTTTGCTGTCCATGGCTTTCTTGAAGCTGGCATGGATGTTTTTTTCTTCGGTGATATATTTTTCGTACAGAGCCCAGAATTTCTCGGCGTTTTTGTCGGATACCGTCAGGTTTTCTTTGATATAGTTGAATTTTAACTGAAGAATTCCCTGGAAGTCGGGTTTCTCGGAGGGGAATTTTACAGTTGGGGAGTTTGACTTAGTGGCACTTTGTGCGGCAACGGGAGAGGCTGTGAATGCCCAAACAAACAAAGATAAAACAAAAATCAGAGATAAGCGTTTCATAAATTGTCCATTAATATAAGTTGTCCAATTGCGACAGTTCATCGCTATAGTAATCTATAATTTGATAGTCAACATTGTCGAAATCACTGGATTCAAAATCCACGGCAGGAAGGGCTTCACCAGTGGTAAGAACACCGTATTCATTGCTGGAGGCCAGTAGAATACTGCTACTGTTGGAGATTTCTTCTGCCAATTGGGGGTCTTGGTTGTTGTCGGGCAGGAAAATCCATACATTAATGGCTACCAGCAGGGCAACGACAGCCGCAGCGGCAACGCTGATAGTGAAAATACGTCTGCGGTGCTCATGCCTTTGCACTTGTTTCACTTGTGACATAACATTTTGCTCCAGTTGGTCAAAGTAACCTTCGGGTACTAGAAACGGATTTTCCTTTTTTATTTCGCTAAGATTTTTCATTTTTTTGATAGAAACAAATTAGATGACAAGTTATTTTGGCAGAAGTTTAATGCTTGGATAAAAATTCTTCGACTTTTTGTACGGCGAAGTGATAGGAGGCTTTCAACCCACCTTCTGTGCCACCGAAAATCTTGGTCATTTCCTCGTATGGCATCTCGTCGTAATAACGCAAGGTGAATACCGCCCGCTGTTTTTCGGGCAGCAACTGGATGGCTTGTTCCAACAATTGTTGGATTTTGTCGCTTGACAGAAAACGGTCCTCGGCCACGGTCTTGGTAACGTAGTCGTTATATCCCTCCTCATCAATGATGTTGAGCATTTTTTTCTTGCGGTCAAGGAAGGTCAGTGCCTCATTGACGCAGATTTTTTTGATCCAGGTCTTTAATCCGGCATCACCTCTGAATTGGTCGAGATGCCTCCAGATTTTAATCAGCACATTCTGAGAGATGTCGTTGGCATCCTCGTGCGAAAACACCAAATGACGGATACTATAATAGATTTCCTGTTTGTATTTTTTTACCAACAGGTTGAATCCTTGCTCTTTAGTCTTTTCTTTGCCGAAAAGTTCTAATATTTCTTGGTCGGTGATAGGATTCATGAAAATGCTGCTTATGCTTTGCGTTGAATGGCTTTTTGGGCGGCCGAGATGATATGGTCTTTGTCCAAACCGTATTTGGCCATCAGTTCGAAAGGCTTGCCGCTTTCACCGAAATGGTCGTCCACAGCTACCATTTCAACGGGGGTGGGCAGCTGACGGCACAGCAGCTGACATACAGAGTCGCCGAGACCGCCGTTCATCAAGTGTTCTTCTGCAGTAACCACACATCTGGTTTTGGCTACGCTTTTGAGGATAGCTTCATTGTCCAACGGCTTGATGGTGTGGATGTTGATGACTTCTGCGGAAATGCCTTTTTGCTCTAGTTCGTATGCGGCTTCCAATGCAGGATATACCAAATGTCCCGTGGCGATAATGCTGACATCAGCACCTTCGTTCATCATAACGGCTTTGCCAATCACAAATTTCTGGTCGGCAGGGGTGAAGTTGGGCACTTCGGGACGGCCGAAACGAAGGTACATTGGGCCAACATATTCGGCAGCGGCAATGGTAGCGGCTTTGGTTTGATTATAGTCGCAGGGATTTATGACCACCATATTGGGCAGACCTTTCATCAGGCCAATGTCTTCCATAATTTGGTGGGTGGCACCGTCTTCGCCCACGGTGATGCCGGCATGAGAGCCCGCAATCTTGACGTTGAGGTTGGAATAGGCCACGGTCATGCGAATCTGGTCGTACACACGTCCGGTGATAAAGCCCGCAAATGCGCCAGCAAAGGGGATCTTGCCACTAAGAGCCAGACCTGCGGAAATGCCAATCATGTTGGCCTCCGCTATGCCCGTCTGGATAAAGCGGTCAGGATGGGCTTTCTTGAAGTCACCCATCTTTAAACTGCCGGTTACGTCAGCACAAA
This sequence comes from uncultured Bacteroidales bacterium, assembly GCA_905233625.1. Lineage (GTDB taxonomy): Bacteria > Bacteroidota > Bacteroidia > Bacteroidales > WCHB1-69 > RUG11690. The sequence goes on along the minus strand of CAJOFJ010000001.1, from coordinate 63,180 downwards.
GTGCAAAAATACGGGAATCCCGCTCGCCAGCTTCTGCCAAACCTGCGCCAAAGCCCGAACGGGTATCTTTGAAGTCTTTACAAATCAATGGTTTCATATTAAAATTTTTTATTGCATTCTGTGAAAAATGCAGGTGCAAATTTACATAAAAATCCTGAATTATATACAGATGTTTGAATTTTATTGCAGGGTGCGAATTATCGCGTCCGCTCCAGGTGTTGGCATTTCCAACGCACAGTCGGCAATGGGTTGATGTTGCTGTACGCAGGCCGCAGGTCTGCAAGGCTATGTGTGTCTTAGTGTTTTATACATTATTCTCCGCCATAAAGCCTTTGATTTCGTCTTCAGTCAAACCTGTCAAATTGCATATGGCGTCAATTGTTAATTTCTGAGCCAGCATCCTGTCAACAATCAATTTTTTGCCTTCGGCCAAACCTTCCATTCTCCCTTCCATTCTTCCTTCCTCCTTGCCTTCGGCCAAACCGTCTTCCTTTGCGGCTACGCAGGCATCACGCACATCCGCATAGTCCATTACACTCTTCTTGTACTCTCTCATTTCTGCTTCATTTAGGTTCGACATTCTGCATTCATTTATAAATTCAAGGAAAATCCCTGTCTCTCCTCTCACGTCAACCTCTTCCATGTGCCCTATATTCCTGATGTAATAGGCCCATTTCTGACAGAGGTCAGACAAATCCATCCCTCGTTTCCCGTCTGCAAAGATACTCAAATCCACAAATATAAACATCACTTTCTCGGAAAAAATTTCATTTTCCTCATTTTTTAACATCACCCGTTGCAACAGATTAGCTTTCCCCATGATTTTCTTATCGTGTTTCTCCAAAAAATTCAATGATATCACATTTGGGAAATGGTACTCTCGGTCGCCTTTCTGCAACTCGTTGCTCACCGCACGGCTCACATACGCTATGGCCCTGCGGCTATAAAACGTCTGCCGGCTACGTTGCATCTCTATTAGGAATCGGCGGCCGGCACCCTCTTTGGCGTAAATGTCATACGAAACCCTCTTGTCGTCCGGCAGAATTCCCAACTGCTCGGTCGAGAGGAGTTCAACGTCGATAATCTCACCGATATACTTCGCCAAAAAGGCGTTGAGCATAGCGATGAGGTATCTTTTGTTGTGATTACTGGCGAAAATCCGCTTGAAGGCATAATCAACCAACACGTCCATAAAAGGCTGGGATTGGGTTTCCAATTGTTTAGATGAACTGTTTTTCATAATGGTAAAATTTAGGACTGAATTGTAGCTATTCCGCCCGCAAAGTTACGACTAAGAAACCAGAAAAACAATAGCCAAAATATGTTTTATTTTGTTAAAAATCAAGTTGTTATAAGTTGTATAATCAGCTCTGGAAGTAACACTTTCCCCGCAAAAAAATGCACAAAACGCATGATTTTTGGTTTTGGGAAATTTAAGAGATACATGAGTCCCTTCGGAAGATTTTGGAAGTTTTTCACTTTTAGCCTGCATGTAATCTGATGAATAACAACGGCCTGAAAGGCCAGCAAGCAATCAGCCCAACGGCAACGCCTTGGGTAGGGAGAACGGAATTCGATATTAATCGCCCTGCAAGGGCAAAAGCTTATGCCCCTTCGGGGCGATGGATGATGAAACGCACATTTACCCAGGACGCTGTCCTGGGCTGTCAGCCCAATGGCCTTTCAGGCCGTCATTTATGACAAAAAAAAAGCCGTCACTTTCGCAACGGCTCTAGGAATTTTCGGTTTTTTTACCGAGATTATTTTTTGACGAGACGAACAGATCGTCCGTTGCAAGTAGTGTTGCTGTACACGCCTACCTCAATCGAATCGAAGAGGAGACACCATGCGTGGCCTGATTCTGGAGTAGATGACCAACAGCCACCTGCAGAACCCACTCCGTACACATTATTCTCGCAATCGCAGTAGCCTACAGCGGGAAAAACAATGGATTTCCCATTTGTTCCAGTCACTTTAAAACTACCATCATTTTGCTGTTCCCAAGTACAATTATTTTTAAGTTCTTCAAACTGTTCCTTGGTTGGCAATTTGTCTCCAAAAGTGCTGACGGCCTCATCAAAGGTATAGAAACCGTTGTATCCTCCGGTTTCATTGGCGGATTTCCATTTGGTACCACTAGGGAGCCCCAAGTCCACATAATCAGTATCAGGGGTCTCTGTATTGTTTTTGTTTGGCTCATCTTTTTTGCAGGCAGTCATCAGCATCGCTACAGACACCAGCAGGGTGATTCCTAAGAGCAAAAATCTTTTCATGATGAATGTTATTTCGTTAGTATTAAAATTCGACTGCAAAAATACAAAAAAATCATTTGCTTTGCAAACGACAAAATATTTGCGATTTTCATACGGAGACGCTTGCGGGACTCAGATGGCTCCCTGCCTTTTTGGGGTGTCGTACCTTTGGCACTCCATCATATACAACAATAAGATTTATCATTTCACGTTAATGTATCATGTAAAAAACGTATTTTTGCAGATTGTTTTATCCTTCATTAATATGAAAAGACACGTCAACAAACAGATAGGTAAAAACATCACCCAATGGGTTTGTTTTTTGGTAACCCTACTGACCGTCCATACCGTGTGCGGTAACGGTGACCCGGTGGCGGTGCGTTCTGCCATAACCCTCTCGCCTACGCCGGTGGCGGTGCATGTGCCCGAAGTGCAATTGGTGGACGAGGTGGTCTCTTTTGTTCCGTGCGAGCGCTATATGGAGGTGACGGTGCGCTACCTGCTGCACAACAAATCCGCACGATCGTTCGACAAGCTGCCCTATGGTTTCCCTATAGACTATTTCGGCAGCGGAGAGTCACAATGGGTTTCTTTGGACGAGTATTCAGAATCGGATCAGGAGGTGGGTTGGCGCGACAGCTATATACGCAACGTCTGTTTCACGATGAATGGAAAGCAGTTATCGTGGCAGTGCTCTCGCGACACCATCATCACACCGTCCCAACCCTACCTCGCGGACCTTGACGTGGAGCCCGATAGTGCTGACGGCTATTCTAAAAAACTCATTGACAGCCTATACGCTCTGTATGGCGATGAGATATACTTCTACACCAAATGCGTGTCGCGCCGCTGGTTCTACACCTACCTGAACATTCCCGCCAACAGTTTCGTTACCTTAGAGGTACGCTACACGGTAGAGTGTGCCCTCTCGGAGGGCGCCTATAACCGAGTCAACAATTTAATCCACTATGAGCCCAACTACTATTGGCATTTGCGTTTTCAGTATGATTTCATCCCCGCCGCTTATTGGGGAGACGGCCACGCCGACCATTTTGCGGCATCTCTTGACGCTTCTACTATCAAACTTCTTGACGATCAGCGCTGGCTGAGAGCACAAGGGACAAGATCCGTAGGCATAGGCGGCCTACCCATGAACAAAAAAGGAACACAATGGGAGTATGAGACAACCCGTTTCAACCTTGCTGACGCTCAGCCCTTCACCCTCGACTACAAACTCACCAATCCGCCACATCAGCCGCTCGACCGCCTACTAAACCACCGTATCAGTCCCTCTGAATACACCATAGAAGTCAGCGGGGCAGACAAGAAATACCCCATCGGCAATCTCAGCGACCTCAATCCCGGAACAACCACCGTGCTTCGCCCCGACCCTAACGATTCGCTCTACATCACCCTCCGTTTCAAGAAACCCACGGTGTTGGAAGGGATGCTTCTGCTAAACGGCTACACAAAAAATGCGGAGACCCACCGTGACAATTCACGGATAGACAGCCTGACAGTTATAGGTAAAGTATTTAATGTTTACGAAATTGACGGCATATGCGACAGCACCCCTTTGGGTGAGTACATAGCGTACGGGCGAGGCTACTCTTCTCGTGACCTAAAACCAGACAAATGTTCCAGCGAAACACCGCCCCGTTTTGACTGGCAGACCCTTGCCGACAATGCGGTAATTGTGAAAATGTCGGAAAGCCCCTGGAGTGACAGCTACTACACCGAAATCCGCATTCTTATCACCGCCACAAAGAAAGGGTTGAAATACGATGACCTCTGCCTGTCGGAGATTCTACTCATCGGGAAGTAAGTTTGATAAACACGCCTGTCAATGCCCCGAATCAAAGTCTTGCTGCTGACCATTGTTGCCTGCATAGGGCTGAGCCATACGCTTTTGGCACAGGGGACATTGAAAAAAACAGGCAGCAGAACGGTGGATTCGACTTACCTGAAGTTAGACACGTTGTCAATCATACCAGACACTTTCACCCTCAGCGGTATCGACAGCGCCGATTATCGGGTGGATTACCTGAACGGAGGCCTCCGCATCCTGAATCCGGAAGCACTGGGTAAAGGCATTACCTACAGCTATTCATGCTTCAGTTTCAATTTGAAAGAACCTGTTCAGCACCGCTCGCAATCCTTGAATATCAGGCAAAAAGGAAGTATCTATCATCAGATGACCCCAATTGTGCCTAAAACTGAGGATGTTTTTGCAGGGAATGGGTCACAGCTGCAAAGTACAGGCTCCATCTCCCGTGGGGTGAGTATCGGTACCAATCAGGATTTTGTGCTTAATTCGACATTGAATTTGCAGTTGTCCGGGAAATTGTCGGATAAATTGGAGATTTTAGCCAACATCACGGATAAGAATGTGCCGATACAACCAGAAGGTAATACGCAGTCTATCAATGATTTTGATAAGATTTTTATCCGATTGAATTATGACCGCCGTTTTATGCTGGATGCCGGTGATATTGAGGTGAGTCAGCAAGAGGATGCCTTCATGCGTGTGACCAGAAAGTTTATGGGTTTGAGTTTCTCGGCGGATAATAGCTTAAAAGGAGGTAATCATCTGACTAATAGTGTGGGAGGCGGTGTCAATAAGGGCAGGTATGTCCGTCAGACGTTGGCAGTGCAAAACGGGGTACAGGGACCATATCGCCTGATGGGTGAACAGGGGGAGACCAATATCACGATTCTGGCGGGAAGTGAACGGGTGTATATGGATGGCGTGTTGCTGCTGCGGGGACAGGAGAATGATTATGTGATAGACTATAACACGGCGGAGTTGACTTTTACAGTAAAGCATCTGATGACTTCAGAAAAGAGGATCATCGTGGAATATGAATATACAGACCGTCATTATGCCCGTTATAATTTGTTTACTTTCAATGAATTTACGCATGAGAAAAATCAGAAATTGAAACTGAAACTGAATTTCTATCATGAGCAGGATTTGAAAAACAGGTCTATCCAGCCTGAATTGAATAATGATCAGAAAATGTTTCTGTCTACCTTGCCTTCGTCGGTTCAGAATGCATGGTATTATTATGCTGATTCGGCTTTGTATAATACGGATGAGGTTTTGTATGAACGACGTGACACCATAGTGCAAGGAGTTAATTTTCAAATTTATGTATATTCCACAGATAGACAGCGGCAGTTGTTCCGCTTGAGTTTTTCCATGGTGGGTGAGCATGTGGGGAATTATGTGTTGGTGAGCAGTACCGCCAATGGAAGAGTGTTTGCCTGGGTGGCTCCTGTCGATGGAGTCCCTCAGGGAAATTATGAACCGGTGCAGTTGCTGGCTACGCCTCAAACCCGTGACATGGCTACCATCTCGGCTTTATACGAGATTTCAAAAAACACTGGACTGGAATTTGAATTAGCCCTTTCAAATCACGATCGGAACAATTTCTCCAAGCATAACGATAATAATGTTGGATTTGCAGGGATGTTATCGTTTCATCATAATCAGGAGTTGAAACGCAGGCGGGACGTGGAGATGCCTTGGTTGTTGAAAACCAAGCTTTATTATGAGTTCATTCATAAAAACTTCAGTGTGCTGGAAAGTACACGTGAGGTGGAGTTCAAACGGAATTACAACTTGGACGAGGATTATTCTGGCAGATTTTCAGAACAAATGGTGCAACTGACTCTAGGATTGGAAAATAGAAAAACAGGGACATTGCGATATGATGCCAATTGGTTTTCCAGATGGGGCAATATGCACGCCCTGAAAAATGAGTTTACAGGCAATATCCAGCGAAAGGGATGGACATTCAATACGCTTACATCTTATTTGTTTTCTACTGATTCTCTTCAGCGGACCGATTATGTGAAAACCTATAATTTTTTGTCTAACAAATTGAAAATAATAGAATTAGGTGTAAAAGAGAACTTTGAATATAATGCAATGAGAGAGCAGGGGAGCATGACGTTTAGAACGGGGAGCAATGCTTTCAACGAGGCCATGGTTTTTGTGAAAAATAATGATTCTTTGCCGTATCTGTTTAATATTTCTTTTAAAAACAGAATAGAAAGCCGTTTGAATCACTCCATTATGAGTATGGGCACTATGAGTAACGAAGCCCAGGCTTCTTTTGAACTGGCTCAGCTGAAAAATAACAGGATCAAAGCCAATGTGACATACAGAAATATGCAAATCAGGAATGAGAGGGAAACGTATAATTCGGAGAATTATTTTCTCGCAGGATTGGAATATACGGGTCGCTTCTGGCGTAATGCGCTGATATTGAGCACTTATTATGAGACGGGTAGTGGCTTGGAGCAGAAAATGGTTTTCTCGTATCTGAAAGTTGCAGAAGGTCAAGGTGTTTACACGTGGAATGACTATAACGGCAATGGGATAGAAGAGCTGGATGAGTTTGAGGTTGCAGCTTTCCAAGACCAGGCCAATTATATCAAGGTGTGGCAAAATGGCACGGATTATGTCAATACTCACAATAACCAGTTTGTGCAGTCCATCCAGCTTCGTCCTGCCAGTGTGTGGGCCGGAAAGAAGGACTTTCGAAGAGTGCTGGCGCGTTTCTCCGATGCGGCCAATCTGAAAATTGTACAGAAAAACACTTTCCAGCACAATGCTAACGCTTTCAATCCTTTTTATCTGAACATGGCGGATACGAATCTGACATCAGGTAGCTTGTCATTCACGAATACGTTGAGTTATAATCATAAGTCTATTTTTGGAGTTGACTTCGTCACGCAGCTGAACAGGAACAAAAATTTGCTGTATTATGGAGCCGACCGTGGAAGTTATGATATGCAACAGCTGTTGTTGAGGGTGAATGCCGGAAGTATGGTAACACTGAAAACGGCCTATCTCCATGCTGTCAAAATCAATCAGTCTGAATTTCTCAGTTCGCGATGCTATGCCATTGAGAATCATCGTGCCGATGCGGAATGTATCGTTCATTATCAAAATAAGTTACAGGCAAAAATTGCCTATTTGTATTCGGCCAAAAAAAATCGCTGGAGTTTTCAGCAGGCGCGGCAGCACAAGATAGATGCGGAATTCAAATACAAGATGGTGAAAAGAGGAAACTTGACCCTTGCGACCGCATATTATCATATGCAGTTCAATGATACAGAGAACAGTAGTCTTAGCTACGATATGTTGGAAGGTTTGGGTGTCGGACATAATATTACGTGGGATGCCAAGTATGAAGCCAATATTACCGATTTTTTACAGGTAAATCTCTTATATCAAGGTAGATATACACAAGGACATAAAGTGGTGCATACGGGAAGTGTGGAAGTAAGAGCGCATTTTTAGCGCTTCAACAGAAATTTCCAAATACAATTGAGTCTCAACAGATTATTGAAACATTGAATTTCTAACTTTCAACGTTTAATAAATTTTAGAGCAAAATTATGATTTATAATAAGTTAAGAAATCCTATGAAGGATATTGACAAAAAAAAATCCATCAAAACGCAAAAAAAAATGAACAATTGTTGATAACTTGAATTATTTTTTGTATTTTTGAAGCTTCAAAATTGGAAAGTTGGATAATGGTGTTTGGAATCTTCATGAAAAGGCGTGGAAAACATGTTTTTCCACAAGGGGAAGAAGGGATGCCGGATGCTATAAATTGTTGGGTATGATGAAGTTATAGAAACGAAGAGAGAATATATTAAAGCGTAATCTGATGAAAAAAATTGGTGCTTTTTTGCTCCTTTTGATGGTGTGTTCAACGAGTGCGTTTGCGCAAGATGATGCGCAATTTACGCTATTTCCGTGGGCAACCATGTACTATAATCCCGGTGCCATGGGAGAACAGAGCAATACATTATGTTTTACTGCTTTTTACAAGCAGGCATATTTGGGATGGAAGGATGTGTATCAGGATGAAAATGGTAATATCACCAAGGAAAACACTGCACCGCGTGAATTTCTATTTAATATTGAGAGCTATCTTCGAAAGCTGAAAGGCAGTTTTGGCCTTTCTATTCTGAGCGACCGTGTTGGTTTTTATAATAATGTAGGACTTCGTTTCGGATATGCGTATAAATTGAAAATTCCCACAGGTCATTTGGGAATTGGTTTGCAGGTTAGTTTCTTCAATCAGGCTGTCAAAGGCGATAAACTTCATGCTTTGCAGACCGGCGATGCGGTTCTGGATAAACTGAAGGGAGAAGAATCTGTAATGGATTTTGACATCAACTTTGGTTTGTTCTATAAGGCTGAAAGATGGAATGTGGGTCTTTCTGGTACACAATTGATTACCAAGGCTCGTTTGTCTGGTGACAAAAGTGTAATCAACAGATCGAGACAGTTTTATGTCCACGGTGGTTATATTTGGATTTTGCCGTGGAATCCCAGTTGGACTTTGGAACCGTCTGCATTGATTAAGACTGATTTGAAGTCAGCGCAGTTTGACTTGATGTTATTGACAAGATATAACGGTGTCTTCTGGGGTGGTTTATCTTACCGTATTGATGACGCCGTTTCGCTTTTATTCGGTGCCCGGCCGTTCTATAATCACTCCAATAACTACTTGAGAGGTATTGATTTGGGTCTTGCATACGGTTTTACAACCAGTAAGCTGGGTTTCAAGAAAAACAGAGGATATGGTGATTTGGAAATCATGGTGCGTTATTGCTTCGATATATATAAGGAAGAGGTTTTTTCGGGCTATGGTTCAACCAGAAACATATACAAAAATCAATACTAATACAATAAATTGGGAATATAAATCGTTTTTGAGCAAACATAAACAATAGCAATATGAAAAAATTAGCAGCATTTTTATTAGTTGTTTGTGTGATTTTCCTGTCATGCAAAAACAATGGTGACGGCCAGTTGGTCGGTGTTAAAGACCGCCCTGATTTTATGGATGTTGAGCCATACGGTATGGTTTATGTCCCGGCTGGTCACTATATGATGGGTTCTGGTGATGAGGACGTCCCCTTCGCTTTGAACTATCAGTCAAAAAATGTGACTGTTTCGGCTTTCTGGATGGATGAAACCGAAATCACCAACAACGAGTACCGCCAATTTGTATATTGGGTGCGCGACTCTATCGCTCATGTCCTCTTGGGAGAAGCGGATTTGGAAGAAGGAAAGGGCGAGGGGCACTATAGAAAATACAAAAAAGGCGAAAATGAAGGCGAAGTCATTGAACCGAAGCTGATCAACTGGAAAGAGGAAATTCCATGGAATTCGGACAATGAGGAGGTTCAGGCTGCATTGAGCCCGTTGTTCAACAAAGTGAACACACGTTTCTATCATTTTCGTCCCAACTCTACGAATACAGCCATGTATAATTATGAGTATTGGGAATATGATTATAGAAACTATCGTGATCCCAAGGATCCTGAGAATTATGGAGCATCAACCAAGGAGTTCGGAACTGAAAGCGACTATGAGTTTGGTGGTATGTACGCCAATCGTCCAAGTCATCTGAATGGAGGTTATACCCGTTTCATTCGCAAAAATGTGGTGAATATCTATCCCGATACTTTGGCATGGGCACATGATTTTACCTATTCTTTCAACGAACCGATGCTGCTGAATTATTTTTCTAATACGAGATATGACAATTATCCGGTTGTGGGTGTCAGCTGGGTGCAGGCCAAGGCTTTCGTTCACTGGAGAACGATGCTGAGACTGTCATGGTTGAGCTCCAAGAAATATGAAAATGAACAAGAATTCCGTTTGCCTACCGAAAGTGAGTGGGAGTACGCTGCTCGTGGTGGAGAAAACCTGGCTACTTATCCATGGGGCGGTCCTGGTACTCAGAACCAGAACGGTTGCTTCTTGAGCAACTTCAAACCACAGCGTGGTAACTATATCGCCGATGGCAATGTGTATCCCAGCATTGTGGCTCACTACCATCCCAACGATTTCGGTTTGTTCGATATGGCTGGTAATGTGGCAGAGTGGTGCGAGGACGCTTACGATGAGTCTGCGGTGAACTTTACCCACGATTTGAACCCTCAGTACACTTACTATGCTAAAAAGACTGATACACCCGAAAAGAAGAGAAAAGTTATTCGTGGCGGTTCTTGGAAAGATGTAAGTTATTATACAAGAGTTTATGCAAGAACATACGAATATCAGGATACTTGCAAGACATACGTGGGCTTCCGTTGCGTTCAGCATTATATGGGCCGCCAAAGAGGGGATAGCAATAGCGCTTCACATGTATATTAATATATAGAACAATAGAATAATCAACAAAATACTAAAAACAATTAAAAAACAAAAACTATGGGACTTTACAAATTTGTTAGAAGTAAAGGTTACAAAAACTTTATGACCAAATTGTATGGATGGGGCGCATCACTCGTAATTTTGGGCGCTTTGTTCAAAATCCAACACTACCCTGGTGCCGGTGTGATGTTGATGCTGGGTATGTGTACAGAGGCTATCATTTTCTTCTTCTCTGCTTTCGAACCTCTCCATGTAGAATACAATTGGGCATTGGTATATCCCGAATTAGCCTTGGGTGACGAAGAGGAAGAAAGTAAGAGTGGTAAAAAAGCTGACAAGAAAAAAGCTCTCACAGGAACTCCTACCCAACAGCTGGATCAGATGCTGACCGAAGCCAAGATTGGTCCGGAACTGATTGAAAGTTTGGCCGATGGTATGCGTAATTTGAGTGATAACGCACACAAATTGGCAGGTGCTGCTGACGCAACCGCAGCTACCGATGGTTATGTAAATAATTTGAAGAAAGCTTCTGAGTCAGTGAGAAATCTGACCCTCCAGTATGACAAGACTTCAAAATCACTGGATACCGACTCCAATATTTCAGCCGCATATCTTGAAAATGTTCAGAAAGCCGCTAATGCAGTGGGTAATTTGGCCCATATCTATGAAGAGACTACTAAGGCATTAAAGAGCGATACTGGTTCATACAATGAACAATTGAACAAGTTGAACCAGAACCTGACTTCTATCAACACTTTGTATGAATCACAGATGAAGAATACAGAGGCCATGGCTAAGGCTAACAGGTCTGTTTTGGAAAGCATGACCAACTTTGCTGACAATATTAATGCATCATTGGCTAATGTCGAAACATACAAGAAAGAAGTTGACCAATTGACCAAGAACGTGGCCAAACTGAACAATGTATACGGCAAGATGGTTGCTGCCATGAGTACAAATATGTAGTCAACTAATCTACAAACTCTATTAACTTGTTAATCATAAAATAAAGTAATACTATGGGTGCAACAAATTGTCCGGAAACCCCGAGGCAAAAGATGATTGGTATGATGTATTTGGTGCTAACCGCTATGTTGGCATTGAATGTGTCCAAAGATATCATCGAAGCCTTTAGCTTGGTTGATGACACGATGGTGGCTTCAACCGCTAATACTATGGCAAAAAATGAAAGTGACTACTCATGGCTGCAAGCTCAAAAGGCTATTTTGGGTCCTGAAAAAGTGAAGGAAGCTGAGCAGAAAGCCAATATACTGAAACAGAAAACCGATGCATTAATCGATCAGATTAATCAGATCAAGAAAGACCTGATTATTTATGTGGATAATACATACGAAGACAAGGAAGGTAACCCTAAAACAGTAGCCACCTTGAAATCGAAAGACGAACGTAGTAAACCCACACAATTTATGATCGAACAGGGTAATGCTACAAAAATGAAAGAGGCCATTATCAAATATAAGGCAGAAATCCTTTCATTGGTGGATGATCCTAACCAGCGTGCTGAAATGGAAAAAACTATCGGTTTGAATGTGGAACAAACATATGAAGGCAAAGAAGGTGCAAAGACCCAGACGTGGGAGGAGCATAATTTCTATGACGTGATCATGAGCGCTGCTGTTACTTTGATCAATACGACTGAAGGTGAGGTCCGTAATGCTGAATCCAAAATGCTGGAGTATGTAAAATCATCTATCAGCGCAAGCGACTTCAAATTCGACAATGTGTCAGGTCGTGCCATCCCGAACTCACGTATGGTGTTTACGGGTGACAAGTACACAGCCGACATTATCGTATCTGCATACGATACCAAATCAACCCCCGAAGTTTACTATAAGACCGGTGTTGACACCCTTACCGTGGCTCAATTGGATGGTGCCACCAAGTTGGAAGGCGAAAACGGTTTGGTAAGATTGGAACTGGGTGCTGGTGGTTTGGGCGAACAGCGTTATGCAGGTTTGATCAAAATCAAAGCTCCTGATGGAACCGACCAGTACTATTCATTCAGTGACCGCTACATGGTGGTGAAACCTTCTGCAACCATTTCAGCAGAAAAGATGAATGTGTTGTATGCAGGTATTGCTAATCCGGTGTCAGTTTCTGCTCCTGTGGCACCTGACCAGTTGTCAGTGAATTTTCCAGGTTGCACTGTGACCCGCGCAGAAGCTGGTAAATTCAATATTTCTGTGCCGCAAACCTTGATTGGTAAGACCGTTGAAGCTACCGTAAGCGCTAATACAGGTGGGAAAACGCAGGCTATGGGTTCCACCATTTTCCGTGTGAAACGTGTACCAGACCCGCGTGCCACTATTGGTGCCAACATCAGAGGCGGTAAGAGAACCAAAAGCGAATTAACGGCTAATCCATTTATCAGAGCCGCTATGGGTGACGATTTCGCCTACGACTTGAAATGGACTATCAATTCATATCAGGTTATCTTCATCTCCAAAGGTTATGAAGATAACCCACTGACCTGTACAGGTGCCAGCTTCAGTGACGCTGTAAAACAGAAAATCGCAAAATCAGGTTCGGGTACCACTATCATCTTCACAGGTATCAAGGCTTCTTGCGAAGCAGGTCAAAGAACTTTGGACGAAATTACTGTTCGTATCAAATAATACTAAAAAAAATCATCATGAAAAAGTTCAGTTTATTATTATTAGCCCTGTGTGCCATGACTTTTGTCTTTGCACAAGAGGATGGCGAATTTGACGGCAGCACCATGGCTCAGCCAGTTCGCAAACCCGTTGAACTTCCATGGACACAGGTGAATACAGGTGAGTTCTCAGAACCAATTCCATTTGCTCACCAGCGTCAAGCCGATGTAATGTATTATCACGTTATTTGGCGCCGTATCGACCTGCGTGACAAGAAAAATCATCCGCTGTATTTCCCTGTGGAAGTGAAAGGAACTTGGAGAAGTTTGGCGCAAACTATTTTTGATGCCATTGACTTTGCCAACCCTGATAACGCAGATGCTCTGCCAGTTTATAATGATGAATTCTGTACTATCCCTTATAGCAGAGAAGAAGTGCAAAATTCTTTGACACAAACCAGACAACAGCAGATAGTTGATCCCGAGACGGGCGACGTTATCGATTATCAAGAAGTACATGAGAATTTCGAAGCCAAGAATATAATGTCATACAACATCAAAGAAGTATGGTATTTCGACAAGCAGACTTCCAAGTATTATGTACGTATTCTTGAACTTGAACCCATTCTGGAATTTGAGCGTGATAATAATAACAATTATGATGAGGATTTGGGCGATGAAGAAAATGTCAGAGCTCAGAAGACGCGTAGACGTATGGGTCATATCTATTATGAGGAATTGAGACCTTTCTTGGTAAAACAGGAAGTGTTCAACACCAAGAACAATGCCCAGAGATTGTCATACGACGATCTGTTGACCTTCAAGAGAGACTTCAACGGTTATATTTATGCTGAAGACAATGTGTATGATCGTCAGATTTTCGAATACATTGCCAATGCTCGTGACCAGATGATTGAGTCTGAAAGAATCACCGAGAAATTGCGTACCTACGAAAGCGACCTCTGGGAATTCTAAGAGACAGAAAAAAAGAACTTATTTCATGATTTAACAATAAAGGGAAGGCCGAAACGCCTTCCTTTTTTTATGCCTTGTCTGACAAAATGTCAGTCATCTTTTTTTGGCATAATAATTGCTAATACGGGAATGTCGTTTGATAGGACGACAAATGAATCAGAAAGTAAAAATAAATAATAACAATTAAAAACTTACAACTATGGGAAAAATTATTGGAATCGACTTAGGAACTACCAACTCATGTGTAGCCGTTATGGAAGGTAGCGAACCGGTGGTAATACCGAACAGCGAAGGCAGAAGAACTACACCTTCAATCGTGGCCTTTGTGGGTGACAATGAAAGAAAAGTGGGTGACCCTGCCAAACGTCAGGCAATCACCAATCCAACCAAAACCATCTTCTCTATCAAGAGATTCATGGGTGAAACCTACGACCGTGTGGTCAAAGAAGTGGAACGTGTTCCTTACACCGTGGAAAGAGCCGGCAACAATATGCCGAAAGTGAAGATCGACGACCGCTCTTATACCGCTCAGGAAATCTCCGCTATGATTCTTCAGAAAATGAAGAAAACCGCTGAGGATTATCTGGGACAGGAAGTGTCAGAGGCTGTCATCACTGTGCCCGCTTACTTCAGCGACTCTCAGCGTCAAGCTACCAAAGAGGCAGGTGAAATCGCCGGCCTGAAGGTGAAACGTATCATCAACGAACCTACTGCCGCAGCTTTGGCATACGGTTTGGACAAAAAGAAATCAGATTCCAAAGTGGCTGTTTTCGACCTCGGTGGTGGTACCTTCGATATCTCCATCCTGGAACTTGGTGACGGTGTGTTTGAAGTGAAATCTACTAATGGTGATACCCACCTTGGCGGTGATGACTTCGACCACAAGATTATCGACTGGTTGGCAGAGGAATTCAAGAAAGACTATAATGTTGACTTGAGAAAAGACGCTATGGCTCTGCAGCGTTTGAAAGAGGCCGCTGAAAAAGCCAAAATCGAGCTGTCAAGCTCCAACTCTACCGAAATCAACCTGCCGTACATTATGCCTATCGACGGTGTACCACAGCACTTGGTGAGAACTTTGACCCGTGCCCAGTTCGAACAGCTCTGCGACGACTTGATCAGAGCTACCATCGAGCCTTGCAAGAAAGCATTGGCTGACGCAGGTTTGAGAACCTCCGACATTGACGAGGTAATCTTGGTGGGTGGTTCAACCCGTATCCCCGCTATCCAGAAGATTGTGGAAGACTTCTTCGGAAAAGTTCCTTCAAAGGGTGTTAACCCCGACGAAGTGGTGGCCGTGGGTGCTGCTATCCAGGGTGGTGTGTTGAGTGGTGATGTGACCGATATCCTCTTGCTGGATGTTACTCCGCTGTCCTTAGGTCTGGAAACTCTCGGTGGTGTGATGACCAAGCTGATTGAGGCAAATACCACCATTCCGACCAAGAAGACCGAAACCTTCACCACAGCCGCTGATAACCAAACCTCTGTGGAAATCCACGTGCTGCAAGGTGAGCGTCCTATGGCTGCACAGAACAAGAGCATCGGCCGTTTCCATTTAGACGGTATTCCTGCTGCCATGAGAGGTATTCCTCAGATCGAGGTGACCTTCGATATCGACAGCAACGGTATCTTGAATGTGACCGCTAAGGACAAAGCCAGCGGTAAAGAACAGAAAATCAGAATCGAGGCTTCTTCTGGTCTGTCAGACGATGAAATCAAGAGAATGAAAGCCGAAGCCGAGGCTAATGCCGAAGCCGACAAGAAGGCCAAGGAAGAAATTGACAAGCTGAATGCTGCTGACAGTCTGGTGTTCCAGACCGAGAAACAGCTGAAGGAATTCGGCGACAAGGTTCCCGCTGACGACAAAGCTAAGATTGAAGCCGCTGCCGCTAAGCTGAAAGAAGCTCACGACAAAAAGGATATTGCTGGTATCGATGCTGCCACTGCTGAATTGCAAGGTGCATGGCAGGCTGCCTCAGCCAAGATGTACCAGCAGGGTGGCGGTGCCCCAGGAGCTGACTTCAGTGGCGCTAATCAGGGAGCTAACCCTGGTGCCGGTGCAGGCCAGCCCGGTGGCAACAATGGCAAGGATTCTGAGGTTCAAGATGTTGACTTCGAAGAGGTGAAGTAATCTTGACGTAAGTATAAGGATGTAGTATGACGCATCCATAAAAAAGAGACGCATTTCTATGCGTCTTTTTTTTTTATTTTATCGAGGTAGCAGCAGATACCACCATATTCCGATAAATTGTGTCACGATACCGATGACCACGAAAACGTGGAAAATGAAATGGCGGTAGCGTTTTTTCTTGCCTATGAGGTAAAGCACAGCACCGATGGTGAAGGCGATGCCGCCTCCGATAATCCACATAAAGCCGGGCAGTGTCATGGCCGCGATGGTGTCTTTCAGACTGATGATGACGCACCAGCCCATGCCCAGATAACAGGCCATGGAGAATTTCGAGTATTTCTTTAAGTCAATCGCGTTGAGGGTGGCCCCGATGATGGCCAAACCCCATTCGACGGCGAAAATCGACCATCCCATGGCAGGATTGATGGGGCAAACCCCAATCAGCATGATGGGCGTGTAGGTGCCGGCAATGGTGAAGAAAATGTCGCAGTGGTCCACCACCCGCATCACCTGCTTGGCTATCCCTTTGTGCAGTCCGTGGTAGATGCCCGACACCAACATGGTGAGGATTACGGTGCTGACGTAGATAATGCTGCTGATAAGGGCGATTTGAGAGCCGCTTTTCAGCGAAGCATCTATAGCCAGCCACATCATGATTGCAGCGCATAAAGCACCGAATAAATGACTTATGCTGTTTAGCACTTCTTCTTTTGGGGTATAGTCGGGGAAAGGTCTGTCTTTTAGGGGTGTTCTTTGTATTTTGTTCATTATCAAATGCTTGTTTTTTTTATTAGCTTTTTGCAATGAAAGATTTAAAACTGCGGCAAAGGTATGAAAAAAAAATATATTTTTGCAGCGTCAAAAATTGAACGACATGAGAAACAATACCAGACTGAGTGTCAATATCAATAAGATTGCTACCCTGCGCAACGCACGCGGTGGAAACTTGCCCAATGTGGTGACGGCAGCCATTGACTGTGAGCGTTTTGGCGCCCAGGGCATCACTGTCCATCCGCGTCCCGACGAGCGTCATATCCGTTATCAGGATGTATATGACTTAAAAAAAGTAGTGACTACCGAGTTCAATATAGAAGGATATCCTTGCGAGAAATTCATTAAACTGGTGCTGGATGTGAAACCGACACAGGTGACCCTGGTACCCGATCCGCCCGAAGCCTTGACTTCCAATGCCGGCTGGGACACTATCGCTAATGCGCATTTTTTGACCAAAATCATCGAGGAATTTCACCGCGAAGGTATTAGAACCAGTATCTTTGTGGATGCCAATCCTGAAATGATTGCCGCAGCCAAGAAAACTGGCACAGATAGGGTGGAGCTTTATACTGAAAGTTATGCACGCAATTTTGGCGATGACCCCGAAGGGGCTATCAGAGATTTTGTGGAAGCCGCGAAAGAAGCCAAAAAGCAAGGCATCGGTTTGAATGCCGGTCATGATTTGTCATTGGCGAATTTGAAATATTTCAATCGCAATATTCCTGGTCTCCTGGAGGTTTCCATCGGTCACGCCTTGATTTGTGACGCCTTGTATCTGGGTCTCGAGAAGACCATCAAAAGCTACCTGCGTCAACTGAAATAAATAGTATTTACAACTATCAACTATAGTATTAATTGTTAATTGTAAACTATGAAAACAGCATACGTTTTTCCTGGTCAGGGCGCTCAGTTTCCCGGAATGGGCAAGGATTTGTATGAAAGTTCTGCCCAGGCGGCTGAAATGTTTGAACAAGCCAATGATATTTTGGGTTTTCGCATTACCGATATCATGTTTGAGGGGACGGAAGAGGAATTGAAGCAGACCAAGGTTACCCAGCCGGCCATTTTCATTCATTCAGTGGTGATGGCGAAGATGATGGAGGATTTCCATCCTGACATGGTGGCAGGTCATTCTTTGGGCGAGTTTTCGGCCTTGACTGCCGTGGGGGCCTTGTCTTTTGAAGATGGCATGAAGCTGGTGTCGCATCGTGCGATGGCCATGCAGAGAGCCTGCGAGATGCAGCCATCAACGATGGCGGCCATTATCGGGGGCTCAACCGAGGTGGTGGAAGAGGCTTGTGCTGCTGTGGAGGGCGAGATTGTGGTGCCTGCCAATTTCAACAGTCCAGGTCAGATTGCCATTTCTGGCACGATCCGTGGGGTGGAGCTGGCTTGTGCCGCACTGAAGGATAAAGTGAAGCTGGTGACGCCTTTGAAAGTGGGAGGCGCTTTTCACTCACCTTTGATGGAGCCGGCACGCGTGGAACTGGCGGAGGCTATCAATGCCACGGAACTCAAGCAACCATTATGCCCCATCTATCAGAATGTGGATGCTCAGCCGCATACTGATCCTTTTGAAATCAAATGCAACCTTATTGCCCAACTCACTTCTCCCGTCTGCTGGACGCAGTCCGTGCAACGCATGATAACCGATGGCGCCGAAGAATTCATTGAACTCGGCCCCGGTAAAGTGCTTACAGGTCTGATCAAAAGAATCAAAAAGGCAATGTAGGAAATATATTATTTCCTTGCTATAAGGTTGTTCGGATTTTTTTGTCAATCAGCTTTTCCAAGATTTCTAACGCTTGCTTTACTGGGATAATTTCCGAAACACGCATTTTACCCGAGTAAACCGCTGCCAGTCCATTTGTGGCGCCCACAATGCCGTAATCGGCATCGGCCATCTCGCCGGGACCATTCACAATACAGCCCATCACAGCGATTTTCAGCCCGGGATAGTGAGCAAAGCGTTCCTTGACCTGAGCCAGTACCGACTCAATGTCGTATTGGGTGCGGCCACAAGAGGGACAGGAGATGAACTCTGTCTTGCTCATCTTCAGGCGGCAAGCCTGCAGGATGGTGGCGGCAAGGTTGTCGTTCTCCGCGGGACTGAAATGTGGGTTCTCGATGCGGATATCCTTGATTTTTTGCTGATAGTTCAAATAACCGCTCACTGCTGCTGCGCCTGCAATCCAGCGGTCAAAGTCGGCTTCAGCCCTGTGGTAAATGAGGGCTTGGTCGGTGATGGTATAATCTGTGTTTTTAAGGTCCTTAATGACTTTAATTAATGTGTGCGCAAATGGTGTTTCATTTTCTGGCTTCTCCGTCAATGAAACGCGGATGGTATTGCCGATACCCATCATCAACAAGGCTCCAATACCGGCAGCGGATTTTACACGTCCTTCCACGCCATTACCCGCTTCGGTCACACCCAAGTGGATGGGGTAGAGCGTGCCTCTGTCCTGCATCATCTGGTAGAGGTCAAGGGTGGCGGCCATCATGGTGTTGACATTGCTGGCTTTCATCGAGAACACCATGTTGTGGAAGTCGTTTTTCTCGCAGATGTCTAACCATTCGATGGCCGACATGGCCATGGCGTGAGGTGTGTTGCCGTAGCGACTGACAATGCGGTCGGCCAACGAACCGTGGTTGATGCCGATGCGCAAAGCAGTGCCATGGTTTTTGCAAGTTTCGAACAGTGGTTTAGCCTTAGCCTCCATGGCATCTAACGAGGCCTGATATTCTTCTTTAGTTAGGTTTAAGGTCTTGAAATTGCGTTTGTCTATATAATTTCCTGGGTTGACACGCACTTTCTCCACAATGGCAGCGGCGGCTTCAGCCACTTTGGGGTTGAAGTGGACATCGGCAATCAATGGTGTGTCAATTCCTTCCGTCCGAAGCTTTTCCTTGATTTGACGGAGTGATTCAACCTCTTTCATCGAAGGCACCGTGATGCGCACCATCTCTGCTCCGGCGGCAATCATACGCTTGCACTGGGCAATGGTGGCTTCTACATCCGCCGTGTCGGTATTGGTCATGGATTGCACCACCACGGGAAGTCCTTCTCCCAAGGTGATATTGCCAATGTGTACGTGTTGGAATTTCATGGTTTACAGTTTTTTAGAGGCCAGGTAACCGAGCTTGTAGAAATCTAATAATACCATACATGGTCTCCTGCTCAAACTTTGTTGTATGTTTTTTTCCTTCCGCTCATAGATCCGTCCGGCAGCCTTGGCAAGTCCCAATTTCTTGCATTGCAGGTAAGTCTTCAGTAATCTGTTTTCTTTGAGAAAAGAATGATTAATATTCTGATTTTCAGAAATATATATTAAATTGTCAATAGAAAGTCTTATCTTTTTCAGATATTCTTCATTGGTGTCCAAACCTTCATGATACAGAGGATTATCGATATGCAGGTATGGGATTTGTTTTTGCTGCAATTGGTGACCGAAAAGGGTATCCTCATGACCGTAAGTGGTCAGGTTTTCGTCAAATTGGATATTTTCAAAAACAGATTTGCTGATAATCACGTTGAAAGGCGTAAAATGATGATATGGTCTTTTGTTGCGTTGTTCCGAGCTTTCCTCTTCGCGGTGTTTACCATAATACCAGCGCAGAAAATATTGATTATCAGGTTTTTCGTTTCGATAAGCAATGCCTCCGTTAATCACAAAAGCTTGTTGCGGACGCATTTTTTCTATGGCATCAATATATTTTATGATGAAATCCTTATTCCCGACCATCGCATCGCAGTCAATGAACAGCAAATAGGGATATTGCGCTTTTCCCGCCAATAGATTACGTATTTTGGCGCGTCCCATATTTCTTTGATTCTGAATGTATTGGACATTGCCCAATTGAGACAGATTCGCATTTCTTTCCCGGTAATCTGAATTATCTGAGCAGTCGTCTGCCAGAATAATCTCGTAGGGAATATCCGCTTGTGTCAACTGATGGTCGAGTTCGGTGACTAAGGGGTTGACATCGTAGTTGAAGATAGGAATCAGGACAGAGAGCATATTACAGGACTGAGTCAATCAGTTTGCCGTTTTCGATGCAGATAGTTCTGGATGCGAATTTGTCAATCATGCTGAAATTATGGGTGGCCATCAGAACGGTTGTGCCGCTGTTTTTGTTGATATCGTGGAAAATCTTGAAGATTTCCTCGGAGGTGATGGGATCAAGGTTTCCTGTGGGCTCGTCAGCCAGCAGAATTTCGGGCTTATTGAGCAGGGCGCGGGCAATGCACACACGCTGCTGTTCTCCACCTGACAGCTGATAGGGGTAACGGAAATCCTTGGTGGCCAGACCGACCATATCCAGCACTTCTTCACATCGGTTGCCCATGGCCAGTTTGTCTTTCCAACGGGTAGCACGCAACACATACATGAGGTTATCCAGTACGGTCATATCCGACAGTAGCTGATAGTCTTGGAACACCACCCCCAGACTCTTACGCAGCTGGGGAATATCTCTTTTTTTGAGTTTCAGCAGGTCGTAGCCGTTGATGTAGGCTTCTTCGCCTTCAGCGGGGACTTCAGCAATGAGGGTCTTCAGAATGGAAGACTTGCCGCTGCCGGTTTTGCCAATCAGATAGACAAACTCTCCTTTGCGGACACTCATGTTCACCTGCGGTAATACCAGGATGTTACGCTGGTAAATATTGATGTTCTTTAAAGAGATAACGGGTCTTTCTTCTTGAAGGACTTCTTGGGTTTCCTGTATGTTTTCGCTTTGCTCCATAATTTGAAAATTCAGTGAATTTTTGCCAGAAAGTTCTTTTATGCGTCGATGTTGGCGTATTTGGCGTTCTGTTCGATGAACTCGCGGCGCGGGGGCACTTCGTCACCCATCAGCATGGCAAACACGCGGTCGGCGTCGGCGGCATTCTCGATGGTTACCTGGCGCAAGGTACGGCGGTGCGGGTCCATGGTGGTGCTCCACAGCTGCTCTTCGTTCATTTCACCCAAACCTTTGTAACGTTGTACGTGCAGGCCGGCCTCGTTGGCGCCGTTGTTAGTCATTTCGGCTACCAGTGCCACACGTTCCTCGTCGGACCATGCATACTGCTCGTTGGTGCCCTTCTTGACCAAATAGAGCGGGGGAGTGGCAATGTAAACGTGGCCTTCCTCAATCAGTTCCTTCATGTGGCGGAAGAAGAAGGTCAGGATCAGTGTGGCAATGTGGCTACCATCCACATCAGCATCGGTCATGATGATGACCTTGTGATAACGCAATTTGGAGATATTCAGTGCTTTGCTGTCTTCTTCTGTGCCGATAGTCACACCCAAGGCAGTGTATATATTCTTGATTTCTTCGCTTTCCAGTACGCGGTGTTGCATAGCTTTCTCCACATTTAGAATCTTACCTCTCAATGGCAGGATGGCCTGATGCTTGCTGTCGCGGCCCTGCTTGGCGGTACCGCCTGCAGAGTCACCCTCAACGAGGAACAACTCGCATTCCTCCGCATTTTTGGAGGAGCAATCCGACAGTTTGCCGGGAAGTCCGCCGCCGCTGAACACGCTCTTGCGCTGTACCATTTCGCGGGCTTTACGGGCTGCTTGACGGGCGGTGGCGGCCAAGATCACCTTGTCCACAATTTCTTTGGCATCTTTGGGATTCTCTTCGAGATAATAAGTCAGCATCTTGCCCACGATACGGTCCACAATACCTTTCACCTCGTCGTTGCCCAGCTTGGTCTTGGTCTGTCCTTCGAACTGAGGTTCAGCTACTTTCACCGAAATAATGGCGGTCAAACCTTCGCGGAAGTCGTCACCGGTAATCTCGATTTTCTGCTTGGCCAGTTTCTCCAGCATCTTGCTGTCGTCGGCATATTTCTTCAAAGTACGGGTCAACGCGCTTCTGAAACCGGTCAGGTGGGTACCACCTTCTATGGTATTAATATTGTTGACGTACGAATGGATATTTTCGGTGAAAGAGGTGTTGTATTGCATCACAATCTCCACGGGAACACCGGTTTCGGCACCGTCGTCCTCCATATACATGGGGTGCTCCATGATTTTCTCACGACCACCGTCCAGGTATTTGATGAAATCTTTCAGACCTTCTTTGGAATAGAATGTCTCACTCAACGGCTGACCGTTGTCGTCCTTAACACGTAAGTCGGTAATGGTCAGGGTAATACCCTTGTTCAGGAAGGCCAATTCCTTCATACGGGTAGCCAGAGTCTGGTAGTGGTACTCGTGCATGATGAAGATGCTGTCGTCGGGCTTGAACCAGATCAGGGTACCACGGCGGTCGGCCTTGCCTACTTCCTTTACGGGGTATAGTGGGTGACCATATTCATATTCTTGCATATAATGGATGCCGTTTCTGAAAACCTCTGCGCGCAATTGTTTGGACAGTGCGTTGACGCAGGATACACCCACACCATGCAGACCGCCGGAAACCTTGTAGGAGTCCTTGTTGAACTTACCTCCGGCGTGCAGCACCGTCAAAACGACTTCCAAAGCCGATTTTTGTTCTTTTTCGTGCCAGTCGGTCGGGATACCACGGCCGTTGTCCAATACTGAAATGGAGTTATCTTCATGAATGGTCACTTCGATTTTGTCGCAGTGGCCTGCCAATGCTTCGTCAATGGAGTTGTCCACAACCTCATATACCAAGTGGTGCAAACCGCGCTCTCCGACATCGCCAATGTACATGGCGGGGCGTTTTCTAACCGCCTCTAATCCTTCCAACACCTGAATGTTCTCCGCGGTGTATTCGTGCTCTTGGGGTTGTTTGTTTTCTAAATCGCTCATAATCAATACTATAATTTATTTTTAAGACTATGCAAAGATAATAAAAAAATCCTAATTTTGCATCAAAAAAATAACGCTGGATTTTGATTTTTTGAATTGATTTTGCTCTGCATGAAAAACGTATTTCTTCCTGTTTCTAAGAGTTTGTATATCAGAAAATTGATATGTGATTTTGAGAAGTTCCGCCGCTTGGATGGAATCAGGGATGATTATCCAGAAGATGTGCGTATTTTGCATGACTGTCTTCGTCGTATTCAAAGGGCCGAGTCAGAGTGTAATTCAGGTGCAGAGCCGGTGTGCATAGATGTGCGGGATTGTGGGGCGGCCTATCGTTTTCTGATGGCGTTGCTGGCGGTCACCCCGGGACAATGGCTTTTGACGGGCACTCCGCACCTGCTACAACGTCCTATTGATGAATTGGTGCAGGTTTTGCGTTCGATAGGGGCCGAAATCCAATATTGTTCAGGTAGAGATACACGGGTGTGCGTCTCTATGGAAATGTCAGATTGGGATTATTGGTTCATCCGTGGCAAAAACCTTCGTGCCTCCGAACTGACCATTGACTGTACCCGTTCGGGGCAGTTCGCCAGTGCTTTGTGGCTGGTTTCAGAAAAAATCGGTTTGAATAAACTGCATGTTTTGCCCGAAAATTCCCCATCTGCCTCGTATATTACAATGACCAAGGCGGTTATGGATGGTAAGGCGGATTTGGAACCCTTGCATTTGGGCGACTGGAGCGCAGCGGTGTATTGGTATGCCCGCTTACTCTTGGAAGGGCAGATGCATCATTCAAATAGGTCGCGTTGTTCCACTGGGATTGCCTCTGTTGATGCACCGGAATCCTATAAGCTGTTACATCTCGATATGGCCTCCGTCCAATCTGATGCGGTGGTAGCCCATTGGTTTGCCGATTGGGGGATTGAAAGCCGTCAGGAAGAGGATGGTGTAGTTATCAGCTATCAAGGCCTTAATGAGGAGATGGAGATGATAGAACTGAATATGAACCAGAATCTGGATTTGGTGCCGGTGATGGCTTGTATGGCTTGTTTATGGCCTAAAAAGGTGATTTTCAACGGGGTGGCCAATCTTCGATATAAAGAATCCAATCGACTGCAAATCATTCAGGAACAATTGTCACCCTTTGCTAAAATTGAAATAAAATCGTATAACGGAATTGTTGACAATCAATTAGTTATAGATCCGGTTTGTCGTAGAGACATGCCGCGGTGCGTCTCTACAAACGGCAATTGTTTAAATATTCCACCTGAAATTTTCTCTTTCAATGCCCACAAGGACCACCGTTTTGTGATGGGCTTCTCGTTGTTTGCCTTAAGAGGAAAAGTGCAAATCAAAGATTTTGATTGTGTGCGGAAATCATACCCCGACTTCAAAGCTGAGAGTGTCGTAGCCGGGACGGATATTGTCGGGTAAGGTCTGGATAATATCCGCGTATTTGCCCAGATTGTGCGAAATATGGGTAAGGTATGCCATGCGAGGTCTGAGCTCGTTGATAATGGCAGTAGCCTGTGCCAAGTTGAAATGGGAGTAGTGCTCTTTGATGCCCAAGGTGTTGATTACCAGTGTGTCTAATCCTCGCAGTTTGTTCAGCTCTTTCGGGGCGATAAAGCTGCCGTCGGTGATATAGGCGAAATTCTGGATGCGATAGCCTAAAATCGGCATGGCGAGATGCAGCACATGGATGGGGATAATCTCCACACCATTGATGGTAAAGGGATCGTCCTTGACGGCTTTCAATCCCAGCATGGGCACACCGGGATATTTGTGTTCGGCAAAGGCATAGTCGTAGTTTTTCTTGACAATGCCTATGGTTCTGGGCAAACCGTAAATGTCTATGGTTTTGTGGTTGAGGAAGTTGATGGGTCTTACATCGTCGATGCCGCCCACATGGTCGGTGTGCTCGTGGGTGAGCAAAATGGCGTCGATGTCTGTGATTTTGTTAGTGAGCAGCTGCTGCCGCAGGTCGGGACCGGCATCGATGAGCAGTTTCACTCCGTCCACTTCCACAAAGGCGGAGGTGCGCAGCCGATGGTCCCTTGGGTCAGTGGAATTGCACACGTCGCAGGTGCATCCCACAATGGGGACGCCCTGCGATGTGCCAGTTCCTAAAAGTGTTACCTTAATCAAAGTAGTATCTTATTTAAGTCCTCTTTTCTTGAGTAAGGGGTCGATGGAGGGTTCTTGGCCGCGGAATGCCACATACAGTTTCATGGCATCGTCGGTGTTGCCTCTTTCCAGAATGTTGGTTCTGAAAGCTTTGGCAGTCGTCTGGTCAAACAGACCATTCTCTTTGAAAGCCTCGAAAGCATCGCTGTCCAATACGGCAGCCCAGGTGTAGCTGTAATAGCCGGCGCTGTAACCGCCAGCGAAGATGTGCTGGAAGTAAGGACTTCTGTATCTGGAGATGATTTCGGGAATCAGACCGATTTTAGCCATCTGCTGGTCTTCATACTCGGGAAGTTGCACTTGTGTGGGTTCGGTAATAACGTGATAATCCATGTCTAAGAGAGAAGCAGCCAGCAGCTCGGCGTTGATGAAGCCTTGTCCGTAGGTGCCGCAGTCTTCGAGTTTTTTGATCAGCTCTTCGGGAATGACTTCACCAGTCTGGTAGTGTTTGGCATACATGCGCAGCACTTCGGGTTCGCTGGCCCAGTTCTCCATAATTTGGGAAGGCAGTTCCACAAAATCGCGTGATACATTGGTGCCTGACAAAGAACGGAAACGGCATTTCGAGAAAATACTGTGCAAGCCGTGACCGAATTCGTGGAAGAAGGTCTCGGTTTCATCGAAGTTCAGCAAGGAGGGCTTGTCGGCAGTGGGTTTGGTGAAGTTGAATACCAATGACACAACGGGAATGATATTCTTGCCGTTGCCATCCATGTATTGTTCTCTGAAGTTAGTCATCCAGGCGCCGCTGCGTTTGCTTTCGCGCGGGAAGTAGTCCATATACAGAATAGCGATGGTCTCGCCGTTTTCTTTCACTTCGTATGCATCTATATCGGGATGGTAAACGGGCAGGGTTTCGTTTTTCTCGAAGGTGATGCCGTAGAGCTTGTTGGCCACCATGAAAACACCTTCTTTTACATTATTTAATGAGAGATATGGACGGATGATGTCGTCATTCAGGTCATATTTGGCTTTGCGCAGCTGTTCGCTGTAGTATCTCCAATCCCATGGCTCCAGCTTGAAGTCGTTGCCTTCGGCCTTGATCATTTTCTGGTATTCAGCGGCCTCTGCTTTGGCCTTGGCGATAGCGGGATTCCAAACCTGGTACAAAAGGTTGAAAACGGCTTCGGGGGTCTTGGCCATGCAGTCGTCGAGAGTATAGGCGGCGTGGCTGTCGAAACCTAAGATCTGAGCGCGTTCAAGGCGGAGGTTGATGATCTGGTTGATGATGTCGCAGTTGTTGGTTTCACCAGAAGTGCAACGGGTGGAGTAGGCGGTCCACAGCTCGTGGCGCAGCTCGCGGTCTTTGCAGTTCATCAGGAAAGGCTCCATGCTTGGCAGATGGATGGTGAACACATATTTGCCTTTGGTGGCCTCATCAGCGTTACCGGCTTCCAGAGCGGCGGCCAGCTGGTCTTCGGGCATACCTTCCAGACGGGCAACATCGTCAACAACAAGCTTATAGTCGTTGGTGGCTTTCAGCACATTGTTGCCGAATTTCAGGGTCAGCAGGGACAACTGCTGGTTGATCTCGCGGAAGCGATCTTGCTTGTCAGCGGGTACATTGGCACCGCCACGGACGAACATTTTGTAAGTTTCCTCAATCAGACGGAGCTCCTCGGGAGTGTATTTCCGAGTGTCTTTTGCCTCGTATACCGCTTTTATTCTGGCAAATAATTGCGGATTCATATTAATGCTGTCGCTGTGAACAGACAACTTGGGATAGATTTCTTCCGCGATTGCTTCCATTTCAGGATTGTTCATGCATTCGGCCAGGTTGAAGAAGACGGCAGATACGTTGTTCAACAGTTTTCCGCTATTTTCAAGGGCTAAAACAGTGTTTTCAAAAGTCGGTTCCTCGCTGTTGTTGATAATCGCGTTGACTTCTTCCATTTGCTGGCGCATACCTTCCTCGAATGCGGGCAGGTAGTCCGATTCAGAGATTTTGTCGAATGGCGGAACTCCATAGGGAGTGTCCCATTCCTGCATGAAAGGATTTTGTGAGAGGTCTTTACCTTCTTTCTTGGAGCCACAGCCTATCAGTAGGATGCTGCTTAAAATAAGTAATGACATGGTTTTTTTCATGTGTTTTTGATTTTGATTATTTGTATTTATTTGATTGATAAGTATTTATATATTATATATGATTGAAAGAAGCAATTTGCAAAGGTAGTGAAAAATGTTGAATTCAAAATCTATAAGTGAACAGTATTTTTAGAGTCCATTCGTGGAATGAACCTCGGAAACCTGTAATTTGTGCCAAATGTGCTGTTCTTTATGAAAAAAACTTATTAACAGTTTGTTGAAAACATTTCAAATTAATTGTAATTTAATAAGATAAAAATAAAGAAAAAATTATTCAAAAATTATAATTGATGTAAAATTATTTGTATTTTTGCTTTGTCAAATCCAAAAGGAAGAATGGACTGGCAATCCATGCTTCTAAACGGAATCTGACATTTTGCTTTTATTACTTATTAAAAAAGATAGAAGTCGCCTTGAAAGATGCTGTTAAAATCATTTTAAATGACGAGATGAGGGTCGAATGCCCGATGCTGCGAGAGTGCATATTCATTACAATATTAATTTTAAAAATTGAATTATGAAAAAGATTGCTTTACTACTTGTTTTAGCCGTTATGCTGTGTCCGGCTTTCAATAGATCAGCAAAGGCGGAATCTCCCCTTTATACTTTGTCGGTAAGCAAATGTAACGGGGGCTTGCTTTCCTTGATTAATTTGTATGGGAATGTCTCATACAGTGAATGTTATGACGATTTGACAAATTGTATCAGTGCTCAATTGAATTGCTACGGTCAGGGCTTTACACGTTGCAGAATTCCTGCGGATGCGGGAAATTATGTTCCACCTACTCAGGCAAAAGTTTTGCCGGCAGGCTTTGCCACTACAGTCAACACTTTGCTGGAACAGAGCGAAAATAAGGTGGAACAAGGTGTTTGTCGCGGTGTTACATCAAAAAAGGTGATGCCCACTCGAGAAAATCAGATGGATAATTCAGCACGCAAATCGTTATATATTTATGATTCCAGATGGAATTGTAATAATCTCGGTGATGGTTCAGTAACTATTACAGTTTATAAAACAGACGCTTCTTCTTTGGGTCTGTAATTGTCTCCATAATTCATTCGCAAGAAGGTGTCGTCCATGGACGATGCCTTCTTTTAGACCTATGTTTTTAACGATGAAAAGGTTAATTGTAATTAGTTTTGTCGTGTTTGGGGGATATTTGTCCTTTGCTCAAAGTCCGGCCATTTCTTTGGCGCACTGGTTGTCACTTGACACGTCTTTGGTAATATCGCATCTGGGACAGGGTATGCCGCAGCGTAATTTCTTGGCTACGGTTCACCAGGACCGCTTGTACTTTTGTCACAGAAAGTCTTTTAGAGCCCAGGGCAAAGATTATCGCTGTGTGCTTCATCTTGTGGACTTGAAAACCTTCCAGCAAGATACGATAAGTTTGAGCTATCCAACCGACTCTCCATCATGGAAACGGGATGCCCAGTCAACTTGTATTTATGCTTTGTCTTTTGAAAAAGACCGCCTCTTGCTGGTTTGTGACAATCAATTGTTGGTTTATACTTGTAAATCAGGTGAATATAAGTTTCTGCAGCGTGTTTTTTGCAGAGGTGTGTGCGCGGGTTATTTGTACCAGGATGAAATTTATGCAATAGTGGATGACAAGGAAAAACGGGAGTTCCGTTGGCTGTGTTATGGGAAAGATATGGATAAAGATATCCGCTTGGTCCGGACTTTGCTGCAGCCGGCAGCCTTTTTGCTTCAATTTGATCCTAATCGTTATATATTTGTAAATCAGGAGAATTTGTATTATATGCCTCCGGGATCCAATGAAATCATGAAATATACGTTGCAAGGTTCACTGCAAGATAGTATAGTCTATAAAGTACCTGGGTGGAAGCCTTTACCGCAGGAATTATTGCAGCGGATACATGCCTTGCCGTATGGTGTGGAAAGAATCTATTGCGCATTGAATCAACAGTATAGGCAATATTCGTTTGCAAAAACCATAGATCCTCTTAGTGATTCTTTGATCTTGCTTTCTGTGAATCTTGGCGATGCCAGCCGACAGCAACAGTTGGCAGTGATGCGATTGCACAAGACAAAGGCGGGATGGCGACAGGATTTTTGTACGCTGGCAGTGTCCGATACCGGCAAGGTATATAATGCTGACTATTTCCCGGTTTCGTATCATTTGAGCAACGATAATCTGATGGTTTATCCTTACCGGAATCAATTGTTGCAGTTATTGATGACTACGGAAGAAGAGTCATATATGGGGCGGTCTGTGATGCAGTATCGGCGAGATAAGGATGCGTGGTTCAAAAACCATGATCCAGTGGTGAAACTGCGTGTACAGACTTTGAAAAATGAATTGACGTTTTATGATTTCGATAATCAAAGGGTTAGCTTGGATGAGTTGGGAAAGGACAAACTTGTTCTGATGATTAATCGGCAGCCGCAATGCTCTACCTGTCAGAAGAAAATACTGCAGTTTTTGTCATCGGTAGACAGCTCTCAGGTGAAGTTGCTGTGTTTTATGGGTGAAGTGGATAGTTATTTGTTTAGAAGACAGCAGTTACAACAGCTGGCAAGTATATGTCCACAATTCTATCAGCCGTTATATGGAATTTTTGGTGAGGATTACGGGGCGTTGAGGGAATGTAAGTCCTATCCGGCATTGTTATTATGGCAGAAGAATTTTGGCTTCGTAGGTATGTTTGGCACCGATGAGGTTTTTACTTCCGATTATAATACATATGAGTTTTCCGCATCGTTCTTGGAAACGTTTCAGTCTTTTGTCGGGCAGCAATAAAATGGATTTTTTTGTATTTTTGCATTTTCAAACAACTGGAAGATGGCTTACACAATTGATTATACTCAATTTACCCAATATGATAATCTGGAATTGATTGCCAAACAGGTGGTTACAGGTTTTATTACTGGTTTGCACAAGAGTCCTTTGCATGGCTTCTCGGTTGAGTTTGCCGAGCACCGGCAGTACAATCCGGGAGAACCTACCAAGCATATTGACTGGAAATTGTATGCCAAGACCGACAAATTGTTTGTGAAGCGGTACGAGGAGGAAACCAACTTGCGTTGTCATATTATCATTGACAACTCTTCTTCCATGTATTTCCCTTTGCAGGAGAAATATACCATGGCTGAACCGAACAAGATTTTGTTCTCCGCATACGCCGCTGCCGCTTTGATGCAGATTTTTAAGAATCAACGAGATGCCGTTGGTTTGAGTGTCTTTTCGGACAAACTGGAACTGCACACTTCGGCGAGGGGAGGAGACAGTCATTTCAAAATGATATATCGAGAGCTGGAAAAGATTATACAGCCGATTTCTTCCGAGGTGCAGCGCCGTTCACGAGTTACCGACACCTTGCATCGGATTGCGGAGCAGATCAACAAACGCTCGATGGTTGTCATTTTCAGCGATATGTTTGAAACTGATGCCCATCTGGATGAACTGATGCTGGCTTTGGGACATCTGAAACACAATAAGAACGAGGTGATGTTGTTCCATACCTATCATAAAAAAATGGAGGAAGATTTCGGTTTTGATAATCGACTGTATCGTTTTATAGATATGGAAACTGGGTCGGAAGTCAAGTTGCATTCCAATTCCATACGTGAGTACTACAAGCAGGCCATCGGAGATTTTTTCCGTGAATTGAGCCTGAAATGTGGTCAGTATCAGATTGATATGATTCCAGCAGACATTACCAAGGGCCTTGACCAGATTATGTTGCCATATTTGCTTAA
Organism: uncultured Bacteroidales bacterium; assembly: GCA_905233625.1. GTDB lineage: Bacteria > Bacteroidota > Bacteroidia > Bacteroidales > WCHB1-69 > RUG11690. The sequence continues at coordinate 31,481 of CAJOFJ010000001.1, read as the reverse complement.
ACGCGAACAGACGGTATAATTCCTTCTTTTGATAGATTTCCATTGAGACTGCAGCATGTTGGGACGTATTGCATGTGTCCGCATTGTGTCGTCTTGTGATTGTGCAGGAACGTTTTCACGTCTTAACGTTTCAACACCTTAACCTTATTTATGCAAACTGATAAACTAAATCTTAAGGATTGGAGTGAGGCAGACCGTCCTCGCGAAAAGTGCATCGCTCAGGGTTTGTCTGCCTTGACTGACGCGGAGCTGATTGCGATATTGTTGCGTAGTGGCACCCGCCAGGAGACTGTTGTAGATATGGCTAAGCGGGTGCTGTCCATGAACGATAACAAGCTCAATCGTTTGTCGGAATGGACCTTGCGTGACTTGCGTCAGATTCATGGCATAGGGCAGACCAAGGCAGTTACGCTTTTGGCCGCGTTTGAGTTGGGCAGGCGTGTGCGGGCGGAGAAAGTGGGGAATCAACGCAAAATACAGTCTCCAAAGGATGTGTACGAGTATATGTTGCCTCGTAACGGTCATCTGGGACATGAGGAGTTTTGGGTGCTCTATCTGAATCAGGCTGCGATGCTGCTTAAAGCAGACCGTGTGAGTCAAGGAGGTTTGACAACCACTATGGTGGATGTGCGTCTGGTATTGAAGCAGGCTTTGGAATTGTCGGCCACGGGTTTGATACTGTGTCACAACCATCCGTCGGGTGATGTGGTGCCCAGTAAGTTTGACGATCAGTTGACACAACAGCTCAAGGAGGCCGCGCAACTCCTGAATATTCAGGTGACGGATCACATTGTCATTTCTCGCAACAGCTACTATAGCTACCAGCAGGAGGAAAGATTTTAATTAATCAAAATAAAGATACTGATTTCGGATTTAATAATTTTAATGATTTGGTGTGTCGTTGCGGAAATTTATGTAATTTTGCGCCATCAAAATTTATTGCAATGAAAAAAATCTCGTTACTCCTTCTTTTCTGCTGCATTTTCGCTTGGTCTCGCGCCGATGAGGGTATGTGGCTGCCTGTTTTCCTGAATTATAATGAGGCTGAAATGCAACAACTGGGCTTCAAATTAACGGCCGAAGATGTGTATAGTGTGAATCATCACAGCATGAAGGACGCTATCGTGCTTTTCGGTGGAGGTTGCACTGCCGAGTTGATTTCGTCCAAAGGCTTGCTGCTTACCAACCACCATTGTGGATACTCCTATGTGCAGCGATATAGTACATTGGAACATAACTATTTGCACAATGGTTTTTGGGCAAAGTCTTTTGAGGAGGAAATTCCCTGCGAGGGCCTCAGCGTGACTTTCCTAGTGGAGATGCGCGATGTGTCTAAACAGGTGTTGGAAGGCGTGACCGATGACATGAAAAATGATGCCCGCGAAAAAATTATCAGGGAAAATATTGAAAAAGTGAAAAAAGAACTGGTGTTAGGTACACATTATACCGTTGATATCAAAGCTTTTTACTATGGGAATCAGTATTTTGCCTTTATCAATGAGACCTTTGATGATATTCGTCTGGTGGGTACTCCGCCCGAAAGTATCGGCAAGTTCGGTGGTGATACCGATAACTGGATGTGGCCCCGTCATACAGGCGACTTCTCCATGTATCGTATTTATGCTGATAAAAATAATCAGCCTGCACTTTATTCCAAAGACAATGTTCCCTATACACCGAAAAAGTATTTTACCATTTCTACCAAGGGTGTGGAAGAGAACGATTTTACCCTTGTATTTGGTTATCCCGGTACTACCCAGCAGTTTATCATTTCGGATGCGGTGGATATGACCGTCAATGATATTAATCCGGTGGCTATTCATCAGCGTGGCGTGCGCCTCGACATCATGAAGAAATATCAGAATCTGTCCACTGAAATCCGCCTGATGTATTCCGCCAAATCCAACTCCATCTCCAACGGTTGGAAAAAATGGATAGGGGAGAGCAAGGGCCTGAAAGAGTGCAAAGTGGTGGAAAGAAAACAGGCCGAGGAAGCAGAATTCGAGCAGTGGCTCAAACAGAATCCCGAAATGAACGCCAAATACGGCAATGTTCTGCCCGACCTGAAAAAATCATACAGCACTTACCGCAAATACAATACCAGCACTACTTATTTCTACGAGACCTTCTGGGCAGTGGAGATGATGCAGTTCATGCACCGCAATTGCTCACAGCTGATAGACATGGCATGGGACAAAACGGTCACCAACCAGCAGTTTGAGGAGGCCAAGGCCAAATTGCTGCCTCGCATTGACGCTTTCTTCGCTTCTTATTACAAACCTATTGACAAAGAGTGTTTTGTGGAGCTGATGTACTATTATTTCACTACCTTGAATCCTGAATCGATGTCCCAAGAGTTGAGACAATACGCCTATCTTACACCTTCGGGATTGAAAGCTGTATTACAGGGATTTGCCGAGGATATTTATGAGAGATCGGTGTATAAGGATGCGGAAACATTTAAGGCATTCTTGCAGAAAGCCAATAAAAAAGCGGTGGCTAAACTGGACAATGATGTTATTTTTAAGTTGCTTAATCCTGCTATGGATCAATATATAAATGATTATGAGGCCATGCGCGAGCTTTCCTCAAAAATCAACAATGACTATCGTTTGTATGTGAAAGCCCTGATGCTCAAAGAGAAAGATAAAACTTTCTATCCTGATGCCAACTTGACCATGCGTGTGACTTACGGTCAGGTGAAGGGCTTCCATCCGCAGGATGGCAAGGACTACATTTATTATACCACTTTGGCTGGTGTGATTGAAAAAGACAATCCCGACATTTTTGACTACAAGGTGGATCCGAAGCTGAAACAGCTGTACGAAGCTAAGGATTACGGCCGCTATGCCAACAGCAAAGGTGAGATGCCAGTGGCTTTCATTGCTAGCAACCACACCACGGGCGGCAATTCAGGTAGCCCCGTTATCAATGCCAATGGCGAACTGATTGGTGTGAACTTCGACCGCGTTTGGGAAGGCACCATGAGTGATATCAACTACGATGTAAACCGTTGTCGTAATATCTCATTGGATATCAGATACTTCCTCTTTATTGTGGACAAATTTGCAGGCGCTCAGAACATTCTGAACGAAATGACACTCAATTAACAGATTTTATGATTGATTTCACGCATGTCGGAGATTTCTCCTGGCGTTACTTTTGCTATAATCTTTATCTGAAATTCTTTCATAATCATCTGTATTATAGAAAGATGTATGTTATCAACAGAGAAAACATCCCCGACAAGGGGAAGCCTGTGTTGATTATCTATAACCATCAGAATGGTTTGAGCGATCCGCTGAACATCCTGTATATGTTTGATGATTTCCGCCAGCCGGTGTTCATTGCCCGCGGCGACATCTTCAAGAAGGACAGGGTGGCCAAGATTCTGCGTTTTCTGAAGATATTGCCCACTTTCCGTTCCCGTGACGGTGGGGTGAGCGACATCAAATATAACATGACCTCGTTCAGCATTGCGGCCAAGGTGCTGAACGATGGCGGCACACTGGTAATTGCCCCCGAGGCGCAGCATCAGCAAGGACACTATCTTGGCAGCTTCAAAAAAGGCTTCCCTCGCATTGCCTTCGCTGCAGAGGAAATGGCTGATTTCAAGCTGGATTTGCAGATTCTGCCCGTCAATATCCATTACAAGGACTACTACAATGCCCGTAGCGAGGTGGTGCTGACGGTGGGAGAGCCTTTCGGTTGCACCGAGTTTGCCGAGAATTTCAAAACCGACCCGAATATCGCATACAGATTGCTCAACGAGAAGGCCAGGACCAGGCTAAAAGCTATCACCCCCGATATCGAGGCTTACGAGGATTATTATCAGGAAATTGATTTGTTACGCCAGATGTGGGTGAAACCACGTCTGCAAAAAAAAGGCTTAAGTTCCTCGTACTTTCCGAACTACCCGGCAGAAGAAGTAACATTATTGCAGGATATCGCAACCATGCAACAACAAAAGCCTCAGGAGTTTTCGGAATTGATGCAAATTACACGTGAATATGTGGACGAGTTGCAGAAACTGAATCTTCGGGACTGGATTATCGGGCGAAAAGCGGGTTGGGCCAAAGTCTTGCTGTATACGATTGTGGCGGTATTGCTCTTTCCCTTGTTTCTCTTTGGCTTGGTAAGCAATATTCTCCCCTTCGAGTTCCCCGCTTTGTTTCGTAAAAAAATCAAAGACAGGCAGTTGCACTCCTCGTTTAATTTCGTGGGCGGAATGGTGTCTTTCACCGTGTATTACCTTCTGGTGCTGGCGATAGCGTGGATTGTCTCCAAAAGCTTTCTTTGCGCACTGGGTTGTGTGTTTGCTATGATTGTCTCGTTCTTCATATTTTATGCTTACAAGAAAGCTTTAATCAAGTTGAAGGCTCTGTGGCGCTACTATAAATTACAACATGCCGGTCAAACTAAACAGGCAGAAAAACTGAAAGAGGAATTGGTTGCTTTTAATGCTTAACTGTTAGGCAAAACTATCTTGACAGCCTGTGGCAACACGTCTACGCTGAACTTCGTTCCTGGCAATAATTCGCCATCTAATACCATGGTAATCAGGTTTTTGCTAATAATATCAAGGTGTTTGGCTTTGGTATAAATCACTTTTGAATTATACTTAATCCCAATTTGCTCACCTTTCTGATAGTGAGGCAGGAGCAGGGCAAAACGCAGTAGAGACATGATTTTGAGAATACACACGTCCATTAGTCCGTCGCAGGGGTCGGCCAGGGGAGTGCACATGTATTTTCCGGCAACATAGCGACCGTTGCCGATAGCGCAGTTCAGTATCATCCATTTGTTGAGGGGCTTGCCGTCGGCGATGACCTTAATCCGGTTGAAACGACCTCCGAAAAATGCTCTGATAATGCCTCGCTCGTAAGGGTATCGCTTCCCAACTTCAGTGAGGTAATATACTTCGCGGGCCACAATGGAGTCAAAACCGAAATTGATGGTATTCAGCGCATAGTTGTCATTAATTTTCAGGATATCGACATTGGTTACTTCTCCATTCAGAATTTTTTGCACACTGTGAAAGTCCCTGTCAGGGAACATCTTCAGAAAGTCGTTGGTATAGCCGTATGCAAGGATCGACATCGACTTGTTTTTTTCGCCTACAATACCAGAAGCCACCTCATTAGTGATTCCTGATCCCCCGCAGGCCACAAAGCAGACTTCTTCTGTGCGGTGAAGGTCACAGTAAATGCGAGTATAACGGGTGCCGTCACCTGTACCTGATGTCAGATACAACGAGTACTGGATGTCCATCCCTTCCAGTTGTCGTTTTATATCTTCCTCAATGAAGGCATAGTCTGCTCTTCCGTTGATGACAAAAATATAGTGCATGAAGCTTAGACGATCTTGATAATATTAGAAAATCCGGTAATGTCAAAAATCTCTTTGACTTGTGCTTGCATGTTTGTCAGCACCATACTTCCTTTGTGGGCCATCACATTTTTTTGGAGCATTAGAAAGTTTCGCAGACCTTGTGAAGAGGTATAGTTCATAGCCGAACAATCCACGGTGATTTCTGCGTTTTCAGCATTCATAAGGGGTTGGAGATCCCGTTCGAATTGAGCTGCATTGGTAGTGTCAACGCGACCTTCCAGAACCACGTTGTACTTGTTTCCTTCTTGATTGATAGTTACATTCATTTTATACGTGTTTTTATGTTTTGTTTTTATTTTAATGATATGGTGAGTATTGTGATGTCATCGTTTGGTTGGGCATCTTGCGTGAATGCTTTGACATCTGCCATCAGGTCGGAGATGAGGTCTTCGGCACTCTTGCTGTCAGACAGGTTGCTGACAAAATTCAGCAAGCGTTGTTCGCCGTATTGTTTTTTCTTTATATCCTCAGCTTCGGTAACACCATCGGTATATAGTACCAGACGAGTTCCTTTCTCCAAGCGTGTTTCTTCGAGTTCGTAACTGAAACCATTGGAAATACCTACGGCGATATTTGTTTGAGCGTAGAAGAATTCTGTACGGCCGTCAGGATGGCGAATAACCAAAGGATTGTGCCCCGCATTGCAGTATTGCATTACACCTGTTTTTAAATTGATTTTGCCTGCAAACATGGTAACAAACATTTTGCTATTGTTCCTTTGGCACATGGTATTATTGATCTTCTCAATCATTTTGTCAATGGTCAGATTGATACCACCGAGAAAACGGAATGCGGCACGGGTGATAGACATGACCAAAGCAGCGGGAACCCCTTTGCCTGACACATCGCCGATGGCGAAAAATATCTCGTCATCCACCTCAATAAAATCATAGAAATCACCTCCGACTTCCTTGGCTGGTTGCAGAGTGGCATGAATTGCGTATCTTTCGTTGTCTGGAAATTCTGTTGGAACCATGTTCAGCTGGATATTCCGGGCAATGTTTAATTCGCTTTCCATGCGTTCGTTAATGGCTGTTGTACTTCGCAACTCTTTGATATATAGAGTTATGGACTTCTGCATATATTCGAATGAATTATACAGTTGCTTCATCTCGTCTTTGGTGTTAATTTGGGGAAGACGAGCATGGAAGTTCCCCTTGGCCATGTTTAGAGTGGCTACGGAAAATTCTGTGAGAGGTTGCGTAATCTTCTTGATAATCCTGAGACAAAGCACAAACAAAAGAAACAGTCCGATGGTGGATACTATGATGATGATAAAATTCATACGCAACAAATAAATGAAGATATCCTTGTATGGACTGATGATAGCCGTAGACCAACCATTGTGCAAAGGACCGTAAACGGCAAATGAATATTCTATCTTGTCTTTAATACGTAAAGATCCTGAATCACCAGATGCCATTTTTTCCCCTAAAAGGTAATAGTCGGTATTAATATATTTCTCTTTCTCGTTTTGGTTGTCAACTAGCGAGAATTCATCGCCTGATATATAGACACCGTTTTTACAAAGCAGGAAGGTAAAGGAGTTCTTATAGGGATGCAAGGAACGGATTTTCTCAGCCAACCATGCCAAACTGATGTCAGCGGTAATGATGGCGTACACATTTCCATCCTCATCCAAAAGGGGATAGGAATAGGTGGTCATCATCATCTCTCCGCCGCCTTCATCATAGTAGGGATTGCACCAATGCGGAAGTTTGGTATGAAATGGTACCGTAAACCATTCCATTTCGAAATAATTGTAGTTATCGTTGCCTAATTGCTTGCTATAGATAGCATTGCTATTGACATCATGGTAAGAATATGGCGAAAAATAGTGCTTGTCTTTGAAATAATCTGCACAGAAAGCTATGGCGCTGCCCTCTATTTCCTCATTGGAAGCAACTATTTCTGAAGTGATATGGTACAGATAGGCGGTGTCGTCAAGATGTTCGGTGACGATCCAGTTCATGTTGTTTACAGATGATTCAACTTTATCCAAAGTTTGGTTGATGTCTTGGATGGTGGCATTCAATACGTTGGAAGCGTTTTTATAAGCTTCCTGGGCAATCATCTTCTGTGAAAAATAAGCAATAGTCAGGATAGCCACCAAATACAGGGCGGAGGTAATGAGCAATATCGTGGTGCTTAGCCGTGCCGACAATGATCTGGATATTCTCATGGTATCAGTCGTTAATTGTTAACGAGAATCTTTTTCATCATCAGCACATTACACTTGTCTTTGTATTCGTATGATATATCATCCATCAGTTGTTTGCAAATGAAGATACCTAAACCACCTATAGGTCTGTCTTCAGCAGACAATGTGATATCCGGATCAGGTTTATCCAAGGGATTGAAAGGTCTGCCCGCATCGGAAAAGATAATAATAAGTTCGTCATTTTGGCGTTCTGTACTCACTTCAAGGTAGCCGGTACCGTTGTCGTATGCGTAACGTACAATGTTTTCAATGACTTCTTCTATAGAAAGTCTGATTTTGAATAGCAGATCCTCACGTGTTGGCATGTCTGGAGATGACATGAGGTACTCGATGATTTCAGGGCATCTTCCGGCAACAGGTTCAAATCGTTTGGCGTACATTTTTTTTAGAGTTAGGTTGTTAAAAATTTTTTTTAGTGAGGTTGAGTTCATATAGGTCAAGCCTTATATATCATAAGTTATAACAGCGCTTCCATTGCCCATCGGTCAACATCTTCGATGTTGACGATAGGTTGAACGGCTTGGACTCCCACCTTGCCAATGCGTTGTCTCAGAGTCTTCAGTTCCTTGATACGGGCTTTGGTTTGCTCGGCGTGTTGTACGGGAAAACCGGCTTGTTTTAGGAGTAGGTTGCTTTTGGCGGTGATGGAGAGTTCCAAATATTCTGAAATATAACAGCAGATATCAAAAAAAACTACGGGATCAAAGGCATCTTTAATGGATAATAGATACTTGCCGGCATTGGTTTCCGACAGTCTGCCTTTTTTGATGGATGCCAGCAAGGCCACATCATTGTTCAAACACTGGTCAATCCAGGAGTGGATGTTGACTTCGTTTTTCTTGAAGATTCGTCGCTTGCTTAGGAGGAAATACACAACTAAAACAGAGGTCAGCAAGATGGGGTTGATAGGAACCACATTATGAATGATGTGCACCGCGATAGTTATGGAAAAAACTGTAACAACCCCCATGTTCCTAACGGCAAATGAGCGGTTGGACGTCTCTTGCTTGGCAAGAATCAGTCCGTAGGCCAGCAGTGAACTGCAACCAATGTGCATGACTGCTGCCTCAAAGCCCAACATAACAGCCATGCCATGACTGAAGGATTGACTCAAGACAATATGGAAATTTTCGCCAAAGGCATAGCCGGCACCTACCGCCGAACCATAGATAGTGGCATCTCCCAACATGACAATTTTCCGTTTTTGAACGAGATATAGCAGGGGGATACCTTTCAGCAATTCGGCGATAATGGCCATCAAATACAGCCTGAAAGCCGAATGGATCATATTTCCGATCAAAAGGGTCAGTAAGAGACATAGCGCACCACTGAGGATACAAAAGACAAGCCGCTTCCATTTGGTTAGCGAAAAAGCATCCATCAGGATCACCACCACTACAAAAAGCAGGATGGGGACAAAAGCAAGCGTGTATAGCAGTATCAGTGACATTTTTTTATTTTACTTTGACTTTCTCCACCTGAAGCACTTTTCTGCTGCTTGCGTCCAATAATAGGGCAATAACGTAGCATCTTTCAGGTACCCAGTCGTGATCATAGAATTCCAGCGAATAACCGTAAAAGTATTCGTCGTTTTTGCTGACCAGTCCGTTGGGGGATATGTATTCTCCGTAATTTCCGTTGATACCGGCTCGGAGTACATGGTTATGAACATATTCATTGTCAACGTGGTCGCTAAATAGCTGTGGTTTGACGATGCTGTCTTCTACCAGCAGCAGTGACAGCTGTACGGGCTGGTCATAATCCTCCAGTATGGTGGTTTTGGTGTTGATTTTCAGTTTTTGATGGACATCATCGTATTGATTGATGATTTGGATTGCGGCATAAAGACTACGGTCTGCATTTTTCACGCTGTTACGCCATGTGTTTTCTCCGTATAAGGCCCCTCCCGTTCGATTAATAATGGCTCCGGGATTAAGGGGTTGACCGTAATCATTGTACAATTGGTTTCCTGTGGGAGTGCGAAAATCGTATGTAAATCCCCTAGAGGGATCGGGTTCTGCCAGATCACCGGCATGGATACATGCCGCTACCAAAGTGTCACCATACTGCTCCAAAAGTTGATTCAGAATAGCGTGCCCGTTAGGACAATTTTGGCATGTATGACCAGTATATTCGTCAAATAATATCTTTCGATAAACTTTGCTGGGATCTAATTCGGGAAATTCCACCTCAACATCCTCTTGCATCGATTGGGAGAGATAAGGTCCCTCAATCTTGTTACATGCCACAAAACAAAGAGTTGTTGCGATAAAAAGAAGTGTTTTTTTCATAATCGTATATTTTTTCAAATGTCAACTATCAAATGTCAATTGCTCATTAGATTGTCCGCAAAAGGATCCAGAATGTGCAACTCAAAGTCCGGAGTGACGAAACACATAAAATCTTCGTGATGACCGGCTTTGTAGTAGCAAGCAGAAACCCAATAGAGTAGTAGTTGCTGATTGTCAGCAGATTCGCTGTCTTCAATGCTTCGAAAATAATCTGTCTGGGAAGTGATTTGGCGTAATGAGCGACTGAGTGACTCAATTTTGGCATCGTCATCGGCCAAGGTAGCCTCATCATACAGCTGTTTGTATTGGAATTCCAGATTTTCCAGCATTTCCAACATCAGCTTGGCATACGACATTTCGGTAAGGGTGTCTACACGGGTTATCACCACCGAATCCGCATCGTTTACATTCAGCTCTGTCTGGACGTATGCCTCTGTGCATCGCTGTATGTTCTGCTGGAACAAATCCTGTTCACCTTTTTGTTTACATCCGACCAGCAAAACCGCCAAAATGATAATTAGCTCTAATCTTTTCATTATAAAATCTAAATTCAAAATTCAAAGTCCAATATTCAAAATCTATAATACCTGTTCTTAATTCTTAATTCTTAGTTTTTAGTTCTTAGTTCTTACACCTATAAATTATTAATTGTCAACTGTCAGCTTTAAAACACAAACCCCACACTTCCCAATTCTGGGTCAAGATTGGCGGGCAACGTTTCAATTTCGCCCCGTTGCAACAACTGGTAAATGCCAAAATGATGAACTAATTCTCCGTAATGTAACAGATCGATATATACGGCTTTGGGTTGGCGCATGCGGAAACCTTTGTTGGCATTTTTAACTTCTTGCTTTTGTGCGGTTTGAATTTTGTTGAAGTTGGAGATCTGGAGGCTGTAGTTGGCGGCAGAAGCTGAGGTGGTGGGTCTGAAACCATCGGTTTGGTCAAGGATAAACAGCGGAATGGTGGTGTCGTCTTTTTCGGGAATCACATAGAGGGTGTAATGCAACTCGTCTTCAAGGACAATGCCTCTGAACAGGTCGAGATAATCGTTTTCCGCTTGATTCAATTGCGCAATCATCAGTTCTAAGGCCTCTTTGCTATAAGGCACTTCTTGCTCACCGGCAATTAGACTGTTGCGATCCTTGCGAATCTGTGTAATACGGTCGGCAGCCTCCTGCACTTTCTGTTCGGCACTTTTGTTGACTAATTTGGTACGGTTGGCCGGTACCTGTGTCACCACTCCGTTGATGATTTTGGTCTCCACAAAGTTGTCTTCGGTTTCTGTATAAGACACGTTGGCATAATTCTGGAAGAAATCGGGTATGGCGGTTGTAGAGGTGCTGTACGTTTCTTCAAATACTTCATTCTGAATATTTTGCTGTTTAAAAAGCGCCTTGGCATAGCTTTGGTCTTTCACTTGTTGGGATGACGGTTCCACGGCAAATGCCAGCTTGGGATCTGCAACCTGTTTGGTTTCAATACTGACATTTTTCAGCTTATAGAACGTGCGGTTGTCGGAAATGATATTGGTGAGACCCAGCAGTCTTTCGGCATGTTCGGCATAATAGCCCTTGATTTCACGCACTTTGGTAACTGTAACCTCCACCTTGATGGCGGTGGTGGGCATCTGATAATAAAAATGGTTGGCGCTGAGTTTCACTGTGCTGTCCAAAGGAAGAGGGTAGACCTGTTTCTGGGCGAAGGCACTGTTTATTGACAATGCCAGAATGAGGATGAGGCTAAGGTTGAGAATGCGATTCATATTGTTTTGTTTTTAAATTCAGTTTAAACTGCAAATTTACACAAATTTCTTGAATTGAACACATATATATTCAAATTATACATTCGGAATGACATTCTTGAATAATTATCCCGAAAAAATGTGTACTTTTGCACTTTAAATCATAGAACACATTCAATATGCAGACTCTCATCTTCGCTTTTTTTGTTCTCTATACTATTCTGCTATTTATCATTACAGGCATCACTTCTCGCAAGGCCAACAACAAAACCTATTTTACGGGAAATCGTAAATCTCCTTGGTTTGTGGTGGCCTACGGCATGATTGGCGCTTCCTTGTCTGGTGTCACTTTCATGTCGGTACCTGGTGATGTGGCTACCACCCAATTCACTTATTTCGGTGTTGTGCTTGGTTATATACTTGGTTATCTGACCATTGCCTACGTATTGTTGCCTATCTACTACAAATACAATCTTACCTCTATCTACGAGTTTCTGGGCCAGCGTATCGACAATACCGCGCAAAAAACCGGCTCGGCCTTGTTTATTCTCTCTAGGTTATTGGGTTCTGCATTGCGTATGTATCTGGTTATCTTTGTTTTACAAACATTTGTCTTCGATGCCTGGGGTATTCCGATATGGGTCACCGCCTGTGTCATGATCATCATCATTCTTTTATATACTTTCAAAGGTGGATTGAAAACCGTCGTATGGACAGATACCTTGCAGACCACTTTTATGTTGACTGCTTTGGTGATTACTTTAATCGTGATTTTCAAGTCATTAGGTTATAACTTCAGCGACATGTGGAGAGAAATGGATCAAGCCGGATACACCAAAACATTCAATACCGACTGGCACTCCAATACCCATTTTCTCAAGCAGATTTTTGGCGGCATGTTCATCACTATCGTGATGACCGGTCTGGATCAGGATATGATGCAGAAAAACTTGTCATGCAAGACTTTGAAGGATTCGCAGCGCAACATGATGTCATTTACAGGTATTTTGGTGATTGTCAATATTTTATTTCTTCTTTTGGGCGGCAGTATGCTGGTTTACGCCCAACAGAAAGGCATTGACCTTAGCGGTATGATTGCCGCTGGCAAGACCGACCGGATTTTCCCGGAGTTGGCCTTTAACCATCTGGACAAAGTAGCCGCCATATTCTTTGTAATAGGCTTGATTTCAGCAGGGTATTCCAGTGCCGATGGTACTTTTACCGCGCTTACCACTACCATTTGCTACGACATGTTGAATATCGAGCAGCGCTTCCCTGACGAGAAAAAACAAACTACCGTTAGACGCTTCGTCCATGTGTTCATTTCCCTGATATTTGTTGCGATTATCATCATCTTCTCGAACCATCACAACGATGCCATCATTCGCACCATTTTCATGGTGGCAAGTTACACCTACGGTCCTATACTTGGACTGTTCATATTCAGTATCTTTACGAAACGTATCATCCGGCAGACCTGGGCCATCCCATTTATCGCCGTTCTTGTACCGTGTATTTGCTATTGGCTCTCCTCCCATTCCGAACAGCTTTTCAATGGTTACAAGTTCGGTTTCGAGTTGCTGATTGTCAATGGACTATTGGTGTTCTTCTGTTTATTGGCTATCAGTAAAAATTTGGAATTAGAAAAATGAGATGTTTGATTCTGGGGAAAAGTATGAGAAAAAAACGTATTTTTGCAAAAATATTGATCCATTTACGTATGAGAAAAATTTTATTGTTTTTATTACCTTGTTTAATGCTGTTGTTATGGGGATGTGAGAAAACATGCACATGTACAACGATTAAGGAAGGGATTGATTCCAATGCTGGGAACCCTGACAACCCTAACGATCCTAACAATCCAGATGATCCTGGCCAACACGACAAGACAAACACAGAAAAACTTTGTAATGAACGGGGTTGGATATTGTCAGCGGCTACTATCACTCCTGCATACCTGACGGTAGATGGGTATTATACCACAAATTGGATGACGGAAGTGATGTCTGCCATTGAGGTTGATGATATTATTAAGTTTAGGGCCGATGGTGCGCAATTTATTTATCCAGGACCGCGCTTGCCTGCAGATGATGAAAGTGGCTATCTTGATTCCAAAGCTTCCACATGGGCTTTTAATGCCGATGAAACCAAACTTATCATGCAAATTCCATTTTTTTACGATTATAGTGATGGTGTCCCAGCAAGAACTTTTAGTCCTGAGTATGAGACAACAGATATTCTTGTATTAACAGAGGTAGAATTGAAGCTTAAATACGTTTTTACCGTTGAAAATTCGAAAACGACATATTCAATTACGCTTACCTATGTTCCGAACAAAAATGTAAACTTGGTTGGCACAAAATCGGGCCAGTATGTATCAAAGAGTGAAAATAAGGTGACGACAAAAGGAAAGTGTTCTGATTTGAATGCGGAAACAAATACAGTTAATTCAGACGGCACAAGATATCACGAAAAAACGGAATGTAAATAGTATTGACCTATGATAACCCTCGACAATATTGAGTCTCTTTTCCCTTCGGACTTTTCAGAAGAACAAAAAGCCAAGGCGAAGACATTGTTTTTTAAGAATTTAGCTTTGAAAGCCCACCATTTTTATGGGGGTAAAATCCAAACTGTGCCACTGGCGCCGATTTATGGCTTCAACTGGTTCAATGTGTGGTACACTCCGGGCGTGTCGGCAGTTTCCACGGCTATCCGTGATGATAATGACCGCTCGTTTGAGCTGAGCAACCGCAAAAACCTGGTGGCGGTGGTGAGCGACAGCACCCGCGTGTTGGGTGACGGCGATTGTACCCCTCCCGGCGGCCTCGGTGTGATGGAAGGCAAAGCCATGCTGATGAAATACCTTGGTGGCGTGGATGCCATCGCTCTTTGCGTGGACAGTCGCGATGAAAATGGCGAGCACCAGCCTGAAAAAATGATTGATTTTGTGAAAATGGTGCAGCCATCGTTCGGAGCCATCAACTTGGAGGATATTTCCCAACCTAACTGTTTCAAAGTGCTGGACGAACTGCGCGAGCAATGCAATATTCCCGTTTGGCACGACGATGCCCAGGGTACCGCCTGCGTTACTTTGGCGGGTATTCTCAATGCTTTGAAACTGACAGGCAAGAAGTTGTCGGAGATTAAGACCGTGCTGTATGGCTCAGGTGCCGCCAACACCTGCATTGCCCGACTGATGATTAGCGATGGTGCCGACCCCAAGAAGATGATTATGTTCGACAGTAAGGAAGCCCTGCATGACCAACGGGAGCGTTATAGCGGTGATCCTCGTTATTATCGTCAGTGGGAATTGTGCCAGATTACTAATCCTGAACATATTAAGACAGAAGAAGAGGCATTCAAGGATGCTGATCTCGTGGTAGCGTTGTCCAAACCGGGTCCTGATACCATCAAGCCCGAATGGATTCGCTTGATGGCGGACAAGGCGATTGTCTTTGTGTGTGCCAATCCGGTACCGGAAATCTATCCCTATAAGGCGAAAGAAGCTGGTGCGTATATCGTGGCTACCGGCCGTGGCGACTTCCCCAACCAGGTGAACAATTCAGTATGTTTCCCCGCCATTTTGAAGGGAACTTTGCTGGTTTCCGCCCGTAAGATTACCGACGAGATGGCCATCTGCGCCGCTCATTCTATCGCTGATTTCGCCGAGCAGCGAGGTATCAGTGTGGACAATATCATGCCCAATATGCTCGAGAGCGCCCTCTTCCCCAAAGTGGCTGCCGATGTGGCCATGCAGGCCATTAAAGACGGTGTCGCCATCAAGAATCTGACATGGGATGAGGTGTATCAGCAAGCCAAGAAAGACATTGACAAAGCCCATGAAATGAGTAACTTGCTGCAGGAAAAAGGCCTGGTTCCCGAATTTCCGGAGGAAATCATCAAAGTAGTAGTCTCAGAAGTAGTGAAAGAAGTGAGGGATTAAGAATTCAAAATTCAAAATTCAATTCCCCTTCTGTTAGAAGGGGTGCCCGAAGGGCAGGGTAGTGACGTAAATATAATTCAAAATCTAACATTTTTTCTGATCTTAAAAATTCATTGGCACATTGAAAATTAGTACATTAAACAATAAACAGCAATGAAAAAAATCACATTATTTTTATGTTCGGCCTTGTTGGTGTTGGCCGCTTGTAACAAACATCAGAATGAATATACCCTTAACGGTCATTTGGATGATGCCGCTTTTGAGGGTAAGATGGTGTACCTGTACGACGCTTTTATGGGTACGGTAATGGATTCCACTACCATCACCAATGGCGTTTTCACTTTCAAGGATACTGTCAGCTCTCCCAAAATGGTGACTATCCGTACTAACGAGGAGGATATGAATTACAATATGATGGCGGTGTTGGAACCGGGAACGATTTATGCTGACCTGGTGAATGATTCGCTGTCCGGTACCGCGTTGAACGATGTTCTGCATCGTTTCTTGGTGAGCGACGAAGCGTTGGGAGAGGGTTTGGAAGAAGACTATTATACCTTGATGACGATAGAGGATGAAGAGGAGCAGAAGGCTGCCATGCAAGAGTTCCAGGAGAGATATGATGAGGCTATTGCCGAGGATATCAAGCTTATCAAACAGTATTATGATGAGAATAAAACCAATATTTTGGGTGTTTATTTCATCAATAATTTGGTGGAATTGACTCCTGATCAATTGACTTCGGAGCAATTGGAAAACCTGTTGCAAGGTGCCGCTCCCGAGGTGGTGAACCATCCCAGCGTGCAGATGAAGATGGATATGCTGAAGAAACTGGAAGCTACCAAGGTTGGTCAGCCATACGTTGATATTGATGTAGTTGATTTCAAGACTGGTAATGCTGCCAAGTTGAGTGATTATGTGGCAGGAAAGATTGCCTTGGTGGATTTCTGGGCTTCATGGTGCAGACCTTGCCGCGGCGAAATTCCTAATATCGCCAATATCTATAAAAAATATGGTGACAAGATTGCAGTGATCAGCTTGAATGTATGGGATAAGCCTGAATCACAGGCAGAGGCCATCCAGGAATTGAACATGAACTGGATTCAGCTGACAGATCCCACCAAGAATGCTACTGAGGCCTACGGTGTGAACAGTATCCCGCAGATTATCCTCATCGGCGCCGATGGTACTATCCTTGCCCGCGACCTCCGCGAAGGAGCAATTGAAGAAGCGGTGATTAAGGCACTGGAATAAGCTGTTGAATTGAAATTATTTAGGTCATATGTATGTATTGTCATGTCTTGTATAAAGGACTTCGCAAGATTTTAATTACGGCAATATGATACAAAGTAAAAAAGCAGAAGTCCAGTAATGAATGTTATGAAAAAAGTTTTTTTGTTTGTTTTGGTTGTTTTATGTTTTTCATCATGCCGCATGACCCAATTTGGAGGCGACCGGGCATTTTATGGTCAAAGCAATGAAACCAAAGTAGTGTTGAGTAGTAATAACTTTAATGTGTTAGGTTCATTTACTGGTCATGCCACTTCCAAATTCAAACGTGGCAGTATCAAGGATAAAGACGCACTGGTCACAGCAGCAAAGATGGATTTCTTGAAAAATGCCAAAGCTGCGGGTGTTGAACTGGTTGGCAGTCGCACCATCGTTAATACTTGTGTGGATTACATGCAAAACAGCAAATTCATTTCTGTTACATTCTCTGGCGAAATCATTGAATTCACCAAATAATGTCGTTAATAGAGAAAGAAATTTCTTTATTCATTAGCAGACAACAGCGTTCATAAATTTGAGCGCTGTTGTTGTTTATAGAGCCTTAAAACCCATTAAATCCAACATACAATGGCGGAAGCAGCAACAGGAAGCCAATGATAATCAGTCCGATAATGAAGGGCCAGATGAACTTCACCCACTTGGCGTACGGGATGCGGGCTACGCCCAATACCCCGATCAGAACGCCCGAAGTTGGGGTAATCATGTTGGTGATGCCGTCGCCGAACTGGAAGGCTAACACCGTCAGCTGGCGCGAAACCCCTATAATATCCGAGAACTCCGCCATCATCGGGATGGTGAGGGCGGCTTTGGCAGAGCCTGACGGGATGAAGATGTTAAGCACGGTCTGAATGGCGTACATTGCTCCTACAGCACCTTCCTTGCCAGTATCGGTCATGGCTTGGGAGATGCCATGCAGGATGGTGTCGATGATTTTGCCGTCTTCCAAAATGATGATGATACCACCGGCCATGCCTACGACCAAAGCGGCCACCATAATATCTTTGCAACCGTCAAGGAAAAGACGGATGATTTTGTCGAATTTCAGGCTATAAGCAGCTCCCGTGGCAAGTCCCATGGCAAAGAAGAGTCCGGCAATTTCCATCACATACCATCCATAACCTAAAACGCCTGTTACCAAGCAGATGATGGTGTAGAGCAGGATGGTGAGGATGAAATGATGCACAGATTTCCAAGCGCCGAGGAAGCCGATGAGCAGGTAGGTGCCTGCAATAATGGGCCATAACACAATGTTATACTGACCATTACCGATGCTGATGTTGGTATGGGGGAAGCGGACGGCGCAGTATATCATAACCGCTCCGATGAGAACATATACTACCCAAGTGGCGATGGTAGAAGGGCGACTTTCCATGGAAGTTTCCTCCGCTTGCTTGTCACGCCAGAAAGAATCAATCTCGTAAGTGATGGATTTGGTGGGATTTTTCTTGATATAAGCAGCATACAGCAGGGTGAAGATAATGGCGATGAGGGTAAAGACGCACCAGCATATAAAGCGGTATTCGATACCAGAGAAAGGTGCCAGACCCGACAAGCCTTGGGCAATGCCGATAGTGAAGGGGTTGAGCATGGCGCCGGCAAATCCTACATGGGCCGCCACATAGCACATCAGCACACCGGTAATAGAATCGTAACCCATGGAAATAGCCAGGGGCACAAAAATCACGATGAAGGCTATGGTCTCTTCGCTCATGCCGAAAACAGAACCGAAGAGGCTGAACATCAGAATAATCAATATCATTATTATATTATTGACCCCTAATTTGCCTAATAGTTTGTTTTGTTGTAGCCTTTGTGTTTTTTTCAGAAAAGAGAAAATGCCCACATTGATGGCATTGGTCTCGTTCATAATCCAGAACCCTCCTCCAATCATCAGTATAAAGACAATGATATTGGCAGTGCGGTTGAAACCTTTAAAGAAAGAGGTGAATATCTGCCATGTTTGAGGCTGATGATCAACCTGATGGAAAGAGTCGGAGACCACCACATTGCGTTCGCTGCCGTCCACCGTTACAGTTTGCCGTTTGAACTCGCCGCCTGGGATAATCCAAGTCATCACAGCGCATAAAACAATGATGGAGAAGACGATGGTAAAGGTATGGGGAATTTTCATAAATTGAAAGTTGAAAACTGAAAGTTGTTTAATGTGTCAATTGAATTAGCAAATATACACAATAATCTTGATAAAATGTATGTTTCGATAATTTTTGAATTCTAAAATTTGAATTGAAATTTCTCTACTAACTTTCCATTATAAATTGTCAACTTTCAACTTTCAGTTTTCAGTTTTCAACTTCCTCCAATACCACCATAGCACTATTGCTGTGACGAGGGCTGAGATGAGGTCGGCAGCGGGAGTGGCGAACCATATTCCGTTCAGACCAAATAGGGGTGGAAATATAAGTAGCAAGGGGGTTAGGAAGAGCAATTGTCTTGTCATGGACAGAAATACGGAAATGCCTGCCTTGCCAATGGACTGGAAAAAGTTGGTGGTGACTACCTGAAATCCCACGACAGAGAAGCATAATACGTAGATTCTG
This sequence comes from uncultured Bacteroidales bacterium, assembly GCA_905233625.1. GTDB lineage: Bacteria > Bacteroidota > Bacteroidia > Bacteroidales > WCHB1-69 > RUG11690. The sequence continues at coordinate 12,043 of CAJOFJ010000001.1, read as the reverse complement.
AGTCCTTTAGCTGTGATGTCAATGAGCACCTCGTCGTTGGTAAACCAACGGGCGATAAAGCGAGGAAAACATTCTGCTGCCAGAAAACCGATGATGGCCACTGCAGTGGCACAGTATATGGTTAGCTTGAAGGCCTCGATGGCACGGTCGTATTGCTTAGCCCCCCAGTTGTAGCCCACAATGGGCTGCATCCCTTGCGTAAAGCCGAACATGATCATAATCAGCAAGCTGATAATGCTGTTGATAATGCCGAAGGCACCGATAGCCAAGTCTCCACTATAATGCCCTAATTGCCAGTTCATCAGTATGGCAATCAGGCAGGAACAGCAGTGGATGAGGAAGGGGGCCACACCAATGGAGAAGATGCTGCCGATAATTTTACCTGATAGACGGAAGCATTGTCGGGTGAAATGTACGTAGGGCTTTTGACTGATAAAATGCGAAACAACCCATACCAATCCTATGCTTTGCGAGATAACTGTGGCGGTGGCTGCTCCTTTAATGCCCCATTGGAAAACAAAAATGAAGAGCGGGGCCAAAATAATGTTTACACCGATGGTCAGTAGCAACGAAATCATGGCTTTGGTGGGATACCCCGAGGCTCGGATGATGTTGTTCAGGCCGAAAAACAAGTGGGTAATGACATTTCCCAATAAGATGATGCGCATGAAGTCGCGGGCGTAAGGCAAGGTGGCGGCGCTGGCTCCAAACAGATAGAGCAACGGGTCAAGGAAACACAGGGACAGCACCGAGAATAAGATGCCGATAATCATGTTGAGGACAAAGGCGTTGCCCAAGGTATGGATGGCCTCTTCCCGCCGCTTCTCGCCCATGCGGATGGAGATGATGGCGGATGAGCCGGCCCCGACCAAGGTGCCTAATGCGGTGCCCAGATTCATGATAGGGAAGGTGAGCGCCAGTCCCGAAATGGCCAAAGGCCCCACGCCCTGGCCGATAAAGATACGGTCGATGATATTGTAAAACGAAGTGGCGGTGGTGGCGACAATCGCCGGCAAAGCATACTGCCAAAGCAGTTGCTTCACATTGCCATGCTCCAGGGCTTCGTTTCGTTGGTCCATTTTAGGTTACAGTGTTTAATGTTTAGAGTTTAGAGTTTAATGTTTAATGTTTAAGGTTTTTTGAGCTATGAGCAGTGAGCAGTGAGTAGTGAGCTGTGAGCTATGGGGTTAGAATTCAAAATTCAGAATTCAAGTTATAACTTTCAACTTTCAGTTTTCAGTTTTCAGTTTTCAACTTCATTCATTAGAATTGGAAGTATATGAATGGTTGTAAATCAGCGGTGATGAACTGATAGATGACGAACACGCAGACACAGACGACCAGCACCATCAACCAGAGTGGCATCAGAGCGAAATTGATGCGGTACCAGCGTTTCCAGCGGGTGGGGAGCCAGTGGATAATCATGCCGGCGACAAAGAGCAGGAAGACGAAGCGATATTCGTATATCATCTTAGGTATCAGATCGGTACGCCAGGCGCTGCCAATTTGTCCCACCATGTTTTTGGCGGTGTTCCAGGCCACTTCATTGGCTTCGGCGGGGTCAAGGTTAGAACCTGAACGGAAAAAGAGTCGGGTGAAGGTGATGAACACGAAAGTTTGGAAGATGGCCCAGCTGCGGCTCAGCCATTCCACCGTGTGTCCTCGGCGAAAAGCATCGTGAATGGCGCTAATCAGTGTGCCGAAGAAGATGATACCTGTCCAGACGACCCCGATATTCAGAACAGGTATGGGGTAAAGGAAATCGGCAATGGCAAAGACCATGAACAGGGCGAAACACAGCAGCGTCTTCTTCAGATAGGTGAGGTTGCGCCAAAGTTTGTAAACAAGAATACCAACACCATTCAGTCCGCCCCAGATGACGAAGTTCCAGCTGGCGCCATGCCATAAACCACCCAGAAGCATGGTAAGCATCAGGTTGATTTGGGTGCGCACTTTCCCTTTGCGGTTGCCGCCTAACGGAATATACAGGTAGTCTTTCAGCCAGGTGGATAGCGAGATATGCCAGCGCTTCCAAAATTCGCCGGGGTTCTGGGCCTTATAGGGCGAGTTGAAGTTGATTGGCAGGTAAAAACCCATCAGCATGGCCACCCCGATGGCGATGTCGGTATAGCCTGAAAAGTCGGCATAAACCTGCAGGGAGTAGGTGAATAACGCCATTAGGTTCTCAAAGCCTGTGAACATGGTGGGGTTGTTGAACACGCGGTCCACAAAGTTCACCGCCAGGTAGTCGCTGAGGATGATTTTCTTCAGCAATCCATTGAGAATCCAGAAAACAGCGATACCGAACTGTCTGCGTGACAGGAAGAACGGCTTGTAGAGCTGCGGGATAAACTGGTTGGCACGAATAATGGGACCTGCCACCAATTGCGGGAAAAAACTGGTGTAAAAACCGAAGTCCAGAATGTTGCCCACAGCCCCGACTTTCCTTCGGTAAACATCTACCAAATAGCTGATATTCTGGAAGGTATAAAAAGAAATACCCACGGGCAGAAGGATCTTGCCAGCATCAAATCGGTTGCTTCCACTCCACTCATTAGCCCATTTCGCCAGATAGTTAACGATTTCTATCTTGCTGTGGAATAATGAATTATAGACATCTGTAAAGAAATAGGCATATTTGAAATAGAAGAGAATGGCCAGATTGACCACCACGCCGATAGTCAGTAGGAATTTTCGGTAGCCGTTTTTGTTTGACTGATGGATGCCTTTGCCAACAAAGAAACCGAAAATGGTGGAAAAAATCAGAATCAGGACAAAAAGTCCTGAGGTTTTATAGTAAAAAAGCACACTCATAAAGAACAAATAGCTGTTTCGGAGCAATCTTTTGTTCTTCATCAGGCAAAAACCGGCAAAAACAACAGCGAAAAACGCCCAAAAGTTAAATTGCGTGAATAGCAAAGGATAGCGTTCATCAAAAGAAAAAATATTGATGAAAAATTGTTTCAAAAGTTCGCCATCCATTGCTGTATTCTATGTCAAAAATTTAAGTTGGCAAAAATACGAAACAATTTGCAATTCTACAATGTAATAATTTTGTATTTTTGTCGTTCAATAAAAAAATGCAGTTAATAATAAAAAAATATTGATTATGAAGACTTTGAGAATTTCCGTTTCCATTTTTTTTGCAGCAATCTTGTTGTTGTCAAGCCGTGTATATGGTCAGAAGAAGGATGATTTTGATGTTTTGACTCCTCAGAAAGGCCTTAATGCCAAAGAAAAAGCTGCGGAACTTACCAAAGAGGGATGGAAGACGAACCTCTATTCCATAGAGGAGCAACTTGCCTCAACTTGGAAACTTATGTGTGAGATGCGTGAAAATGGCAATGACAGACGTTATTTCTGGGCACAGTCAGAGAGCTCCGCTTCTAATTTTAGTGATGCTATGGAGAAAAACCATATTAGTTGTACCCAGGATCTGACTTATCAGGTGGAACTGCCGTTTTTGAGTCAGTGCAGACTGATTGCATGCAAGAAGAAGTTTAGCGAAGAACAGATTGCCACTATAGAGAAAGTGGTATTGCACATCACGCCCATGGTGGTTTCAAACCATAGCAGACCATCATTTGAGATCTTCAACCAAAAAGATAAAAAGCTTGTTATGGTGAAATCAATTTATGTCGTAGATACGACAGGAATCTATGACATTATTTTGAAAGAATGCATCAAGTTTTTGGGTGATAACGAAAAAAATGCTCCCCTTATTGATGTCTTTCAGGAAGCTATTAAGAGAATGGAAAACAAGAAATTGAGATAATGTGATTTATCTCAATTTCTTGTTTGTGTTTTTAGTTTTTATTTTTCAACTGTTTTCTGTTTCATCGAGTGTATCACCAGATATACGCAGATGGCTACGTACATCACGATAGCGAGAATGTTGTAGGCTGATGAGCCGATGTATTCGGTGGGCATTGCCACGTCAGCGCCAGCGTATTTCATGATAGCGCTCACTACACCCATGATGGCACCACCAGCCAGCATACCGGAAGCTAACAGCGTTCCTTTTTCTTTGCGGGCTTTGTTCACGGCTTCGTCTTTGCTGCGGTTGCCGATAAACCAAGCCAAAGCGCCACCAATCAGCAAGGGGATATTCAGCTGCAGAGGAATGAACATACCGAGAGAGAAGGCCAAAGCAGGAACTCCGATACGGTCGAGCACGATAGCCAAAATAGCACCGATGATATACAGAATCCAAGGAGTCTGGCCACCGAACATCAGAGGTTCGATGATGGCTGCCATAGCGTTAGCCTGGGGTGCCACCAATGCGTTTTCACCCGTGTAGCCGTAGGTCTTGGATAACAGCATGATTACCGCACCTACGGTAAGAGCTGACACTAAAGTGCCTAAGAACTTCAATCCCTGCTGTTTATAAGGAGAGGTGCCAATCCAATAACCGATTTTCAAGTCGGTGATGAAACCGCCGGCCATGGCCAATGCGGAGCATACAATACCGCCTACCACCAATGCGGTGATAATGCCGGTGCCGCCCTGTAAACCTACTGCCGACAGGATGAATGAGCTGAGAATCAAGGTCATCATGGTCATACCCGACACGGGGTTGGTACCCACGGTGGCAATGGCGGTAGCGGCCACGGTGGTGAACAGGAAGGCAAACAAAAATACCACCAGGATGCCGACGATAATCTGGGTGAGATTCATCTGCATGCCTCCGAAAATGAAGAATAAGACCATCATTATAATGACTGCCAAGAAGCCGAAAAGTATAATCTTCATGGGGATATCACGCTGAGTGCGAAGTACTTGCTGCTCTTCAGTACCTTTGCTCTTGCCGGCTTTGAAAGCCACGCTCAATGAAGTTTTGATGACTCCGGCAGATTTGATGACACCTAAGATACCAGCCATGGCGATACCGCCGATGCCGATATATCTTACATATTGTGAGAAAATTAAGTCGGGATCCATCGTGCTCATCAGCACTCCGTCGGGGGTGACACCATATTGTCCCAAAAGTGGAACGATGAACCACCATGAAAGGAATGAACCTGCGCAGATTATCATGGCGTATTTCAGACCAATCAGGTAGCCGGTGCCCAGCAGGATGGCGCTGCCATTCATCTTGAAGACAAACTTGTGGTTCATGGCCAGTTGTTCGCCCCAGGCCGCCATGCGGGTGGTGATGGTTTCGGACCAGAAGTTGAAGGTGGTCATGCAAAAATCATACAAACCTCCAATTAATCCACTGACAACCAATAGTTTGGCTTGATTTCCGCCCTTGGCACCTGATACTAGGATTTCGGTAGTAGCGGTAGCTTCGGGGAAGGGGTACTTGCCGTGCATGTCGGAGACAAAGTATTTGCGGAAGGGAATTAGGAACAGAATACCTAGGAAGCCGCCGAAAAGGGAAGCCAGGAAAATCTGGAAGAAGTTGACATTCATCTGGATATCAGGATTGGTTTCCTGGATGATGTATATGGCGGGCAGGGTGAAGATGGCACCGGCCACAATCACACCGGAGCTGGCACCGATGGACTGGATAATGACATTTTCGGACAGCGGGCTCTTACGTTTGGCCAAAGTGGAGGCTCCCACAGCGATAATGGCGATAGGGATAGCCGCCTCGAACACCTGGCCGAATCTCAGTCCGGCGTAAGCGGTGGCCGCTGAGAAAATGATGGCCATGATGATACCCCAAATCACCGTCCAGGCGTTGATTTCAGGGTATTTCTTTGTGCCCATCAGTATGGGTTTGTACTCTTCGCCCTCTTTCAGCTCGGAATAAGCGTTGTCGGGCATTTTGATCTCTTCAAGAGTCAAGTTGATGTCTTTTTCTTCTTCCATAATATTGTTATTTTTGTTTGAAACAGCAAAGATACAATTTTTTTTTATCTGAAGGGCTGTCGCATTGTGGCAGCCGGATAGTTTTTTATTGAAGGGTATTAAAGAAATTGATGATTAATTTCGGGAAGGCGTAATTGTCAATATCTTTGACCTTGATTTTCAGTCGTTGGCCGGCAGGTTCCGGAAGCGTAGATGCGTCGGGAGTGTCGTAAAAGTAGGCATGGAGAGTCTGGTGCGTCAACTGGTGTTTGGCTTGATATAAGAGTTTGAAATTCAGTTTTTTGTTATTTTTGGTCTCGCTCATGGGAAGCTGATACAAACCTTTCCAGATGTCATCATTTTCTCTTTTCTCAATTATAATTTCATCCTGATGGATGCAGACAAAATAATGGAAATACCTGTTTTTGATATGGATACGTTTGATGTTGACAGGAAGCGTATCCACTTGCTGGTGCTTGAACGCATAGCATTCGCCTTGCATCGGGCAATGCTCGCAATCGGGATTCTTGGGCGTGCATTGCAGTGATCCGAAGTCCATCAGAGCCTGGTTAAAGTCTGAAGGATCAGTGTCTTTTATCAGTTTCTGGCACAATGCCGAGATATTCTTTCGGGTGCTGTTGTCCGCAATATTGTCGTGGATGCCGAACACGCGGCTGATGATGCGCAGCACGTTGCCGTCCACGGCGGGGTAGGGCAGTCCGTAAGCAAAAGCGCAGATGGCGGCGGCGGTATAGTCACCGATGCCCTTGAGCTGGCGCACCTGCCCGTAGGTGGAGGGAAACATGCCTCCATGCTCACGCATTACGCTTTGGGCCGCGGCATGCATGTTCCGGGCGCGTGAATAATAGCCCAGCCCTTGCCATACCCGCAGAACTTGCTCCTCGTCGGCTTCTGCCAATGCTTTGACATCCGGGAAAGCTTCGATAAAGCGCAAGTAGTAGTCCCAGCCTTGCTGAATGCGGGTTTGCTGCAAGATGATCTCGGATACCCACACCCTATAAACATCGCGTTCACCCCGCCAAGGGAGTGAACGCTTGTTATCTGCATACCAATGAAGCAGTAAATCAGTAAATTGCATAGAAAATTAATTCTGATTGATAATTTGGAACAATTCGTCCAATTTCGGGGTCAGAATGATTTCGGTGCGGCGGTTTTTGGCGCGAGCCTCGGCATTGTCGTTGCTGTCGATGGGGAAGTACTCGCTACGACCGGAGGCGGACAAACGTGAAGGGTCGATGTTCTTGTTCTTCAGAATGGCCTTCACTACAGCGGTGGCACGCATTACGCTCAAATCCCAGTTGTCTTTTACCTGACCGGCACCTTTGTATGGTATATTGTCGGTATGGCCTTCAATCAAAACAGAAATTTCTTCTTCTTTTTCAAGTACTTCGGCCAATTGGGAGATGGCTTGCATACCGTCGTTGTTGATAACCCAACTTCCAGAAGCAAACAGCAGCTTTTCATCCATTGACACATATACTTTGCCGTTTTTCTCATATACGTTCAAGCCGCTACCTTCAAATCCTTTCAGCGCGTTGGAAACGGTTTCTTTAAGTTTTTTTACCTCTGCATCTTTTTGATTCAAAATGCTTTGCAGCTCACTCAAACGGGATTCTTTGTCCGAAAGTTCCATGGCGGCGAGGTTGAGCTCATCGCGCTGTTGGTTGATTTCTGCCTCACGTTCTTTCAGCTGAGCCTTGATTTTTTCAATATCGGCCAGAAGTTTGTTGACTTGTGTATTGTTGGTCATATTCAGTTCGGCGAATTGTTTCAGCAGCTCATCGTAGTCGCGGATGGCTTTGGCCAGGTCTTTTTCCGATTGGGCCAATCTTTTGCTGAGTGTCAGCGTGTCATTGGCCAGCTGTTTGGTGCGGGCCTTCAATTGCTCGACTTGCTGTTCCAATTGCTTGTTTTTGTTGACGGTGTTGATATTGTCCTGATTCAGCACAGCCAAGTTTTCGGAGCATGTTCTGTAGCTATCCTCCAATTCGGCATATTTTTGTTTGGTTACACATCCCGAAAGCAAAAGACTTCCGATAATCAATCCTGAAATCAATAATTTTCTTTTCATTTCTGTTGTTTTTTGTTGATGATTTTATAATGTTATTGTTTCAATTCGAATTAGTGTGTCATAACTTGCAAATATACATAATATTTTTACAACAGGTATTTTTGTATAAAAAAAGAAATAAACAGTGATGATTTGATAAAGCGGTATTCTGTTTTTTTGTATTTTTGTAAATTTATCTAGAAAAAATTGATGGTTTATGAAACATATACTTATATTCACTTTTTTATTGATAATTGGGGTGTGTGGTGCAGTTGCGGCCCCTCGGGACACGAGTAGTACCAAGGAGATAGCTTTGAATTTTTATTCGTATAAAACGCGAGGAATCTCAGACCGTTCCCCTGTGATGGTACAGCTGGCTTATACTCGCAGAATTCAAACTTCTGCCAGCAGGGATTCGGTGGATTGTATTCGCATTTATAATGTTGGAGATGGTTTTGTTATTGTGAGTGCGGATGATTGTTTTGAACCGGTGTTGGGATATTCTACGGAGGGACATTTCGAGCATGCTCATTTGCCAGAGGCTTTTTTGGATATCTTGAATGATTATGCAAATGAAATGAAATATACGTTGGAGAGCAACGCCAGTTTTTCTGCTCAGACTCGTGAAAGATGGGAGGAATTTTCCGTTATGCCAAGAAGACAGACGATGCGTTTGGGAACCCCAGTCGTTGGACCGCTGCTCTCTACTACATGGAACCAAAGTGCATATTATAACGACTTGTGTCCGGCTGATCCGGCTGGTCCTAACGGACACACATTCGCGGGTTGTGTGGCTACGGCTATGGCGCAGCTTATCCGCTATTGGCAATATCCCAGTCACGGAATCGGAAGTCATAGTTATACTTCTAATTATTCGCACTATGGTTATGGTGATTATGGTGTGCTTTCGGTAGATTTTGCTCACTCAACTTACGACTATGCCCATATGCCGAACAGCATCAATTCCAATAGCTCGGTCACAGAGATTTTTGAGGTGGCACAATTGATTTATCACTGTGGCGTGAGTGTGAATATGCAATATGGTGCTAATATGAGCGGGGCAGTCAGTGAACAGGTTGCACAGGCTTTGAATACTTTTTTCGGCTATGAAGGTTGTTATCATTTGGATAGGCCTTCTTATTCAGAGGAAACATGGATTTCCATGCTGAAGGCATCTTTGAACAATTTGCAGCCCATGCTGTATCATGGTAGCGGAAGCGGCGGTCATGCTTTTGTTTGTGACGGATACGACAGTGATAACTATTTTCATTTTAACTGGGGCTGGGGAGGATACTTGGATGGTTATTTCTTGATTTCCGCATTGAATCCCGGAGGCAATAACTTCAGTTCCAATCAAGGGGCTGTCTTTGGCATTAACGCCAATATGTCGATTATCCGTCCAGATGTAAAACGTATTTCGTTTCTGACAGAATATGGATCTGTTAGCGAAACCAAGCCTGTCTCGGTCCTGACAAATGCGCTTTCCGCACCTGTAAATGCTACTGTTTCAGGTCCTTTTCAAATTAGTTTGGATTCAGTTAACTTTGCATCGTCTCTTAGCTTGAATAGTACTGGTGGAACATTGTATGTCCGTTATGAGCCTTCTTCTATTGGACATCCGGAGCATGGCTCCTTGTGTCTGGCATCTGGTGCTACTGTAGAAACGATTATGCTGTCGGGAAATTGCTACCAGGTGAACTGTCCGCCTCCTACGAATTTGCTTGTCACTACACAAGATTTGCAGAATATAGACCTCAGTTGGGATGCGGCGATATTGCCTCTTGACCAACAAACCATAACTTGGTATCCAGGTGGATTTTGTTCGGGGGTCCGTTATGGCTCAGATGTTACGGTTTCTGTTTTGCAGCGTTTTTGTGATTCCGATTTGGTGGTCATGCATGGTAAAAGTCTTACGGAGATAGATTTTTATGTGTATGATATGGCAAGCTCATACAAGCTTGAGGTATATAAAGGAGGGTCATACGATGGTTCCACGTTCAATCCTGGAACGCTGGTGTATACTCAGGATGTGCCCACAAATTCATTGACTGCCGGTAGTTGGAACACAGTTAGCCTGAACAATCCTGTGGAAATCGATGCCAGTCAGGACATGTGCTTTGGTATTCGTGTGGAAACTGTCGCCAATCTTTTTGCGGTTTCTATTTGTAGTGGAACAGTACAGGGAAAGGGTGGTTTCTATGGTTTTCATTATGAAAACGGACAGGCAAGCTGGGGACATTATCCAAATCATTCTGTTTGTGTAAAAGGAATTGTGGAGGATAGACATACGCTTACAAATTATCAGGTGTATCGTGACGAAACTCTTCTTACTACTACGAATTTGTTGTCCCAACAAGACCATGTGGAGGAAACGAATACCTATTTGTATACAGTTGTTGCCAATTGGTCAAATGGCTGTTCAGCCTCGATTCAAAGTAGTTTTACAAACGTTACACAGATTAGTACGCTTCCGGATAGATTGGATTTTTATACCAATTATGGACTTGATTATGCTGCTAAAAAAATGATAATCAGTGGTATCGCATTGACGGAAGATATTCAGGTAAGTGTAGATGGTAATTTTTTATTGAGTACTGATTCTGTTCATTTCACAAGTACAGCGATGATTAATAGACTGGGGGGGACTCTTTATGTGAAATATATACCCGTTACAGAGAATACTCCTTTCGAAAGAGGGACCATTCATCTTCAGTCGGGAAATATTTCTGCTGTTGTGCCACTTACAGGACAATACTATGCGGCTTGTAATCCTCCTCAAAACCTGCTTTTGTCGCAGTCTGAACAAAGTGTGGCCTTGTCGTGGGATGCTCCTGAAATTTTCCAGCCAGAGCAATACGAAATAAGCTGGAATAACACTTGGCAAACCAGTTATGGTTATAATTCAGCTGTGAAAAGATACATGATGCATCGCTATGAGACGTCCGATTTAATAGAATATCACAACAAACAGCTGACGGCAATCACATTCAAAGCCAATACGAGTGTAAATGTGTATAAGATTGTGGTTTTTAAGGGGGGGAGTTATAATGGTTCGTCGTATAACCCTGGAAATCTCGTGGTTGAGCAGAATGTGGATATCTCGACTTTGACGGATGGGGATTGGAATACTGTTGCGTTGAATAATCCTGTTCTTATTAATGCCAATGAGGAATTATGGTATGGCTTATATTTGGAGGTTCCTGGTGGAGTATACCCCTTTCAGCTAGGACCGCCATACGTGGCGCATAAAGGTTGTATAACGAAATTAGTGGCAACTTACAACACCTCTTGGGGTGAGTTTAACACATCCTATTCCTTTGTGCTGAAGGCCAGAATTGAAGATGTGCCGATTTCTTGCATCAGTTATCAGGTGGAAAGAAATGAAGTGAATGTTCAAAACACGTCTAATACCTATTATAATGATAATGTCCCTTCTGCTGGTTTATATAATTATGCGGTATGGTCGGTATGGGACAATGGTTGCAAAGCTCCCGCACAGGGTAGTGTGGAGGTGACAATCCCGTGTAATGGACCAACTTATAACATCCTTGACACTCTCACCATTTGTGCCAGCGAACTGCCTATCACCTGGAATGGCGTACAGTTCACGCCGGCACCCAGACCGTCACCCTGCCATCCACCGCGGGCTGCGATTCCGTCGTTACGATGACCTTAACGACCTTGTCGACCTTAACGACCTTTGACACTCTCACCCTTTGCGCCAGCCAGCTGCCCCACACCTGGAATGGCGTAGAGTTCACCCAGGCCGGCACCCAGACCGTCACCCTGCCATCCGCCGCGGGCTGCGACTCCGTTGTTACGATGACTTTAACGACCTTGTCGACCTTAACGACCTTTGACACTCTCACCATCTGCGCCAGCGAACTGCCCTACACCTGGAATGGTATCCAGTTCACCGAAGCCGGCACCCAGACCGTCACCCTGCCATCCGCCGCGGGCTGCGACTCCGTCGTTACGATGACCTTAACGACCTTGTCGACCTTAACGACCTTTGACACTCTCACTATCTGCGCCAGCGAACTGCCTTACACCTGGAATGGTATCCAGTTCACCGAAGCCGGCACCCAGACCGTCACCCTGCCATCCACCGCGGGCTGCGATTCCGTCGTTACGATGACCTTAACGACCTTGTCGACCTTAACGACCTTTGACACT